>PHBD01000024.1:48464-65809 GCA_002841865.1 Deltaproteobacteria bacterium HGW-Deltaproteobacteria-19
GGGGTCATCTTCAGCCGGTTCGGGACCCGGACGAAAGTGCTGCACGTCCCGCCTCCACCCGCAGAACCTCCCTCGGAACTGCCGCCCGCCGTTGCTTGACCGGACACCCGCCGGTCCATGAAACGGAGGAACGGATTTCAAATCCGCACCTCCTTCCTTCTATTTTCTTTCCTAACGGGCCAGCCCCCCTTTCCTATGCACTCAGCGCATCGGCGCGGGGGCTGCCACGGGGGCTTCCGCCGTCGCGGCCTTTTTTTCCGCGATCCCTCGTCGACGTCCAAGAAGGATGGAGGGATGGAAAAAAAGTCCTAATTGCTCCTCTGGAAACCCCCGGTCGCGCCCCCGCGAACATTGGTCGGGGAGAGGGGCTTCCCGGAGCGCGAATAGTGGCTTTTTCGGGGCACCCTGCCGTCGCAGCGCAGCGCCCGCAAAGTCATCTGTCTGAGCGCCCCTGGGCGCGAGTTATGACTTTGCAGCGGAGCGAGACGATGCAGGGTCGGAAAAACGCTTCTGAGCGCGAGGGAAGTCCCCCTCCCAAGCCCCCGATCGGCGGCTGGTTCTGTTAATAAAAAAGGAAAAAGGAAGGAGGAGCGGATTTGAAATCCGTTCCCTTTTTCGTGGCCGCGGTATCCGTCTCTTCTGAGGGGTTCCGAGAAGGACAGTTGCTATCGCCGTCCCCCGAACAGGGATCCCAGGACGCCGCGGATGATCTGCCGGCCGATCTGGCTGCCGATGGCGCGGGCGGCGCTCGTGGTGAGGGCGCCGACGAGCTGCTCCGTCTGGCTTTTGGGCTCCCTTTTCCCCCCCTTTGCGGGCGGCATCGACTCCGATTCCTGTCCCGCCCGGGCCTTGAGTTTCTCGTACGCCGATTCCCGGTCCACCACGTTTTCGTATGAGCCGTAAATAGGAGATTCCTTTACGATCCCGAGCAGCTCGGAAGGCGTCAGGGGCGTGAGAGCGCTCCGGGGCGGGACGATCCAGGCCCGTTCCACCATGGCGGGGATTCCCTTCTCGTCCTGCATGGAGACGAGAGCCTCCCCCACGCCGAGTTCCAGGATGGCCGCGGCAGTGTCGAGGCCGGGATTGGCCCGGAAGGTCTCCGCGGCGGCCCGGACAGCCTTCTGGTCCCGGGGCGTGAAGGCCCGCAGGGCGTGCTGGACGCGGTTGCCAAGCTGGCCGAGGACCGCGTCGGGGATGTCCAGCGGGTTCTGCGTGACAAAATAGACCCCCACGCCCTTGGAGCGGATCAGCCGGACCACCTGCTCGATCTTTTCTTCCAGGGCCTTCGGGACGTCGTTGAAGAGAAGGTGGGCCTCGTCGAAGAAAAATACGAGCTTCGGCTTCGGAGGGTCCCCCGCCTCGGGGAGGTGTTCGAAGAGTTCCGACAGGAGCCAGAGGAGAAACGTGGCGTACACCTTGGGGGATTGCATGAGCCGGTCGGCCGAGAGGATGTTGACCGCTCCCCGCCCCGCCGCGTCGGTTTGCAGCAGGTCGTCGATGTTGAGGGCAGGCTCGCCGAAGAATTTCTCACCGCCCTGCTCCTCCAGAACGAGGAGGTTCCGCTGGATGGCGCCGACACTGGCCTTGGAGATGTTCCCGTACTCGAGGCGGAACCGGTCCGCATTATCGCCCACGTACTGGGCCATGGCGCGCAGGTCCTTGAGGTCGAGGATCAGGAATCCGTTGTCGTCGGCGATCTTGAAGAGGATGCTCAGGACGCCGCTCTGGGTCTCGTTCAGGTTGAGGATCCGGGACAGGAGAATCGGCCCCATCTCTGTGACCGTTGTCCGGACCGGGTGGCCCTTCTCGCTGAAGACGTCCCAGAAGACGGCGGGATACCCCTCGTAGGAGAAGGAGAACTCATGCATCTTGAGTTCTTTCACACGCTCGGCCACCTTGGCGTGATCCCCGCCGGGCCGTGCGATTCCCGAGAGGTCTCCCTTGACGTCCGCCAGGAAGACGGGGACGCCAAGCGCGGAGAACTGTTCCGCCAGCACGCGGAGGGAGATGGTCTTGCCCGTGCCGGTGGCACCGGCGATCAGCCCGTGCCGGTTGGCCATTTTCGGGTACAGGAAGAGGTCCGATTTGCCTCTGGCGACGAGAATCGGCGGGATTTGCTGAGCCATGACGCCTCCGGATGTTCCGGCCGGGAAGGGGCCGGGAAAGAAGGCGGCCCAGCCGGGGAGGCCGGGCCGCCTCGCATGCCTGCGGGAACCCGCCGGCTACTTTTTGGCGGGGGCCTTCTTCTCGGCCTTCTTGTCGGCTTTCTTGTCCTCTTTGACGTCAATGCTGGCGGCGGTCATGGTGTACTCGATGGTGACCTTGGATCCCACCTTGAGATCGCCCTTGATCTTCGTGTCCTTCGACAGGGCGAGCTCCCACTTGTCCTTTCCCTTCTGAACGACGATGATGTTGTCTTTTTTCTCCAGGACGGGTCCCGTGACCTGGTAGGTCTTGGGGCCGGCGGCGGCCGCGACGGTTGCAAACAGGAAAACGATGGCGACGGCGATCAGGATGCGTTTCATAAACCTTCTCCTTTCCTAGGGATTTCCAGCTACAATAAAGAAAGGAGGAAAAATGTCAAGGCCTGGATGTCGCCGGGCGGAGATTCAGCCCCAGACCCGGGCCGCCTCTTCGGCCATGCCTGCTGCCTCGAGGGCTTCCCGGGTCGGGATGCCCTTCTCGGGGTCGATGCCCATGAGCTCGTAGAACCTGGCCTTCATGAAGGGCAGGTCCACCTGAGAGCCCTCGGCCTCGCCGTCCTTGCCCGGCTCGAGCATCCGGGGCGTCAGATTGTCGTCTTTGGCCGTCAGGCCGAATCCGTGGTTGATGAGGCGCTTGAGGAAATAGATTCGCTTCCCCGCCCGCATCATTTCCTCGGCGTCCCATCCGTAGTCGGCCACGGCATTGAAGAGGGTGAGCCAGTCCGGAATGGTCACCTCGGCGTCGGCGAAGTTGCAGAAGCAGGCGCTGTTCTCGATGGCCCCCAGGGCCACCGCCGTCACGGCGGCCTCCGCCTTGTTTTCCGAGGTCTGCGGCTCCAGGATCAGGTCGAAGCCGATCTCCGGGTAGTACCGCGCCCCCATCTCCATGAACAGCATCGGGTCGGCGACGTGGCAGGCCCCTCGGGCACCGACGGCGTAGGTGAGGGCCATCCCGTGCCCGCCGCCCCGGGGGTCGTGCATCGGCGCCTCCAGCCCCTTGCTGTGAACCGTGTAGTCGAGGCCCTTTCCGATCTTCTCGGCGGCCTTCACACTGCCGTCGGCGAGCAGTTCGCCGAGATTGCCTTCCCGGAGGCCGATCTTCGGGATGATCACGTCGATGACCGTCGCCATGTCGCCCCAGACGAAAGGAACGCCGTCCGTCTGCTCCAGGGTCAGGTCCCCCCGCTCGAAGGCCTCCATGGCCCAGGCGATGGTCCCGCCGGCGGAGATGCTGTCGATCCCGAGGTCGTTGCAGAGGCGTCCCGCTTTGCAGGTCGCCGCCAGGTCGATGCTGCCGATGAGAGTCCCGAAGGCGACGATGGTTTCGTACTCCGGGCCGGGACCCTCGGGAACGGCAAAGGGGCCGTCCTTAACCTCCACGACCCGCTTGCAGGCGATGCCGCAATAGGCGCAGGCCCCCCGGCGGGTCAGGTACAGCTCCGTCAGGGTGCCTCCCGACAGGGCTTCCGCCGCGTCCTCCCAGAAGTTGGAGGTCCAGTTCTTCACGGGGACGTCGCCGCTGTAGACGCCCCCCATCAGGTTCGCCGCCGTCCCGTTCTCGTGGAGGACGTTGGACGCCAGGGCCTCCTTGATGCGCTCGTTCAGGTCTTTCCGGAGCCCCTCGAACGCCTCCGGGTCCGCCAGCTCCATCGTCTTTTTCGAGGCCTTCACGACGATGGCCTTTAGCTGCTTGGCCCCCATGAGGGTCCCGAAGCCGGCCCGGCCCGTGGCGTGGTGCCCGTCGTTGAGGATCAGGGCGAACTTCACCAGCCGCTCCGCCGCGGGACCGATGACCAGCGTCCGGGCGTTCTTCCCGTAGCGCTCCTTCAGGAGGCGCGTTACCTCTTCGGTCCCCTTTCTCCAGAGGTCGGAGGCGTCGAGAACCTGCGCCCGGTCGTCCTCGAGGATGAGAATCGAGGGAGAGCCGGCCCGTCCCGTGATCACGAGGCCGTCGAGGCCGCAGTAGCGCAGTTCCGGTGCAAAATAACCCCCGCAGGACGAGTCCCCCCAATGCCCGGTCAGGGGAGAGCATCCTGCCACGCTGTTCCGGCTTACTCCGGAGAGGCGAAGTCCCGCGAAGGGGCCGTTCATAAAGATCAGCATGGCCGCCGGATCCAGGGGATCCAGGTCAAAACGCCCCCGCTCCCAGAAGAGCTTGGCCGCCAGTCCGCTGCCGCCGATATACTGCCTGTACCAGGCCTCCGGCAGGGCCTCTATCTCCGCTCCACCCGACGTCAGATCCACGTTGAGAATCTTGCCTGTATTGCCTTTCATGGCCCCACCTCCTGGGAAAATGGTCCCGGTTCTCCGCAGGTCCCGGGACATAAGGGGTTTCGTGTTTCAGGATGCCGGTCCCGACGCGACGAGCCTTTCGAGCAGGCCTTCAGCGGCCCGGAGGGCCGGGTTGACCGGGTCCAGGGACAGCAGGTCGTCTCCGGCGAGGTTGCGGGCCGCCACGTCGCCGTCCGCGGGGATCACGCCCAGGGACTCGATTCCCGCCTCCCGTGCCAGTTGATAGAAGAGGTCCTCGGCTTCCCGGGGGAAACGGCTGCCCACAAGAAAGATCCGCTCGTAGGGCAGGGACAGCTCCCGCACCAGCTCGTCGATCCTCCGGGCGGTGTCGAAACTCAGCCGCGAGGGATCGCAGGAAATCAGCAGGGTGTCCGAGGGATTCCCGGCGCGGCGGCTGAAGTGCTCCAGGCCGGCGCCGAAATCCATCAGGACCAGGTCGTACATGGCCATCGTGTCCAGCAGGCTCTCCGTCAGGGCCGAGTGGACGGCGCAGTAGCAGCCCTCCCCGGCGGTCCTGCCCATGACGAGAAAATCGAAGGAACGGTCGTGGCGGATCGTGTCCCAGAGGGAAAAACGCAGCTTCCTTCCCCGCCCCGCCGACTCTTTGAGCTCGTTGCGGCGACGGTCCACCGCCTGTCCGACCGTTGCCTCCACCGGGATTCCAAGGGTCGCCGACAGGTTCGCGTCCGGGTCGGCGTCGATGACGAGAATGTCCCGGAAGGTCCCGCGGCGAAGCAGGGCGGCCAGCATCAGCGAGGCCAGGGTCGTTTTGCCCGACCCGCCCTTTCCCGTGAAGGAGAAGACACGCGGTTTCTTCATCAGAGGACCTCCCCGGTCCGGATCCAGATATGCTCGTACAGGACGTATTCCACGATCAGGGCAAAACGGCCCGGATCGTCGATCTCCAGGGATTCCGCGGGAACAAGCTCCTGGAAGACGCCGTGCTCCCGGTGATACCGGACGATTCCGGCACCGAGGCCGGCAAGGGTCTCTGTCGTTTTTTCGTCCAGGTCATACGGAAAAACGAACTGGGCCCGGGAATAACACCCGGCCAGCGCCTCCAGGCGCTCCAGCTTCTCAGCCAGGCGCTCCGTGCCGTCGAAGGCCAGCAGGCACTCCTTCGCCGGGGGTCGGTAGTCCCGGATCCGGCAGCGGGGCTCCGGCTCCTGAAAATCCAGGTCGATCCACCGTTCCCCAGCCGCCTCCTCGAGAACCGCTGCGACGTGACCCGCCGGATAGCCCGTCCGGCGGACGATCTCGGTTACGGTCACCCAGCCGGCTCCGATCAGGGGATGCAGGATCCCCGTGGGAACGAAGCCGCGCTTGAGCCTCATCTTCAGGTCCCGCATCCGCGGGAGGACCGCCGCCACGTCCACGCGGATGTCCGTTCCCGGCACGATGAAATCCGTGCGGGCCGCGTAGCCCCGGCCGGAAAGAAAGGCGGCGCAAGCCGCCCGCAGTACGTTTCCGCTCATCCTAGTCGGGGAAAATCTCCGTCCCGTCGGCCAGCGTGCCGCAGAGGACGATGCTGCCGTCCCGGGGGATGAGGGCCCGGTGGACCTGCGGCTCCGGAACGACCAGCGTCAGGGCGCTCTTGGGGCAGACGGCGACGCACTCGCCGCAGCCGTCGCAGTTGATCATGAAGCCGGAGATGATCTTGTGGTCGATGTCCTCCAGCCTTCGGGGAATAAACTTGTCCAGGTCCGGGGCCTCCTTGTTCATGTAGCCCAGGACGTTCGGTCCGTGGTCGAGGCAGGTTTTGACGCACAGCAGGCAATCGATGGCATTGCCGCAGGCATCCTCGTCCACGGCGACCCGGTAGCGGGGTGTCACGTGCTCTTCCATGGCATCCATCTCCTTTCCCGG
Organism: Deltaproteobacteria bacterium HGW-Deltaproteobacteria-19; assembly: GCA_002841865.1. Taxonomy (GTDB): domain Bacteria; phylum Desulfobacterota; class Syntrophia; order Syntrophales; family PHBD01; genus PHBD01. The sequence continues at coordinate 54,827 of PHBD01000024.1, forward strand.
GAACCTTACCACTCGTCCACGAGGGCCGGATAGGTCGTTCGGTCCACGAGGCGGACCGCCCCGGTGGGGCAGACGGTCCGGCAAAGGCCGCAGCCGAAGCAACGGCTGATGTTCACGCTGGCGATCATGTCCAGGGGTGAATACCGCAGGGCCCCGAAGGGGCAGCGGGGAAGGCAGAGGGGCATCTTCGTGCAGCCCTCCGCGCACTTCTTCCGGTCGACGACGGAGACGTATTCCCCTTTCCGCTGGGCGTTGACGATACCGAAGTGGGCCCGGATCCGGGTGGGCATGCAGTCCGTCTCCAGACAGTGGCACATGACGATGGGCGGCTTCCCGTCCGAGTCCACGCCGGAGTCCCACAGCGAATGGACCAGGCCGAGGCGGTCCATCTCCTTCTCAAATTCCTTCGCCTCCTCGCGGGTGATGACCCGGCTGTCGGTTTCCCAGGGGCGCTGCTCCAGGGCCCGGTCCACGACTGGGTCGAAGAAGAGGCAGGAAAACACGTCCTTGTGACCAAAATGGCGCCGGCAGGCACAGTGCATGAGGAGGAACCGGTCCCCCGGCGTCATGTCGATGACCCGGAGGGCGTCCTCCAGGGGCAGGACCTGCCCCTGGTGCTGGGTGATCTTTTCGAGGGCGATGTTGAAGGCGCCGCCGAAGTTGTAGTCCGGGAGCGTGTCTTCGCTGTCCGCGGTGGCGCCGACCTCGAAGCTGTTCTTGTAGACCCCCGAGAGCATGTCGTAGGCGGTGTTGTGCCCCGGGGCCTGGAACAGCTCCGGGCGGTAATTATCCGGATTCAGATACCATTTTGTTCCGTTGCCGTATTCCGTGCAGTAGCGGCACATGGTCTTTCTCCCTCCCTGTCATGAGAGAAAAGGCATCCCGGCGGGGGGGCGTAGAGCACCCCCCGTCCGGAGTTCCGGAATGACTACTTGATGATCTTGTCCTCCATGCCCAGGTCTTTCAGGACCTGTACGTAGACGGCGGCCACCTTCTTGAGCTTCGGCGCCAGTTTCAGGAGGCCGACGGCGGAGCCCTTGACCCGGATCTTCTTGCGGGTGATCGCCATGACCGGATTGAGCTTGTCCGACCAGGACCGGTGGGCATCGTCGGCGGAGAGGCTCATGACCAGGTCCGGGGTCCCCGGGGGATCGCCGGCGCCGAACTCGAGTTTGCCGCCGCGGGCATCCACCCAGACGGCACAGCCGGGGCCGCTCTCGGTGTAATCGTACAGGATGAGCTGGTTGACCTTTTTCATACCCTCCGAGAGTTCGGGGTCCTTGGACACCGCCTCGTGAAGCTTCAGAATCGCCGTGACGGCCTCCTGCGGATCCTTCCAGAATTCCATGAGCGTTCTCCTTTCTAACGGGCTTTCAGGTAAAGGTTGATGATGTCTTCCTCTTCCACGTATCGCGGGTTATAGCTGATCTGTCCGTCGCCGGACGCCAGGTCCACCAGGGGCTGCAGGCCTTCCCGGTCGCCTGGGACGCCGAAGTCCTTCAGGGTCTGGCTGAGCCCCACCTCCTTCAGGAGGTCCTTTACGGCCTGGACGGCGAGGCGTCCCGCCTCGAGCGGTTCCTTTCCATCCACGGGGATTCCCATGGCGTCGGCGACCATCATGAACCGCTCGGGCCGCTCCTCCAGGTTGAACGCCATGACGTGGGGCAGCATGATGGCGTTGGCCAGCCCGTGGGGGATGCCATGGAGGGCTCCCAGGGTGTGGGCGAGGGCATGGACGGCCCCGGTCATGGCATTGACGAAGCACATCCCGGCGATGGTGCTGGCCAGGAGCATGTTCCCCCGGGCGTCGACGTTGTCGGGCTCCCGGACCGCCACGGGCAGGTAGCGGCAGATCATCCGGATTGCATGAAACCCCAGGGCGTCCGCGATGGGCTCGGCGTTGTTGGACGTCACCCCCTCGATGGCGTGGGTCAGGGCGTCCATGCCCGTGAAGGCCGTGATCTTCGCCGGCAGCTTCAGGGTCAGCTCCGGATCGAGCATGGCGATGTCGGAGTTGCAGAAGGGATGGGTGACCTGCAGCTTCGCATGGGCCTCCGTGTCGAGGACCACCATGGCGTTGGTGATCTCGCAGCCCGTCCCCGCTGTTGTCGGAAAGGCGATGTGGGGCGGAAGGGGTTTCGCCCCGTCCCACAGGGCGGCCTGGGCAGCCAGGGGGGCAAAATCGTCGAGGCCTTCGCCGATCAGGATGTTGACCGCCTTGGCCGTGTCCATAACGCTCCCGCCGCCGACGGCGATCAGGCAGTCAGCCCCCTTTTCCCGGTAGAACCGGGCTCCCTCGTTGATGAGGTCGATCCGGGCATCCTGAAGGATCCCGTCGAAGACCCCCGCCAGTGCGAGGTCCGACTTCTCCACCGCCTCGACGACCATCCCGGCCACCCCGGCGCCTACCAGACCCTTGTCGGTAAAGATCACCGCCCTGGTCCCGCCCAGCTGGGCCATCTCGTAGCCCACTTCGCTGCGCAGGCCCGGGGAGTACATGATCCGGGAGCGGTTCACCCAACTGAAAAACGGCTCAAACGATAGTTCCGGATACTTCATGATTTCCTCCTTGTGTAGGAGATTGAGGTTTCGTTGCCTGTTGCCGCCGAAACGTCCCTGCCGCGCTCCTCGTTACCGGAGGATCTGCCCGGCGATGATGGTCCGCTGGATCTGGTTGGTCCCCTCGTAGATCTGGGTGATCTTCGCGTCCCGCATCATTCTCTCTACAGGATATTCCCGGACATAGCCATACCCGCCGAAGACCTGGACGGCGTCGGTGGTCACCTTCATCGCCACGTCCGAGGCGTACCACTTCGCCATGGAGGCGATCTTCGGAAGATCCACCGCCTCCGGCTCCGAGTCGATCATCGACGCCGCCCGGTACACGATGGACCGCGCCGTCTCCACCGACAGGGCCATCTCCGCCAGCATCCACTGCATCCCCTGGAACGAGGACAGGGGCTTCCCGAACTGCACCCGCTCCTTGGCATACTTGATCGACGCCTCCAGCGCCCCCTGGGCGATCCCCAGCGCCTGGCCGCCCACGGCCGGACGCGTGTAATTGAAGGTCGTCATCAGCGTCCGGAATCCGCCGCCCTCCGGGCCCAGCAGACGGTCCGCCGGCAGGAACACGTTCTCGAACACCAGTTCCCGCGTGTCGGAGCCGTGAAGCCCCATCTTGTGCTCCTTCTTCCCCACCGTGAATCCGGCCTCGCCCTTCTCCACGATGAGCATGCTGATGCCCCGGTTGCCCTTCTCCCGGTCGGTGTAGGCAAGGACCGTCACGATCTCCGCCTCGCCTCCGTTGGTGATGAAAATCTTGGCGCCGTCCAGGACATACCCGCCGTCCACCTTCTTCGCCGTCGTCTTCATCCCCGAGACGTCGGAGCCCGCCCCCGGCTCGGTGATCCCGCAGGCCCCCAGGCACTGCCCCGAGGCCAGGCGGTAGAGATATTTCTTCTTCTGCTCCTCCGTGCCGACCAGCAGGAGCGGATCGCTCGCCAGGGCCTGGGTCGTCAGGATGACCGAGGTGGAGCAGCAGACCCGGGCGATCTCCTCCACCACCAGGACCATCGCCAGCATCCCGGCGCCCGCTCCGCCGTACTCCTCGGGGATCTGCACGCCCAACAGGCCGTTCTCCGCCAGGACCTTCACCGACTCCGACGGGAACACCTCCTTCTCGTCGATCTCCGCAGCGATGGGGGCGAACTTCTCCTCGGCAATCCTTCGCACGGTATCCCGCAGCATTTTCTGGTCATCGTTCAGAATAAAATCCATGGTGCGTCTCCTTCCGTTCTTGGGGATTTTCTATTTATCGTTTATGATTCTGCGTATTTCGCGCTTCAAAATTTTGCCCAGGCCCGTCTTGGGCATGGCGTCGAAGAAGAAGATCTTCTTCGGGGCGACGAAGTGATGGAGATGCTGGCCCAGATAGGCGAGGATTTCCTCCTCGGTGGCCTGCTGGCCCGGCTTCAGGGTCACTGCGGCGGCGACCTCCTCCCCGTACTTCGGGTCTTTCATGGCGACAACCGCGCATTCCCAGATCGCCGGGTGCTTGTACAGCCAGCCTTCGGCGACGCCGGGGTCGATGTTCTCGCCGCCCTTGATGATCAGGTCCTTCAGGCGGCCCGTGATGTAGAGCTCCCCGTCCTCGTCGAGCTTCCCGACATCGCCGGTGTGAAGCCACCCGTTTACGAGGGCCTTGCCGGTCTCCTCGGGCTTGTTCAGGTAGCCCTTCATGACGATGGGTCCCTTGCAGACAACCTCTCCCTCCTCGCCCCGGGGGACGTCCTTCCCGTCGGCGTCCACGACCCGGAGAGCCAGGCCGGGCAGGGGAAACCCGACGCTGCCGGGCTTGCGGGGCCAGTCGCGGCGCTGCCGCGTCATGGACCCGCCGACTTCCGTGCAGCCGTATCCCTGGGTGATCTCGATCTTGAAGGTCTTCTGGGCGTTCTCCAGGGTGTCCAGGGCCAGGGGGCCGCCGGAGCAGATGAGGAGATCCAGGGAAGATGTGTCGTCTTTCGCCGGGCCGAAGACCATCATCAGGAAGATGAGCATCGTGGGAACGACGGGAATGAAGGACACCTTGTAGTCCCGGATGGCGTCCAGGACCTTGCGGGGGTCGAAAGGGGGCATCAGCAGGCTGACGCAGCCAAGGGAATAAAGCTCCAGCGTGCTGATGACGCCGAAGATATGGTTCATGGGGACCGTCGTCAGCATGATTTCCCCTTTCTTTCCTCCCCATACCTGTGAACCCGTCATCATCTGCTTTTCCATGTTGCGGTGGGTCAGCATGACGCCCTTGGGAAATCCTGTCGTGCCGGAGGTGTACATCAGGATGGAAAGGTCGTCCGCCTCGACGGGGACCGCGTCCCCCAGGTCGTTCCCCTTCGCCATCAGGTCGTCGTAGGGAGTAAGGCCCTCCCCCCGCTCCTTGCCGATCACAATGATCGTCTCGATCGTCTTCACGCCCTCCGCAGCCTCCCGGACCTTGGGCAGGAGTTTGTCCTCCACGAGGACGAACTTGCACCGGGAATCCTCCAGGATATAGCGGATCTCCTTGGCCGTCAGCATGAAGATGATGGGAAGGTAGACGGCGCCGCACCGGTTGATGCCGTTGATGAGCGACGGGGTCTCGGGAAGGTTGCTCACCACCGTGCCGATAATGTCTCCCTTCTGCACGCCCATCTTTCGGAGCCCTGTGGCCAGGCGGCGGGCCTGATCCAGGAGTTCCGTGTTTTTGAACCGTTTCTCTCCTTCCGGTCCCAGGTAGATGAACTGCTCGTACTCCCCGTATGTGGAGATGTTGAATTCAAGAAATCGGCTGATGTTGCTCTCCATGAGTGTTTCTCCTTCTATTTCTGAGGTCCGGCATCTCGGGGGCGGTCAGGCCAATCCCCGAAGCCGGGCCATGTTCAGCATCTGTTCCATTGTTCCCGGCGGGGGAACCCTCTGCTCCTCCTTGGGAAACAGCCGGAGCGCCTCCACGGGACAGGCGGTCGCGCAGAGGCCGCACCCGATGCAGCGGTCCCGGTCGATCCGGGCCCGCTCGTATTCATCCATCGTGATGGCCGTCATCTGGCACCTCTGCAGGCATGCCCCGCAGCCGGTGCAGGCATCCGGGTCGACGCCGGCGTAATGGTTCGAAAAGACCATCTCAACGGGTTTGGAATGCAGACGCAAGGCCCTGAGCACGCTGCAGCAGTCGCCGCAGCAGTTGCACATGCCGCCGGGGTTCTGCGCCGTCGCCGGCTGCGTCACGAGGCCGGCGTCCTGGGCTTCCTTCAGGAGCCGGACGGCCTCCTCCAGTCCGACCTCGCGGCCGAGCCCGTGGTCCAGGTAGTACTGTCCCATGGATCCGAACATGAAGCAGGCCTCCCGGGGCTTGCCGCAGCCTTTTCCGAGGAGGCTCTGCTGCTTGCGGCAGATGCATTCGGCGACCACGATCCGGGGCTGCCCGCGGAGGATCTCCACGGCGTCCTCGTAGGCGGCCACGTGATGCGAGACATCGAGGGACTCCCGCACCGGTACGGTGCGAAGGAAAGCCGCCGCTCCCCGGGTTATGGCGTCGTTGAAGGCTTCGTGGAAATAGCGCTCCAGGAGTTCCGAAAACTCCCGGTCGAGACGGTTCAGGTGGAACTCGAAGAGGCCATGGACGAAGGGGATCGTGCCGTATTTCACGACATCGCCCTTCCGCAGGGTGAAGAGGAGCCCCCGGGAGGCCATGTCCCGGAGGTGTTCCGCCGTTTCGACGGTGTCCCGGTTCAGGCGGGTGGCGACGTCCGCCGGGATTTCGAGCCGTGGGCTCAGGGCCAGGAACAGGGCGGCGTCCCGCTCTGTAAACAGTTTCCGGAGGATCTCGATCTCGACCCCCGATTCCGTGGGAGGAAATCCAAGGGACAGGCGGTCCAGGTACTGCTGGAGCAGCCTGAATACGTCTTGAGACATGCTCGATTCCTTTCTCCGCCCGCGAAAGGAGCGAAAAACGCCGGCGGGAAGATTCGGGACCCTCCCCGGATCGGCGAGAAGCTCCCGTCCTGGGACGATCAGAGAAGTCCGCGTTCCCGGGCGATGGTGAGTTGCATCTCCATGACGTCCCGCGGGGGGGTGTACCGTTCCTGCGGGTTCTTGTAATCGAGCTTGATGGCATCGAAAGGACAGGAGCCGACGCAGACACCGCAGCCGATGCACCGGTCCGGGTTTACCATCGCAGTTTCTTCAATCCGGATCGCGTCCATGGGACAGCGGCCCTCGCAGATGCCGCAGTTCGTGCATTCCTCCGGGATGACCCGGGAGCGGAAATTCGTATGGGCCACCTCCGCGGGCCGGTCCATCCGTTTCAGCGTCCGGAGGAGCGCACAGCAGCAGCCGCAGCACATGCAGAGGTTCCAGACCTTCTGCCCGTTTCCCGGCTGAAGCACGAGTCCCGAATCCATTGCTTTCCGGAGGATCTGCAGGGCCTCTTCGTTTGAGACCTCCCGGCCCAGGCCGTTCTGGATGTAAAAAAACGCCCCCGCGCCGAAGGCCATGCAGGTCTCCGTGGGGTGGTCGCACCCCTCCCCGACCATCTTCTCTTCCTTCCGGCAGATGCAGGTGGCGACGGAGATCTTCGCCTGGGCCCGGATGAGGGCCTCCGCCTGCTCGTAGGGCAGGACCTCCATGTCCGGGGTGATGCTCTGGGCGATGGGGACGATCCGGTGCTGGGAGGTTTTGGTCCCGTACCAGCCCTTCGTCATGAACTCGTCGAAGTACTTCCGGAGGAGCCGGACATCCTCCACATTGTTCTGGTGGATGTGAAACTCCCACATGCCCTCCGCCAGGGGGACGAGGTTATAAAAACGCTTTTCCCCCTTGGCGATCCGGAAGATGAGCCCTCGTTTCGACATGTCCTCCAGGACGGGGGCCAGGGGCTCCGCCTCCGTTCCCAGCCGCGCCGCGATGGCCGGCACTGCCTCGGGCAGGCCCGTCATCGCCAGGGCGATCTCCGCCTCCCGGGGAGAAAACCAGCGGGCCAGGATCTCCCGCTCGATTCCGGACTCCGTCTCCGGATAGGGAATGGGCAGCCGGTCCAGGTGCTTCGCCAGCTTCGCATACACTTCTTCCATGCTTCCCGCCTTTCCTCTCTCTGCCCCGGAACGCCCGACGGGCGTTCCGGGGCGATGCACGGCCCTATTTTGCGTAGTCGTAGAACCCGCGGCCCGTTTTCCGGCCCAGCCGGTTCTCACCGATCATCTGCTCGAAGAGTGGAGACGGCCGGTACCGTTCCTCCCCGGTCATCTCGAAGAGGGCCTTGAGGGCATTGTTCACCACGTCCACCCCGGCCATGTCCATGATCTCCACGGGGCCCATGGGGTGGTTCGAGCCCAGCTTGAGCCCCAGGTCGATGTCCTGGGCCGTGGCGTAGCCCTTGTAAATCTGGTCCGCCGCCTCGTTGTACAGGAGGCACAGGAACCGGTTCACGATGAACCCGGGTACGTCCTTCGCCTTGATGGCGGTCTTCCCGAACGCGCCCATCACCTCGATGGTGGCCGCCACGATCTTCGCGTCCGTCTTCTCTCCCGAGATGACCTCCACGAGGCGCATCACGGGAACCGGGCTGAAGAAGTGGGTACCCAGTACCCGCTCCGGGTGCTTCGTCACGGAGGCGATCTTTGTGATGCTGAGCGTCGATGTGTTCGAGGCCAGGATCACCGACGGCGCGCACAGCCCGTCCAGCTCCGCGAAGACCTTCTGCTTCAGGGCCGTGTCCTCGATGACCGCCTCGATCACCATGTCCGCCCCCGCCGCGGCCTCCTCCAGGCTTGTCGTCCCCCTCAGGCGCCCCAGGATCGCGTCGTGGTCCTCCTTCGTGACCTTGCCCTTCTCCAGCTTCTTCCCGAGAAAATTCCGAATGGTGGACAGTCCCTTCTCGACGAAGCGGTCTTCCACGTCCCGCATCGTCACCTCGACGCCCTTCTCGACGGCCACCTGGGCGATGCCCGCCCCCATGGTGCCCGCGCCGATGACACAAAGCTTCTTGATCATGGTTTCCACATCCTTTCTGCTCATTTTATGAATCAGGAGCCCCCGGCATCGCCGCAATGTACCTCCTGCCGGGGGTTCCCGCTTCGCGTGGCTACTTGTCTTTTACTATTTCCTTGATTTCCCGTTTGAGAAGTTTGCCCGTTCCCGTCATGGGGAAGGAGGGCATGAAGAAGATCCGCTTCGGCGCCACGAACGAATGGAGGTGCTCCTTCGCATACGCCAGGAGATCTTCTTCTGTGGCCTGCTGGCCCGGCTTGAGGACCACCGCCGAGGCGACCTCCTCTCCGTACTTGGCATCGGGGATGCCGACGGTCGCAACCATCATGACCGCCGGGTGCTTCGCCAGGACATTTTCCGAGACGCCCGGGTCGATGTTCTCGCCGCCCTTGATGATCAGGTCCTTCTTCCGGCCGACGATGAAAAGCTCTCCGTCCTCGTCCAGGCGTCCCAGGTCGCCCGTGTGCAGCCAGCCGTCGCGGAGCGCTTCCGCCGTCTCCCTGGGCTTGTTCCAGTACCCCTTCGTCACGCCGGGACCCTTGACGATGATCTCCCCGACCTGTCCCCGGGGAACCTCCCGGCCCTCATCGTCCACGAGCCTCATTTCCAGACCGGGGAGCGCCGGGCCGACGGAGCCCGCCTTGAACTTTCCTTCCCTCGGCTGGCGGGCGATGGTGGGTCCCGCCTCCGTGCAGCCGTATCCGTGGTAGATCTTGATGCCGAACATCTGCTGGGCCTGGAGCAGCGTCTCCTCCGCCAGGGGAGCCCCGGCGCTGACGCAGTATTTCATGGACTTCAGGCTGTGCTGCTCCGGCTTGTAGACCATCATCATCAGGATGATCATGGTCGGCACCAGGCCCGTCACGGACACCTTGAACTCCGTCATGTGCTCGAGGGTCTTGACCGGGTCGAACGGGGGAACCAGGATGAGCTTCCCGCCGAAGTAGCAGGCCTCGTGATACCCCAGGCACCCGTAGATGTGGTTCATGGGCACGCAGGCATAGGAGACTTCTTTGCGCTCCTCGTAAGGCCACACCTTGAAGCCCTGGAGCATGTTCCCGACCAGGTTGCCGTGGGTCAGCATGACGCCCTTGGGAAAGCCTGTGGAGCCGGAGGTGTACATCAGGATGCCCAGGTCGTCGGGCGACAGGTCCCGGACGTCTCCCTGGGAGCCGTCGTTGGCGACGAAGTCCTCGTAGGGAATGAATTTTTCAGGCAGGTCGTCCCCCGGCCCGGCGCCGATGACGATGATCTGCTTCACGAAGGTGTTCCCCTCGAGGGCCTCCTTCATCTTCGGCCACATGTTCTTTTCCGTGATGAGGATCCCGGCCTGGGAGTCTTCCAGGATGTAGCGAATCTCCTTGGGAGTCAGCATGAAGATGATGGGCAGGTACGCGGCGCCCATGCGCATGATGCCGTTCATGAGCTCCGGGATCTCGAGGATGTTGCCGACCATGACACCCACGATGTCGCCCTTCCCGATGCCGGCCTTCTGGAGACCCGTCGCCAGGGACCGCGCCCGGCGGTCGATCTCCGTGTTCTTCAGGATCGTTCGCTTGTCGTTCGCAATGTAGATAAACTGCTCGTACTCACCGAACTTCCTGATCCCGTCGATCAGGTACGCTGCCATGTTCATGTGACGATCCCCTCTTCTCTGTTTTTCATGATGCGTTGCCCGGACGAATATTCAAATCAGCGAATGATTTCGAAGTACTTGATGTCCTGGGTGTTTCCCTGCATATCCGCGGCGTCCTTGAAGACGGCCCGGACCTTCATGCCCACCTTGATCCTGCTCAGGTCCGTCTCGTTGATGAGATGGGAAAAGATGTTGTCTGCCCCGGGTAGTTCACCACCGAGAAGGCCGTGATCACCCCCGTGTCCGACAGCGGCACCAGCTCCGTCAGCTCCCGGAAGCAGGGACCGCACACCCGCCGCGGCGGCACGTACACCAGCCCGCAGCCGGGGCACTTGATCCCCGTGAATCGCCGGTTCTTCCGGATCTCCTGGAAAAATACGCTCCCGTACAGCCCGATCGACCACTCGTACGGCATCGGGTCGGTGAACATGACCTGGAGCGGTTCGCTTGCTCTGTTTTCCGTTGACATGGCTCCTCCTGTATCCTTATGGCTTCTCCGAGCTCAGGATGACCACGTCCGACCAGAAGCAGCCCCCGAAGCCCGTCGCCAGCGCGTTCCGGACGTCCGGAACCTGGCGCTTGTCGCCCTTGCCCATCACCTGGATCGCCGCCTCCGCCACCCGCAGCATCGCCGTCGCCCCGATGCAGTTCGTCGAGATCACGCCGCCCGAAGGGTTGATCGGCAGCTTCCCGCCCATGTGCGTGTTCCCTTCCCCCACAAACTTCGCACCCTCACCGGGACCGCAGAACCCGATGTCCTCGATCCACTTCAGGCCCGCCCACGTGTAGGGAAGGTACAGCTCCGCCACGTCGATCTCCTCCACAGG
>PHBD01000024.1:65875-67206 GCA_002841865.1 Deltaproteobacteria bacterium HGW-Deltaproteobacteria-19
CAGATGTCCCCCAGCTTGATCGGGTACGCCAGCATCGGCGACGCCATGATGTCCGCCACCGTCAGCGGCCGCCGCAGGTGCGCATACGGATTGTTCATCGCGTGGTTCCGGTCCCGCTCTCCCACCACCGCCGCGTCCTCCTGGCGCGCCCCGTACTTCTCCATGTACGCCGTCGCCTCCGTCGCCAGGCTCGGAATCGCCCCGGAATACGAAAACCGGTCCCAGATCGCATCGGAGCACGTGATGATCGCTCCCGTCGTGTCGCTCTCCGAGTTCTTCTCGAACCCGATCGCCAAAACCCGGTCAAACAGGCCCGAGGCCACGTGATAATAGGCCGCGATCGCGACCGTCGCCCCCGTCGTCCCGCCCGTCGTCACCTTCATGATCGGCTTCATGTACGCCCCGGACCCCTCGACGCTGTATGTGTCCACGTAATTGATCGACTCGAAGTGATCCATGTTCCCGATCACGATGGCGTCGATGTCACGGATCGTCAGACCCGCGTCCGACAAAGCCGCCGTCACCGCCTCCCGGATCATCTCCTTCGACGTCACGTCCGGACGGTGGCTCTTGTGATAGGTCTGTCCCGTTCCTACGATGGCTACTCTTCTTCCCATGGCTCACCTCACTTCTTCCCGCTGACTATCCACACGCAGTGGCTCTGGCCGCAGGGACCGTTGAACCCCTGCGCAAGCGCCGTCGTCGCGCCGCTCACCTGCCGCGCCCCCGCCTCGCCCCGAACCTGCAGCGACGCCTCGATCAGGCGCGCCAGGCCCGCCACCAGAACCGGGTTCGCCGACAGGGCACCCCCCGAGGGGTTCACCGGCATCTTCCCGCCCATCGACGTGACTCCCTTCACCGCCAGGGACGCCCCGCAACCGGCCTCGCAAAACCCGAGACCCTCCAGCCACAACGGCTCCATGTAACTGAACGGCTCTAGAATCTCCGCCACGTCGATCTCCTCCAGGGGCTTCGTGATCCCTGCCATGGCGTACGCACGCTTCGCCGCCTCCCGAAGGGCCTGCGGATTCGACAGGTCCCGGTCCCCCAACAGGTAGTCCTCGCAGCAGTGCGCAACCCCCTTGATCCACACCGGGTGCTTCGTCCGCGACGCCACCTCCTCGTTCGCGATGATGATGGCCGCCGCCCCGTCGCTGATCGGGCAGCAGTCCAACAGTTTTAGAGGATCCGCGATCTTCCGCGACCGCATCACGTCGCCCACCGTGATCGACAGCGGCAGCTGCGCATACGGATTGTTCCGCGCGTTCCCGTGGTTCTTCACCGACACCGCCGCGATCGCCTCCTCCGTGATCCCGTACCGGTTCAGGTAC
>PHBD01000025.1:0-19989 GCA_002841865.1 Deltaproteobacteria bacterium HGW-Deltaproteobacteria-19
TTCGCGGGGGCGCGACCGGGGGTTTCCAGAGGAGCAATTGGGACTTTTTTCCCATCCCTCCAGCCTGACAGACCGTCGATGACGGATCGCGGGAAAAAAGGCCGCGACGGCGGAAGCCCCCGTGGCAGCCCCCGCGCCAAGATGCGCTCAAAGAGGATGCAAGCGGATTTGAAATCCGACTCACTTTCCACACTCCTGCTCACGCGGCCGCTGATGTCCGGAACGAGTTGATCTCCCGCAGCGCGCGCCGGCGGATGATGAAGAACGCCACGACACTGGAAAGGGGCTGGGCCATCCAGACGCCGCTGACGCCGAAGAAGGGCGGCAGGAAGACCAGGAGCGGCACCAGGAGCAGCATGTCCCGGACGAACATCAGCCACATGGCCGTTGATCCCTTTCCAAGCCCGATGAACATGTTGATCCACACCAGCGCCGGGGCGATGATGACCATGGCGGAGATGAAAATGCGCAGGGCTGGTACAGCCATCGCCGTGAGCCGCGGATCGGTCGAGAACAGGCCCAGGACCTGGGGTGCCAGGATCTCGAGCAGAAGGAAGGACGCCACCGCCAGGATGAGGGAAAACCGGGTTGCCTCCCGCACCGTCTCGATCAGCCGTTCATAGCTGCGGGCGCCGGCACTGTAGCCGACCATGGGCATCACGCCGTGGCCCACACCGAAGAGGATCATCATCACCACGCCGTTCACCCGGAAGCACATCCCGAGCGTTGCCAGCGCCTCGTCGCCGAAGGGAATGAGAGCATGGTTGTAGACGATGATGACGGCGCTGATGACGAGGTTCATGACGATGGATGGAAAGCCCGTCTGGAAGATGGAACGGAGAATGGCCGTGTCCGGCAGGAGCCGGCTCCAGTCGAGACGGTACTTGGACGACCGGAGGCTGATGAAATAGAGGGACAGCAGTGCCGCCACGGACTGGGAGATGACGGCGGACCAAGCGGCGCCACGGATCCCCATGGCCGGGATGGGGCCCCAGCCAAGGATGAACAGTGGATCCAGGACCATCCCGACGGCGGAGAAGGCGAGAACGACATGCATGGACAGGTTCGGTCTTCCCTCGGCGCGAAGCAGGTTGTTCACCATCATGAAAAAGAGGACGCACGGGGAGGTGAAGATCACGATCGTCAAATACGTTCGCGCCTGGGGCAGGATGTCTTTGGAGGCGCCGAAAAGGCGGAGAAGACCGTCGGGGTCGGCGAGGGTGAGGACGATCAGCAGAATCCCGAACACGAAGGTGAGCAGGAAGACCTGGCCTGCCGTTTTCCTCGCTGCCTCGAGATTGCCCGCCCCGAACATGCGGGCGGCGTAGGACCCGGCTCCGACACCGGTGCCGACACCGAGGGCGGCCAGGATCATCTGGATCGGGAAGTTCACCGTCAGGGCCGCCACAGCCTGGTGGCTCGTTCGGGCAAGCCACAGCGTGTCCATGAGGTTGTAGAGTGCCATGGACAGCATGGCGGCCATGGAGGGCCAGCTCATTCGGAGAAGAAGTGGAAGAATGGGGCCCCGACCCAGGTCCAACGTTTTTTCAGCCATGGGGAACGATCCGCCCCTGGAATTGTAAAATGGGGGAATTCCTGCTAACACGCAGGCGCGGCCACTTCAAGACAATTTCACGGCCGCTCCCCGGCGCGGGGCGGCCGCCGCGGCAAACGTTTTTCTGCGCCGTCGCAGTCGAATCGGGGCCCCGGGAACGGAGTCATGAACGTGCAAACGGTAAACCTGATCGCCATTGTCGGTCCCACAGCCTCGGGGAAGACTCGCCTGGCCGCCCGGCTGGCCCGGGAGACGGGCTCGGAGGTGATCTCCGCCGACTCCCGGCAGGTCTATCGGGGCCTTGATATCGGATCCGGCAAGGACCTGGGGGATTACGTCGTCGACGGCGTTCCCGTTCCATATCACCTGATCGACGTGGCGGATCCCCGGGAAGAGTTCAGCGTCTTTTCCTACCAGCAGGCCTTTCGCGACTGCTTCGCGGAGCTTTCACAGCGGGGGATCGTCCCGATCCTGGCGGGCGGAACGGGGCTCTACATCGAGGCGGTCCTCCGGGACTATCGCATGGAAGAAGTGCCGGAGAACCCGGAACTCCGGCATGAACTCCGCGACCGGAGCGAGGAGGAGCTGGCGGATCTTCTCCGCTCCGCAAATCCCCGCCTTCACAACACCTCGGACCTGGGGGACCGTGCCCGGATCCTCCGGGCCATCGAGATCGCCCGCCACCGGGCGGACGTTCCCGCGGAGCCCGGTCCGATGCTCCGGCCCCTGGTGCTGGGGGTTCGCTGGGAACGCGCCGTCCTACGGCGCCGTATTTCCGACCGCCTCGAGGCGCGTCTGGCCGGAGGACTCCTGGAGGAGGTTCGACAGCTCCACGAGTCGGGCGTCTCCTGGGAGCGGCTCCACGAACTGGGCCTCGAGTACCGATACATCGGCCTGCATCTGAAGGGGGACCTCCTGTATGACGAGATGGTCGGGACCCTGAAGACACGCATCGGCCAGTTCGCCAAGAGGCAGGAGACCTGGTTCCGGGGCATGGAGCGCCGGGGCGTCCCGATCCGCTGGATCGAGGGCGACGATTACGAAACGCTCCGGAGCCTGGTGAAGGCGGCGGCGCCATGAGCCGGTCCCGGACAATGCGGCGCTATCTCGACGGCTGGGCGGAAAAGCCCGTCCATCCTCTCCTGGCCGGTCCCCTGGACGGCCTCTCCCGGGCAATCGTCATCCCGGCCCTGGCGGAGCGGGACTCCCTCTTCCGGACGCTGGCGGATCTGGCCCGCCAGCCCGCAGCGGAGCTGGCCCGCACCCTGGTCGTGGTCGTGGTTAACAATCGACGCCCTTCTCTTGAGGACCCGGCGGACATCCGGGACAACCTGGTGACCCTGGAGATTCTGGAGGCCCTAATCGCCGGTTCGAATCCGGGGCCGGCAGCTGAGACTCCCTGGTTGGCAGAGGATCTTGCCTGCATGCGCCGGAGCGCTCTCCGCCTGGCTGCCATCGACGCATCTTCCCCGGGATTCGAGATCCCCGACCGGGACGGCGTCGGACTGGCGCGCAAGATCGGCCTCGACCGGGCCCTGTCCGTGCTCGACGGGGAGCAGGACCCTGTCTTTCTTGTCTGCCTGGACGCCGACACCCGCGTGGATGCCGGTTACCTGTCCGCCGTCGGTGCCTTCTTCGACCGGGTGGAGGCCCCCGGGGCCGTCATCGATTTCGCCCATCAGGAGGCGGAAGACCCGGTCCTGCGCGAGGCCATCCTGCGCTATGAAGTGTTTCTCCGCGCCTACGTCCTGGGGCTCCGCTGGGCCGGCTCGCCCTATGCCTTTCACACGATCGGCTCCACCATCGCCTGCACGGGCGAGGCCTATGCCGCCGTCCGGGGGATGAGCCGACGCCGCGCCGGGGAGGATTTTTACTTTCTCAACAAGCTGGCCAAGCTGGGACTCGTGGGCCGCATCGGCGGCACCGTCGTCCGCCCCTCGCCCCGGCCGTCGCTCCGCGTTCCCTTCGGGACCGGGCGGCGCATGTCCCGCGTTCTCTCCGGCGAGGAAGCCGCCGACGGAGAGCTGTACGCGCCGGAGATCTTCCGGATTCTCCGGGAATGGATAGGCCTGATGGAGGAAGACCCGGACCGTTCCGGAGAGGAATGGCTTGATCGGGCCCGCCGGATCCACCCGGTCCTGGCGCAGTTCCTTGAAGAGCAGGCCTTTCTCCGCGCCTGGGAGTCGATCCGCCGCCAGGCGCCGGGTCCCGTCCACCTGCGGCGCCAGTTCCACGGCTGGTTTGACGCCTTCCGGACCCTCCGGGCCATTCATGCCCTCCGGGACGGAGGCCTGCCGAACGTCCCCCTTCTCGGCGGGGTGAGACAGCTTCTGGAACGGGCGGGATTCAGCCCCGGGACGGACCGCCGCGAGGAGAACGGGGAGGCAGCCGCCGGGGAACTGCTGGAGGTCCTGATGGAGGCGGAGCAGGCTGCGTCGGGCTCTCGCCGTTTCCATCCTTGACGACACCCGTTCTTTTCGCATATACAACGGAAAATTTTTACAATTTAAGCATCCGGACGGCAGTGGCCGCCGGCGCCGGGCAGGGGGAAGCCCCACCGGGAGGAGGAGTGATCTTCATGAAGCGTGCGGCATATGCGGTCGGTTCAATCTTGCTGGTCCTTGTGCTCCTAATTCTTCCCGCGGGCTGCGGCAAGGATGAGAAACCCGCGGATACTGCCGCGGCGCCCCAGCAGGCCCAGGCACCACCGGCCGTTCCTCTCCCCGCGGCAACAGCGGGGCCGGAGGCGCCGGCCGCGGCGGCCACGGCGCTTCCCGTGCCGGCCGACGTGGTGGTTGAGGTGGACGGGACGAGGCTGACCCAGGGCCAGATCGATGCCATCCTGAAAAAGCGCCTGGCCTCCGTGAAAGAGAAGCTCACCGCCGAGCAGAAGAAAAAGCTCCGCGGCGACTTGCGAAAGCGCATCATCGACGACTTCGTCACCCGAACACTCCTGGCCAACGAGATCAAGCGGCGGAACGTCAAAGCATCCGAGCAGGAGATCAACGAGGCCATCCAGCAGGTCAAGGGGACCCTGCAGCCGGGGACGACCCTCGAGGACCTGATGAAGCAGAGTGGAACCTCGCAGGCCCAGCTCCGGGAGGAGATCGCATTCGGCGTCAAGCTCGACAAGCTCGTGAAGAGCAGCATGGGCAAGCAGGGGAAGCCCACCGACAAGGAGATCTCCGCCTTCTACGAGAAGAACAAGAAGACCTTCACCATTCCCGAATCGGTGAGGGCCCGCCACATCCTGATCGCCAAGGCAACCGGCGATGACGAGAAGGTGAAGGCGGAAAAGAAGGCCAAGGCGGAGGACGTCCGCAAGCAGCTCCTCGCCGGGGGAAACTTCATGGAACTGGCGAAAAAATACTCCGAGTGCCCCAGCAAGGAGCACGGCGGCGATCTGGGAGAGTTCCCCCGGGGCCAGATGGTCAAGCCCTTCGATCAGGCCGCTTTTTCGCAGAAGGTCAACGAGATCGGCCCGGTCGTGGAGACGGACTTCGGCTATCACATCATCCAGGTCCAGGAGCACAATGCCGTGCGGCCCATGCCCCTGGAGAAGGTGAAAGACCGGGTGTCCCTCTACCTGGAACACCAGAAGAAGAACCAGGCGCTCGGGGCACTGGTCAAGAAGCTCCAGACAACAGCAAAAATCATGCTTTACAAGCAGCCGTAATAAAGCAAAAGGAGGTCCGGCCATGCGGCATCGTCAGGCGGGAAAGATCTGCGACGGGCTCTGGTACCTGGGACGGGAGGAGTCGGGCGTCTACTTCCTCAAGGGGAGGGAAGGGGCTGTCCTGATCAATGGCGGGCTGGCCCACATCCTGCCGGACGTCATCGCCCAGATGGATGCCTTCGGTCTCGATCCGCGAACCCTGACGAAGATCCTGATCCTCCACTCGCACTTCGACCACATCGGCATTGTCCCGTACTTCAAGCGGGCCTGGCCGGCCATTGAAGTCTGTGCATCCGCACCGGCCTGGAGCATCCTGTCCATGCCCAAGGCCATCGAGGTTGCCAACACGTTCAGCCTGCTGGCGGCAAAGATGGCCAAGGCTGAGCATGGCCTCGCGGGCCGCGATTACACGTGGCGGGACGATATCCGGGGGACGACCCTGAAGCAGGGCGACCGGATCGACCTGGGCGGGTTTTCCCTGGAGATCCACGAGATGCCCGGGCACTCCTCCTGCTCGATCGCGGCCTACGAGCCGAGCATGAAGGCGCTCTTTGCCTCCGACACCGTCGGCATCCCCTATCGGGATACGGTTTTTCCCTCGGCGAACTCGAACATGGCCCAGTACCTGGAGAGTCTGGAGAAGCTCAGGCCCCTGCCGCTGGCGATCGTCGGGGCAGACCACTACGGCTACGTTACGGGAGACGAGGCGGCCCAATACATCGCCGCGACCACCCAGGAGGCCCGGAAGCTTGATGCGGAGATGCGGGAGATCTTCCAGAGCAGGGGAGGCGACGTCGAAGCGGCCGCAAAGGCCATGAATGCCCTGTTCTTCGAACGCTGCCCCGATTATTTCATCTCCTCCGATATTCTCGAGGGGGTCTTTAAGCAGATGATGAAGCACATAGCCAAGACGATCTGACGGAATGGGGCGGCATGGAAAGGGGGACGGAATGAAATCCGTCCCCCTTTCCAGCCCA
Organism: Deltaproteobacteria bacterium HGW-Deltaproteobacteria-19; assembly: GCA_002841865.1. Lineage (GTDB taxonomy): Bacteria > Desulfobacterota > Syntrophia > Syntrophales > PHBD01 > PHBD01. The sequence goes on from PHBD01000025.1 coordinate 6,209, forward strand.
CTCCCTGACTCAACCGGGGGGACAAACTCGAGTGGGGGCAGATTTGGATCTGTCCCCCTTTCAGCCAATTGGAGATGATCATGACCGAAGACCAGGAACACAAGGGAACACAGGAAACGAACGAGGCGGAGGAAACCCAGGGCGCGGACGGCCGGCAGCGTGTCCGGATAAACCAGCAGAGCCTCTACCGGGAGGAAACCTTTTCAGACCTCCAGGTGGGGGTGATCCGCCAGTTGTCGCCGGTCAAGCCCAACGGGGAGCCGGACAAGACCCGGAAGGTCCTCTTCGCCGGGCAGACCCAGATCATGACCCCGCAGGGTCCGCTCCCGATCCAGTTTCCCATCGATGCAAAGAACCTCCAGCAGGCGCTGGACCTGTTCCCCGAAGCGATGGAGGCCTACGTGGAGAACCTGATGGCGCAGGCCCGGGAGATGCAGCGCCGCGAGTCCTCCCGCCTCATCGTTCCGCAGCAGCCGGGTGGGGACAGCCGGATCCTCCGGTAATCACGGGGACAAAGCCCTGCCTGCCCCCCACGGTCACTCGTAGCCCAACTCGATCAGGCGCTCTTCCGTAATGCCCAGGAAGTGGGCCACCTCGTGGACGACCGTGATCTCAACCTCCTCTTCCAGTTCCTCAAGGGTCCAGCACATCTCTTCGAGAGGTTCCTGGAAGATGAGGATCGTGTCGGGGTAAAGAGGAGGGTAGGTAGGGGAGCGCTCCATCAGGGACGACCCCTGGTAGACCCCCAGGAGTGGGTAATCGGGGGGGAGGCCCATGACCTGGAGGAGCTCCGGGGACGGCCGTTCCCGGACGGAGATCACCATGTTGTCCAGGTGTCGTCGTATTTCCTTGGGGATCCGGCGGATTGCCCGTTGCACCACCCGGTCGAATTCGTGCTTCGAAAGTCTCATTCCCTTTCCCCCGGAGCCGGCCGTGCCCGTAAATTGTCAACAGAAGCGGGGGCAGGTTGCAAATCTGTCCCCACTTTGTCTTTACGGCCGCGCGTGTCCGGGATCATACCACGGCTGAGGGGGTGAGGGAACCCCCCCCCGCAGGCCCGGATGACACGGGGCATCCGGAACGGCTGCCCGCCTCGACAAACCCGCCGATTCATAATATGATGCCGCATCTTGCCGGAGAAAATGCCATGGCCCGTTCCCGCCCGGGGCCCCTTCCTGCGGTCCTGATGGCTTTCCTGATTATGGCGGTCGTCCCCGAGGTGTTTGGCGCCGCGGCAGGCACCCTGTCCGGCACACCCGGCGGGGGCGAAGCGCCGGGGGCGCCTGTACGGGAGGCCCGGATCGTCCGGGAGTATCCCCACGACCGGAATGCCTACACCCAGGGCCTCCTTTTTCGTGCGGGATTCATCTACGAGAGCACGGGCCTCCATGGCCGGTCGACACTGAGGGAAGTGACGCCGGAGAGCGGCACCGTCCGGCGGGTCCACCGGATGCCGGACGACCAGTTCGGCGAAGGACTGGCCCTCTGCGGGGAGCGCCTCATCCAGCTGACCTGGCGGTCGGGAGTCATTCACGTTTACGACCGGAAGAGCTTCCGCCTCCGTGGAAGCTTCCCCTACCCACGCGAAGGGTGGGGGCTCGCCTGTGACGGGAAGCGGCTCATCGCCAGCGACGGGACGGACCGTCTGCATGTCCTCGATCCCCGGACCTTCCGGACGCTCCGGTCCGTTGCCGTGACCGACGCGGGCCGCCCTGTTTCCCGGCTCAACGAACTGGAATTCGTCGAGGGCCGGATCCTGGCGAACGTCTGGGGGAGCGATCGCATCGCCCGGATCCATCCGGATTCGGGCCGGGTGGAAGGTTGGATCGACCTGGCGGCCCTGCGGCAGCGCCTCAGGGGGACCACCGCTGAAACGGCCAACGGGATTGCCTGGGACGCCGCCCGGCGCCGGCTCCTGGTGACAGGAAAGCTCTGGCCCCTGCTGTTTGACGTGAACATCGACGGATTGGACAGGTAAAATCCATGCCGCACAACCTGATGGCGGACATCCTGGTTATTTTCGGCCTCTCCGTGGCGGTTCTCTTCCTCTTTGCGAAGATCCGCGTCCCCGCCCTGGTTGGCTTCATCTTCACGGGCATGCTTGCCGGGCCTCACGGGCTTGGGCTGATCCACCAGTTGGAAAGCGTGGAGATCCTGGCCGAGGTGGGAATCGTGGCCCTCCTGTTCACCATCGGACTGGAGTTCTCCTTCCGCCATCTTGTCAAGATCCGGCGCTCCGTTCTCCTCGGCGGGTCCCTCCAGGTGGGCCTCACGATTCTGGCCGGTGCCGGAATTGCGGCGGTCTCGGGCTTTCCGTTCGGCCAGTCCCTGTTTTTCGGGTTTCTCCTCTCCCTGAGCAGTACCGCCATCGTGCTGAAGGCCTTGCAGGACCGGGCCGAACTGGATACCCCGCACGGCGGAACCACCCTGGGGATCCTCATCTTCCAGGACCTTGCCATCGTCCCCATGATCCTGCTGGTGCCCCACCTCGCGGGCATGGGCCGGGGCGCGGGACCCGACCTGTTCGTGGCGGTGGCCAAAGGTGCCGCGGCAATCGCCGTCATCGCCGCCGGGGCGAAATGGATCGTCCCCTTCTGGCTTCACGCCGTCGCCCGCTCCCGGAGCCGCGAGCTCTTCCTGCTGGCGGTGATCCTCATCTGCCTGTCCGTCGCCTGGCTGACGCAGGCGGCCGGACTGTCGCTTGCCCTGGGGGCCTTCCTGGCGGGGCTGATGATCTCCGAGTCTCCCTACAGCCACGAGGCGGTGGGCCATGTCCTGCCTTTCCGGGACGTCTTCACGAGCTTCTTCTTCGTCTCCATCGGCATGCTCCTGGACATGGGATTTTTCCTCGCGCAGCCTTTTCTCATCCTGTCGCTGACTGCCGGGGTCCTGTTCCTGAAGGCCTTCCTCGCCGTCGGTACGGTCATCATCCAGGGCCTTCCTTTCCGGATCGCCTTTCTGGCGGGCCTGGCCGTGAGCCAGATCGGCGAGTTCTCGTTCCTCCTGTCCAAGGTCGGGACCGGCTTCGGCCTGATGAGCCCCCGCATCTACCAGATTTTCCTGGCCGTCTCGGTCTTCACCATGGCCCTGACCCCCTTCGTCATCGCCGGGGCTCCGCGCCTGGGGCGCCGGATCCTCTCCTGGCCGCTGCCCGCCCGCTTCAAAACAGGCGGATCACTGTACCATGGGCCCAAAGAGACCTTCCTGGGGGACCATCTGGTCATCATCGGGTTCGGCCTCAACGGGCGGAACATTGCCCGGGCGGCCAGCCAGACGGGCATCCCCTTCGTGATCCTCGAGACGAACCCGGACACGGTCCGGGAGGAGCGCCTTGCCGGCATGCCCATCCACTACGGCGACGCCACCCACGAGGCGGTCCTGGACTCTGCGGGCATCCGGTCGGCCCGCACGCTGGTCGTGGCCATCAACGATCCCACGGCGACCCGGCGGATCGTGGAACTGGCCCGCCGGCTCAACCGGACGCTGCACATCATCGTGCGGACCCGCTACCTGGGCGAAATGGCGGCGCTCCACGAACTGGGGGCCGACGAGGTGATCCCCGAGGAATTCGAGACCTCCATCGAGATTTTTGCCCGGGTCCTCCGGAAGTACCTGATCCCGAAGCCGGAGATCGACCGCTACGTCAGCGAGATCCGGACGGGCGGCTACGACATGCTGCGGACCCTTTCCCCCGAGGCGGCCGTCTGCACGGATCTCCGGATCTGCCTCCCCGATGCGGAGGTCGTCACGTTCCGGATCGAGGAAGGATCTGCGGCGGACGGACGGACCATCGGCGACATGGCCCTCCGGAAGGCGCACGGTGTGACGATCCTGGCGATCCGCCGCGGAAGCGAGATGCTTTACAATCCCGATCCCCAGATGGAACTGTCCGCCGGGGACATCCTTGTTTCCTTCGGGGCGCCGGAGCAGACGGCCGCCGTGGCAAGCCTCTTCGCGGCGGGCGGGGTCGGAGCGGACCCGATCGGGGGATCGGAGAATTTCTGAAAGATGGCATCCGGCATGCCGGGCGGGGATCCCGCAGCGGTCTTGACGGGGGCTCCCGCCGGGGGTAAGGTGTCATCCCGCAGGAGGCCGCTGGCGTGTTGAGGAAACCGGTGCCGGAGACAAGGGAAGGAATGGGCAGAGGGAGTCGGAGATGAGGTGGACAGGCAAGAAGGTTGCCCTGGCCCTGGGTGGAGGCGGCGTCCGTGGGTTTTCCCACGTCGGCGTTCTGATGGTCCTCGAGGAGGAGCGGATCGACCTCGACCTCATTGCCGGCACCAGCGCCGGGGCTCTCATCGGCGGGGCCTATGCCGCCGGCCTCTCCCCCCGCGAGATCAGGCAGAAGATCGACGAATACCTGGCCAGCCCCGCCTTCCTGAACTCGGAGCTGAAGTCCATCGGCCTCTCCGTGGTTCCCAGCGCCACGACGAACCGCATGACCAGAGTGGTCTCGTCCTTGCGGACCCGCTACTACATGCTGCGGTCCTTTTTCAGGCCCTCCGTCCTGCCCCCCCGGGACTTCGCCTCCCTGATCGATCATTTCATCCCCGACATCGACATCCGGGAAACCCGACTGCCCTTTCTCTGTGTGGCCACGGACCTCCTGAAGGGGCAGGAGGTGGTTTTCGCCGAGGGGAGCCTCCGCCGGGCCATCCTGGCGAGCTGCTCCGTCCCCGGGGCCGTCGAGCCCGTCCGCTGGGGCGAGTGGCTTCTCGCCGATGGAGGCATCACGAGCCTGGTGCCCATTCGAGCGGCACGGAAGGCCGGGGCGGACGTGGTCATCGCCGTGGTGGTTGACCGGGAGGTCCTGGAGTCGCCACAGTTCGAGACCGCCCAGGATGTTTTCTACCGGGCCGGAGAGATCACCTCGGACCGCCTCCAGTTGGAGGAACTCCGGGATGCCGACGTCGTGATCCGCCCCGACGTGGGGGATCTGCACTGGATGGATTTCTCCCGCGCCCGGGACCTCATCCGGGTAGGGGAGGAAGCCGCCCGGAAGGCCCTCGGCAGGATCGAGGAGGCCCTTCCGATTTATAAACGGGCTTTCCGCTTTGCAGGGCGTATTATGCCGTCGTTGAGAAAGCGGTCGGCAGGCCGCTGAAAAAGGGCTGCCTGCGGCGTTGCCCTCATTCCGTGCCGCTCGACGTACGGAAAAGTACGCCTCGCGTCCCGGAATTTCGGGTGCCTTGCATTCAACCCTTTTTGAGCGGCCTTTAGGATGAAGGTCGGCAGGCTCTTGAAAATGCCCGTCTGCTGCGTTTCCCTCACTCCTGACCATTCGACGTACGAAAAACGGCGACCGGCTGTCTTCCACAGCAGGCCGGGTCGCCATCCTGTTTCCCGTGGGATCCGCCGGATCCCGTCAAAAAAGAAAGGGGAATCGCCATGATGATCGACCGCCCGAATCCAACCCGCCCGATTGGACTTCTCCTCGCCTTCCTGTGGCTCCTGCTGGTCCTGCCCCCATTGACGGCCGCCCAGGCTGCCGTCCCGGGCGTCGAACAGTTCAGTCCCCAGGGAAATGTCCGGAACGTCCGGCAGGTGGCCGTCCGCTTCGGCACCGCCATGGTGCCCCTCGGCGATCCGCGGCTGGCGGACCCCTTCACGGTTTCCTGTCCGGAAAAGGGTGGCGGGCGCTGGGTGGATCCGCGGAACTGGGTCTATGATTTTCCCCGGGATCTGCCGTCGGGGATTGCCTGCCGCTTCGAGCTGAAGCCGGGCCTGAAGGACTTGGAGGGGCGCGGGATCTCGGGCGCGAAGGCTTTTTCCTTCTCCACGGGCGGCCCCGCCATCCTGCGTTCGTGGCCCGGGGAGGGCAGCGAGGGCATCCAGGCGGATCAGGCCTTTGTCCTTCTCCTTGATGGGGAGGCCGACGAGGAATCGTTCCTGAAGCATGTCTACTTTTCCGTCGCGGGAATCGGAGAACGGGTCGGGATCACGATCCTGTCGGGCGAGGAGAGGGCGGCCATCCTCTCGACCCTGGGCCTTCAGAAACAGGGGCGCAAGGTCTTCGTGATCCGCGCGCGCCGGATGTTTCCCGACGAGACGCCGGTGAGCCTCGTCTGGGAGGCCGGCGTCCGGTCCCTGACGGGGCTGACCCGGGAAAAGGACCAGGCGCTCGCCTTCAAGACCCGCGGCCCCTTCCGGGCGGACTTCGGCTGCTCCCGGGAGAAGCCTGATCGAGCCTGCATCCCTCTCCTGCCGATGTCGGTACGTTTCTCCTCTCCGGTGCCCGCGGCTGCCCTCGGGAAGATTACCCTCCGGACAAAGGCGGGCCGTGTCTTCAAACCCCGCATCCGGCCCGACGAGGAGCACGCCGGTCACGTCTGGAGGGCCCTCTTCGAAGGGCCTTTCCCCCAGAGCGGCAATTTTACCCTGAGCCTGCCGGCGGATCTCCGGGACGAGGCGGGCCGCACCCTGAGCAACACCGCCCAGTTTCCCCTGGCGGTGAAGACCGATTCGTATCCGCCCCTGGCGAAGTTCGCCGGGCGGTTCGGCATCGTGGAAAGCCGGGCCGGAGCGCTCCTTCCCTTGACGGTGCGGAACCTGGAGGCGGATCTTGCCGCCCAGCTTCTCCGCGTCAAGAAAGAAAAGGGGCAGGCCGGACCTGAACTGGAATCCGGTAAACCTGCCGGGAAAATGCCTGTCCTCGACCAGCGCCTCTCCGGAAAAATTCGCCCGATCGATGCAGGGCAGGAAGCTCAGGTTATCCGCTGGCTCTACCGCGTCGCCGCGGCAAAGCGGGAGGCTCCCGTCCTGATCGGGGAGAAGGGCACCCGGACGCTGCCCGTTTCCATGCCTGCGGGCCGGCAGGCCACACAGGTCGTCGGTTTGAAGATGCCGGGACCGGGATTCTACGTCGTGGAGATGGAGAGCCGGATCCTCGGGGATCGCCTCCTGGAGAAGCCGGCGCCGCTCTATGTGCCCGCCGCCGCCCTGGTGACGAACCTGGCGGCCCATTTCAAGTGGGGCCGCGAGTCGTCCCTCGTCTGGGTGACCACCCTGGATCAGGGCGCCCCCGTGAAGGGCGCATCGGTGGCGCTCCGGGACTGCTCGGGCCGTCCGGTCTGGGAAGGGAAAACCGGTCCTGACGGGATCGCCCTCATTCACAAGGCCCTGCCGCGGGAGGGCAATCTCCCCCGCTGCAAGGGGGAGACGAACTGGGAAGAGGCCTCCCGGGCCCTGGCGGACATCCATGGCGGCCTCTTCGTCTTCGCCCGGTCGGGCTCCGACATGACCTTCACCCATTCGAGCTGGAACGACGGCATCGAGCCCTGGCGTTTCAACATCCCGACGGAATCCGGCGGACCGGAAGGTGCCGTCGCCGCCCACACGATCCTTGACCGGTCCCTCTTCCGGGCCGGCGAGACGGTCCACATGAAACACGTGATGCGGCTTCGCACGGGCAAGGGATTTTCCATTCCCGGGGCGGCCGCGATGCCGAAGGAACTGGTGATCGAGCACCGGGGAACCGGGCAGGAATATCGCCTGCCCCTGGCATGGCAGCCCGGAGGCCTGGCGGTGAACGTCTGGGCGATCCCGCAGGGAGCGAAGCTCGGGCTCTACGACGTCGCCCTCTCCATGGGCGGCAAGCGCGGCAGGAGGCTTTCCTCCGGCCAGTTCCGGGTGGAGGAGTTCCGGGTTCCGCTCATGAAAGCGACCGTCCAGGGCCCCCGGGAACCCCTCGTGAATGCCCGTCAGGCCGATGTGGACCTGTCGGCGTCCTACCTTTCCGGGGGCGGCGCCAACGGCCTGCCCGTGAAGCTCCGCGGAGAGATGCGCGACAGGGATGTATCGTTTGCCGATTGGGAGGGGTACGAGTTTACCGGCGAGCCTCTTGAAGAAGGAGTGACCGAGCGACCCCACCGCGAAATCCGGCTGGACGAGGACGAAACGGAGACGGAGCCCGCGGAGGAGCCCGATGGGGAGGCAAAACCGGCCAAAGGCCGCCTGGCCACGCAGGACCTGATCCTTGGTCCGGGCGGGACAATCCGGACCCGGCTCAAGGACCTGCCGACGGTGGACCGTCCCCGGGAGATTCATCTGGAGATGGAGTTCCGCGATCCCAACGGCGAGGTGCAGACCGCCGCGACGAACGTTCCCGTCTATCCATCGCGGCGGCTGATCGGCATCCAGCCCGAGTCCTGGGCGGCCTCTCAGGAGAAACTGCGCTATCGAGTGGCGGTGGTGGATCTCCGGGGACGGGCCGTTCCCGACGCCGAGGTGTCTGTCGACATCTACACCCGGAAGGTCCTGAGCCACCGGGTCCGCCTGGTGGGAGGATTCTACGCCTACCGGAGCAGCGTGGAAATCGCGAAGGCGGGCCGGCACTGCTCCGGCCGGACCGACAAACACGGCCGGCTGGCCTGCGAGGGGCCCGTGTCGCAGTCGGGGAGCCTGATCCTGGCGGCCCGGACGGCCGATGAACAGGGGAATGCGGCCCAGTCCCGGCGTACCGTCTGGGTGGCCGGCAAGGAGGACTGGTGGTTCGAGACCGGGAACAACGACCGCATGGACGTCCTGCCGGAACGGCGGCGTTACGAGCCCGGGGAGACGGCGCGCTTACAGGTGCGGATGCCCTTCCGGAAAGCGACGGTCCTCGTAACGGCGGAGCGGGAGGGTGTCCTGGATGCCTTCACCCGAACGCTCTCCGGCAAGGGGCCCGTCCTGGAGGTCCCCGTCCGGGACCACTGGTCGCCCAACGTCTTCGTGACCGTCCTGGCCGTCCGGGGCCGGACCGGGACGCCCGCACCGACGGCCATGTTCGATGCCGGCAAGCCTTCCTGGCGCTTCGGGATCGGCGAGATCCAGGTGGGATGGAAGGCCCATGAGTTGAAGGTCCAGGTCCTTCCGGAGCGGGAGGCCTACCGCATCCGCGAGCGGGCGGCCGTGAAGATCAGGGTCTCCCGGGCCGACGGCCGGCCCCTCCCGAAAGGTGCGGAGGCGGCCGTTGCGGCGGTGGACCAGGGGTTGCTTCAGCTCCTGCCCAACGAGAGCTGGAATCTCCTCGAGACGATGATGGCCCGCCGGTCCTGCGAGGTGACCACCTCCACGGCCCAGTCGATGGTCCTGGGGAAGCGCCACTTCGGGCTGAAGGCCATGCCGCACGGGGGCGGCGGGGGAAAGCAGATGACCAGGGAGCTCTTCGACACGCTTCTCTACTGGAACGGACGGGTTGTCCTGGACGAGCGGGGAGAGGCCTCCGTAACGATTCCCCTGAACGACTCCCTCACGGCGTTCCGCATTGCCGCGGTGGCCCTGGCGGGATCGGATCTGTTCGGCACCGGCGGTGCGACGATCCGCACGACCCAGGACCTGATGGCCCTTTCGGGCGTGCCGCCCCTGGTTCGCGAAGGGGATCGCTTCGATGCGGCCTTTACCCTGCGGAACACCACGGAGCGCCCCCTTGACGCGGAAGCATCTCTCACGGTGGATGCCCTCCGGGAACGACCGGCACCGCAGCGGATAACACTTCCCGCCGGGTCCGCCCGGGACGTGGTCTGGTCCATTACGGTTCCCGCCGGGGTCCAGTCGCTTCGCTACGAGCTGGCGGTCCGGGAGGTCGGCGGCACGGCAGCGGACCGCCTGAAAATCCGGCAGCGGGTCGTTGAGGCCGTCCCGGTCCGGGCCTTCCAGGGCACCCTGGAACAGCTCCGCCCGGAGGTCCGGGTTCCCGTGGAGAAGCCTGCGGACGCCCTGGCCGGACGCGGCGGCCTGGAAGTCAGCCTCCGGCCCCGGCTGGGGCAAGGCCTGGCGGGGGTGCGGGACTATATGGAACGTTATCCCTACATTTGCCTGGAACAGCGGGTCTCCCGGGCGGTCGTCCTGGGAGACAAGGGTCTCTGGCAGTCCATTGTGAACACACTGCCGTCGTATCTGGACTCGGACGGCCTCCTGAAATATTTCCCGGGGATGCTCCTGGGGAGCGACGTCCTGACGTCCTACGTCCTGGCGGTGACACACGAGGCGGCCCTTACCCTGCCGGACGACCTGAAGGAGCGGATCAGCCGCGGGCTCGGCAATTTCCTGGCCGGACGGGTGACCCGGGCCGGGAGTCTCCCCACGGCGGACCTGGCCATCCGCAAAGTCGCCGCTGCCGAGGCCCTGTCACGGTACGGCGAGCTCGATGCCAAGCTGCTGACGGCCATCCCGGTGGACCTGGAACTGTGGCCTACCTCGGCGGTGATCGACTGGATCCGCCTGCTCCAGCGCCTCGATGGCCATGCGGGGCGCGAACCGAGCCTCCGGGAGGCCCAGAAGATCCTCCGGGCCCGCTTGAGCCTGCAGGGAACGATCTTGGGATTCTCAACGGAGAGGAGCGACCGCCTCTGGTGGCTCATGGCCTCGGCGGACGCCAACGCCGCCAGGGCCATGCTGGCCCTTCTCCCGGAGAATAGCTGGCGGGAGGAAATGCCCCGGCTGGCCAAGGGTTTCCTGGGAAGGATGAAGCGTGGACGGTGGGACACCACCGTGGCCAACGCCTGGGGAATTCTCGCGGCCCGCGCATTTTCGGCGCGATACGAGAAGGATCCCGTGGCAGGCACCACGACGGCTGGCCTGGGAACGGCGACGAAGAGCCTCGCCTGGGCCTCCTCACCCCAGGGAGGCGTACTGCCCCTGTCGTGGCCCCGGGGAAAGGACACCCTCCGGCTGGTCCACCAGGGCGGCGGGGCGCCCTGGGCGGAGGTCCGCAGCCTTGCCGCGGTTCCCCTGAAGAAGCCTTTTTCGGCGGGATACCGGGTGACCCGGACGGTCCGCGCGATCGAGCAGAAAAAGAAAGGGACCTGGACAACGGGGGACGTCCTCCGTGTAAAACTGGAGATGGACGCAGCAGCCGACATGACCTGGGTCGTCGTGAGCGATCCCGTCCCGGCGGGGGCCTCGATCCTCCGGACGGAGATCGGGGGAGGATCGTCCCTCCTCAAGGTGGGGGAGAAGTCCCGCGGGTATGCCTGGCCGGCCTTTACGGAGAAGTCCTTCGAGTCCTGCCGGTTCTATTACGAGTTTGTGCCGAAGGGGAAATGGTCCGTCGAGTACACGCTGCGGCTGAACAATGCCGGGGCGTTCCACCTGCCGCCGACGCGGGTGGAGGCGCTCTACTCCCCGGAGATGTTCGGCGAGGCGCCGAACGGGGACCTCCGGGTAGAGGCGCCGTGAGGCAGGCCCGAAGGCGTTGCGGGAAGGGATGCCGGGTGCCGGAAAATCAGCCTCCCCGCGGGCGATGAAGCGATGAAGAAACGTCTGTTCCTGTGGACCGCTGCGATCCTGCTCCTTGCCGCAAGCGCAGCGGTGTGGATTGTGGGGGGCATGCTGCGGGGCGGCCCGCCGCCTCCCGCCTTCGCGCAGGTGCGGGAAGATCGGCAACTTTCCGAGGCTTTTCTTCTGGACCGGTACGGCCGTGTGATTCACGAACTGCGCGTCGACGCCTCGGGACGGCGCCTCCAGTGGGTTGCCCTGGGAGACGTCTCGCCGGCCGTCGTCCGGGCGGTCATCCGGGGGGAAGACAGGCGGTTCCGGGAGCACGGCGGTGTGGACTGGCTCGCCGCGGCGGGAGCCATCGCAAGGCGCATTGCCGGGGACCCGCTCCGGGGGGCGAGCACGATCACCATGCAGCTCGCAGCACGGATGGACCGGGAGGCCCGTCCGCGGGCGGTGCGGCGGACCTGGGAGGAAAAGATCCGCCAGGCGCGGACAGCCCTCCGCATCGAGGAGGCCTGGACGAAGGACCAGATCCTGGAGGCCTACCTGAACCTGATCACCTTCCGGGGTGAGCTTCAGGGTGTGGCCGCCGCTTCCCGGGGCCTCTTCGGCAAGGATCCGGCGGGGCTGACCGACGAGGAGGCGTACCTGCTGGCGGCCCTGATCCCCGCCGGACGGGCGCGACCCGAGCAGGCTGCCGCCCGGGCATGGCGCCTGGCCCGCTCCCTCGAGGGGGAGACAACGTTGGAACGCCTGCGGTTCCTCGCCGAGGAGCGGCTGGGACAGCCCTACTTCGTCCAGCCGGCCGTTGCCCTGGCGCCCCACGTGGCCCGGCTTCTCCTGGCGGAAGGGGGCCGGCGGGTCTCCTCCACGCTTGACGGTGACCTGCAGAGGCAGGTACTGGAGATCCTCCGCCGGTACCTGGATATGATTCGGGACCGGAACGTCCAGGACGGGGCCGTCCTCGTGGCGGACAACCGGACCGGAGGGATCCTGGCCTATGTGGGCAACCAGGGGCCCGGCTCCTCGGCGCCTTTTGTGGACGGCATCCGGGCCCCGCGACAGGCCGGATCCACCCTGAAGCCCTTCCTGTACGGGCTGGCCCTGGAGCGGAGAATCCTCACGGCGGCCTCCATTCTGGAAGACGCCCCCGTGGAGATCCCGACGCCGGCCGGGCTGTATGTGCCGGAGAATTATACGAACCGCTATTCCGGGCCGGTGAGCGTCCGTACGGCCCTGTCGTCGTCCCTCAATGTCCCCGCCGTGCGGGTTCTCGGGATGGTCGGGGCGGAGCCCTTCGCCCTGCGTCTCCGGGACATCGGGTTTTCCGGTATCCGTAAGGACGGCGAGTATTACGGCTGGTCCCTGGCCCTCGGATCGGCCGACGTCACGCTCTGGGAACTGGTGACGGCCTACCGGGCTCTGGCCAACGGCGGCCGGACCGGCGCCCTGTCCCTCCTGCCGGCGGGGAAGACCCCTCCCGGCTGGAAAACGTCCTGGCAACCCGGTTCTGGACGGCCGTGAAGACGGGAACCAGCAAGGACATGCGGGACAACTGGTGCGTCGGATACTCGGAGCGGTACACCGTCGGAGTGTGGACGGGCAATTTCTCCGGTGCCCCGATGTGGAACGTGACCGGCGTCTCCGGCGCCGCCCCGGTGTGGCTGGAGGTTATGAATGTCCTGCACGGCCGGACCGCATCCCGGCCGCCGACGCCTCCGCAGGGAGTGAAGGCCGTGCCGGTCCGCCTGTCAGGAGCGGAGCCGGACCGGACCGAGTGGTTCCTGGCGGGGACCGAGCCGGAGCCGGCGGCGGAGCCGGGGCCCCCACGGAAAATTGCGGCCATCCTGTACCCACCCTCGGGGGCCGTTCTGGCCCTCGATCCGGATATCCCGGAGGAGAACCAGCGGGTATCTTTCCTGGCAAAATCCCCGGCAGGTGCGGTATGGATCCTCGACGGCCGGCCGGCCGGAAAGGCCGTGTCCCATGTCTGGGCACCGGTCCGGGGGGAGCACGTCCTGTCGCTGGCGGATGCGGATGCAAAGATTCTTGATACCGTGAGGTTCAGTGTAAAATGACAAGCGGTGCATACCAGCCCTCGGGCTGGCTGAAAAATACCCATGTTCAATCCCTTCTTGCCAGTTCGCGCCTTCGGGTCCTCGGCCGCCATCCCATGGAAGAGGCCGCCACGGAGGTCATCCTGGAGGGTGTTTACCGGTCCCGCCTCCAGGGATTTCATTCCCCCCAGCCCGGCGGGCGACCGCGGGGCCTGGTTATTCTCCTGCACGGCTGGGAGGGCGGCGCCGACTCGGCCTACCTCCGCTCGGCAGGGCGCTATTTCTGGGACCGGGGACTGGATGTTTTCCGCCTCAACCTGAGGGACCACGGAAAAAGCCACCACCTCAACGAGGGGCTCTTCCACGGCGCCCTCATCGACGAAACCCACGCTGCCGTCAGCCAGACCGCAGCCCTGGCGAAGGGCGCCCCCTGCTGGATCATGGGCTTCTCCATGGGGGGCAACTTCGCCCTCCGGATCGCACTACGGCGGGACCGGGAACGGGTTCCCGGCCTCCGGCGCG
>PHBD01000025.1:20027-68208 GCA_002841865.1 Deltaproteobacteria bacterium HGW-Deltaproteobacteria-19
CGTCTTTGCCGTCAGCCCGCCGCTGGACCCCCTCAAGGCCACGGTGGCCATCGACGCGGGGCCTGCCGTTTACCGGCGGTATTTCATGAAGAAGTGGAAGCGCTCCCTGCGGATAAAGGAGCACCTTTTCCCCGAGCGTTACCGGTTCGAGGACCTGCTGAAGAAGCACGACACCTGCATGGGACTCACGGAGGCCATCATGGGCTATTACCCGGAATACCCCGACTACCGGACCTACTTCCGGCAGTACACGCTCATGAATGGGGCCTTCCGGAGCCTGGAGACGCCCCTCACGATCTTCACCTCCGCCGACGACCCCTTCATCGATGCGAACGACTTCCGGGGCCTCACACGGAGCCCGTTCCTGGACCTGCGTATCTTTCCCCATGGAGGGCACTGCGGCTTTTTCGAATCGGTCTTTCCCTTCGCCTGCTACCATGAGCGGGAGGCGATGAGAATGATCGCGGAGGACGTCCGGGAGCAGAATTGAAAAGAAAAGGGAGGAGCGGCTGTGTGCCGATTCCTCCCTTCTTTGTGCGCCCGGAATTCCCGTTACTGGAAAATGCCCCTCTGCTTCGCCGCCCCTACCAGTTCATCCTGGAACTGCGGATGAGCAATCCTGATGAGCGCCTCCGCCCGCTCCGCCACCGATAGCCCCTCCAGCGGGCCCGCGATGCCGTTCTCCGTGACCACGTAGTCAATCAGGTGGCAGGGGATGTTCACCAGGCCGCCGGGCTTCAGGAATTTCACGATGCGGCTGATGGGATTCCGGTTTTCGTCCCGCCCCACGGACTCCGTGGCGATGATCATCCGCCCGAACTCGGACATGCGGCAGCCCATGGCGAAATCGATCTGGCCGCCATGGCCGCTGAAGATCCGCTCGCCGCAGGTGAGTGAGGCGATCTGCCCGGCCAGGTCGATCTCCAGGGCGCCGTTGATGCCCACGAGCTGGTCCTCGGCGCCGAGAGTACCCGGATGGTTCGTCACGTTGCTGGGGAAGAATTTCACGAAGTCGTTCTTCTGGATGAATTCGTAAAGCTCCGCTGACGGCCCCATGAAGGTGCAGTTGATCTCCCCGGGCCTGAACTTCTTGTATTTCCCCGTGCAGATTCCTTTTTCAACCCACTGCGGGGCTCCCGTGGGGAGCATCTCCGTGAGGACCCCGATGTCACGGAGGTCCGACTTGACGATGAGGTCGGAGACAACCATGGGGAGGGCGCCGATGCCGATCTGGATCGTGTCGCGGTCTCTCAGCAGGCTGACCACGTTTTCGGCGATCTTCTGATGCGTTTCCGTTGGATTGGGAGGCGGCGGGGCCGGCAGCTTCGCGGAGTTCCGGACGATATGGGACAGCTTGGAAACATGCAGTTTCGTATGGCCGAAGGCGCGCGGAAACTGATCGTTCTCCTCGGCAATGACCACCCGGGCGCCGCCGATGACTCCCCGGCTCGTATGCAGGCCTTCCACCATGGCGCGGGTATAGAAGAGGTCGGGCCCCAGGTTTACGAAGCCGTCGTTGTCGGGCGGCGACACCATCATCACGACGACATCGGGCCTGCGGTAGTAGGCATACTGCTTGGACGTGGAAAAGGAACTGACCGGAACATAGCGGCCGTAGCTTTCGCTCTCGGGAAAGCAGGCCCTGATGGTGGGCGTTCCCAGAAAGCCGGCGTTGATCCTGAAACTGCCGCTGTACTCGGGCTTCATCATCTTGTAGGGCCGCATGGTGAGCAGGGCGTTGAACTCGCAGCCGGTGAGCTCGTCCTTGCGGTCCGCGATGGCGTCCATGATCAGGTTCGTCGGCTGACCCAGCATGAGGGGATTCATGATCCGGTCACCGCTTTTCACGGTACGCGCCGCTTCCTCCGCCGTGCATAGCTTCGCCTTGTACAGATCCTTCCAGTCTCCTGATGACATGGGCTTCCCTCCCTTTTTTATGCAGCCAGGTTGTGGTTCCGCAACACGGATTGTCGGACCCGCGCGGAACGGTCAAACAGGGGCAAACCAGGCAATGTCCCGGATATCGGCGTTTTTTGACGGACTCCAGACGGCCTTGACTTTAGCCCCCGCCCTGAGCTTTCGCTTTCTCTCTCCGGCATCCGTTATGTTGAACCCGTCGATGAAGTGATGAAAATCGCAATCCGCCCCGTCCAGCCGGATCAGGGCGACGATGTAAGGGGGCTCCTTCACCTGGCCGTGATAGGAGGTGTTCACCACCGTCCATGAGACGAGCCTTCCCCGGGGCTTCACATCGACCCACTCCATCAAGTCCGTGAAGCAGACGGGGCAGAAGGATCTAGCCGGTACGTAGACCTTGCCGCAGCGGTCGCACTTCGTCCCCAGGATCCTCTCCTCCTTCAGGCCGTCGAAAAACCGGGTCCACGTCCTGCCCAAGGCCCACTGGTAGGGCAGGGCCACGTCATTCCGGATGGTTCTGTATTCCTTGGCCATGATCTCGTCCTCCTCAGTCCACGGGCTCGAAATAAGCGATGTCGAGGATGTTTCCCCTTTTCTCCGGGTTCCAGACCGCCCGGACCCGGCCACCCAGCTTCACGGTTTCCCGGACCCGGTCGAAGTCGTTCAGGTCGATTCCCGCGACCTGGTGGATGAAGCCGCTGTCGCTCCCGTCGAGCCGGATCTGCGCGGAGATGAAGGGGATCCGGATCTCCTGGGCGAAAAATGGCATGTTCACGTAAACCCAGGTCTCCAGCACCCCCTCCTGGCTGACCTCGACCCACTCGTCCATGTCCACGTAGCACCGGGGGCAGAAGCTCCGGGGAGGGACGAGCACCCGCGAGCACTTCCCGCATTTCTTGCCCATGATCCGCTCATCCTTCAGGAAATCGTAGAAGGCGCTCCAGGTCCTGCCCAGCGCCAGCTCGTAGGGGACCGTGACCTGCCCCTTCACGATGCGGTGTTCTTCCTTCGCCATGGCTCATCCTCCTCCTCAGAGCGTCGATCCGACGATGGTGACGCCGTTGAACTGGTCCACGCCGCCCATGGCGTGGGAGAGGGCCAGCTTCGCGCCCTCCACCTGCCGCTCCCCCGCCTTGCCCGTCACCTGGAGGGCCGCTTCGGCAAGCCGGATCAGGCCGGTGGCGCCGATGGGGTTGGTGCAGAGCGTGCCTCCGGACGGATCGCAGGGAAGCTCGCCGCCCTTCCGGAAGGTCCCCTTCAGGACATAGTCCGGCGCCTCCCCGCGGGGACAGAAGCCGAAGCACTCGTAGAAGATCATCTCCTGGTAGGTGAAGGGGTTGTAGATCTCGGCCACGTCCAGCTCCTTCAGGGGATCACGGATGCCCGCCTGCCGGTAGGCCTCGCCGGCGGCCTCGGTGGCGCTCATCCAGACGGCTTTGTCGCTTTCGCCATAGAAGAACTCCTCGCCCCGGAACCCCAGTCCCCGGATCCAGGCGGGTTTCCGCCCGATCTTCCGGGCCGCCTTCCGGGAGGCGAAGACGACGGCACAGGCGCCGTCCGATGCCGGGCAGACGTCGAGCAGGCGAACGGGGTAGGTGATGACGCGGGCGTTCTTGACATCATCCATGGTCACCCGCATGCGGATGTGGGCGTGGGGGTTGTCCATGGCGTTGTCGTGGTTGCTGACCGAGATGAGCGCCGCCGCCTCCCGCCCCTTCTCCTCGGGGATGCCGAAGCGGTACATCCACTCCATGCTCTGCATCGTGAAGACGCCCGGTGCGCCGGCGGCGAAGGTCCGCTGGAAGAAGGGGTCGAAGACCGTGGTCATGGTCGCCTGGCCGTCCCCTTCGGACATTTTTTCGGACCCCACGACCAGGACGATGTCCGCCATCCCCGAGGCCACCCAGAAAAACCCGCAGTGCCCGATGGACTGGCCGGTGCTTCCGCAGGTCTCCACCTTCAGGACGGGTTTGCCCAGCGACCCCATGGCCTCGGCGAAATAGAAGTGGGTCGACGAGACCCCCTCCATCATGGAGGGCATGGTGCCGAGGACGACCCCGTCGATATCTTCCAGCGTGATCCCAGCGTCGTCCAAGGCTGCCGTCACGGCCTCCCTGACCAGGTCGGGATAGCACAGGTCCGTCCTTCTGCCGTGCCTGGTCTGGCCCGTTCCGATGATCGCAACTGCGTTTCCCATGTCTCGCCCTCCTCTAAGCGGATAAAATGACGACCGACTGGCACTGGCCCCCGAACCCGTGGGTGCTGTGGGCCAGCGCCTTCCGGACCGTTTTCCCTACCTGGTGCTCCCCGGCCTCGCCCTTGATCTGCAGGGCCGCCTCGGCGATCCGGTAGAGGCCCCGGGCCGGATAGGGATTCGTGGCAAGAACGCCGCCGGAGGGATTCACGGGAAGGACCCCGTCCATCCGCGATGCACCGCTGTCGATCCACTTTCCGCCTTTGCCTTCGCCGCAGAAACCGAGCTGCTCGCACCAGAGAAGCTCCTGGAAAGCGTAAGGCTCGCAGACTTCCGCCACGTCGAGCTCCTTCCGGGGATAAGCGATGCCCGCCATGCCGTAGGCCCGTTTCGCCGCCTCCGGCAGCCGGCCCTTCAGGAGGTCCCGGTCGCCGGGGTGGAAATGGTCCATGGAGCAGCCGTAGCCCGCCAGCCAGACGGGTTTCTTCGTCAGCTTCTTCGCCCTTTTCTCCGAGGCCAACAGGACTGCGACGACGCCGTCGGACTTGGGTGCGCACTCCAGGGCCTTCAGCGGGTCGTAGATTCTTTCCGAGCTCATGACGTCCTCGATGCTGACCCTCCGCTTCCGGTCGGCGCAGGGGTTGAAGAGCGCGTTGCCCAGGTTCTTCACGGCCACTTGGGCGCACTGCTCCTCCGTCACGCTGTAGCGCTCCATGTACTGCCGCATCTGCATGGCCGCCACGACGCTTTCGTTGATGCCCGTGGGCCGCAGGTAGAACGGATCGCCGTAGAAGCTGGTGATGGGGTCGTTGTCCGGGTTCTCGGACCCCTTGACCAGGGCCGTCACCAGGACCGTGTCATAGCGCCCCGAAAGGATCCGCATGCAGCCATAGATGAAGGAGAAGGCCGACTCCTCCGCCCGGGAGCCTTCCTTCAGGAAGGCCCCGATGCCGTCCCAGTCGAAGGCGTTGGCGCAGGACAGGCCGCTGTGGAAGATGTCCGCCGATCCGGCGATGATGCACCCGACGTCCTCCCGCTGGAGCCCGGCCTTGTCGAGAACCTCCCGGTTGACCCGGTAGGTGAAATCCATCAGGCTTTCCCTGGATTCCGCTCCGGAACTCTGTGCCACGTGGGTGATGGCAACCCTTTGCATGATTTTTCCTCCTCGCTCCTTTGTGGAAACAGCGCACCGCTTCCGCCCCGGACCCCGGCGTCGCGGCCTGGCGGGCTTAGACGCCCAGGAGTTCCCGGGCAATGATGAGGCGGCGGATCTCCGATGTCCCGGCGCCGATCTCGATGAGTTTGGCATCCCTGAGGAAGCGCTGGACGGGGTACTCGAGCATGTAGCCGTAGCCTCCATGGATCTGCACGGCCTGGTCCGCGATGCGATAGGCCATCTCGGCGTTGAACAGGATGGAGGCCGCGGCGAGCTTGTGGACCTCCGTGCCCTTCCCGCCCTTCCGCTCCTGGTCCGCCAGGAGCGCAGCCTTGTAGCAGAGCGCCCGGCCCGCCTCGAGCTGCGTGTACATGTCCGCGAGCTTGGCCTGGATGAGTTGGAAGGCGCCGATGGGCTTCCCGAACTGGACCCGCTCCCGGGCGTACTGGAGGGAGAGTTCGAGGCAGGCCTCGGCAATCCCGATGGACTCACCGGCGTAAAAAGCCCGCTCCACGTCGAGACCCGACATGAGGACGTGAATGCCCCGGTTTTCCTCCCCGAGCACGTTCTCCACGGGGATCCGGCAGTCCTCGAGGACCAGCTCCGCCGTGGGGGACCCGCGGTGGCCGTACTTCTTCAGCTTTTTGGAGACGGAGAACCCGGGGAACGCGGTGTCGAGGATGAAGGCGGTGATGCCCTTCGCCCCCTTCGCCCGGTCCGTCTTGGTATAGAGGACGATCGTGTCGGCCACCGTGCCGTTGGTGATGAACATCTTCGTCCCGTTGACCACGTAGTGATCGCCGTTTCGCACCGCCACGGTCTGGATGCTGACGGCATCGGAACCCGCGTTCGGCTCCGTCAGGCCCAGGGCGCCGATGTGCTTTGCGGTGCAGAGGGGTGGGAGGTACTTCCTCTTCTGGTCAGGGCTGGCGTTGTGGTTCAGGTTGTTGCAGCAGAGGTTGGCGTGGGCGCCCCAGGAAAGGGCGATGGCTGGGCTGGCCTTGGAAAGCTCCTCCAGGACGATCACGGCGGAGAGAAGGTCCGCCCCGGCGCCGCCGTACTCCTCGTCCACGGTGATTCCCATGATGCCCAGGCCGGCCAGCTTCTCCCACATGCCTTCGGGCCAGGCGTCCTCCGCGTCGATCTCCTCGGCGATGGGCCGGATTTCCTTCGCGGCGAAACCGCGGATGCTTTCCCGCAGCATGATGTGCTGCTCACTGAAACGGTAATCCATGCCTGTCTCCTTTCTCTGACGGAACCGCAGGGAATGTTCAGAAGTTCACCGCCCCGAGCCCCTTGAGGCAGAGGATCTTCCGTGCTTCGTCCGGGCCGGCGGGCTCGATGCCCAGTTCGCGGGCGATCCGGACGATCTTCGCCACCTGTTCCGCGTTGCTCTTGGCCATGACGCCCTTCTCCAGGAAGAGATTGTCCTCCAGTCCGACCCGGCAGTTGCCTCCCAGGAGCAGGGACTGGTTGCAGAGGGGAAACTGGGCGCGGCCCGCGACGCAGACGGAAAACTCGAAGTCGCCGATCAGGCGCTTCGTGTAGTCCACCAGGAACATCAGGTTTTCGGGACTGGCCGTGATGCCGCCGAGGATGCCCATGACGTACTGGATGTAGACGGGCTTCTGAACGTAGCCCCGCTCGATGAGGAAAGCCACGTTGTTGACCATGCCGGAGTCGTAGACCTCGAACTCCGGTTTGGTCCCGTTGGCGTTGAAGATTGCCGTGAACTCCCGCATGGACTTGAACGTGTTGGGGAAGATGAAGTCCTCCGTCATGGCGAGGTATTGCGGTTCCCAGTCGAACTTGAACGTCTTGAACTTGTCGAGGGCGTGAAAGAGGGCGAAATTCAGGGAGCCGGCGTTGAAGGATGCCAGCTCCGGCTTGAAGGTGGAGACCGGGACGAGGCGCTGATCCGCCGTCATTCCCAGCCCGCCCCCCGTTGTGATGCAGACGATCATGTCGCAGCGGTTCCGGATGGAAGCCAGCACCTCCCTGATGAGTTCGATGTCCGGTGTCGGGCGCCCCGTTTCGGGATCGCGAACGTGGATGTGGGCCACCGCGGCCCCGGCATTCCAGGCGGCGACGGCGTCGTCGGCGATCTGTTTCGGGGTGATGGGGAGATAGGGCGACATGCTCGGCGTGTGGATGCTGCCTGTGACGGCCGCGGTGACGATGGCTTTTTCCTTCATTTCTGCTCTCCTCTCCAGCCTTGGGGGATGGGGGCTGACCTTCATGAATTCCATCGTGATCGACTTGTCTCAAGCAAGCGGCGTGCCCGGACCGGACACGGGGTCCCAGCTGCGGGATTATGGATGGAAGGGGAGGTTATCCAGGCGGATTATCGGGAGATCACGTCACCAGGATGCGACGGGCTGAGACTGCGGGACGTCGGGGTAAAGCTCCGATTCGGCGGATTCCGCAAGTGTATGAATACCGACCAGTATTTGTGCGAAAACAATACATGGCCTGTACGAAATCAATCCACCGTGGAATTCAGGATGCGCTTCAGCCTCTGCCTGGTGATTTTCAGGGCCAGGGCGGTACGGGACCGGTTCCCCTGGTAATGGGAGAAAACGGCCTCTACGTAAATTTTGATGGACGAGTCCAGGGCAGCGGGGACCGGTGCGGGCCGGGACCGGTTCCCCTGGGAATGCGAGGGAATGCCGTCAGCGCAGGCCTCGACGGCGGAGCCCAGGGCCGCGGGGGCCGGAGAGGAGACTTTCGCCGGATCGGAAATTCCCCGGGAGGCGATATGCTCCAGGGGGATTTCCGTGGTCCGGATCCAGTTCCCCTCGCACAGCAGCATCCCCCGTTCGATGATGTTCCTCAGCTCCCGGATGTTGCCCGGCCAGGAATAGTTCGACAGGATCGCCAGGGCCTCCTCGTCGTATCCGCTGACGCTTTTGTTCAGTCCGCGGTTGTAGCTGTCGATGAAATGCCTGATCAGCAGGGGAAGGTCGCTGATTCTCTCCCGCAGGGGCGGGATGACCAGGGAGATCACATTGAGGCGGTAATAGAGATCTTCCCGGAACGCTCCTGCCCTGACCTCCCGGAACAGATCCTTGTTGGTGGCGGCGATGATCCGGACGTCCAGCTTGATTTTTTTCGTCCCTCCCACCCGCTGGATTTTCTTCTCCTCCAGGAATCGAAGCAGTTTGACCTGCGTCTTCGGTGTGATCTCCCCGATTTCGTCGAGGAACAGGGTTCCCCGGTCCGCCAGTTCGAACATTCCCCGCTTTTGCCTCATGGCCCCCGTGAAGGCTCCCCTTTCATGGCCGAACAGCTCGCTCTCCAGGAGCCCCTCGGACAGGGCTGCGCAGTTGACGGTGATCAGGGGGCTTTCACAACGCGGCCCGTTGTAGTGGATGGCGTTGGCAAAGAGCTCCTTCCCGGTTCCGCTCTCCCCCATGATCAGCACCGTCGACTGGTCGTTCTTGGCCAGCCTGCGGCTGAGGTCGATCATCCGCTGGATCCTCGGGTGGGCCGTCACGATGTTGTCGAAGCTGTACCGCTCCTTGCTGGTGGAACGAATCTTGTTCACTTCGGCGACGGCCTTCTGGGAAGCCAGGCACCGGGCGAGGGCGAACGTCAGTTCGTCGATGTCGAAGGGCTTCGCGATATAGTCGTAGGCGCCAAGCTTGACGGCCTCCACGGCCCCCTTGATTCCGCTGAAGGCCGTCATGATGATGACCGGCACGCATGCGTCCATGGCCTTGATCTTCTGAAGCACCTGCATGCCGTCCATGTCCGGTAGCTTCACGTCCAGGAGAATGACGTCGGGACCGTGCTCCCGGAACGTTGCCAGGGCCTCTTCGCCGCTGACGGCGGTCATGGTCTGGTAACCCTCGTGCGAAAGGGCCTTGTCCAGGGAATGCAGAAGCAGTTTCTCATCGTCGACGATCAGGATGGAGTGTTTCACGGTCGTTTCTCCCGCTGCGCCGGAAGTGGTCTGCCGACGGGCAGGAGCACCCGGAATGTCGTTCCCCCCTCCGCCTGGCTGTCCACCTCGATCCGGCCGTGGTGGTCCTCGATGATCTTGTGGGTAACCGTCAGACCCAGGCCCGTCCCTGCGTTCTTGGTCGTGAAAAAGGGGTCGAAGATCTGGCCCAGGTGTTTCGCTGGAATGCCGATGCCCGTGTCGATGACGTCGACGAAAATCCAACCCCGGTTCCGGGACCTCCGCTTTGCCGCGCCCGTCCTCACGGTGATCGTTCCGCCGTCGTTCATGGATTCCATGGCGTTGATGGCCAGGTTCAGGAACACCTGCCGCAGCCGGTTGGGGTCCGCACGGACGGTCGGGTTCTCCGTGCTGAAAACCGTTTTCCAGGCGATGTGCTTGCGGGCCATCTCTTTTTTCAGCAGGGAAAGGGTCGTCGAGAGGAGTTCATGGAGATCGAATTCCTCGATCTGGAGGGGGACTGGCCTCACGAGGTTGAGGATTTCCCGGATCAGGCGCTCGACCCGGTCGATCTCCCGGCGGATGTTTTTCAGTTCCGCCTTCCGGGCCTCGGCCTTGCCGGGATTCCGTTCCAGGTTCTGGACAGTCGTGTAGATGCTGGCCAGGGGATTCCTGATTTCATGGGCGATTCCCGCGGCGATGCGACCCAGGGCGGCGAACTTCTCCACACGGACGAGGTAGTCGTCCATCCTTTTCTTTTCCGTCAGGTCAGTGATGATGGTCACGGCACCGAGGGTCTGATGGTTTTCGTCCAGGACGGCGAAACCGCTCAGGTTCAGGATGAGGTTCCGGCTGTCCGCGCCCTGGTAGGGGAAGTCGAAGAACTGGATGTCCTCGTTCTTCTTGAGTGCCCCGTAGATCCGGTTCCGGTCACTCCTCGTGAACCTGAAGATGTCCTGGATCCTGAGCGTTGTGGCCCTCTCCTTCGGGATGCCCATGATCTCCTCCGCCCGGGGATTCACGTTCAGGACGCGACCCATGAGGTCCGTGACGATGACACCGTTGGTGGAGCACTTGATGATGTTTTCGGAGAGGGCCTTCTCGTCGCAGAGAGCCTGGTAAAGCCTGGTGTCCTCGATGATGATGGAGGCCTGGTTGGCGAAAATCGTGAGGGACTCCACGTCGTCCTGGGTGATTTCCATGCGGGTCCGGTAGCGGTCCACACCCAGGATGCCGAGGATCTTGTCTTTGATCTTCAGGGGGACGTAGAGGACCGACTTTCTCTCCTGCTGTTCGTTGATCACAAGGTCGATCGCTGTTGCGTCGGGTGCCTTTTCCGTGTCGGGGATGAATCGGGGATTTCCGGAGCGGATGACCTTGGTCTCGTAGCAGTCGTGGCTGTCAAGGATCAGCGGCCTTTCCCAGGCCCTCCGCTCCCCCTCCGGCGTGAAGCCCTTGATGCACTTGCATTCCAGTCTCGTCTGGTCGTGATTCAGAAGCATGACGATGGCCCGGTCGAAGTTCAGGCCGGTCATGGCGCTGCTCGTGATCTTGTCCAGGACTTCGCCCAGGTCGGGCGAACTTGTGAGCAGAGAGCTGATCTCGAAGACGTGGTTCAGGAGGTTGTTCTTGATCCGGAGCTTTTCGCTCAGGACGGCTTCCCGGCGGGCCATGGTTTTTCCTTCCTTCTCCAGCGCTTGGATTCACCCATATCAAAAAACGCCCGTTCTCTCCATCTCTCCGCAAGCAATATCCGTGCTTTCTCGCCGACGTTGCCGGCCGCGCCCCCCGTGAATGCCGGTCGGTCCGGGGCGCGGTGGCTGTCACGGGGGCTTCCGCCGCCGCGAAAACGTTTCCGCTTTCAGCGATTTGAAACCAAAGCGCCGTGGAGGTGGAAACGTTTTCTGATTGCTCCTCTGGAAACCCCCGGCCGCGCCCCCGCGGACGGAAGGTTCATCGTGGACACGGAGGTTGTATTTCTCCAGTGGATTTGCTATAGGATTCGCCCTGTTTGCCAAGTAGGGGGGAGATCGCCATGGCGAAGATGACCTCGAAGAAGGACCTGGAGGGCCTGACCCTCCTGGGGGAGGAGAAGGCCCGGCCGGGGAGGAAGCTGGAGACGTTCCCGAATCACAACCCGGAACGGGACTACACGATCACCCTCCGGACGGAGGAGTTCACCTGCGTGTGCCCCGCCACGGGCCAGCCGGACTTCGCCGTTCTCACCATCCGCTACATCCCGGACGGCCGGATCCTGGAGTCCAAGTCCCTGAAGCTCTACCTCTGGTCCTACCGCGACCGGGGCGTCTTCCACGAGCACGTGACGAACGCCATCCTGGACGACCTGGTGGCGGCCCTGTCGCCGCGCTGGTGCAAGGTCACGGGGGAGTTCGCCGTCCGCGGCGGCATCTCCATAACCGTCGAAGCGGAGTACAGGGCCTCAGGCTGTTGAAAAACGCCCGTCTGCTGCGTTTCCCTCATCCTGCGCCACTCGACGCACCAAAAAGTACGACTCGCGGCTCAGGATTTCGGGGGCCTTGCATCCGGGCATTTTTGAACAGCCTGCATGAGTGGATTTTTCAAAAATAAATCTGACCTGTTTTTCCAGTGAGTGAATGATGAATGAATCCGCAAACGGGCGATCCCGGTGGCTGCCGGCCATCACGGCCCTCTTCGTCACCTCCCTGATCGTCGCCAATCTCATCGCCGTCAAGCTGATCCAGGCGGGACCACTCGTCCTGCCGGCGGCGGTCATCATCTTCCCCCTCTCGTACATTTTCGGGGACGTCCTGACGGAGGTCTACGGATACGGCCGGGCCCGGCGGGTCATCTGGACGGGCTTCGCCTGCAACCTCCTGGCGGTCCTCGCCATCCAGGCCAGCATCCGCATTCCCGCTGCACCCTTCTGGACCATGGGCTCCTTCGACGGGGCAGCCTCGAACCAGGCGTATGAAGCCCTCCTCGGGTTCACGTCCCGGCTCCTCATGGCGTCCTTTGCTGCCTATCTCGTGGGCGAATTTCTCAATGCCTTCATCCTGGCGAAGATGAAGATCGCCACGGCGGGGCGCTTCCTGTGGCTGCGGACCATCGGTTCCACAATTGTGGGCCAGCTGGCCGACTCGGCCATTTTCATCACCGCGGCCTTCTGGGGGACGATTCCGCCGCCCGTCCTGGGGACGATGATCGTCACGCAGTGGCTCGTCAAGAGCGCCTACGAGGCGGCCTTCACACCCGTCACCTATCTCGTCGTGGGATTCCTCAAGCGGGCCGAAGGGTGCGACGTCTACGACCGCCACACCCGTTTCAGCCCGTTCCTGTGGGGAGAGCGCTCCCGGGAGACATCGCTCCGCGGGAAGGGCTGAGATTCCCTCAGGGAAGGACAGCCTGCAGGGCTTGCAGAAAACGATCCACGTTTTCCCGCCGGGCCGTGTGGCCCATGAGGCCGATCCGCCAGATCTTTCCCGCCAGGGGCCCCAGCCCGCCGCCGATCTCGATCTTGAACTCCTGCCGCAGCCGTCGCCGGACGGAAAGTTCGTCGATCCCGTCGGGGCAGCGGACGGTGTTCAGCATGGGCAGGCGGAAGGGCTTCTCCACCAGCATTGAGAGCCCCATGCCTTCCAGCCCGGCCACGAGGGCCTCATGGGCCTCCCGGTGCCGCGCGAAGGCCGCTTGCGGCCCTTCTTCCAGGACGAGTCGCAGGGCCTCGTAGAGGGCGTAGAGCATGTTCACCGGCGCCGTGTGGTGGTAGACCCGGTTCTGGTTCCAGTAGTTCGTGATCAGGCTGAGGTCCAGATACCAATTGGGGACCTTCGACTTACGCGCGTTCAGCTTCGCTGTGGCCCGCTCCGAGAAGGAGAGGGGCGCCAGGCCCGGCGGGCAGGAGAGGCACTTCTGGGTGCCGCTGTAGAGGGCGTCGATGCGCCAGTCGTCCATGCGGACCTCGATCCCGCCCAGGCTCGTGACGGCGTCCACCAGGTAGATTGTGTCCGTGCCGGCCAGCATGCTCCCGATCTCGGCAACGGGGTTCCGGACGCCCGTGGACGTCTCGGCGTGGACGACCGCCACGATCGAGAAGGGACCCTTCTTCAGGGCGTCCGACGTCTGGTCAAGATCGACGGGCTTCCCCCAATCGAATTCCAGGGCCTCCACGCGGGCTCCGAGCCGTCCGGCCACGTCCTGCATGCGGCGGCCGAAGACGCCGTTTGTCAGGATGAGGACCGGGTCCCCGGGTTCCACCAGGTTGACGAAGCACGCCTCCATCCCGGCGGAGCCGGTCCCGGACATGGGAACCGTGAGGGCGTTCTTCGTGTTCAGGAGTCCCTGGAGCATGGACTTGATACTGTCCATGATGGTCAGGAAATACGGATCCAGGTGGCCCAGTGTCGGTTTTGCCAGGGCCTCATAGACCGTCGGGGGGACGCAGGACGGCCCCGGGCCCATGAGCAGAATCTCTTCGATGCCGTCGAGCAGGTTTTTCATGAATGAGCACCTCCTTTGCGGGTCTTGACGGGGTGATTCAGGGGTAAGGGGATCAGCCGTCTTGAAAACTTACTGTTCCTGATTCTTTTCTATAATGAAAAGATTTGCTAATGTCCATCGTCCCATCCAGCGGACAAGAATACCTTTCGGAAAGGAGGAGAAACATGCTCAGGCACATCGTGTTCGTGAAGTTCAAGGCAGGAGTGACCGCGGCGCAGGTGGAGGAGATGAAGAAGGCCCTGGGGGGGCTGCCGGGAAAGATTGCGGAGATCCGGGGGTGGGCCTTCGGACCCGACATCCTTCGGACCGAGCGGTCCGTCGATTTTGCCCTCGTGGCCGACTTCGAAAATGTAGAGGCCTTGAAGCGCTACCAGGTCCACCCGGACCACATCCCGGTTCTCACGCTCGTGCGCTCCCTGAGCGAGGTCTTGCAGGTGGCGGATTTCAACTTGCAGTGACCGCCCGGCGAAAAACAGGTCAGATTTATTTTTGCGCTGTTAAAAATAAATCCGGCCTGTTTCCCCTGCCTGAAGGAGGAACAATTTTGTCCTTTTCACCTTGAATCATCCCTTCAAAAACACTATAAGGAATCGCTTCATCATCAACGTAACCCGGGAGGAATCAGACCATGAAGGGTAAGGAAATCAGGGCGGAAAAGCTGAACACGGACCAGTTCATCCAGGAACAGGTGAAAGAGATCCGCAAGGCCGTCGGGAAGGGGGTTGCCGTAAACGCGCTGTCCGGCGGGGTCGATTCCTCCGTTGTCACGGCCCTGGCCCACCGGGCCCTGGGTGACCGGCTCAAGACTTACTTCATCGAAAACGGCCTCATGCGGCAGGGCGAGGCGAAGCGGGTGCAGGCCCTCTTTGCGGTGCAGGGCATCCCCGTGGAAATCATCCCCGCCCAGAAGGCCTTCTTCAAGGCCTTGAGCGGACTCACCGATCCCGAAGAGAAGCGGGAGGCCATCACCCAGACGTTCTACAAGGACATTTTCCGCGCCCTCGTCGACCAGAGCGGGGCCAAGGTACTCCTGCAGGGGACGATCCTCACGGACGTCGACGAGACGGTGGCCGGGATCAAGCGGCAGCACAACGTCTTCGAGCAGCTCGGCATCGATCCGAAGAAAGCATTCGGCTACAAGATCCTGGAGCCCCTCGTCCAGCTTCGCAAGGACGGCGTCCGCAAACTCGGCCGCGCCCTCGGGCTTCCCGAGTCCCTCTTCAACCGGATTCCCTTCCCCGGGCCGGCCCTGGCGGCGCGGATCATCGGCGAGGTGACCCCCGAGAAGATCCGCCTCGTCCGCAAAGCGACGGTCATCGTGGAGAAATTCCTGGGAGACACGGATGCTTTCCAGTACATGGCCATCCTTCATGACGACCGGGTGACGGGCATGCGCGAGGGAAAGCGGGAGTTCGGGCGGCAGATCGAGATCCGCTGCTGGGACAGCCTGGACGCCAGGACCGCGAAGCCGACCCGGCTTTCCTATGAAACGCTGGAGAAAATGGCCGGAAAAATCATCCGGGACATCCCGGAGGTCGTCAGCATCACCTACAACATCGCCACCAAGCCGCCCTCCACGATCGAGGCCATCTAAATAATAAGGGGACAGATTTGAATCTGCCCCCCACGTTAGAAAATGAAAAAAGGTCGGATCTTTTTTGCACTGCAAAAACAAATCCGGCCTTTTTTTAGATCTGGAGGGCGGGAGGGAAGCGGAGGGAGACCGTCGTACCCCGGCCCAGGCGACTGTCGATGAGCATGAATCCTCCATGGGCCGCCAGGATGTGCTTGACGATGGACAGCCCCAGCCCAGTACCGCCCATTTCCCGGGAGCGGGTCCGGTCCACCCGGTAAAACCGCTCGCCGATGCGGTTGATTTCGCCTTCGGGGATGCCGATCCCGGTGTCGCTGATCCGGATGATGGCCCATCCGGTAGCGTCGGTCTCCGCCGCAATGCCGATTCTTCCTTCTTCGGGCGTAAACTTCACGGCGTTGTCGAGGACGTTGAGGAGGGCCTGAACCAGCCTGTCCCGGTCGGCTCGCAGGGGAGCCAGGTCCGACGGGATCTCGCAATCCAGGGTGATCCTCTTTTGCCGGATCCGTTCTTCCAGGACCGGCAGAACCTGGTCCAGGGCCTCAGCCAGGGGGACCTCCTCAAAGGAGAATCGTGTTTCTCCCAGTTCGATGTTGGAAAGCGTCAGGAGGTCATCCAGAAGGCGGTTCAGGCGTCGGGCCTGCTCCTCGATGATCATGAGGAAGCGTGCAGACTGCTCGGGCTCCTCCACCGTCCCGCTGCGGAGCGTTTCCACAAACCCCAGAATGGCCGTCAGGGGGGTCCGGATCTCGTGGGCCATGTTGGCGACGAAGTCGATCCGCATCTGCTCCAGCCGCTTCATCCGCGTCACGTCATGGAAGACGAAGACCGTCTTTTCTTCCCCCGGATCCCCCTGCACCGGATCAATGCTGACATCCAGGACAAGGGATTGAGGCTTTCCCAGCACCAGCTCTCCCGTCAGGGGCCTGTTCATCTTCCGGAATTCGTCGAACAGATTATGAAGATCGACGTTCCGGAAGGCCTCCATCAGGGTCTTGCCGGTCACGTCTCCGTACCGGTCCGAGATCATGTCCCGGAACGCCCGGTTGTACCCTTCGATCCGGCCACCCGTATCCAGGAGCATGATTCCCTCGCTCATGCCGGCAAACGTGGCGATGAGCTTCGCCCGTTCCTCCCGGAGCTCCGCAACCTGTCCCTGCAGTTCCGCCACCAGGTGGTTGATGTTTTCCCCCAGGAGTTTCATTTCGGCGGGACCCCGGACGATCAGTCTGCCCGAGAGTTCGCCATGGCGCAGCCGGTCGGTGAAGAGCTCCATCTCCCGGATCGGGGAAGCGAGACGCCAGGAGAAGAAGGCCGCGAGCAGGAGAGATGCCGCCAGGGCCAGGAGACCCGTGACCAACAGGGACTCGTGGAGCTGCTTCAGGGAAGTCCGGACATCCGTGAGGGGCAGGGCAAGCCGGATGAAGCCGGGTTCCCCGGCGCCGCTCTTGATCGGGAGGGCCACGTAGAGCATGTCCACGCCGAGGGTCCGGCTGTAGCGGACGGCCCGCCCTTTGCCTCTCAGCTTCGCTTCCTGGATCTCGGGACGGTTGATATGAATCTCCCTGACTTCCGCCTGCCTCACCGATTCGGCGAGGACCTTTCCGCTCGAATCGACTACCGTGACCCGGGCGCCGGTGATCCGCGCGAGATCGTCTACCTGGCGGACGACCTGCGCCAGCGTGCCCAGGTCGATGATCCGCGCATGGGCCGTCAGTGTCGCCTCGTTCCGCTCCAGGGCGGTCTCCCGGATCTGCCGGCTCAGCAGGGTATAGATCATCCCGAACGTCAGCAGGACGATGACGAGGTAGGTGGCGAGAATGCGGAAGAAGAGCCTGTTCTTCATCAGGCGTTCCGGTCCGGGCATTCAGGATACTGGTGGCGGACGCTATGGCCCGTCACCATGTAGATGACCATATCGGCGACACCCTTGGCATGGTCGGCGATCCGCTCCAGGTTCTTGGAGATCTGCATAATCAGGAGCGCCCGGTGGATCGTCCGGGGATCCTCCATCATGAAGGTCAGCAGTTCCCGGAAGATCTGGTCGTTGAGGCAATCCACCGTGTTTTCTTCCTGGCGGACCTCGTTGGCCAGGGCGCAGTCGTCCCGGACGAGGGCGTCCAGGCTTTTCTGGATCATCCCCCGGGTGATCTCGGCCATCCGGGGCAGGTCGATGTAGGGTTTGAGCTGGGGCTCGTCGTTGAGGGCGATGGCCTTTTGGGCGATGTTGACGGCCATGTCGCCGATCCGCTCCAGGTGCCCGTTGATCTTGATGGCCGTGGTGATGAACCGGAGGTCCCGGGCGGCGGGCTGCCGCAGGGCCAGGAGCTTGATGCACCTCTCCTCAAGTTCCATGTCCAGGGTGTCGATCCGCTCGTCCTCGGCGATGACCCGGCGGGCCAGCGCCGAGTCCCGCTCCAGGAGCGACCCCATGGCCTGCTCGATGGCCTTTTCCGTGAGGGCCCCCAGGTACAAAAGGCCTTCCTTGACCTCCTGAAGCTCCCGCTCGTAGTGACTGCTGGTGTGACGCTTCTCCTCCATGCCCGCGCTCCTTTTCAGCCGAAACGGCCGGTGATGTAGTCTTCCGTCTGCTTCATGTCGGGTTTCGTGAAGATCTTCTCCGTCACGTTGAACTCGATCATCTTGCCCAGGTAGAAGAACCCCGTGAAGTCCGACACGCGGGCCGCCTGCTGCATGTTGTGGGTGACGATGATGATTGTATACGTCTTTTTCAGCTCTTCGATCAACTCCTCGATTTTCGCCGTCGAGATGGGATCCAGGGCCGAGGTCGGCTCGTCCATGAGCAGGATGTCCGGCTTCATTGCCAGGGCCCGGGCGATGCAGAGGCGCTGCTGCTGGCCGCCGGAGAGCATCATGGCCGACTGGCCGAGGATGTCCTTCACCTCGTCCCACAGGACCGCCTGCCGGAGGCTCCGCTCCACCAGGGCCTCCAGGTCTGCCTTCCCGCTGACACCCGCCAGGCGGGGCCCGTAGGTGATGTTGTTGAAAATTGATTTCGGAAACGGGTTTGGCTTCTGGAAGACCATGCCGATCCGGCGGCGGACCTCGACGGGGTCCACGTCGGGCTCGTAGATGTTCCGGCCTTCGAAGAGGATCCGGCCTTCCACACGGCAGCCGTCTATGAGGTCGTTCATCCGGTTGAGGAGCCTGAGCAGGGTGGACTTGCCGCACCCCGAGGGGCCGATGAGGGCCGTCACCCGGTTCGTTTCGAAGGCCATGCTGACGTCCGTCAGGGCCTGAAATTCCCCGTAGTAGAAGTTGACGTTCTCCGTCCGGATGATGATCCGGTCTTCCTGATTCACCATTTCCATCTCCTGTGCGCTACCATTTCTTTCTCCTGCGGATTGTTGCCCGGATGAGGATGGCGACGAGGTCGATCCCGAGGACGAGGAGGATGAGCACGAGCACCGTTCCGTACTGGAGCGGCCGCGTCTCTTCGATGTTGGTTCCCGCCGTCGCCAGCACGTAGATGTGGTAGGGGAGCGCCATGACCTCGTCGAAGACGGACGTGGGGAGCTTGGCGGTGAAGAACGCCGCCGCCGTGAACATGATGGGCGCCGTCTCCCCGGCCGCCCGGCCGAGGCCGAGAATGGAGCCCGTCAGGATGCCCGGGAGGGCCGTCGGCAGGACGATGCGCAGGATGGTCTGCCACTTCGACACGCCCAGGGCGAGGGAGGCCTCCCGGAACGTCTGGGGGACCGACTTGAGGGCCTCTTCCGAGGCGCCGATGATGGTCGGCAGGATCAGGAAACCCAGCGTCAGGGAGCCCGCCAGGATGGAGGACCCGAATTTCAGCATGACCACGAAGAAGCCCAGTCCGAAGAGCCCGAAGACCACCGACGGCACCCCCGCCAGGCAGTTGATGCCGATCCGGATGACCCGGATGACCGGACCCTGCCTGGCGTATTCCGTCAGGTACACCGCCGAGACGATCCCCAGCGGCAGTCCCACCGCGATGGCGCCGACGGTGAGGTAGAAGGTCCCCACGATGGCCGGCATGATTCCACCCTTCGTCATGGCCTCCCTCGGCGGCTGGGTGACGAACTCCCAACTCAGGGCGCTGATTCCGTGAACGATGATGTAGGCCAGGATCCCCCCCAGGGCCAGGGCGAGGATGAAGGCTGACAGGCGCACGAGGCCGAAGAAGACGGTTTGCTTGATGTAGCGGTATCGGATTGCGGTCGTGGTCATAGCGTTCCCGATCCGACCTCCTTGAATTTGTTGGAAATGTAGTCCGCGACCAGGTTGAACGCCAGCGTGATGAAGAAGAGCACCATGCCGGTCGCGAACAGGGCCTGGTAATGGAGGCTCCGGAACGGGGCCTCGCCCATCTCCGCGGCGATACTGGCGGGCATGGGCCGGACCGAGTCGAAGAGGCTCTCCGGAATGGCGGCGGCGCCGCCGGCCACCATCAGCACGACCATCGTCTCTCCGATGGCCCGCGACATCCCGAGGATGACCGCCGTCGAGATCCCCGAGAGGGCCGACGGGATGACCACCCGGAGGATGGTCTCATGGGTTGTCGCCCCCAGGGCATAGGACGCCTCCTTGTATTCCCGGGGGACGGCGTAGATGGCGTCCTCGGAGATGCTGGCGATGGTGGGGACCGCCATCAGGGCGAGGATCAGGGAGGCGTTTACGATGTTCAGCCCCGTGGGCAGGTCGAAGGTGTCCTGGAGCCAGGGGGCCACGACGACCATGCCGAAGAAGCCCAGCACGACCGAGGGAAGCCCCGCCAGAAGCTCGATGACGGACTTGAAGACGTCCTTGAGGAGGGGCGGTGCCACCTCGGCGATGTAGACGGCCGTCAGGATGCCGATTGGGATGGCGATCAGCGTCGCCAGGACCGTCACGATGACGGACCCCACGATGAGGGGCCAGATCCCGAACGAGGGCGGATCATACGTCGGATACCACTCCATTCCGAACAGGAAGTCCTTCACGGACACCTGGCGGAAGAGGGGCAGTCCCTCCCGGAAGAGGGACACGACGATCAGTCCCAGGATCAGGATCGATACAAGGGCAAAGGAAAAGAAGACCGCCCGGATGACGGCCTCCTTCTGTTTCCGATTCATCCACCGCTCCTTGTGTTACTTCTTTTTGCCCTTTGTCGCGGGGACGTCGGCCTTGAGGGGTACGAATCCATTGGTGGCAACGATCTTCTGTCCTGCCGGGCTCTTCACGAAGGCGAGGAACTTCGCCGTTTCGCCCCTGGGTTCGCCGTTGGTGTACATGTAAAGCTCACGGGACATGGGGTATTGCCTCGACAGGGCCGTCTCCGGGGTCGCCTGGACGCCGCCCACGTTCACGGCCTTCACGCCCTTCTTGACGTAGCCCATCCCCAGGTAGCCGATGCTGTAGCGGTTCTTCGAGACAGCGGTGTAGACGGCGCCGTTGGAGGCCAGCATCTGGGCCCGGGGGGACACCTTGGCCTTCTTCATGACGAAATGGTCCCAGGACTCGAAGGTCCCCGACGAGGAGTCACGCGAGATGACGACGATCTTCATGTCCTTGCCGCCCACTTCCTTCCAGTTGGTGATCTTTCCCTGGTAGATCAGGCTGAGCTGCTCGGTCGAGAGGTCCTTGACCGGGTTCGAGTTGTGAACGACGGGAACGAGGGCATCGAAGGCCACCACGTGGGCGACGGGCTTGATTCCCTTCTTTCCGGCGAAGGCGATTTCCTCCTTCTTGATCTCCCGGGAAGAGTTGCCGATATCCGCCGTGTTGTCGATGATGGCCTTGATTCCTTCCCCGGAGCCGCCGCCGGACAGGGAGATCTGGACTCCCTTGTTTGCCTTCATGTAGCCCTCCAGCGCCCCCTGGGCGATGGGCAGGACCGTGGTGGATCCCTTGATGACGATGCTCTCCGCCGCAATCGCGGGCGCTACGGTCACCATGCAGCACAGAAGCGCCAGGATCGCCTTCTTCCAGATGTTCATAATTTCCTCCTTCGAGTTTGATGGGGACAGTTTATGGCAACATTGTTACAGGAGGATGACAGCGCGGTGAAAGGTTGGTTACGTCTGGACGCTATTCCGGCGTGCCGTCGGCAAGCCTGTACCCGATTCCGCGGACGGTCTGGATCAGTCTCGGTTTTTCCGGATTTTCCTCGATGCGGGCACGGAGGCGTTTGATATGGACGTCCACGGTGCGAGGTTCGACGTAGACCTCGTCTCCCCATACCTGCTCCAGGATCTGGTCCCGTGTGTAGACCCGGCCGGGCCGGCGGGCCAGGAAGGCGAGAAGCCGGAGTTCCTTGGCGCTCAGGTCCACCCGGCGGTCGCCCACGGAAACCTCGCACGTGGAGAGGTTGATCCTGAGCAAGCCTCCATCGATGATCTCTTCCGGCAGCGTTTTCTGCTCCATCCGCCGTCGGAGGACGGCCCGGACCCGGGCGACCAGCTCCCGGACGCTGAAGGGTTTTGTCACGTAGTCGTCGGCCCCCATCTCGAGGCCGAGGACGCGGTCCACTTCATCCCCCCGGGCCGTGACCATGATGATGGGGAGGGCCATCGTCCTGGGGTCACGGCGCAGCATCCGGCATAAATCGAGCCCCGGAATGCCCGGCAGCATCAGGTCCAGGAGCAGCAGGTCAGGATTGCCGCTCCGGGCCAGTTCAAGGGTGGCCTCGCCGTCATAGGCCTTGATAACGTCGAACCCCTCCTTCGCCAGGTTGAAGGCGATCAGTTCCACGATGTCTTTCTCGTCGTCGGCTACGAGGATGCGGGACGCCATCGGGCCCGTCCTCCTTTTCAGAGAGATTCGAATGCTGTTCGGAGTGCATTATACAGAAGATGACGGATTCCCACAATCAGGTCGTGCCACCCACGGCTCTCGATCCGGACGGGGGCGGCAGGAGGATGCAGGGGGCCGGCGGCTCACTCGAAGATTGCCGTCAGCAGCAGGTACAGGCCGGCGGATAGAACGCCCGAGATCGGGATCGTCAGAATCCACGCCCAGATGATATTTCCGGCGACTCCCCATCGGACGGCGGATAATCTTTTCGTTGCTCCGACGCCCATGATCGCGCCGGTGATCGTATGGGTCGTGCTCACGGGAATTCCCGCAACGGAGGCGCCGATAATGGACATGGCCGCCGCCGTTTCCGCACAGAAGCCGCCCATAGGCTGAAGCTTCGTGATTTTGGTTCCCATCGTCTTGACGATCCGCCATCCCCCCGACATGGTTCCCAGGGCAATGACCGTGTAGCAGGCAATGATAACCCAGAAGGGGATATGAAACGTCGGACCGAGATAGCCGCCGCTGAAAAGAACCAGCGCGATGATGCCAATGGTTTTCTGGGCGTCGTTCATGCCGTGACTGATGCTGTAAACGGCCGCAGATAAGAGCTGCAACCTTCTGAACAGATGGTTGGACGTGCTCACGCTGCCGAAACGGGTGAGGTTCAGGACGACAACCATTAAAACAAGTCCGAGTATCAAACCGATTACGGGAGACAAAACGATAAAGCTTGCCGTTTTGATAATCCCTTTCCAGACAAGAACGTCGAACCCGCCCCTTGCGAGACCGGAACCGATCAGTCCTCCGATCAGGGCGTGGGAGGAACTGCTTGGCAGGCCGAACCACCAGGTCAATAAATTCCAGATGATGGCGCCTCCAAGGGCCGATATGATCAGCGTGTTGCTGACAATCGACGTGTTGATGATACCGGTTCCGATTGTTTTCGCCACGTGTGCGTCGAACAGGAAAACAGCCACGAAATTGAAGAAGGCCGCCCAGATGACGGCCTGATGGGGTTTCAGGACCTGCGTCGATACGACGGTTGCGATCGAGTTGGCGGAATCATGGAATCCGTTAATGTAATCGAAGATTAACGCAATAATGATGATGGATATGACGACGGCCAGCGTTGGATCGATCATGTCTGTTCGTTCTCGTTGTCGGGTTCGGTTTCGACAGGTTCGGGGGGAAGATCGTTGAGGATCGACCGGGCGTTGTAGATCCCGAAGCCGATGCCCGCCAGAACGAGGAAAATCAGGAAGGCGGAAAAGCTCCGGTACGCTTCCAGTTGTGTTTTTGCAAGTGTTTCAGCAGTATGCAGGCGGTTGTTCGCCTGAACTTTGATCAGGCCGACAAGGGCATCTATTTTATCCGTCGGTTCGCGATCGATCCCCCGGACCATTTCATCCACAAGGACCGCGCTTTTCAGGTCGGAGTGGTTGTAGTGCTTCAGGGCGTCTCGATACTTCTCTCCCAGCTGCTTGTGGATGCTTATCGTTTCCGAGATCTCGGGAACGGACAGACCCATCGTTGCTGCCATGTTCAGTAACGATTGCAGATACTCGTTGACTTTCCTGTCCTCCTCGTCGAAGGCCCGCACATGAAAGTCATAGAGGTGAGGATCATTGCCTCGCAGGAGAATGTTTTTCCATTCCTGGACCTGTCTTTTAAAGTGAACCTGCGCCTGCCTGCCGGTATCGACGGTTTTGATCAGCTCCTGCCCTTCAAACACAGTCGTATGAAGGCGCTGGTTGGTTTCCACGACGGCGATGAGGCCATACAAGCCGATTACGACGGTCATGACGATGAATATCCCGATCGCAATGACGACTCGGCGACGAAGGGAAATATCCTGAAAAGAAGTATCCGGGCCTTTCATAAAGATATTACCTCTGTTTTTTAACCTGCTCTCGTATCTAAACCATGTTCCTTTTCATGCCTGACAGGGGCTGATTAAGCGAAGTATGTTACAGGAGGATGACAATGCGGTGAAAAATTGATTACGTCTTTGCGCTGCCATGGAATGAAAACCGCTTCTCCGTGTCCGGTTGACATGACAGGTCGTATTTATATATGAGAGAAAAACAAAAGTTAACAAATCTGAAATGGAAAAGGAGGAGCGGATGAAGCATATTCTGTCGGTGGCCATTGTCTTTTTCATGATTGCATCGATTCCGGGCCTGTGCCCCGCGGAGAGCGCCATTGATGCCAGGATGGAGCCGGCACGGCAGATGGAAGAGATTCCCGCCTTCATCGATGTCGTGTTCCTTCGCCCCGCCGGGGTTGTCGCCTGCATCGCGGGACTGGCGGCGACCGTCCTGGCCCTCCCGTTCGCCCTGCCGAGCGGAAGCATGGACAAGGTCACCAAGGCCCTGATCAATGATCCGTTCTATTTTACCTTCAAGAGACCCATCGGCGAGGGGGTGCGGCCGGCCGTCCTGGATTGAGGAAACGATACGGACGTAATGCTGCAGGAGAAGAGAGTCCCCACTACAGAAGCCCTCTTTTTCCTTGCGCTTTTATTCAACCGGCCTTATAAAGCACGGAACAGTCGATCCACTATCCGGAACTTACAAGAAGAGGAAATCGCATGCGCATGCAGGGCCTGTTCGACTGGTTTTCCATAGAGAACAAGGGCCTGTACTACAAACTGTACGTTGTCTTCGGCCTCTTCTTTCTCGTTCCTGTCTTCGGCTTCCTCTACTTTGCCGTCAAGTACGACATCCTCAACGACGAGTTCATCCCCATCTATTTTATATCGCTCCTTCTCCTGTTTTTCTTCGGCTTTTTCCTGCTTCGGAAACTGGCGGACGACATCATCGGCCTGTCCCGGCACGTGAACAAGACCCTGGCGGATAATCTGCATGGGCAGGAACAGCTGCCCGTTCATACGGATGAGATGAAGGGGATCATCGCCTCCTTTCAGACCCTCGAACAGGAACTCCGGTACAGCTTCCAGAAATTGGACAAGAAGAGCCAGGACATCACGACGCTGAAGGAGCTGGCGGATCTCTGCTACATCACCTTCAATCCGGACGACCTGCTGCATATCACCCTCGAGAGGGCCCTCAAGCTCGTGGACGCCGACATCGGCTCCGTCCTGATCCTGGAGAGGCCCCGACGGGACATTTTCCAGGTGGTCGCTTCCATCGGCCTCGGCGGCATGGTCAAGAAGGGAGACCGGATTTCCTACGCCGAGAGCGTCGCCAAGTACGCCGTCATCAACAGGACCCCCCTGGTGGTGGAAGATATCGAGAACGATACCCGGTTCGGGCGGGTGTCCCGAAGACAATACGCAACGAAGTCGTTCATCTGCATGCCCCTGAAAACCATTCATGAGGTGATCGGGGTCGTCACGATTTCCCGGAGCCGGGCCGATATGGCCTTCCGGCCGGAAGACGCGGAGCTCCTGAGTCCCCTCCTGAGCAATGCCGCGTTCACTTATGACAACATCCAGCTCATCCAGCGGAACGAAAGGCAGGATGTTCACCTGGCTTCCCTGGAGAACGTGATCAAGGCCATCAATTCAAGCCTGAAGCCGGCGGAACTGGTGCAGATGATCCTGCACGAGGTCCACCAGGCCATGCCGTATGACGTGGCCGTTCTCGTCATCCGGGACCGGTCTGACAAGGGAGGGCTTCTGATGAACGAAGTCCTTGCCTTTGCACCGACAAACCTCACCCCCGGGCCTCTTCCCGACATGGAGGGGTCCATCCTGGAGCGGACCCTGCGCATGGAAAACCTGGTGATCCTGCGGGGCGGGGACGTTTCGAGCCACCCCCTGGACCGGCTCCTTTTTGGAGACGACCCGGGAACTTTCTGCATCCTGGCCCCTCTGAATGCGGAAGGAGGCTCCACCGGGGCCCTCGTACTCCAGAACGTCGCCGCGGATGCCCTCTCCAATTTCAAGGATTACCTGGAGGCGATCACCCAAAGCCTGTCCCTGGCCCTGGAGAAGGAGCAACTCGTTTTGTCCGCCCTGAAGCGGAACCAGGAGCTTGCGGCAATTCGACAGATCGGAAGCGCCCTGTCCACCGCAACCTTCGATATGGAAAAAGTCTTGAACTACACGATGGACATGATCCGGGAAGCGATCAACGTGGAGGCGGGCACCCTGTTCCTCGTCGAGGGTGACGACCTCAAGTTCCAGGCGGCCTTCAACATCGATCTCAAGCCCATCCCGGAGATCCGGATCAAGCTGGGGCAAGGGATTGCCGGCTACTGCGCCTCCCGGGGGGAAGCGATCATCGCCGACGATGTCCGGAACAACCCCCATTTCTATTCCGAAATCGACGGGCGAACGAACTTCAATACCCGCTCTGTTCTCTGCGTACCCATGATCTCCCAGAGCCGCGTCATCGGCGTCATCGAGGTGATCAACAAGATCGGGGCGGTATTCGATGATAGCGACAAGCATCTCCTCCAGTCCATCGCCTCGTCGGTGAGCATTGCCATCGAAAATGCCCATCTGTACCGCGAGACCCGGACCATGGCCGAGAAGGAGCGGAGCATCCGCAGCGTCTTCCAGAAATATGTGCCCAAGGCCGTGGTGGACGAGATTATCCTGAGCACCGAGTCCGGAAGGTCCCGCGTCGAGGAATTCAAGACCGTGACGCTCCTCAATATCGACATCCGCAATTTCTCCCTTCTCTCCCGGGACATGGGACCCCAGAAGACGGTCGCCCTGCTGAACGAATTCTTCGCCGTCATGGGGGAGATCGTGTTCCACGAGGGCGGTATTGTGGACAAGTACCTGGGGGACGGATTCCTGGCCATTTTCGGGGCGCCCGTATCCAGTGCCACCGACGCCGAGAACGCGGTTCGAGCGGCCATGGAAATGATGTCCCGGCTGGGTGACCTGAACATAGAGTTCGAGCGGCGCTTCTCGGCAACCCTG
Organism: Deltaproteobacteria bacterium HGW-Deltaproteobacteria-19; assembly: GCA_002841865.1. Classification (GTDB taxonomy): domain Bacteria; phylum Desulfobacterota; class Syntrophia; order Syntrophales; family PHBD01; genus PHBD01. The sequence goes on from PHBD01000025.1 coordinate 46,931, forward strand.
GTCATGGGCATCGCCGTCCATACGGGGGAAGTCGTCGTCGGCAACATCGGATTCGAGAAGAAGATGGATTATACGGTCATCGGTGATGCGGTGAACGTCCTCTTCCGGATCCAGGATCTTTGCCATGTCCTGCCAGATTCCATTCTTATGAGCGGGAGGACACGCCGGGCAACCCAGTCCAATTACCTGGTTGAGGAAGTGACGCCGGCCGAGCCGACGGATTCCATGGGAAACAACCGGGTATTCCGCCTGCTGGGACGGCAGGAAACCGCCTGAGGCCGGAGAGAAGATGTTCCGGGGGCTGGTTTTTTCACTCCTCTCCGCCGTTGGCTTTGCCTGCCTGGCCATCCTGGTCAAGCTGGGATACCGGGCCGGCCTGACCGACATGGCCCTCCTTCAGTACCGCTTTCTGTTCGGAGCCGCCCTCCTGTTTCTTTTCCTGTCCCTGAAAGACCCGACACTCCTGAGAATCCGTCCCGCCGCGCTGGGAAAGGCCGCCTTTCTCGGCCTCGTTCTCCACGGCCTCCAGAGCGCGTTCTTTTTCAAGGCCCTCAAGTATATCCCGGCGTCCACCACGTCGCTGATCCTTTATATCTACCCGGTGACGGTGACGATCCTGTCGGCCGCCTTTCTCGGCCTGAAGGTGGGGCGGACGCTCATCCTCTCGCTTCTGATCCTCTCGGTCGGCTCCTGCCTCGTTTTTTACGATGCCTTCCTCCGGGAGATGAACCTCCTGGGGATCCTCCTCGCCTTCGGAACGACCCTGACCTTCTCGCTCTACCTGATTCTGGTTCAGGTTTTCCTGAAGGGAGAGAAACCTCTCTCCGTGGCCTTCTACGTGATTCTCTTCACAGGGCTTGCCTTTCTCTTCTTCAACAACCCCCTGCAGATCCTGCGGATGGACGGGACGCAGTTTCTCATTGCCGTTTTGCTGGGCCTCGTTCCCACAGCAGTGGCTGTCGTGCTCCAGTACCGGGCCATCGAGACGATCGGCAGCGCTTACACGGCCGTCTTTTCAACCCTGGAACCGGTAGCGACGGTCGCCCTGGCCGCCGTGGCCCTGGGCGAAAGCGTCGAGGCCCTGCAATGGGCGGGAATGGTCCTCATCGTGGCGGGGATTGCCGCGCCCAACCTGGAAACGGTCTGGCGGGAGCGGCGCCTGAAAGGGAATGGTCAGGCAGGGAACTGAGAGACGATCTTCATATCCGAGGACGGAAGCGGCACGAGCAGGGGTTGGAGGGCGGATGGGTTCATCCGGGAGGAGGGATCGAGCCAGCGGGCGGCGCCGTCCCGGTCCAGGATGACGGGCATCCGCGGGTGGACGGGCTGGATCAGGTCGTTGGCCTCGGTGGTGAGAATCGTGCAGGTCGAGGCGGAGGGATCCCCCGGGGCGGCTTGCCTGTGCTCATAGAGGCCGGCCAGGGCCATGGGGCGTTCCGAGCGCAGGCGGTACAGGATGGGGCGTGCCGTTCGTCCCGTTCGATCCCATTCGAAGAACCCGTCCGCCGGGATCAGGCAGTGCCGGTTCCGGAAGGCGTCGCGGAAGCTCGGCTTGACGGCCGCCGTCTCCGAGCGGGCATTGAAGAGGCGCCGGCCGATGGTGGGATCCCTGGCCCAGGCGGGCACGAGGCCCCAGTGGAACAGGGCCGGCCGGAGGACCGGATCCCTGAGGATTGCCGCGATCTCCTGTCCGGGGAAACGCTCTCCCGCAGGCAGGGAAAAATCGGATGGAACCTCGAAGCCGAAGTCCTCGGCGAGGGCGGCCAGGTCTGTGAGAAGAACGAATCGTCCGCACATGGTCCCGGGGGGTCAGACGAGACGGCGAGCCGCCTCGTCGGGGGATGCGGCCGCAATGTCGAGCGACCGGAGTGTCATTCCAGACAGGATGTTTACCGTGACCGGCAGGTCCTTCGGGGCGTCGCTGTACAGGACGCACAGGGATGCCGCCGTGCGGAGCCCCTCCTCGTTCCAGCCGGGCGACAGAGCCGTCAGCGGACCCGGATAGCCGACCATGCGGATGAGGGTGTATCCGTCTCCGGCGGTCCGCTCGATGGCCAGGTTGTCCTGGTGATTCCTCCCCACGACCGCCTTGACCTGCTCATCGATCCGGAAATGGCGCCCGTACTTGAGCATCTCCACATCCCGGGCCGTGCAGCCGGGGAGGTGGGAGAAGAGATCCCTGAGTCTCCGGGAGAACATGGCATCCGTCAGGAGGCATCCGCCGGCGGGTGCTTCGTAGCGTGTGATGCCCATGTCGGCGGCCATCTGCATCTGGGTCTTTCTTCCCCGTCCCTGGATCGCCAGCAGCCGCTCCCGATCGACCTTGCCTTCCCGTTCCGGGGCCGTTTCCGGCAGGAGAAGGGCGCTCAAGGGGCGGACCACCCGCTCGAGATACCCCGAGTTCTTGGCCACCACGTAAAGCGACTGTTTCCCCTGGGACATGGGACGCTGCCCGAGCACTTCCCCGGTCAGGATGAACGCCGCGCCCATTTCCTCCATGATCTCTCCGGCCTTGCGCAGCATCAGGGCATGGCAGTCGATGCACGGATTCATGTTCTTTCCGTACCCGTAGCGGGGGGCCTTGACCATCTCGAGATGCTCGTCGGCAAAGTCCACGACCCGGAGGGGAAGATCGATCTGCCGGGCCGCATCCCGGGCCTTCCGGGCGCTGAAGAACGGGGTTTCGAAGGTGACGCCCTGGACATCGATGCCCTGGAGACGAACGACCTGGACGGCCAGTATGCTGTCCAGGCCGCCGGAAAAGAGGGCGACGGCGCGGACGGTTTCGGGCTGTGGAAGGGAAGGGGGATTTGTCATGGGGTATGCCGAAACAGGCGGTCCTTTCGATACGGATCCCAGGATCCGTTTGATTCGTGAAATATTTTGAAGAATTGACGTCGTATACCGGAAGCGGCGGCGGAAGTCAAACGACGCCTGGCCGGACCGGAAACGCCGGCGGATGCTGGAATAACGCCATTGACAAAGGGGGTTGCCCGGCTTATGGTGTGCCAATTACGCCAAGCCCGGCCTCTGCGCCGGCGGGGGGACCGATGAAGAAGCGAATCCTGTCGATCATGGTGGTGCTCTTGGCTGTCCCGGTCCTGATGGGCCTGGGATCCCAGGGGGGTACGCCGGGCAAGATTCCCAAGCCGGACAAGAAGTTTGCCGCCACCTTTGTGGACCACCTGGACGTCGTCACCGACTGCCGTGACGTCAGTATCGAGGGGATCACGTTTCTCGAGGGGAAACGGGGGGGCGGAATCGTCACCATCCCGTTCCAGAACATCACCTCGGTCCTGTTCCGGTTGAACGGAGACAAGCTGATCGCCGCGGTCCGGCTCGCCGATGGAAAAACGATGGAGCTGACGGTGGAGAAAAAGCACCGGGCCTTCGGAATGACGGACTACGGGACGTTCCAGATCCAGCTCATCGATGTAAAAAAGATGACCCTCCGCAGAATATAGCCGGCCTTCCGGGCCGGCCTCCGCCCATGCTGATGCTCACCCACACCTGGGTTCTCCGGGAACTGTGCCGCCGTCTCGGGAAGGCTCCCCGGGAGCCGGACGCGTTCATTTTCAACGTCGCCCCGGATCTCCTGACGATCCATCCGGACATCACCTCCGCCATGACCCACGCCATCCCGCGGCTGGACCCGCTGCCGCCGGAAGACGCCAAGGGGGCCTACGCCCAGTTCCATCTCCTCGTGGACGACATGTCCCACTACGGCCGCATCGAGGTGCATCCGACCGGGGAGTTCAATCCCGAGGCCGGGGGCTACTCCTACCGGCAGGGCCGGTTTCTCGTTTCTCCCCTGGAGGAGCTCCATCGACGGGCCGGCCGGAAGATTTCGACGTCCGAGGCCATTTACCAATCGCACATGATGGTCGAGATGGCCTTCGACCTGAACCTGTATCTGCGGGGAAACGGGGGTCTTCTGGACCTGTTCCTGGAGGCCCTGGACGATACGGCCCGAAAAGGCCTGAACGGCTTTTCCCTGACGATGGGGAGACTGCTCGGCATCGAACGGAACACCGTCGCCGAGGCAGTTGTGCGGGGACGGGACAAGTACGACCGGCCGCGCATGGAAGGGTTTCTGAGCCGCGAGGGCCGGACGGACGGCTTCATCAATAAATTCCGCCTGGATCGGGAAGATCGGGATACCTGGGAGGGAGTCAGGGCGCTGATGAATCTCGCCCTGGATGTGACCGGGGACAGCGAGGGGTTCCTGGAGCCCGTCCTGGATGTCGTCCGGGATTCGGGCTTCCGGCTTCCCCTTTAGCATTCAAAGCGTCAGGCTGCTTTCTGGACGACTCCGGAACGCAGGCAACGGGTACAGACCTTCATGTGCTTCACGGCGCCGGTGCCCTTTTCGACGGCGCGGATCTTCTTGAGGTTGGGATACCAGATCCTCTTGGTCTTGTTGTTGGCGTGGCTCACATTGTTTCCCACGACGGGCCTCTTGCCGCATACGTCACATACCCTGGCCATTTCTGTATTTCCTCCTGAAAGAATGGAAACGCTCCCCTAAACTACCTGGCTTCAAAAAGCAAGGAAAAACTGGCGACCCGGAAAAGACCGAATGCTGCGTTGTGTTGCGTTGTGCTGCGTTCCTTGACGGTACGGCGCCATCCCGCGGCCGGCTTGTCGGTCGGATCAGGGCGCGAGCCGAAATGTTCTAGTTTTTCATGGAAGGCGGCTGGCCCGTCGATTCGAGGACGCGCATCCAGAGGTTTCCCATCGGATCCACCTGTTTTCCCGACGTGACGGCCTTCAGGGGCAGATGGACGTGCTCGTCCTTCATAAGCCCCACCAGCATGCCGGTCTTTCCCGCCATGCCGGCATGAACGGCGTACTGGCCCAGGGCGCTGCAGTAGATGCTGTCGCTGGCGCTGGCGGGCACACTCCGCAGGGTATAGCTGGGATCGATGTACTTCAGGTTGATTTCAAGGCCGACCGTCTGGAAATGGCGTTCAATCCGGTCCTTCAGGAACAGGCCGATGTCCAGGAGGCGGATGTTCCCCGATGCGTCCGTTTCGTGTTCCTTCCCGTTGTGGGGCATCAAGTCCTGACCGGCCCCTTCGGCGACGAGGATGACACAGTGCTGGCGTTCCCGGAGCCTCTGTTCGAGGGCCTTCAGGAATCCCTTCTCGCCGTCGAGATCGAAGGGAACTTCCGGAATGAGGACGAAGTTGGTCTCGCTTTGGGCCAGGGCGGCCCCGACGGCGATGTGACCCGAAAGGCGCCCCATGAGCTTTACCAGGCCGATTCCGTGGGGAGCTCCCTTGGCCTCCACATGGGCACACTGGATGACCCGGACCGCCTCGGAAATCGCCGTGTCGTAGCCGAAGGTTTTCTGGATCAGGTTGAGGTCGTTGTCGATTGTTTTGGGGATGCCGATTACCCCGATGCTCAGATTCCGGCGCATGATCTCGCGGGTGATGTTTTCCGTCGCCCGCATGGTCCCGTCGCCGCCGATGCAGAAAAAAATGTCCACGTTCATCCGCCGCAGGGCATCCACCATCTCGCCGATTTCCTGACGGCCCCGGGACGATGACAGACAACTCCCTCCAAGGCCGTGGATATCTTTGACCGTATCGGGAGTCAACTCCATCAGGGCATGACCGTACTTGGGAACAAGGCCCTGGAAGCCGTAGCGGATCCCCTGGATGTTCCTGACGCCGTACCGGTGATAGAGTTCCATGACAATGGCCCGGATCACGTCATTGATGCCGGGGCACAGGCCCCCGCAGGTTACGATGGCGGCCTTGGTCTTCGACGGGTCGAAGAAGATCTTTTCCCGGGGGCCGGCGACCTCCACCGAGAGCGGGGAGCCGTCGGGGGCCTTCCGGTCGGCGAAGTGTACGGGGTCTATGTTGAACAGGATCCGCCGGTCATCCGGGGTGTAATAGTTGACGACGACCGGGGAGGGAATTGTGCGTTCCCCGAGGTTTTCGATGGTGAAATCGTACCCTGTCTCGTTCATCGTTCCCAATTCCTCCTGGCCGTCTTGAAAGGCGCCCCCGGGTTCCCGGGCTCAGAAACCCGTCAGGGGCGGATTGTGAATGGCTGCCGCGCCGGGTGTCGGGTTGTCCGGAACGCTGACCCGCCTTCCCGTGACCCGCAGCCTTCCCTCGGCGTACAGCTGGATGGCCTGAGGGTAGATTCGATGTTCCTCCTTGAGGATCCGCGCCGCCAGGGTCTCCTCCGTGTCGCTGTCCAGCACCGGGACAACCGCCTGGATGATGATGGGGCCGGTGTCGACGCCCTCATCGGCGAAATGGACCGTGCACCCGGAAAACTTGGCGCCATGGAGGATTGCCTGGCGCTGGACGTGAAGCCCCGGAAAGGCGGGGAGCAGTGCCGGGTGGATGTTCATGATCCGGAGGGGGAATTCCCGGAGGAACCAGGATGACAGGATACGCATGAAACCTGCCATGACGACCAGGTCCACGTCATGGGCGTGGAGGACCTCCGCCATTTTCCTGTCGAAGGATTCCCGATCGGGATAATCCGCGTGGCGGATGACGGCCGCCGGGATGCCGTGCTTCTCGCAGCGCTTCAGCGCGAAGGCGTCCGGATTGTTGCTGATGACGATCCGGATCCGGGCGTCCAGGGAGCCCTCCTCGATGCGGTCGATCAGGGACTGCAGGTTGGATCCGCTTCCGGACACCAGGACGCCGATGGGCACTTTTTTCATCTGGGTTCACCGTTCGGTCGCTCCGCGACGCCGGGCTTCCGGGAAGACAAGCCGGGTTTCCCGGTGGACAAAGCGGGGGATCGGTTCAGGGGGAGACCATCTCCAGCGGAGGCTGATCGCTCTCCCGCCGATCGATATGGCCGATCAGCCAGGCCGTTTCGCCCAGTTGATGCAGACGGTTGAGGATCTCCGGGGCATCCGCCTCCGGCGCCACGAGAATCATGCCGATGCCCATGTTGAAGACCCGGAACATCTCCGCCTCCTCGACCCGGCCCAGTTCCTGGAGAACCCGGAACACCGGGGGGATGACCCAGGAGTCCCGCCGGACGACCGCCCGGGTGGCCCCGCGGACGATGCGGGGGATGTTGTCGTAGAATCCCCCGCCGGTCACGTGAACGAGTCCATGGATCGGAAAGCTCTTGAGGACGTTCAGCACCGACTTGACGTAGATCCGGGTCGGCTTCAGGAGTTCCTCGCCGACGTTCCCGTCGAGGCCGTCCACCCGGTCGTGAACCGAAAGGCCGTGCCGGTCGAAGAAGATCTTGCGGGCCAGGGAATATCCGTTGCTGTGGAGCCCCGTGGAGGCGATCCCAACCAGGACGTCGCCCACCCGGACTTCGGAACCGTCGATCAGGCGGTCCTCCTCGACGGCGCCGACGCAGAACCCTGCCAGGTCGTACTCGCCGTCGCCGTAAAATCCGGGCATCTCGGCGGTCTCGCCGCCGATGAGGGCGCATCCCGCGTACCGGCACCCCCGGGCGATCCCTTCGACGACCTGGACGCTTGTTGCCACGTCGATCCGGCCCGTGGCCAGGTAATCGAGGAAGAAGAGGGGCTCCGCACCCTGAACGAGGACGTCGTTGACGGACATGGCCACCAGGTCGATCCCGATGGTGTCGTGCTTGTTCATGAAGTGGGCGACGCGGAGCTTCGTGCCCACCCCGTCGGTGGAGGACACGAGAATCGGTTTCCGCCACCGGGTCAGGTCCATCCGGAAGAGAGCCCCGAACCCACCGATGCTGCTCATGACCTCTTTCCGGAACGTATTCCGGACGACAGGTTTGATCTGTTCGACGAAGAGATTGGCCTTGTCGATGTCGACGCCGGCCTCCCGGTATGTTGCTGGATCGGTCATGAATACCCCCTGGAAATGCCGCCTTGTGTAGCGTGAAACCGATGAAAAGTCAATCGGCCTGCTTTCTTCCTTGAGGTGCAGTCCCCCATTTGATATCCACGGGAATCATGGAATCCGTAGAAGAAATCCTCCAGCGCATGGAAGGCCCTCTCCGGTTCGCATCCCGGGAAGGATACCGCCATGTCTCCCACCTGCGTGACGTGGAGCCACTCATGGCGGGCCACGTGGCGGCCCTGAAAGGGAAGGACTGGGAGGCCATCTCCCCGGGACCGCCGCCGCCGATGGGCCTGTTGGAGGACTTCGGGGACGCGTTCCGGGGATACGACGACCTGCCGGAGGAGCAGAAGAAAAACCGCATTGCCAGGGCAATCCGGCTCTTCGACGAGATCCGGCGCTGGATCCCCCGGCGCACAGCTGCGGCTCCCGACGCCTCTCCAGCCCTGCCGGGCACGGAGGACATCCGGGGATCCCTGTACCAGTTGGCCACCCCCGCCCGCTATGTCCGGGGCGTCGGCCCCCGGATCTCCGCCCTCCTCGAAAAGAAGGGCCTGGTGACGGTGGAAGACCTGCTCTACTTCCTGCCGCGGCGTTACGAGGACAGGCGGGAAATCCGCAAGATTTCCGCGGCCATCTTCGGACGCAGGGAGACGGTGGTGGGGAAGGTCGCCGCCGCCGGTTTCCGCCAGTTCGGCCGCCGGCGTGTATTCGAGGCCGCCGTGGACGACGGGACGGGGACGCTCCTGTGCAAGTGGTTCCAGGGAGGATCCGCGTATCTCAAGCGGGTGTTCCAGGAGGGGAGCACGGTCATTCTCACGGGCGAGATCCGCGGCTTCCTGGGGGGCAAGGAGATGATCCACCCCGACTACGAGGTCCTCGACGACGAAGAGGGCGCAGAAAGCCTGCACTTCAGGCGGATCGTGCCCGTTTATTCCGAGACGGAGGGGCTCTACCAGAAGGTCCTCCGGCGGATCCTCGCGGAGGTCCTGGAGGAGTACGCCGCCCACCTGATCAGCCCGATTCCGCCCTTCATTTTGCAGAGCCGGCGCCTTCCAGGGATGGCCGAGGCCGTCCGGGAGGCACACTTTCCCGGCATCGAGGCCGACCTGGAGGCCCTCAACCGGTATTCCTCGCCCGCCCACCGGCGCCTGATCTACGACGAATTTTTTTTCCTTCAGCTCGGCATGGCCCTTCGCCGGAGCGGCCAGACCCTTGAAGAGGGCATCGTCTTCCAGACCGGCGGGCCGCTGGTGAAGCGGTTCCTGACGTCGCTGCCGTTCCGGCTTACTGTCGCCCAGAAGCGGGTCCTGGGAGAGATCGCGGGGGACATGGGGCGGCCGCACCGGATGAACCGCCTGCTCCAGGGGGACGTCGGCTCCGGAAAGACCGTCGTGGCCTTTGCGGCCATCGTGGCGGCGTGCGAGAACGGCTGCCAGGGGGCCTTCATGGCCCCGACGGAGATTCTTGCCCTCCAGCACTTCCAGAACATCCGGCGGTGGGCGGAGGATCTCGGCTTAAGGGTGGGGTTCCTGTCGGGCGGCCGGAAAGGAAATGAGCGGAAGGAGACCCTGGAGGCGGTTTCCCGGGGAGAGGTGCAGGTCGTCGTCGGGACCCATGCGCTGATCCAGGAATGCGTTGAATACCGGCGGCTGGGGCTGGTCGTGATCGACGAGCAGCACCGGTTCGGCGTCCTCCAGCGGGCGATCCTCCGGGAGAAGGGGGGCAATCCGGATGTCCTGGTGATGACGGCCACCCCGATCCCCCGGACCCTGGCCATGACGGTTTACGGCGACCTCGACGTGTCGATCCTGGACGAGATGCCCCCGGGAAAGAAGCCCGTCGACACCCGCGTGGTGCATGAGCAGCACCGCGGCAGGGTCTACGACACGATCCGGCGGGAGGTCCGGAAGGGAAACCAGGCCTTCATCGTCTATCCCCTCGTGGAGGAGTCGGAGGCCCTGGACCTCAAGGACGCCACCCGCATGGCCGAGCATCTGCAGAAGGAAATCTTCCCCGAATACGTGGTGGGTCTTGTCACGGGGCAGATGAAGGGTCCCGAAAAGGAGGCCGTCATGGCGGACTTCGCCGGCGGAAAAATCCACATCCTTGTCTCCACGACGGTCATCGAGGTGGGAATCGACATCCCGGAGGCATCGGTGATGGTCATCGAGCATGCGGAGCGCTTCGGGCTCTCCCAGCTTCACCAGCTTCGCGGGAGGGTCGGCCGGGGGGCGGCCTCGTCGATCTGCATCCTCCTGGCGGGACATGCCGGATCCGCCGACGCCCGTCGCCGGCTCAGGGTGATGGAGGAGACCCAGGACGGATTCCGGATCGCCGAGGAAGACCTGGCGATCCGGGGCCCCGGCGAGTTTCTGGGAACCCGCCAGTCGGGCCTGCCGGACTTCCGGGTCGCCGACATCGTGCGGGACGGAAGGATCCTCGCGGAGGCTCGCGCTGATGCCTTTGCACTGGCCGAGCGGGATCCCCGGCTGGAGAGACCGGAGCACACCCTCCTGAAGGAGGTGCTCCTGAAACGATGGCACGGCCGGCTCGAGCTGGCACGGGTCGGGTAAAAAAGGATGAAAGGAGGGGGATGGATGTTCATCTGTCCCCCGTGGGAGAGGAATACAGATGAAGGAAACAGACTTGTTGATCTTTGACCTCGACGGCACACTGGTGTCCTCCGGGGCGGACATCGCCGCCTCGGTGAACGCCACCCTTCGGCGCCTGGGCCTGCCGGAGAAGCCCGTCGAGGAGATCCTCCGGTTCGTCGGCGATGGGGTGCGGCTGCTGATCGAACGCACCCTGGGCGGGTTGGACGGCGGGCGCTTCGACGAGGCCCTGGAAATCTTCGGCGCCCATTACCGGGAGCACATGCTGGACACGACCGTCCCGTATCCCGGGATTGAGGCCGTACTCCGCCACTTCTCCGGCAAGCGAAAGGTGATCCTGACGAACAAACGCCACAGTTTCGCCCGTCCCATCGCGGAGGCCCTGGGGCTGACCGCCCATTTTGACGAGGTGATCGGCGCCGACAGCACCCCCTTCACGAAGCCGGATCCCCGCCTGCTCGACCTGGTGACCCGGCGGTTCGGCGTTTCCCCGGCCCGGACGGCGGTCATCGGGGACGGCGTCAACGACGTGCTCCTGGCCCGAAACGGCGGGTCTTTCAGCTGCGCCTACCTGAACGGCCTCACGCCCCGGGTATCGCTCCTGGCCCTTCGTCCCGACTGCACCTACGAAGCTCCGCCGGAGCTCATGACGCTGATCCGCTGAGCCCTGCGGTGAGGCTTCAGCGGCCGCAGCCGGCCGCAGTTGGAAAGAAAAGATATGGATCCGTTCCTGCGCAAAATTTCCCGGACCATCGACCGTTTCTCCATGATAATGGACGGAGAGCGGGTCCTGGTTGCCGTCTCCGGCGGGGCCGACTCGGTGGCCCTCCTGGAAGTGCTGCACCGTCTCGCAGCCATCCGGAAATGGACCCTGGCTGCGGCTCACCTCAACCATGGCATCCGGGGTGGGGAGGCGGAACGGGACGAGGCCTTCGTGCAGTCCCTGGCGGACCGGATTGGTGTGCCGTTTGCCTGCCGGCGCCTGGAGCCGGGGATCCTGCGGAATCGCAGAGGACAGTCCCTGGAGGAAGCGGCCCGGGATGCCCGGTATCTGTTTCTCCGGGAGGCCGCCGAATCGTCCGGGGCCGTCCGGATCGCCCTGGGCCACAACCGTGGGGACCAGGCGGAGACAGTCCTGATGAATGTCGTCCGGGGGGCCGGCATCGAGGGACTGAAGGGCATGCTGCCCGTCCGGGACGGCCTGTTCGTGCGCCCGCTCCTTTATGTACCCCGGCGGGAGATCGTGGAATTCCTGGAACGGGAGGGACTGCCCTTTCAGGAAGACGCGACGAACCTTGACCTGCGGTTCTTCAGGAACCGGGTTCGACGGGACCTCCTGCCGCATCTTTCGTCCCGTTACAATCTCCGGGTGGAGGAACGACTGGTTCATTTGGCGGAAATTGCCCGCCGGGAAAACGATTTCCTGGAGCAGTCCGTCCGGGAGGCCCTGGAGCGGATCGGCCTGGAGCAGACGGGGCCCCGCATCGAACTGGCCCTGGCCGATCTGGCAGGACTGCACGCGGCAGTCCGGTACCGGATCGTGAAGGAACTCCTGGACCGCCTGGCGGTGGGCCAGAGGGTAGGACACGGGCATGTGGAGGCGGTGCTTGCCCTGGCGACGGGCCGCCGGCCGCAGGGGGCGCTCCATCTGCCCGGTGGTGTCAGGGCCGTCCGGGAGTACGACAGGCTGATCCTTTCGATCCGTACCCGGGGGAGCGCTGCGTACGAATACGCCGTGACGGTGCCGGGACGGGTTGAGATTCCCGAGGCGGGATGGCGCCTCCGTTTCTCCCTGGTCGAGCCTCCGCGGAAAAAGGGATTCGGAGGAATGGCGCTCTTCGATGCGGAGAGGATTGCCTTTCCCCTGGCAATCCGGTCGCCCCGTCCCGGGGACCGCATCCGCCCCCTCGGGCTCGGGGGAACGAAAAAGCTGCAGGATGTGTTTACCGACCGGAAGGTCCCCCGGTCCCGGCGATCCGTTGCACCGGTCCTGGCGGACCGCGAGGGGATCCTCTGGGTGGCCGGCATCTGCCGCGGCGACCGGGCTTTGGTTACGGAGGACACGATCCGTGCGCTCCGGGTGGAGATCGAGGAAACGCCTCCAGAGATGCCACAATCGCAAAGTGTTTGAAATGGCGAAACGGTTATTGTAAGGAAGGGGCAACTTCCGGGATGCGGCAACACGGTGCATCCGAACTTTTTCAAGGCCGGCAACGGTAAGAGAGGAACGAATCCTTTGAATCCCCTGCAGAAAAACATAGCCCTCTGGCTCATCATCAGCCTCGTTTTTGTGCTGCTTTACCATATGTTCAGCCAGCCCAAAAGCGGGCAGGAGACGCTGATCTACAGCCGTTTCATCGCCCAGGTGGAGGCAGGCAACGTCTCCGAGGTGACCGTCCAGGGGGAGAACATCACCGGCAAGTACAAGGACGGAAAGACGTCCTTTAAAACATTCGCCCCGAAGGACGACACTCTGATCACCCGCCTCCAGGCGAAAGGCGTCCAGATCGCCGCAAAACCGGTGGAGGACTCTCCCTGGTACATGACGATCCTGATTTCCTGGTTCCCCATGATCCTCCTCATCGGCGTGTGGATCTTCTTCATGCGCCAGATGCAGAGCGGCGGCGGCAAGGCCATGGCCTTCGGCAAGAGCCGGGCCCGGCTGGTGACGGACAAGACGAAGAAGGTCACCTTCGCCGATGTGGCCGGTATTGACGAGGCGAAGGAAGAACTCAACGAGGTGATCTCTTTTCTGAAGGATCCGAAGAAGTTCACCCGCCTGGGAGGCAGAATTCCCAAGGGGCTGCTCCTGGTGGGATCCCCGGGGACGGGAAAGACCCTGCTGGCGAGGGCCATCGCCGGGGAGGCCGATGTGCCCTTTCTGAGCATCAGCGGCTCCGACTTCGTGGAGATGTTCGTCGGCGTCGGGGCCTCACGGGTGCGGGACCTTTTCGACCAGGGGAAGAAGCACGCCCCCTGCATCATCTTCATTGACGAGATCGACGCCGTCGGTCGCCATCGCGGTGCAGGTCTCGGCGGCGGGCACGACGAGCGGGAGCAGACCTTGAACCAGCTCCTGGTCGAGATGGACGGGTTCGAGTCCAATGAAGGGGTCATCCTGGTCTCCGCCACGAACCGGCCCGACGTTCTGGATCCGGCCCTGCTCCGGCCGGGGCGGTTCGACCGCCAGGTAGTGGTGCCGCTGCCCGACATCAGGGGACGGGAGATGATCTTCGAGGTGCACACCCGCAAGACCCCCGTGTCCGACGACGTCAACTTCGCCATTCTCGCCCGTGGAACCCCCGGCTTCTCCGGGGCGGACATCGAGAACCTCGTCAACGAGGCTGTTCTCCGGGCCGCCCGGCTGGACAAGGACAAGGTCTTCATGGTCGACTTCGAATTCGCCAAGGACAAAGTCCTGATGGGGACAGAGCGGAAATCCATGGTCATCAGCGACTCGGAGAAGCGCATCACGGCCTACCACGAGTCGGGGCACGCCCTGGTGGCAAGGATGCTGCCGGGAACGGACCCGATCCACAAGGTGACCATCATCCCCCGCGGAAGGGCGCTCGGTCTCACCCAGCAGCTGCCTATCGACGAGAAGCACACCTACCCGCGGGCGTTTCTGCTCAACAGCATTGCCATCCTGCTGGGCGGACGGGCCGCGGAGGACCTCGTCCTCAAGGAGTTCACCACGGGCTCGGGGAACGACATCGAGCGGGCCACCAACCTGGCCCGGAAGATGGTCTGCGAGTGGGGCATGAGCGATGCCATGGGGCCGCTGAGCTACGGCAAGAAGGAGGAGCAGATCTTCCTGGGCCGGGAGTTCGCCACCCACAAGGATTACAGCGAAGAGACCGCCCGGAAGATCGATCAGGAAGTCAACCGGATCGTCATGGACGGTTACGATAACACGCGGAAACTACTCCTGGACCACCTGGACATCCTGCACCGCCTTGCCGCGGAGTTGCTGGAGAAGGAAGTCCTCAACGCGGTCGAGATAGACGGCATCCTGACGGAGTACGGCGTTTCCATCCCCGGAATCGAGAGTCCGGTGGCACCCTGAGGCAAACAGCGGGTGTCCCGGGCGTCAAGTCTGTGTCCACCCGCGGGTCGATCGCCGGTTCGTGCCGAAGTTCCGGTCCTTTTTCCCCGTCCAAAGGAAGCTTCCGGCAGCATTCCAGTGCATATCATTGCCCGGCCCCTCCCGGCCGGCGGATCCTGAGGCAGGAAACACCATGCATCCCCGAGTTCTCCATTGTCCGACGACGGCAGACGCCCGGGATATCCTCCGGCGCGTGGGCAGCGATCCATGGGGAGTCGAGGCGATGCTGCCCAAGATGACGGGGCTCGCCGTTCTCCTGGAAAAAATGCCCTGCCGGGACGCCAACATCCTCAAACAGGAAATGCTCTCCGTGGGAGGCGACGCAGCGGTGGCCCGGGGGACCGTCGCCTGCAGCCTGCTGTCCACGGACGTGGTCCTCATGGGGACCGTCAAACAGCTCCGGCGGTTCGCGGCCAAAATGGCCTTCCAGCCCTTCGGCCTGAAAGCGCTGGCGGAGGGGATCCCGGCACTCCTGGAGCGACACTTCCGGGACCGCTACGTCCTCAAGGCGGGAACATGGGAGATGACACTGGGGGAGCGGACCCTCGTCATGGGAATTCTGAACGTCACCCCCGACTCTTTTTCCGACGGCGGCCGCTGCCTGGAACCGGATGCGGCCGTGGCCCGGGCTCTGGAAATGATCGATGAGGGAGCGGATCTCGTCGATGTCGGGGGAGAGTCGACCCGTCCGGGATCGGAACCCGTGGTCCTGAAGGAAGAACTGCGGCGGGTGATTCCCGTCATCGAGGCCCTGGCGCGGCAGCTCCCCGTCCCCCTGTCGGTGGACACCGCGAAGGCGGAAGTGGCCCGGCGGGCCGTCGCGGCCGGGGCGGCCGTGGTCAACGATGTCAGCGCCATGACGTTTGACCGGGACATGGCCGGGGTGGTCGCGGAAACCGGTGCGGCAGTGTCGCTCATGCACATCCGCGGCGTTCCACGGGACATGCAGTCGGCCTATGTTCCCTATGACTCCGTACCGGGGGACATGATCGACTTTCTCCGGGGGCGGATGGTGGCGGCCGCGGCGGCCGGAATCCCGGAGGAGCGGATCCTGGTGGATCCGGGTTTCGGCTTCGGCAAGAGCGACCGCGACAACTGGCGGATCCTCCATCATCTGGAGGAATTCCGGTCTCTGGGCCGGCCCGTTCTGGTGGGAGTTTCCCGAAAGGCCTCCATCGGCCGGATGACGGGGGACCCCCCGACGGAGAGGCTCCCGGGGACCGCAGCCGCCGTCACGGCGGCCATTCTGAACGGGGCTGCGATGATCCGTGTCCATGACGTGAAAGCCATGAAGAAAGTCGCCGCTGTCGCCGACGCGATCCGTCGGGGAGACGCAGGGAACGAGCCGGAGGGCAGGCCGTGATTGTCGGGATGGGTATCGACCTGGTGGAGGTGCGGCGGATCGACCGGCTTCTCGTGAAATGGGGTGACCGTTTCACCGGTCGCTTCTTTGCCGCCGGAGAAGTCGCCTATTGCAGCAGCAAGGCCCGCCCGGCCATCCACTTTGCTGCCCGCTTCGCCGCCAAGGAGTCCTTCCTGAAGAGCCTGGGCATCGGCCTGGGGATGGGTGTTCACCTGCGGGACATCGAGGTCTCCCGGGACCGCCGGGGAAAGCCGGCCCTCGTGCTGCACGGCAGGGCCGCCTCCATGCTGGCGGAACGCGACGTCATCGCTGTCCACCTGAGCCTGACCCACACGGCGGAACATGCGGTGGCAGCGGTGGTTCTGGAGACGGGAGCAAAACGAAAAACGGAGCGAAAGCGCCATGTCCGGGAGTGAAACGCTGGTCCTCGAAACAAAAAACGCAGACGTGACCCGGGCCCTGGGACGGCTGCTCGGCACGGTTCTGAAAGCCGGCGACGTCGTGGCCCTTACGGGGGAACTGGGGGCGGGCAAGACCTGCCTGACCCAGGGAATCGCCGAAGGACTGGGCATCTCCGGAGAATACCGCATTACCAGCCCCACGTTCACGCTGGTGAACGAATATCCGGGGCGCCTGACCCTGTATCACGTCGACGTCTATCGCCTGGCCGGGCAGACGGACCTGTACGACCTGGGTTTCGACGAGTTTTCAGAAGGGCAGGGAGTGGTCGTCATCGAGTGGGCTGAGAAAATCCGCGAGGCCGTCCCGGAAGGAGCCCTCTGGATCTTCCTCTCCTACGTAGACGATGCGACACGGCGGATCGAGATCGCCGCACCCGAGGAAATCCCTTGCAAAAATGACCTTGTTGAACTATGTAACCGCACCCCCTGAGGGGGCATCAGACGGATGGCCGGAGGACGTTTTTCTTTATGGGGCTGATCGTTCATAAATACGGCGGCACATCGGTGGCCGACCTGGAAAAGATCGAAAACGTGGCCCGGAAGGTGATCCGGACAAAAGAGGCAGGAAACGAGGTGGTGGTGGTCCTGTCAGCCATGGCCGGGGAAACGGACCGGCTGATCGCTCTCGCCCAGAAAGCGGCGGAAGATCCGGACCCGCGGGAGTTCGATTCCCTGATCTCCACGGGAGAGCAGGTAACCGTGACGCTCCTGGCTATGGTCTTGAATCGTCTGGGCTACAGGGCCAAGTCCTTCCTGGGGACGCAGGTGAAGGTCCACACGGACCAGGCCTTCAAAAAGGCCCGGATCGTCAGGATCGACGAGAAAGTCCTGAAGCACGAACTGAAAAAGGGGACAATCTGCATCGTCGCCGGTTTCCAGGGCGTTGACGAGGAAGGAAATATCACGACCCTCGGGCGGGGCGGTTCAGACACCAGCGCCGTGGCCCTGGCGGCGGCCCTCCGCGCCGATGCCTGCGACATTTACACGGATGTGGACGGCGTCTATACGACCGATCCGAACATCTGCCCCCAGGCGAAGCGGTTGGCGAAGATTTCCTATGACGAAATGCTGGAAATGGCCCGGGCGGGCGCCAAGGTCCTGCAGCCCCGGTCCGTGGAGATGGCGAAGAAATACAACGTTCCCGTCTATGTAAAATCGACGTTCACGGACGAGGGGGGAACCCTGGTGACGAAGGAGGACAAGGATATGGAAAAGGAAGTGGTCTCCGGGGTCACGTACGACCGGGATCAGGCAAAGTTCACCGTGGTCCGCGTACCCGACCGGCCCGGCATTGCGGCCCGGCTGTTCACGCCCCTGGCGGATAAGAACATTGTGGTGGACATGATTATCCAGAACGCCAGCGTCGAGGGCTTCACGGACCTGAGCTTCACCGTGTCCCGCAAGGAAGTGAAGACGGCCCGGGAGATCGTCGAGAAGGCGGCCCGGGAAGTCGGGTCTGAGCGGGTGGAAGTGGATGAGAACGTGTCGAAGATCTCCATCGTCGGGGTCGGCATGATCAGCCATTCCGGCGTCGCCGCAAAAATGTTCGCCACCCTGGCCAGGGAAGGCATCAACATCGAGATGATCAGCACCTCGGAGATCAAGATCTCCTGCGTGGTGCACGCGAAATACACGGAACTGGCTGTTATGGCGTTGCATGAGGCTTTCCAGCTGGAGCAGCGCTCCTAGGGCGGCACCGGAAAATGCCCGGATGCTGCGTTGCGCGGCATCTCTCGTCAGTGCGGCGTACGAAAGTGTACGCCTCCCTCCTCGCGATTTGCGCGCCTTGCCTGCGGGCATTTTGCGGAGCCGCCCGGAGTGGATAAGACACCGGCAACAACGACCGATTCTTTGTACTGCGACGTACGAGAAGAGTACGTCTCACTCCTCGGGCCTCGCACGCCTCGCTTGCGGCCGTTTTGAAGGGTCGCCGGCAATCCGGATCTCGTCGGTGCGGCGTACGAAAGTGTACGCCTCCCTCCTCGCGATTTGCGCGCCTTGCCTTCGGGCATTTTGCGGAGCCGCCCGGAGTGTATAAGACACCGGCAAAACGACCGATTCTTTGTACTGCGACGTACGAGAAGAGTACGTCTCACTCCTCGGGCCTCGCACGCCTCGCTTGCGGCCGTTTTGAAGAGTCGCGGGCGTGTTCGGCCGATGCCGTATCGATGCGGCGTACGTAAAGAAAAAACAAATCTGATTTGAAATCAGATTTGTTTTTTCTTTGTTATATCCCCTCCCGACAATACGGCCGTTCCCAGAATCCATGCGTGCCCAGCGGATGTGCCGGAAATTTCTGGAAATCCCGCTGACAGAAAGCCAGCGTGACGGCTCGGCGGCATTGCTCCTGCTGGCTGTCGCAGTGCTTCTCGTTATTCATTTCATGCCCCCCGAATCGGGCAGCCGAGTGGCACCCTCAGGAGACGAACGCTCCGGTCCCGTCGTGGTGGCACTCGACGGGGAGGCAGACACGGCAGGGGTGTATTTCCTGCCGGCGGGAACCACCCGCAGGGCGTTCGGCGAGCGGTTCGGTATCCCGGCGGAAGCCTGGCGGGCCGGTATGAATCCGGACAAGGCGCTTGATTCCGGTACGGCCGTCCTGTGGAAAGGTCCCGGTTCCGGTGAGGCGCCGCGGTTCAATTCTCTGGACGCAGCGCGCCGCCTGGCACTGGGGCTGCCCATCGATGTGAACCACTCGACCGAATGGGAGTTGGCGCTTGTCCCGGGCATCGGACCGAGGACGGCGGAGAAGATCACTCTGTTCCGGAAGAAGCGGGGGAAAATCCATCGTCTGGAAGATCTGAAGGGCATCCGGGGAATCAAGGCAAAGAGGCTTGAAAAACTGAGGCCTTACCTGGTGGTTCTGCCGGAAGAACCTTCGTGAAGATGGCGGATCACGGAGGAGGGGAAGGTGCTACCTGCGATAGCCGTCGAGGTAGGCCAGGACCCGCTGCACGTATTGCTGGGTCTCCCGGTAGGGGGGGATGCCGCCGTAGCGCTGAACAGCCTTTTCACCGGCGTTGTACGCCGCCAGGGCAAGCCGGAGATCGCCGTTGAAGAGCCGGATCAGGTAACGGAGATAGCGGACGCCGCCGTCGATGTTCTTCTCCGGGTGGAAGGAATCATCGACATGGAGCGACGATGCCGTGGCCGGCATGAGCTGCATGAGCCCCCGGGCTCCCTTCGGCGAGACGGCCTGATGGTTGAAGTTCGACTCGGCCTTGATGACCGCCTTGATAAGCGCCGGATCCATCCCGTGCTTCTCTGCCGACTTGGTGATGAGCACGTCGAACTTTTTGATGTCCCGGGCGATGTTGCGGTTGAAGAGGACCCGTTTCTCCTTCATGATCAGTGTGTATTTCTTGTTGACGTCGGTAGGCACGTTCGTGAGATGGATGATCCCGGTCTCATCCACGTACTTGTAGATATCCGCCGCGACGTCGCCCGGAAGGGCAGGAAGGATCATAAGCAGGGCCAGAGTCATGATGGCACCCCGCAGTATATGTTTTGTTATCGGCATATGCACCTCTCAACTTGTGAATGATAAGGGACTGCGAATGGGAATGCAAGCATTTTCAATGGGATCAGGGCGATATCCCTCTTGACATCCAAATCGATCCTGAGTATAAAGTCACGCTCCATAATCAGCGGGTCCAGATCTCTCCGCGTTTATCGGAATGTCGCAGCATCCATCCGTTGCAAACGAACAAAAGAGAAGAAATGGGCTTTCCTTCGGAAAGGCGGAATATGAAACCGACCATACGGAAAATCAAGCGAGTGATGATTGCGAACCGGGGAGAGATCGCCCTCCGGATCCTGAGGACGGCCAAAGAGTTGTCTCTGGACGTCGTCGTCGTTTATGAAAGTCCCGACAGCGAAGCGTATTACATCCGGATGGCCGAAGATGCCGTCATGATCGGCGACGGGCCCCGGAAGGATTACCTGGACATCGAGAAAATCATCTGGGCGGCCCGCAAAAGCGGCGCCGACGCGATTCATCCGGGGTACGGCTTCCTGGCGGAGAACCCTGAATTTTCAGCCGCCTGCGACAAGGCGGGAATCATCTTCATCGGTCCCCCGCCGGGGGTCATCAGCAATCTTGGCAACAAGGTCGTGGCCCGTCAGATCGCCGTGAAGGCCGGGATTCCCTGCGTTCCCGGTACGTCGGATCTGCACCGCGGCGAGGCGGGTGTCCGGGAGGCCGTCGATTTCGGGCGAATGCACGGATACCCCCTGATGCTGAAGGCGTCCGCCGGTGGCGGCGGCCGGGGCATCCGGAAGGTGGTCGACGAAGCGGATCTCATCAGGCAGATTCCCCAGGCCCGGGCGGAGACCCTGGCGGCCTTCAACGACGAGAACATCTATGTGGAGAAGTGCATCGAGGCGCCGCGCCATGTGGAAGTACAGATCCTGGCGGACATGCACGGCAACGTGATCCACCTGGGAACACGGGATTGCTCGATCCAACGGCGCCACCAGAAGCTCCTGGAAATCGCCCCGGCGGACCTGCCGCCGGATGTCCTGGAGGCGATGTGCGACTGCGCGATCCGCTACTCCCGGGAATCGGGCTATGTCAATGCCGGGACGGTGGAATTTCTTGTCGATTCGAAAACCAATGAATTCTGGTTCATGGAAATGAACACCCGGCTTCAGGTGGAGCACACCGTGACGGAGGAACTCTCAGGTGTGGACATTATCCGGGAGCAGATTCACATCGCCGAGGGCAACGTCCTGAGCATTCCCCAGGAACTGGGACTGCTCAGGGGGAAGGCCATCCAGGTCCGGATCAACGCCGAAGACCCGAAAAACAACTTCATGCCCGAGGGCGGCAAAAGGCTGGAAGTCTACCAGTCCTCCGGCGGCCCCGGCGTCCGTCTGGACGGCGTGGTCTACCAGGGATTCAAGATC
>PHBD01000026.1 GCA_002841865.1 Deltaproteobacteria bacterium HGW-Deltaproteobacteria-19
GGTACGAGCCGTAGGCCACCCCCAGGAGAACCAGGAGCCCGACAGGGGCCGCCATGGACGGGACGCCCACCAGGAATGTGAAGACCAAGAGCCCGCCCGATGCCAGAACCATCCCTCCCGTCGTCAGAAGCCGCACTCCGATCCGGTCCGACAGTCTTCCCGCCACCGGACTCACCAGCACATAAACGCCGCTGAAGAGGATCAGGACCGCTCCCGTCACCGCCTGGCCCAGGCCCTGCACGTACATGAGATAGAAGGGAAACAGGAAGTTCACCCCTGCAACGAACATGGACGTGAAGAAATTTGCCAGGTTGGCGGCCAGAAAGCGGCGATCGCGAAAGAGGCCCCAGTTCAGGAGCGGGTCCGGGCTCCGTCGCTCCCGGAACAGAAAGGCGGCAAAGAAAACGGCGCCGGAGAGAACGCTCCCCATCACCGGCATGGAGAGCCAGCCGTCTTCGGGCCCCCGGGTGATCCCGTAAAGCAGGCATCCGAGGGCGATCACGCTGAGCAGGACACCCGCCGGATCGATCCCCGTCGTCGGCCGGTTCCGGCCTGCCACGATTCCCGCGTCCCGCGGGAACCGAAAGGAAACGATGTACCAGGCAAACAGGCCGACGGGAAGATTCACCAGGAAGATCCACCGCCATCCCGCCATTTCCGATAGAAATCCCCCGAGCGGCGCTCCCAGCATGGCCCCAAGAGCCGACGCGGCGCTGACGATGCCGATGCCCCACCCCCGGCGCTCCGGGGGGAGGTAGCTGCCGACGGCACCGAGTGAGGTGGCGGAGAGCATTCCGCCGCCGATCCCCTGCAGGAGCCGTCCGGTCACGAGAACCTCCGCGGTGGGGGCAAGACCGCAGAGGAGGGAACTGCACGTGAACAGGAGATATCCCCAGGTCATGACGCGGCCCATCCCGAGCCGGTCGGCCAGCTTGCCGAACGCCAGGACCGTTCCCGCGAGCGTGACGGAATAGGCCAGGATAATCCAGACGCCGACGTCCGTGTCGACCTTCAGGTCGTGCACGACCGACGGCAGCGAGACGTTGACGATGGTCCCGTCGAGGATGTTCATGAAGGCCGCGCAGCCGGCCGCGAGAATGACCAGGCGGCTCCGGTCGGCATCTGGGGAAGACGGGGCTCTGCTCATGAGTGGTGTCGCGGCAGCCCGGGGGAGCGGAAAATCATGGCCGTGTTTCGCATCTTTCCGGACCCGCCCGAAATATCGGGTCCTGTTTCCACTTTTTTCAAGATCACAAATCTTCGGATCGATTTATCTCATTTGACGGAGTCCGCACAATAACTGCGGATCAGCTAATTTTCAACCGCATATTACCTATTGATATATAAGCGATTATTCCTGTTGATCCTTCAGGATTTTCCTTGAATACTGGCCGTGAGCGATCAACCGAACCATTCAAAAAAAACAGATGTCACGCACTCGCCGGTGCCATGCCGGGAGAAAGGAAATCATGAAAAAATCCGTTTATGCACTCTGCCTTGGAATCCTCTTTCTGCTGTTTACAAACGTGGCCTCATCCCAGGCGGCGGAGACGATTCTTCGCAGTTACTCCCTTTCCGATTATGGAATCCTTCAGTTCCAGGTGCCTGCGGACTGGAGCGACGAGGTCTCTCAGCCCAGGGATCGCCCGGAGCCGACGATCTCCTTCAAGCCGAAACGCGGCAAGCCCTTCAACGTCATGGTGACACCGCACTGGCCCCCCGGCAAAGGCATGTCGCCCCCCGGGGATGCCGCCCTGCGCGGGAGGGTGCAGAAGCGCGCGGAGGAGATCAAATCCGGGGCCGTGGAAGACAGAATCAATATTCGCAAACTGGAAGGAACCTCAGCCACCGGTTACTACTTTTCAGCAACGGACCGGGCACCGGAGGAAGGTGGATACAGATACATGACCCAGGGCATCGCCCGCGCCGGGAACGTGCTCATGCACTTCACGATCCTGGCCAACGATGACCGGGAGGCCGCTGTCTCCGCCGGACTGGCCATGGTGGGCAGCGCCGCCTGCAAGGAAAGTGAGGGCCGCAAGGATGCGGGGGCATCACGGCAGGCCGTGCAGATCGGCAAGAGAGATGGCCAGTATGTGCTGACCGCTCCCCCCGGCCGGATCGTCCTGAGCTTTCCCCAAAACGGCCTGATGCCGGACAAGTCGGCCGGCGGCGGAGGCGGCACCGATAACCCCGGCTACTTCTATTTCGACGGAGGCGACAGCGGAATCATCCTTTCCGGGTGGTTCGAGCCGGCCGGGGCATTCGAAGACAGAGAAAAATACTTCGCCACGATCAGGAACAAGCTCTCCAATCTCGGTCCTGTCCTCGTCGAAAACATTACCACCCGGAAAATCGGCTTCTGGGATGTCATGACCTACTCCATGTTCCCCAAAGCAAAGCCGGAATGGGTCCAGTTCAATCTGCGGGCAAGCTGTGTACGGGAGGACACCTGGATTGACCTGCACATCTCCTCCAGCATCAGCCGCGACAAATTGATTGCTTTCCTGAAAAGCGTCGGAATCGAAACGAAACAGCAATAGAGGCAATAAAGACCCCAACTTGCAAGGAAGCGGAAAATCGATCTCAGGTAGCGGATGTTCAACCGGATAAATCAAAGAAAGGAGAAGGATCATCATGTGCAAAAAGAAGGGGGCGGTATTGTTTGCGGTATGGATTTTTTCGACACTGCTCGTATTTCTGATGACGGAGCGGGCAGGTGCATTTTGCATCTATAACAATTCGGACAGGCAAATGCATGCAATGCAAAGCTACGGCTTCGAAATCGGCAGAGGCTTCGACAAGTTCATCAGTTCCGGCGATCATGAATGCTGCAACTGGAAAAACAAGGACTGCAACAAGAAAGGAAAGAGAGACAGTACGGTAAAGTTTAATATCGATTACGCAAGATTTGTATTTTACTTTACGCCCTGCGCTGACTTTCCTATCAAGGCGGGCGGCTGGCTATCGATAAGCGGAGACATTCACAAGGGTTATCAATGTGAAGCGTTCTTCGATGAATCGTCGGAAAAGGACGATGCTGACGAGGAACCATCCAAAGAACCATCCAAAGAACCATCTGAAAAGAAATGACACAAGGAGATCCGCCAAACCGGGGAATGTCGGCAGCCTCACTTGCCGCCGTATCCCCGATCCCGGATACGGATTCCGGAGGATCGGGCTGTATGAAGACAGCAACGAAGCACCAATAGAGGAAGATAAGCCGATTCTGAGACATGACGGCCAATCGATCTCACGCAGCGGATGTTCAACCGGATCAATCAAAAGGAAATAAGAGGTATCGCCATGTATAAAAAGAGGACGTCGGTTTTGTTTGCAGTATGGATCGTTTCGGTAATTTTTCTATGTCTGACGGCAGAGGGCGCAGATGCCTTTTGCGTCTATAACAATTCGGACTTGGAATTTCAGGTCCAGGAAACTCATGGTGGAAGGAAGTTCAAGGAGTTTATAAAAGTAATCAGCCCGGGAAACCATGCCTGCTGCAACTGGAAAAACAAGGACTGCAACGCGAAAGGGAAGAAAGACAGTACGGTCAAGTTCCTTGTCGCGTTCACGCAGGTGCTCCCGATCAACCTCTGTGTCGACTTTCCCGTCAAGGCGGGTGGATGGCTGTCGGTATCCGGTGATAGAAAGAGCCCATATAAGTGTGAAGCGTACTTTGATGAATCCTGGGACAAAGACGGCGACGACCAATAAGTGTCCGGGCAACGATGAAAAAACAAAATGCCTCGACAGACCGATTTCGTTCATTGAGTGTTCATGCTGAAGAATCTATTCGAAGGAGGATCGTTTACCATGTGCAAAAAGAAGAAGGCTGTTTTGTTTGCGGTATGGATCGTTTCGGCAATTTTTTTATGCCTGACGGCAGAGGGCGCAGATGCCTTTTGCGTCTACAACAATACGGACAAAGAATTTAATGCCGCGGAATGTCACGGTGGAAAGACAGCCAAAGGATTTGAAAAAAATCTCAAACCGGGAGACCATGCCTGCTGCAACTGGGAAAACAAGGACTGCAACGAGAAAGGGAAGAAAGACAGTATCGTAGCGTTCAATGTCATGTTCACGCAGGTGGACATGGATAACGCTTGTCTCGACTTTCCCGTTAAGGCGGGTGGATGGCTTTCGGTAAGCGGCAAAAATGGCAGATATAAGTGTGAAGCGTACTTTGATGAATCCTGGGACAAAGACGGTGACGACCAATAAGTGTCTGTGCAACGACGAAAATCGGCATGCCCCGACAAACCGGTTTCGTTCATTGAATGTTCATGCTGAAAAATCTCGTACAAGGAGAATCGTTTGCCATGAGTAAAAAAAAGAGTCTCGTTTCAACGGTATTGATTCTGTCCGTATTCGGTTTTTGTCTGATGGCGGGGAGCGCGGGCGCATTTTGTGTCTATAACAATACGGACCGGCCGATCCACGTCAAGGAAACGTACGGCTGCAATAATGTAAAATGTGCTGAATGGTGGGGCGTCCAGCCCGGAGATCACGTCTGCTGCAACTGGAAGAACAAGGACTGCAACATGGAAGGGAAGAGAGACAGCACCGTCAAGTTCATGATCCACGACATGAAACCGCAAAGCTTTGAGTGTCTGGGTTTCCCGGCCAAGGCGGGCGGATGGGTGTCGGTCACCGGGACCGAAGGGAATCGCCACTGCGAAGCGTTTTTCGAGGAATCGTCCGACAAGTGAAGTACCGGCCAAAAATGCCGGCGGCCTCCCGTGCCGCCGGCGTCCCGGCCGCTGACTGATCATTGGCAAGGAGCAGGCTGCATGAAGAAGGAAACCATCTGCGTTCACGGCGGCACGTACCGCGATGCCGCGACGCGGGGCGTCAACACGCCGATTTTCACGTCCTCCTCGTTCGAATACCTGGACCGGGACGACATCCCTTATCCCCGCTACTTCAACACACCGAATCAGGACGCCGTGGTCCGCAAGCTCTGCGCGCTGGAAGGCGCGGAAGACGGCGTCCTGTTCAGCTCCGGCATGGCCGCCGTCAGCTCGGCGATCCTCGCCTTCGCCGGGGCGGGGGACCATGTCGTCATGATGGACGAGCTGTACGGCGGAACCCACGCCTTCGCCACGGACATGTTCGACCGGCTGGGGATCCGCCACACCTTCGCGGCCACGGACGCCGCGGCGGTAGCGGATGCCGTGACGCCGCGGACGAAAGTCATCGTGATCGAGTCGCCCACGAACCCCCTGCTGGGGATCATCGACATCCGGCGGGTGGCGCAGATCGGCCGGGAACGGGGCATCGTCACGATCCTCGACAATACCTTCGCCACGCCGGTGAACCAATGCCCCCTGCAGCTCGGCATCGACGTGGTCGTCCACAGCGGAACCAAGTACCTGGGCGGCCACAGCGACCTGAGCTGCGGCGCCGCCCTGACCTCGCGCCCCCATGCCTCTAAAATCCGCGCCGCGGCCCGCCACCTGGGCGGCAGCCTGAACGCCATGATGTGCTACCTCCTCGAACGGAGCCTGAAGACGCTGTCCCTCCGGGTCGAACGCCAGACGGCAAACGCCGCCCGCATCGCCGCCTATCTGTCCGCCCATGCATCCGTTTTCCGCGTGAACTATCCCGGCCAGCCGGACTCGCCGGGGCATGAAATCGCCCGGTCCCAGATGACGGGATTCGGGGCCATGCTGTCCTTTGAACTGGACGAGCGGATCGTCTCCGCCGCCTCGTTCCTGCGCCGTCTCCGGATCATCCGCCCGGCTGTCAGCCTGGGCGGGGTGGAGACGCTGATCTGCGCCCCCGCCGGGACCTCCCACGCGAAGATCTCCCCGGAGGAGCGCCGGAGGATCGGCATTTCGGACTCGCTCCTGCGGCTCTCCGTCGGGATTGAAGATGCGGACGACCTGATCGCGGATCTGGACCAGGCGATGGAAAAAGCGTAGAAACCCACCATGGAAACGAACCCGCATCCCCCCGCGCTCATGCCGGCCGGTCCCGAGCACGCCCAGGCCGCATCCCGGCTCATCTACAGCACGGATCCCCGCCTCTGGGACTGCTTCTTTGAAAACGATTTCGACCGCTTTCTCCGCTTCTTCACCGCCATGTGGAAAGAGGAGGAGAGCCTTTACAGCCACTCCAACGCCACGGTCGCCGTCGCCGGCGGCAGGCTTGCCGGCCTGGAAGTCGGGTACGACCGGGACAGGCAGGATCAGATGATCCCCAACATGGTGAAGCGGACCCCGGAGATCCTGGCGCCCGGCGAATTGCGGCACTACGCGGAAATGACCGGATACATCCGGTATCTAACGCCGCCGATCCCGAATCATGCCTATTACGTGCTTTTCCTGGCGACGGATCCCGGGGAGCAGGGAAAAGGCCTCGGGAAGAGGCTGCTGACCGGCGCGTTCGACCGAGCCCGCGAGCGGGGCTATGACGCCTGCCATCTCGACGTGGCCGGCGACAACCCGGCGGTCCGGTTTTACCGGCGACTGGGGATGGAGATTCTCTCCGAGAGCCGCGTTCTTCCCCTGGAGGAGCGGGGCGTAAAAAGCCACTGCCGGATGGTGAAACGGCTGCGATAGCAGCCGCCGAGCCGGCATATCCTCCGGGATGTAAGCCCCTCTCCATGAATGCCATGCGTCCATGAAACAAACAGCAACCGATCCGATCTTCTTCCTTCTGCGCGACACTCCCTTCGGCCCCGTCGCCGTGCTCTGGTCCGCAGGAAGAGACAGGCCCGAAGTCCGTCGCATCCTGATCTCCCGGCCGGCCAATCCGGCGGGGCAGGCGGTCAGCGTGATATCCCCGAATGCCGTCTCCTCTTCCTGCCGGGAGGTTGACGACCTCCTCGACCGGATCGAATCTTTTCTGAATGGCGAGGATATCCGGATTTCCCTCGAGGCGGTCCGCCTCGACCTCTGCTCCCCCTTTCAGCGGAGCGTCCTGCTCGCCGAATACGCCATCCCCAGGGGAAGCGTCAGCACATACAGCCTCATCGCCAGGTACCTGGGAAACCCGAAGGGTGCCCGCGCCGTCGGCACGGCCCTGGCGACGAATCCCTTTCCCGTTGTCATTCCCTGTCATCGGGCGATCCGCTCCGACGGCTCCCTGGGGGGCTACCAGGGAGGTCTCGACATGAAACGAGCCTTATTACTAATGGAAGGGGTTGCCTTTTGTGATGAAGATCGTGTAGCCATACGGGGATTTCATTACGGAGAAACACCATGACCCTTTACCCGCTCTTCCTGCTCGTGGCCGCCCTGACCGTGCTCAGCCCGGGGCCGGGCGTCGTCATGACCCTCACCAATTCCCTTCGCTACGGCATGAAGGGATCCTTCGGCGGAATTCTCGGCATTGCCATCGGCGCCCTCGCGGTCGCCGCCATCTCGGCGACGAGCCTGGGGATCCTGTTGGCCGCCTCCGCCCTGGCATTCACGATCCTGAAGTTTATCGGGGCCGCCTACCTTTTCTACCTGGGCATCCGGCTCTGGCGCGCTCCGGCGATGCGCTTCCAGGAACCGGCGTCGCGCGAGGCCGGATTCGGCAGGCGTTTCCTGGAGGGGCTGTCCCTGCAGCTCACGAATCCCAAGGTGATCTTCTTTTTCCTTTCCATCTTTCCCCAGTTCATCGACCTCTCGAAGAACTACTGGACCCAGTTCGCCGTCCAGGTCCTGACGTACAGCTCCCTGGTCGTGGTCATCCACTGCCTGTACGCGCTGTTTGCCGGCACCGCCAGGCGCTGGCTCACCTCCGAGCGGGGCGGACGGGCCATCAACCGGCTGGGCGGGGCCACGTTCATGTTTTTCGGGGCCGCCCTGATCGCCGCCAAAAAGTGAATATGCCGCCTCGGCCACAGCACGCTGTTCCGGTCAAGAAGCATCGGGAAAGGATTGTCATTTGAAGGCTGCCGACATCCAGCGCCGGCTGCAGACGCTGGGCAACCCGGAGAGGGTCCGGATCCTGCAGCGGTTTTTCAAGACGGCCAAAGGGGAGTACGGCGAAGGGGACGTTTTCATCGGCCTCTACGTCCCGGAGATCCGGGAACTCGCCCGGGAGTACGGGGATCTACCCCTGCCGGAGGTCGTCGATCTGCTCCATTCCCCCATCCACGAGGCAAGGCTTCTGGCGCTGCTCATCCTGGTCGACGCCCATGCGCGGGGAGACGCCGCAGCGCGGGAGCGGATCTACCGCCTGTACCTGGAGCACTCGCGGTTCATCAACAACTGGGACCTGGTCGACGCCTCGGCCGGGCACATCGTGGGCCGTCATCTCCTGGAGCGCAGCCGCGCGCCGCTTCATGCCCTGGCGGTCTCCGGGCTGCTCTGGGACCGGAGGATCTCCGTAATGGCGACCTTCCACTTCATCAAGCGGGGGGAGTTCGCCGAGACGCTCCGCATCGCCGAGCGGCTCCTCCGGGATCGGGAGGACCTGATCCACAAGGCCGTCGGCTGGATGCTCCGGGAGATCGGCAAGCGCGACCGGGCGGCGGAAGAGGCATTTCTGAAGGTTCATTGCCGGATCATGCCGCGGACGATGCTCCGGTACGCCATCGAGAGGTTTCCCGGGGAGTTGAGACAGCGGTACCTGCGCGGGGAAGTATAGTAAGATCAATTGTGTGGCAGGACAAATCGATGAAACGGGGTCCTAAAGGAGGTGGACACCATGATAACGGTACTGGTTCAATTCAAGCTCCCGCAACCGTTTACCCGTAAAAAGGCGAGAGAGGCCTTCTCGGCAACAGCTCCAAAGTATAGAGAGGTTCGGGGCCTCATCAGGAAGTACTACCTCCTATCGCAAGATGGCGGGACTGCGGGTGGTGTATATCTATGGAAGTCTCTGGAGGATGCAGAGCGTTTCTATACAAGTGAATGGAAAAACTTTATCCGCGAGAAATACGGGGTGCTTCCGTCGGTGACTGTCTTTGAAAGCCCCGTCATTGTTGATAATGAAAATGGGAGCATCGTCAACGACTGAAATGGATTCGCAATTATATTTCCGGCCATGAGACTAAAAGACATAACAAGTCGAACGATTCCTCCCCTTTCCTGGGCCGAGGGGGAGAACATCCCCTGGAACGACCCGGACTTCAGCCGGCGCATGCTGGCGGAGCATCTCTCCCAGGAGCACAACCTGGCCAGCCGCCGTTTCGAGATCATCGACCGGCAGGTCGGCTGGATTCATGGAGAACTGCTGAGCGGCCGGCCGACGCGGCTCCTGGAGCTGGCCTGCGGGCCCGGGCTGTACACGAGCCGCCTGGCCAGACTGGGGCATGCGTGTGTCGGCATCGACTACGCTCCTGAGCCGATCCGTTACGCCCGGGACACCACGGCGCACGAAGGCCTGGATTGCCGTTACCGGCTGGAGGATGTGCGAAACGCTGATTACGGCGGCGGTTACGGACTGGTCATGATGATCTTCGGCCAGTTCAATGTCTTCCGGAGAAGCGACGCGTGCCGGATCCTCGAGAAGGCCCTCTCCGCCCTTGCCCCGGATGGCATCTTGCTGCTTGAACCGCAGAAGTTCGACACGGTCATGAAACATGGGCAGGCGGGAAGCTCCTGGCATACCTGCGGCGAAGGCGGCGGCCTGTTTTCGGACCGCCCGCATCTCTGCCTGACCGAAAGCTTCTGGGATACCGACGAGCTGGCGACCACGCAGCGCTTTTTCATCGTGGACGCCGGGACGGGAGCAGTAACCCGCCACGCAATGACCAGTGAAGCCTATACGGACGAACAGTTCCGGGATCTGCTCACCCGGGCGGGATTCGAAGACATCCGGTTTTACCCTTCCCTCGTGGGCGTCGAGGTGGAAGAGGAAAGCCAGTCCGCCAACCTGGCAATTGTCGCTCGAAAAGGCCGGAGATAATTGGGGCAGCCGGAGCGGCCGCCCGCGGGAAGAGCGGCGGGGTCACACCGACGGCGGCCGGCGGGTTGCGGGAGGATCGAATGGAAACGAGAGAGCTTCTTGAAGGGGAACTGGACGACCTGCTCACCCTTTATTCGCAGATGCATGCATCCGACGATCCGCTGCCGGAAAGGCGGGAGGTGGAGGCCGTCTGGAGGCAGATCCGGGACAGCCGGTCCTTCCGGTACCTGGGCGTCTTCGTGGACGGGCGGCTCGTATCCTCCTGCACCCTGAGCATCATTCCGAATCTCAGCCGGGGCTGCCGGCCGTACGGCGTCATCGAAAACGTGGTCACCCACGCTGCACATCGCCGCAAGGGATACGGCACGGCTGTTCTGAAGGAAGCGCTGGCGCTGGCCCGGGAGAGCCGCTGTTACAAGGTCATGCTGTGCACAGGAAGAAAAAGCGAAGAAATCGGAACGTTCTACGAATCCGCCGGTTTCGACGGCCGGAGCAAGCGGGCGTTCCTGGCAAGGCCGTAGCAGGACGCTCCGGGGCAGACGGAAAAGCAGTCCCTACCCGCCCGGTTCCGTTGATTTCTTGCCCGATTCTCCCATCCCCGCCTTCACGTAATCGAAGAGCAGCCTGCCGAATTCGTCGAAAAACTGCAGGCGGTCCGGATCGAAGGGGCAGTGGAGCCGCTGGAGCCTCAGGCTGTCGCCGTCCGGGGCCTCCCGGGGCCGGAGCCCCGAAAAAAAGAAGCCCGCCTCCTCCGCCCGCTTGCAGAGCAGGGCCGACGCCGGCTGCTCGAGGGGAAGATCGAGGTTCACCACCTCCGCGCCCGCGTACTCCGCGAGGTCGTCCGCAGCCCGGAGAAGCTCCGGCCACTGGCGCTCGTCGGCCCGCACCACCCGGATGATCCCCTTGAGCACGGTTTTGTCGAAGTCGATCCGGTACTCCCCCAACGCGGAGGCCGGGGCCTGATCGCCGAAGGTGCAGGCCTGGGCAAGGCATTCGTAGATGCGGGTGACAATCTCCCGGTGGCGGGGCGGGACATGGACCTTCACCGGCGGAGGGGAGTCGAAGTAGCGGAAGCAGTGGAGGCAGGACTCCCGCTGGGGCGGGGCCGTTTCGGAGCCGAGGGCCTTGAACAGCCTGGGAGGACTGGCGGCCAGGTCCAGGCCGCAGGGCCTTCCCCCCAGCCGCATCACGTCCCGCTGGCTGATGGCATGGCTGGTGACGGGATTGACGGACATTCCGAGCAGCCCCATCTCCAGGGCCCTGGCCTCGTTGGCCCTGGAAAGCGCGCCCATCAGCCCGCGGCCCCGGTGGGCCGGGTTGATCACCAGGAGGGCCGCCTCGGCCATGGGCGCCGGAGTCGGCCGCAGGATGCCGGCGTGCCCCACGACCTCGCCGCCGTCGGTCACGGCGACGGTGCTGGTCAGGCGGCCGCTGCCCACCAGGTGCAGGAGGCCTTCCGGCCGGTAAAAATTCTCGTTCTTGTAGGAGTAGCCGTAGGCCAGCCAGAAGATCCGGGCCACCTGGATGGCCTCCTCGGGTTTCATGGGCCGGATCTCGTACTGCTGCGGGGGGGCCGGCGCGATCCTCGACGGCAGAGGTTCCGGCTCCGGTTCGGCGGGCGCAGCCAGCCGCTTGACGAGTCGCAGGGCCTTCCCCCGGCGGCCGAGGTTTTCAAACCGGGCCTCGTCCACCTCGTGACGGATGATCCGCAGCCCCAGGCCCCGGGCCGAAAACTCGTCGGCGGCCGTCCCGGAAACATCGGCCGGTTCCAGATCCGGGTCGAAGGGCAGCCCCTCGTCCCGGATGGACAGGACCAGCTCCGTCCGCCCGATCTCCGCCTTCAGGAAAATGTCTCCCGGCCGGCCGTCCGGATAGGCATGCTCGATGCTGTTGACGGAGGCCTCTTCGGCGGCCAGTTCCAGGCCCAGAATCTCTCTCTGGGAAAACCCGGCAGCCGAGGCCAGTTCCCGCACAAAGCCCCGGATCATCTCCAGGAAGCGCATGTCCGCCGGAACGGTTAGACGCACGATGGAAGAAGGGTTCACCGGTTTTCTCCTCTGGAATGCCTGATGATGCCTCACCTGCAGGATCGCTCCCTGCCGCGGCGGGGATATCTTGCATTTGACACGATCCGGCGGCGCCGTTATAGTTCGCGAGTCAAGGGAAGCCGCATCAAGTTTCGAGCATATACCCGCAAACCCGCCGAAAAGCAAAGCGATGTCTCGATCCGATGGATGAGGTGCGATCCGCCCATCGGAATTCCCCGCCGGAAGGAGGTTTTCAATGATCAGAAAAGCAATGCTCTCCCTTGCGATTGCAGCATGGATCTCCATGGCCCTTGCCGCGGCCGCCGCGGACGGCCCGGTCAAGAGCTACGGGAAGTCATACCGGTTCGAGCAGGACGGCTGGATCTATCTTCACATCGAGGGGGCGCCTTACGAACGGGGCATGCAGCACGGATTCCTCCTGGCGCCGGAGCTGGACAGGGTCCTGCGGAACATCCGTTCCCTGACGTATCTCGAAACGGGAAAGGAGTGGGACTTCTTCGTCCAGGCAGCGGACCGGCTCTTCACGCGCCGCCTCGATCCGGAATTCCTGGCTGAGATCAAGGGCATCGCCGCGGGGGCGCAGAAGGCGGGCGTCAGGATCACCTGGAAAGAGGTGCTCGCCTGGAACGGATATGCGGAACTGACGGGCTACTGGTGGCCCAACGCCATGGCAAAATATCGATACGCAAACCGGATCCCCGCTGTGTCGGACCACTGCAGCGCCTTCATCGCCGCGGGCAAGG
The DNA here is from genome assembly GCA_002841865.1 of Deltaproteobacteria bacterium HGW-Deltaproteobacteria-19. GTDB lineage: Bacteria > Desulfobacterota > Syntrophia > Syntrophales > PHBD01 > PHBD01. Next base: position 12,641 of record PHBD01000026.1, read on the forward strand.
CGACGAAGGACGGCAAGATCGTCATGGCCCACAATACCTGGAACGATTTTCAGATCGGCCAATTCGCCAATCTCATCCTCGACATCCTTCCCGACAGGGGGTACCGGATCTTCATGCAGTCCGTTCCGGGCTACATCCACAGCAAAACCGACTTCTTCGTCACCGGGGCGGGGATTATGGGGACCGAGACGACCATCGGCGGATTCGGCATGTACAGGGAAAAGGCGGCGCCGGCGTTCTTCCGCGTCCGGAAGGCCATGCAGTACGCCTGGACGCTGGACGATTTCGTCCGCACCATGCGGCACAGGAACAGCGGCGGCTACGCCAACAGCTGGCTCCTGGCGGACACGAAAACGAACGAGATCATGCGGTTCGAGCTGGGGCTCGAATTCTACAACGTCGAGCGGACCAAAGACGGCTGGTTCATCGGCTTCAACGCCCCCCTGGATCCGCGGATCCGGAACCTGGAGTGCGGAAACACGGGATTCGCCGACATCCGCCGGCACCAGGGTGCCCGGCAGGTACGGCTTACCCAACTTATGAGGCAGCATGACGGGAAGATCGACACGGAGACGGCCAGGCAGATCCTGGCGGACCACTACGACGTGTACCTGAAGAAGGACAATCCCTGCTCCCGGACGGTGGACGGCCACTACGAACTGGACGACCGGGCCTTCATGAGCCAGCCCGGCCGCCCCCTTCCCTTCCAGCCCCGCGGCACGGTGGACGGAAAGGTCATGGACAGCGACATGGCCAAGGACATGGCCTTCTGGGCCCGCTTCGGGAATTCCAGCGGGATGCCCTTCATAGCCGAGGAGTTCCTGAAGGAGAACATCCAGTGGGAGCATCTCCGCGGCTACCTGGATGACCGGCCTTCCCGGCCCTGGTCGCTTTTCATGGCGGCGCAGAGAAACAATTGAGGAAAGACCGGTGTGCCGCCCGGTGAATCATCTATGAACCGCTTTCAGCTCACGTCGGAATTCCAGCCCGCCGGCGACCAGCCGCAGGCCATCGAGGCGCTGACGGAGGGCGTCCTCCGCGGCGATCCCCACCAGGTCCTCCTGGGGGTCACCGGCTCGGGGAAGACCTTCACCGTCGCCCAGGTCATCCAGGCGGTCCAGCGGCCCGCCCTGATCATGGCCCACAACAAGACCCTGGCGGCCCAGCTCTACGGCGAGTTCAAGTCCCTCTTCCCGGAGAACGCCGTCCACTATTTCGTCAGCTACTACGACTACTACCAGCCCGAGGCCTACCTCCCCAGCACGGACACCTATATAGAGAAGGACTCGTCCATCAACGAGGAGATCGACAAGCTGCGCCACGCCGCCACCCACGCCCTCTTCGAGCGGAGCGACGTGATCATCGTGGCCAGCGTCTCCTGCATCTACGGCCTGGGGTCCCCCGAGTCCTACTCGGGAATGCAGGTGAACGTGGCGGAGGGCCTGGAGATCCCCCGGGACGACCTGTTGCGCCACCTCGTGGAGATCCAGTACGAGCGGAACGACATCGACTTCCACCGGGGGACCTTCCGGGTCCGGGGGGACACGGTGGAGATCTTCCCGGCCTACGAAGAGGACCGGGCCGTCCGGATTGAGTTCTTCGGCGACGTCGTCGAGACCGTCTCCTGGGTTGACCCCCTGCGCGGGAAGAAGCTCATGAAGGTGGACAAGATGGCCATATACCCCGGGAGCCACTACGTCACGACGCGGGACAACCTCGTGCGGGCCGTGAAGGACATCCGGGTCGAACTGAAGGAGCGCCTGGCCTGGCTCAAGGACCAGGGGAAGCTCCTGGAGGTCCAGCGGCTGGAGCAGCGGACATCCTTCGACCTGGAGATGATGGAGGAGATGGGCTACTGCCAGGGAATCGAGAACTACTCACGGCACCTGACGGGCCGGAGACCCGGGGAGCCGCCGCCCACCCTCGTGGAGTACCTCCCGAAGGACGCCCTCATCATCGTCGACGAGAGCCACGCCACCATCCCCCAGCTGAACGGCATGTACCGGGGGGACCGCTCCCGGAAGGAGACCCTGGTGAACCACGGGTTCCGCCTGCCCTCGGCGCTGGACAACCGGCCGCTCCGCTTCGACGAGTATGAAAAATTCCCCCAGCAGCGCCTCTACATCTCCGCCACCCCTGCCGAGTACGAAATCAAGAAGGCCCGGGGACAAGTTGTCGAACAGATCATCCGGCCTACGGGGCTTATGGATCCGGAGCTCGCTGTCAAGCCCGTGGCGGACCAGGTGGACGACCTCCTGGCGGAGATCCGCGAGCGGACGGACCGGGGGGAGCGGGTCCTCGTGACGACCCTGACGAAGCGGATGGCGGAGCACCTGACCCGCTACTACGAAGAGCTGGGCGTCCGGGTCCGCTATCTTCACTCGGACATCCAGACCCTCGAGCGGGTGGCGATCATCCGGGACCTCCGTCTCGGCGAGTTCGATGTCCTGGTTGGGGTGAATCTCCTCCGGGAGGGGCTGGACATCCCCGAGGTCTCCCTGGTGGCGATCCTGGACGCCGACAAGGAAGGATTCCTCCGGTCCGAGCGTTCGTTGATCCAGACCAGCGGCCGGGCCGCCCGGAACGTCGCCGGCCGGGTCATCCTCTACGCCGACCGGGAGACCCAGGCCATCCGGGCCTGCCTTTCGGAGACGAAACGCCGCCGGGAGCTCCAGCACCGCTACAACGAGGAGCACGGCATCACTCCCGAAACCATCCGGAAGGCCATCTCCGACGTCCTCTCCTCGGTCTACGAGGCGGACTACGTCACCGTCCCCGTCGTGAAGGAGCCCGGGGCTGCCTACGGCACGGAAGAGGAGATCACCGCCGTCATCGAGCGCCTGAAAAAGGAGATGAAGGCCGCGGCGAAGGACCTGGAATTCGAAAAGGCCGCGGAGCTTCGGGACCGCATCAAGGAGTTGACTGCCATCATGCTGGCCATGGGGGAGATGGGCTGAGGGATGCGGAGGAACGTGCCAATCCAATGCCCGAGGCAGCAGCCTGTGCCGTCGGCGTTTCCATCCCCCTCACAAGCCCCGACCATTCGGCAAGATTCTGCACAAAAGTCTTGACGGATCGTCAAAATCCTGCATAATCGCCAGCATGAACCGATATCTTTATGATAACATAAAGATAGACCTTGCCAGAAAGATGATCTTCCTGACGGGGCCGCGCCAGATCGGCAAGACACATCTTGCCCGCCAGATCCTCTCCGAATACAGCCGCCCCCAGTACCTCGACTACGACGCGACGGACGACGCCCGCATCATCGCCTCCCGAAGCTGGTCCGCCGACGCGGACATCCTGGTCTTCGACGAGATTCACAAGATGAAAGGCTGGAAGCGGTTTCTCAAAGGCGTATACGATACGAGGCGGCCGGGCCAGGCGATCCTGGTGGCGGGCAGCTCCCGCATGGAGACCTTCCGCCAGTCGGGGGAATCCCTGGCGGGACGCTACTTTCACTATCGCTTCCAACCTTTTTCCGTACGGGAAGCGGTAGAGCTGATGGGTGCAAACGAAGCGCTGGACCGCCTGAACCGGCTTGGCGGTTTCCCGGAGCCCTTTCTCTCCGGCTCCGAGGAAGAAGCCGACCGGTGGCGCAGCCGGCATTACGCAGACCTGATCCGGGAGGACATCCCGGACTTCAGCCGGGTCCACGAACTCCGCACGATGCGTCTGCTTCTGGAAATGCTGCGGGAACGGGTCGGATTGCCGTTATCCTTCACGGGCCTTGCGGGGGACCTGCAGATCGCCCCCAACACCGTCCGCCGTTATGTGGAAATTCTCGAGGGCCTCTACATTGTCTTTCTTGTCCGGCCCTTCCACCGGAACGTGGCCCGGGCGATCCGGAAGGAGCCGAAGGCCTATTTTTTCGACACGGGCCTCGTCAAGGGAGGCGAGGGAATCCGGCTGGAAAACACGGTGGCCGTGAGCCTGCAGAAATATGCCTCTTTCCTCCAGGACGCCGTGGGGGAGACGGTGTCTCTCCAGTACCTGCGCACGAAGGAAAAACGGGAGGTTGATTTCGTCCTCAGCCGGGACGAGAATGTCACACACCTGATCGAAGTGAAACTCTCCGAACCGGATCCGTCGCCCCACCTGCTCTACTTCCGGAATATGTTCCCCGAGGCGGTGTCGGTCCAGCTTGTCCGGCATCTGAAGCACGAACGGGACCTCTCCGGGGTCTCCGTCCGGGCCGCCGCGCCCTGGCTTCGGGATCTGGCCGTGTGAGCAATCCTCTCGTGTTCGAATGCCGGCCGAAAATACAGCGCGCGGCACCGGTCCTGAATGGCGGCCCTGCCTACTTCCAACTCCGCTCATCGACGATCCGCCTGTCCTCGTCCGTGAGCGTCCCCGGCTTCAGGAATTCGATCCGGTCGATCCGGACGGTGCAGATCTCCCGGAAGGCCTTGTGGAAGGCCTGCTCCAGGGAGGAAAAATCGCCGCTCGGCTCCGCCGGATCGATGCGCACGTTCAGCCGGTCCTCGTGGCCGCTGCGGCCGACGACGATCTGGAACTTCCGGATCTCCGGGAATTTTGCATCCACCTGCTGGAGCTGGCTCGGGGCGACGAAGAGGCCCCGGACCTTCACGGCGTCCCCCACCCGGCCCAGGATCCCGGCGAGGCGGTATGACGTCCTCCCGCACGGGCAAGGCTCTTCGACAATCCGGGACAGGTCGCCGGTGCCGAAGCGGAACAGGTAGAAGATGTCGTTGAACCGCGTCACGACGATCTCTCCCGGCGTCCCCGGCGGAACGGCCTTCCCCGTCGCAGGATCGACGATCTCGACGTAAACCTCCTCGCAGAGGTGCCAGCCCTTCTTTTCACGGCACTCGTAGGCGACGTCCCCCACCTCCGTTGCACCGTACATCTGGTAGGTATCGATGCCGAACTCCGTCTCGAAGCGCTCGCGCATGGCCGGAAACAGGGGCTCGGCGGCGAAGCAGGCCTTCCGGACCCGGAAATCCTTCCGGAAGTCGTACCCCATCTCCCGGGCCTTCTCGATGATTGCCATCAGGAAGCTCGGCGTCCCCGTGTAAGCCGTGGCGCCGAGGTCGCGGATCAACTGCACCTGGGCCTGGGCGCTCGAGGCCCCCGATGGGATGACCGTCGCGCCGACTTTCCGCAGCCCCCCGTGGAAGGTCAGCCCCGCCGCGACCATGTGGTAGGAGAAGGCATTCAGGACCACGTCGCCCTTCGCGAGCCCGGCGGCCTTGTAGGCCCGGGCCCAGAGGACATCCTCCTCACCCAGGTGGGGCTCGTAGACGGGACCGGGAGAGATGAAGATCCGGTCTATCTCGGCGTCGGGGTTCTCCAGGCCCGCATAGGGCGGGCGTTCCAGCTCCATCTCCACGAGCCTTTCCCGGGAGATGACCGGCAGGCGTTCGAAATCGGCCACCGTCTTGATGTCCCCGGGGTTGACGCCCAGGTCCTCGAATCCCTTTCGCAGGACGGTCGATTGGCGGCGGGCGGCTTCCACCATCCGGGAGAGCGCCTCCACCTGAATGCGAAGCCGTTCCTCCCGGCGCAGGGTTTCCCGGTCGTCGAAATAGGGTTCCATGATGTCCTCCTTGGCGTATTGAAGATCCGAAGGCGCCCCCGGTGGGGATCGCATGCCCCGGGGCGCATCCTGCAGGGTTTGTAGGGGAAAGCCCGATGCTTGTCAAACCGGCATTCCGGGCCCGCAAGCAGTGCCGGTATGTGACGATGTATCCGGGCGATATCGACGCGGGGAGAGACGGAGCCTGGCGGACTCCTAAATGTGAACTTTCCGGGGCGTCCCGGTCGATGCTTTCAGCCGGCAGTGCAGACCCGGTCACGCCCTTCCTGCTTGGCCCGCTTCACCGCCCCCCGGACGGACTGGAGGATGTCCCCCGCCGTCTCTCCATGCTGCGGGGAAGCCGCCACGCCGATTGAAAGGGTGACTCGCCGCAGGTGCTGGTGTCCTTCCTTCTGCTCCTGGTCCTTGAGCATCTCCCGCAGGTTCTCCGCCCGGCGCCGGGCGGCGTCGAGGCCGCTTCCCGGGAAAATCAGGACGAATTCGTCGGCCCCCCAGCGGCAGGCGATGTCTTCGTCCCGGATGTTCCCGCCGAGGAACGTTCCCAGATCGCGGATGATCTGTTCCCCTTCTTCGATGCCGTGGGTCTGGTTGATGTGGCCGAGATGGTCGATGTCTATGAACACGACGCCCACGGACAGTCCCTGCCTCCCGGCTTTTTTCAGCTCCCGCTCCAGCGTTGCCTCCAGGTAGCGTCGGTTGACGAGCCCCGTCAGGGGATCCCGGGTGGAGAGTCCGCTCAGTTCCTCCCGGAGCTGGACGTTCTTCATGGCCAGCCGGACCTGCTGGGCCGCCACAAGGGCCAGTTGCTCGGCCGCGTCGATGGACCGCACCGACGCCCCAGGGGGCAGGTCGAAGCGGATGTGAAGCAGCCCGAGAAACTCTCCATGGACCGTCATGGGTACGCACAGAGACGCACGCCCGTCCGTCTCTCCTTCCGTGTGGCGGCAAGGGAGCCCCTTCGTTGTCCCTGCCACCAGGTGCGGCCGGTTCCTGCGCAATGCATGACATTCTTCCGGGGTAAAAACGGCTTCCCCCGGTGCATCCCCCCAGCGAGCCTCGGCCTCCAGCAGGTCCCGGACGGCGCGGTGCCGATAAAAGGCGCCGGCCGGGAACAGGCGGGCCATTTCCCGGCCGAGGACGCCGCAGGCCTCCTCCATCGTGAAGGAGGCACAGAGCAGGTCCGCCATCTTGATCAGCCGCTTCAACTTGTCCTTAGCAACGGCCATGGAGAACTCCTTCGATTTTTCTTCGATAGGCCTCGGGGGCGACGATTCCCAGTTCCTTCAGGCCGGCATCAAATTCCTTCATGGTTCGAACCTGCGCGGACGTATTCAGGAAAATCTCCATGTATGCCCCGCCGGTCCCCTCGATCTCTCCGCGGAATGCCCCATCCGAATCGAGCCGTTCCTCCACCGCGGTGACAGTGCCGGGTTCCAGCAAGCGCCCTACGGACCGGTAGGCGGCAAACCGCTGGGCGGCGTCGCACTCGTAATCCTTCGCCCGGATGCTTCGATCCACTCGCCCCAGGTCGATGCCGTCGACGACGGCAACTCCCGGAAAGGCTTCCAGCTCCACCCGAAGCGCCTCCAGCGCTTCTTCGAACCAGGGGCTCTCTTCATCCACCCCTGTGCCCGCCTTTCCGGGAAGATCAGCGCGGTGGAGATAGACGGCCAGATCCAGGCGGGGCGACGATCCGAAGGGCGCAAGGCTGCCGCCGCTCACAAGGTCCACCCCTGCGTCCACGCCGCGGCGCGCCCCGATCCGGCGGCAGGACTCGACGACATGTCTCTGCAGGGGCCCGGTATCGACTGTCCCGTCGGGACCGGGGAAAAACCGGGCCATGAGGGTGACCATTCGCTCCCGCGGTTCCCGGCTGCTGCCCTCCCCTTCACGCTCCAGACTCATCGCTCGCAGGTGGGCTCCGTAACGATCCCGGTCCACCACGGTCTTGGACCATCCCTCGCTGCCGGGCTCGAAGGCGACGACGTCATGGACGTCGCTCCGGACCAGCTTCCTCAAGATGACCCGGGCGATCCGCCGATGATCCACCTCAATGGCATAGAAAAACCCGCCCTCGTCAATCCCCCCGCCGGGGGCATGGACCTCTCCGAAATTCGAGGGATTGAGATACACCGTTCCGTCGATTTCCTCGAAGCCCCACTGGTCGTGAAGATGGCCCGTCAGGCATAGAAGCGCCCCGTTCTGTTCGCAGTAGCGCCGGAGATCCGGCGAGCCGCTCTCCCCCTGGGAGGGGAGATGGTCGAGGACGCCGTGGGCCGGCTTGTGCGTCGCCACAATGTCCGGCCGCGCCTCGCCGAAGAACCGGACCATCTCGCTGGCGCCCCGGTCGGCGTGGTATTTTACCGTATACTGCTGCGGGATGCCCGGGGTAAACACATCGGCGCCCCCGTATCCGGCGATCCTCAAGTCCCCGACCTGAACCCAGTGCCGGTGGAGGTCCCTCTCATGGAGGGAGGTGTACTGGAGGTCCATGTCGTAATTCCCCGGAAGGCATAGGATCCGCGCGCCCGATTTGAGACGCAGGATGCTCTCGAGGATCTTGTACTTCTGCTGCATGACCCGGCGGCCCCGGATGGTCTCCTCCCGGAACTCCGCCGCCTGCCGCCGGACGTCCTCCGATACGTCGGCCCGTTTCAGCAGGGCGTTGATAAAATCTTCGACGTCGATTTCCCCGTATCCCAGCTGATGGCGAAGTCCGGAAAAGGACGCCTGCTTCTTTCTGTAGCGGGCGGACATTTCTTTCGTGTAGAAGGGCCGATCGATGAGGTCGCCCGCGATGACGTAGACGTCGGCGCTTGTCCGGGACAGGAGTTCCTTGACCCGGCCAAAGGCATCGTGGACATCGGAGAGGTAGACAAGCTCCATGGGCTCAATCCGGTGGAGGATGATGCCTGTATAACACGAATCACCTTCCCGGTCAGCATGGACATGCCGGCGGCATATCAGCCGTTGAAGAATATTCCCGCTTCCCCTATAATGATCCCGCTTTACGGTACACATCCGGCGAGGGCATTGAAATCATGAGACATCCGGTTGTTCGGCAGAACGGAGACGAAACAGAGAGTGAGGCGGGGCGGTCCGACGGGACGCAAAAATCCGCCCATGTCCGTTCGGTATCCTTCGACGAACGGGTTCCCGTCCCCCGCAGCCTTCTTGTAAACCTCAAACACGAATACCTGCACCGCGAGGGATGGGTACCCCTGGAGCGGCGGGAAGGACGGGTCTCGGTCCTGGTGGACGACCCGGACGACCTGCCGCGGCGGGACAGCATCGAAAACCTGCTGAAGACGAAACAGATCGAGTACTGCCTGGCATCCCGGGAAGACATTCTGAAGTTCATCGATCATTTCTACGGAACGGCCTACCTGAAGGAAGCCTCCAGAACAAAGGAAAATGCGGCTGAGAACGGAGATCGGCGGGACGAATTCGTGGACATCACCGAGACGGACGGAACCATCGTCCGCCTGGTGAACGAGATCATCAACGAGGCCTGCCTGCGACGCGCCTCGGACATCCATATCGAGCCGGACGTCCGGGACCGGGAGGTAATCGTCCGGTTCCGCGTCGACGGCGAGTGCTTTCCGTACCGCTCGCTGCCCTACGACTACCGCGCGGCGATTGTCTCGCGCATCAAGATTCTCTCCAACCTGGATATCACGGAGCGGCGCCTGCCCCAGGACGGGAAGATCCGGTACACGCGGCCCAACGGCGAAGACATCGAACTCCGGGTGGCCACCATGCCGACCCACGGCTACGTGGAGGACGTGGTCCTGAGGATCCTGACCCGGGGAAAGATCATGACCCTGGACGAACTGGGGATGCCGCCGGATACCCTGGCCCTGTTCATCGAGCAGCTCGACAAGCCCTACGGGTTGATCCTGATCGTCGGACCCACCGGTTCCGGCAAGACCACGACGGCCCACGCCGCTCTCCACCGGCTGAACCGCCCCAACACCAAGATCTGGACCGCCGAAGATCCCGTCGAGATCACGCAGAAGGGGATACGCCAGGTCCAGATGCACCACAAGATCGGTCTGGATTTCGGTACGGCCATGCGGGCCTTCCTGCGCTCCGATCCGGACATCATCATGGTGGGGGAAATGCGGGATTACGAAACGGCCAAGATGGGCGTCGAGGCGTCCACGACGGGCCATCTCGTCCTCTCCACCCTGCACACGAACAATGCCCCGGAGACCATCGTCCGCCTCCTGGACATGAAGATCGACCCTTTCGGTTTCGCCGACTCGCTTCTGTGCGTCCTGGCCCAGCGTCTCGTCCGGCGCCTCTGCGTCCACTGCCGCGAATCCCTCCCCATCAGCCGGGAGGAGTGGGACGACATGGTGCGGAACTACGGCGAGAAGGCCTTCGCCCCCCTGAACATGGAGTATTCGGCGGATCGCCGGATCAACCGTGCAAGAGGCTGCCCGGAGTGCAACGGAACCGGATACCGCGGCATGATGGGCATCTATGAGCTTCTGGTGGCCAGCGACGGCATCAAGCAGATGATCATCAGCCGGAAATCCATTGCCTCCATCCGGAAGACCGCCACGGCGGAGGGGATGAACACCCTGCTGCAGAGCGGAATCCGGAAGGTGCTGGAGGGAGAGACGGACTTCATCGAGATCCTGAGCGTCTGCCTGCGCTGAGGGAAAAGGGGTTGGAAAACAGAGTGGCCGCCACGACCGGATCCGATGGCGAGAGAACGATCCAACCGGGGAATGAACGGGGAGGGAATCCGTGAAGCACAGAATGTTCGTATGGGCCGCCTGGGCGGTCCTGTTGATCGCCCTTCTGGCGGGCTGCCGCAACACCTTCGTGAATGCCATCATTGCCGGCGACGGTCCGGCGGTCACAAGCTTCCTGAATCAGGGGAGCGATGTGAACGAAAAGGGAGCCGACGGCTTCACTCCCCTTCATTGGGCGGCATACTACGGCAAGGCGGACATCATCACGCTGCTCGTCAGCCGGGGCGCCAATGTGAATGCATCTTCGCCATACGGCACCCCCCTGACCCTGGCGTCACAATACGGTTTTACCGCCGCCGTCAAGGCACTCCTCGATGCCGGTGCCGATCCCTCCATAAAGGACGCCTCCGGGCAGACAGCCGCGGGCTATGCACAACAGGGTGGGTTCACGGAGATCGTCGCTCTTCTCGGCGGTGCCCCTTCGCAGCACGCCCGGGCGATGGCCCGGCCGGAGCCGCAGCCCGCGACCCCTCCTCCCGCGTCCGTGCCCGGTCCGACCCCCGTCCCGGTCGAAGCGGCTCCCGCGCCGGCTGAATCGTCAGCCCCCGTCCGGATCGCCGTCTACAATTTCCAGTCCCTGACGATCGACGCCTCCGCGGTTTCCGCGCCCATTACAGACACCCTCAGCCACACCCTCCGGAAGACCCCCTCGTTCCATCTCGTGGAACGGAAGGAACTGGAGGAGTTTCTGAGCCTCAACGATCTCCAGCAGAACGAAAAGCTGGGCGACATCATACACGTCGGCGAACGGATGGGTATCCCTTACATCGTGGCGGGCAGCGTGGAGAAGAAAAAAACCGTTTATATCGTGCACTGCCGCCTGATCGACGTCCCGGCGAGAAAAGTGATCATGGACAGGCAGGCCCGCTCATTCGGCGAAGCCGGCCTCAACCGGGAGGTGGAGAAACTCGGCGAAGCCATTGCCAGGGCGATCCGGAGCCGGTAGGTTTCAGATCTCCCGACCCGCCCGGTCGCCCTCGTGGATGGCCTCCAGAAGCCGCCGGGGACCCGCCGCATCGCCGACGGTCCTCCAGGGGATGCCGATCTCCCGCAGGACGTCTTCCAGCCGGTTCTCCATTCTGGCCCCCAGCGCCGTAATCACCGAGGCCGCGGGGACGGTTCCTTCTTCTTCCCCCTGCCGGTAGGCAACGGCATGCTCCCCGATTCCCGTCACCATCGTGCCGAGGAGAATGCGAGCGCCCCGTTCCTTGAGCCGCAGGTGCAGCCAGTACCCATGGGAGGTGTGCTTGCCCACGGGATAAGCGGCCTGCATCTCGAGGATCGTGACGTCGATTCCCCGGGCCAGCAGATAGTCCGCCGTCTCCATGCCGACGTAGCCTGCGCCGAGGACGGCAGCGGGCCCCGCGGGGTCCGCCCTGCCAGTCAGAACGTTACGGGCGTCGAAGACATGGCATCCGTGGATGCCCGGGATCTTCGGAACCGAAGGGGAGGCCCCGGCGGCGAGGACGACCGCGTCGGGCCGTCCCGATTTTAAAAGCTCCGCATCGACCTCCCGACCGCAGTGAAAAATCACACCTCGCTCCTTCGCCTGACGGACCGCCCAGTTCACCCAGTCCAGGAAGGCCTCCTTGTGAGGCGGGCGGCTGGCTGGAAGGACCTGTCCTCCCGGGGTCTCCTCCTTCTCGAAGACCTCCACCTTGAGCCCGCGCTCCACCGCGGCCAAGGCGGCGGAAAGTCCCGCCGGACCGGCGCCGATCACCCACAGGCGGCGTCCCGGGGTGTCAGGGGCCGCCTGTTCGCGCTCGTTCCCGCATTCGGGGTTGAACGTGCAGGTGACGGGCTGCATCTCGTACATCAACCGCTCGATGCAACCCTGGTTGCAGGAGACACACCAGCGGATGTCATCCCACCGCCCCTCCCGGGCCTTGGCGAGAAAATCCGGATCCGCAAGGTGCTGGCGTCCGAAACTCACCAGGTCGGCATCACCCGCCGCAATGGCCCGGTCGGCCAGCCGAGGGTCGTTGATGCGTCCCACGGCGATGACCGGGACGTTCACCATCTCCCGGATGGCCCGGGCGCGGAACAGGTTGAACCCGGCCTCCGTGTCCATGGACGCGATGCTCAGGTTGCCCGGGGTGGAATAGACGCCCACCGAGACGTGGATCGCGTCGGCGCCGGCGGAAACCAGGCGGGGCGCCAGGCGTTTCGTGAACTCCAGGTCGTAACCGCCCTTGATCAGTTCGTCCGCGGAGATCCGGACGAGGACCGGAAAGGTTGATCCCACGGCCTTCCGAACGGCCGCAACGGTCTCCAGGACGAAACGCATCCGGTTCTCCTCGGAACCTCCGTACCGGTCCGTCCGCACGTTGGAAAAGGGGGACAGGAACTGGGTCAGCAGATACCCGTGGGCGCCGTGGATCTCGACGGCGTCCAGGCCCGCGTTTTGGGCCCGCAGGGCCGCGGAGGCGAAGGAATCGACGACCTCGCCGATCCGGTCCGTGCTCATCTCCTCGCAGGGTTGCCTCATGATGACGCTGGGGATGGGCGACGGGGCCTCGGGCGTACCCCCGGCGGCGGCCGCAAAGGTCTCCCGGCCGGCATGGTGGAGCTGCAGGGCGATTTTCGCTCCTTCGCGGTGGACCGCCTTGGCCATGCCCGCCAGGCCGGAGATGAAATCATCGCTCCAGGCTCCGATCTCCCGGAGAAACCCCTTTCCCCGGGGCGTGACCGCGCAGACCTCCGTGATGATCAGTCCCGCCCCGCCCCGGGCCCTCCGGGCCAGGTACCGGACCAGGCGGTCGCTGACGGTGCCGTCCGGGTTGCCGTAACCGGTTCCCATGGCGGGCATGACGGCCCGGTTCAGGAGCGTCAGGCCGTTGACCGTAACGGGTGAAAACAGGGCATCCAGGCTCATGGTCCCTCTCCCTCCTCTTTGACCCGACCCTCGACGAAGCCGGGCTTCGTGAAACGGGGCCCCGGGTAGGCATAGAAACCCCGCCCCGTTTTCTGGCCCAGTTCTCCCCTCTCCACCCGGCTTTTCAGGAAGGCGGCGTTCTTCAGCGCCCGGGGGTCCCGGGTCTTCGAGGCCCAGTAATCCACAATCTTCCACGCAGTGTCGATACCGACGCGATCCATGAGTCCGAAAGGCCCGATGGGCATGCCGAACACCCCCATCCAGGCACGGTCGATGTCCTCGATCGCAGCGACATCATCGGCCGCCAGGGTCTGGGCTGCCCCCAGGAGGGCCATGAACATGTGATTGAAGAGGTAGCCGGGATGCTCCCTTTTCAGGACGATGGGGATCAGGCCCGTCCGCTCGCAGAATTCCCGGACGACGCGCACAGCCTCCCTGTCCGTCCCGGGGTGGGGCATGACGTCCACGACCAGATTGTACGAAAGGTCGTGGAAGTGGAGGGCCAGGAATTTTTCCGGCCGTCCGGTTGCGGCGGCGAACATGGAGGGGACAAGGGAGGAGGTATTGGTGGTGAACAGGGTTCGAGCCGGACAAAGACCGTGAAAAAGGGAAAAGACCTTTCCTTTGAGAACCGGGTCCTCCGGAACGGATTCGCTGACCAGGTCGGCGCCGTCCGCCGCCTGCGCGGCGTCGGTCGTGGCGCGGATCCGGACGAGGGCTTCCTCCGCCTCCCTTTCCGTCACCCGTCCCTGCCGTACGAGGCCCGCGGTGGCCTTCCGGATGAACGCCGCCGCCTGCTTCAGGACGGCGTCTTCCAGATCATACAGAACAACGTCGCAGCCCCGCAGTGCGAAATGCAGGGCGATCTGCCTTCCCATGGTGCCGGCCCCGAGAACGAGGATGCACCGGATATCCGCTGCCTTCACAGCTTTTGATTCCCCCTTTCCCAGCGTCCTGTGGACCGTCGGGACAGCCGGCAACCTCCCTTTCCGGCTCGACCGTCACTGCAATGCGGCTATTCGCTCTCGATGATCGTCACCTTGTCCATCTTGTCCCCCTGGCGGATCGCGTCGATGACATCCAGGCCCGCAACGACTTTTCCGAACACGGTGTGCCGCCCGTTCAAGTGGGGTTGCGGCGAGTGGGTGATGAAGAACTGGCTGCCGTTCGTGCCGGGGCCGGCGTTTGCCATGGAGAGAACGCCCCGCTCGTGGATCAGCGGATTTCCTTCGCACTCGTCCTCGAAGCGGTACCCGGGGCCGCCCCGGCCGGTGCCCGTCGGATCGCCCCCCTGGATGACGAAATCGGGAATCACCCGGTGGAACACGACCCCGTCATAGAAGCCCTCGCGGGCCAGAAAGACGAAGTTGTTTACCGTCAGCGGGGCATGCTGCGGATAAAACTCGATCTCGATGATCCCCCGTGCGGTTTCAATCGTCCCGCGGTATTTCCTGTCCGGATCGATCAGCATCTCCGGCGGACTGTCCCATTGCTTCATGGTCATGTTTTCCTCCTCCTCTGGAATAATGCCTGCACTTCCTCCCGAGCCGTCGCGCCGGGCAGGTCCCGGTTTATCTTCGCGACGCCTGTGGTTACGGCTGTATGCCCGAAACGGCCGCCCCTGTCACGATCATTTTCCATCTCCAAGCATGCGCTGCATCCACAACGTGTCCACGAAGCGGCCCCTTTTCCGGAACACCTCCCGGAATCGGCCGCACTCGGCGAATCCATGCTTTCGGTGAAACCGGATGCTCGGTTCGTTGACCGCCGAGACGGCCGCCAGGATCGTGTGAATTCCCTTCACCGCGGCCGCTTCCAGGAGATGATCCAGCAGGATCCCGCCAAGGCCCCGCCCGCAGTGGTCCGGGTGAAGGAAATAGGAGATCTCCGCCGTTCCCGCCATGGTCGGGATCGGGCTGTGGGGCCTGAGAAAGCCGAAGCCGATGACCTCTCCCGCCTCCGTCTTCATGGCCGCGGCCGGGTATCCCTCCGCCGTCTTGAGCAGGACATTGAAAAAGGCGTATGGAACCTTGTTTTCCAGGAACGCCGCGAAGGTATGCTCGATGTAGTGATTGAAGATGTCAATGACCGGCCGGCCGTGGTCCGGCGCAAGGGGTTCCATTTTCACATGCATTCCTGACACCTCACGATTCATGAAGGTTGATGGAAACGTTCTGTCCGCGGGCACCCGCATGGTCAGGGAGCCTTCGTCCCGGCGATCCTGACCAGTTCGTCCACGACGGACCGGAGCTCTCCCGCCAGTCCGCGGAATTTCCCTGACCGCTCGAAGGTCTCCGCCAGGGTTTCGTAATACCAGAGGGTCCCGGACCGGCCACCGCGGAACCGTTCCCAGAGGGCCTCGCCCACGGCCCTGTAATCCCGCAGGATCGCCCGGGCGTTGTGGAGTTTGTCCGCCAGGGAGACGAGGAGCACGCCGTCGGGAACCGCCGCCAGATGCGCGATGTAGCGCTCTTTCCGCTCGCGCCACGGAGGCTTGGGTGACTCCGTCGTATCCGAACAGGCCTCCACGACCGCCGCCACGGACTCCCCGTAGAGGGAACGGATCCGCACCAGGATCTCCGAACCGCCCTGGTCCTCCGCTGCGTCGTGGAGGAGCGCGGCAATGGCCAGGTCCTCGATCCCGCCCTCCTCGATCACGATCGCTGCCACTGCAAGCAGGTGCGCCACATAGGGAATCCCCGATCCCTTGCGGACCTGATCCGCGTGGAGGACAGCCGCAAAGCCGAGGGCATCCCGGAAACGGGCGGTCAGCGCGGTCCGGGCGTCGGCAGGTTCATCCTTCTTCATATTCATTCTCCCTGTTTCCCCTTCCCCGGAAAGCAAATACCTCTGCATGTCCGCTGGTTTCCGCAGGAACGATCCACGCTCCGCATGTCCCGGATCGAAGCCGGGCAGACGCCTCGGACGAGCCGGCAAACGAACTGCCTATATATCTTTCCCGGCCCTTGAGATCAACCGGCCTCATGATTCGTCACACAGAGAGGCGACGGAGCCGCAAAACGATGATTTCTTTCGTTTATACAAATGGTTGCGATCCGGGATTGACTTCGAATCAACAGTCAGCGTATTAGGTAGATTATTCATCAGGCCGGGGCCTGGTGAACGGAAACAGGAAGCAAGGGGCTGTACGGGGGGGGATAATAACCCATCCATGCGAATGGAAACTCAGGAGGTATGACATGTCGGAAGAGACGAAAACCCCGAAGGCAATGACGAGAAGAAACTTTTTGAAAACAAGCGGCGCGGTTGCAGCAGCTGGCGTCGCAACGGGTACGCTCGCACTGAAGCCCTGGAGCGCCGAGGCGGCCCCCATGCCGAAGAAGTGGCAGGAGACCTTCGACGTGGTGGTCATCGGCAGCGGCTTCGCCGGTCTGGCGGCGGCCTACGAGGCGAAGAAGGCCGGCGCCTCCGTGGTAGTCCTGGAGAAAATGATGACCCCCGGCGGCAATTCCATCATCAACGGCGGCGTTGTATCGGCGGCGGGTTCTCCCCTGGAGGAAAGGGAAGGGATCAAGGATTCCCCGGAGCTGCTTCTGAAGGACATGCTCGCGGCGGGCCTGAACCTGAACCATGTGGAGCTGGCCAAAATGGTGGCCGACCAGTCTGTCAGCACGGTCATGTGGACCATCAGCGAACTCGGCGTCAAGTACAAGGACAAGCTGACCCAGGAGGGTGGCCATTCCGTCCCCAGGATGTACAGCACCTACAACCAGAGCGGATCGGCCATCGTGCAGCAGCAGCTCCTGAAACTGAAAACATTGGGCGTCGTGCCCCGGACCCGGGCTTTGCTTACCCAGGTTTACCGGGACGCGGACGGCCGGGTGAAGGGCGTCCAGATCCGCGAAGGGTATGCATTCCCGAAGACAGGCAGCGGCAAGCTGAAGGACATCAAGGCCCGCAAGGCCGTCGTCCTGGCTACGGGCGGATTCGGCGCCGACGTGGCCTTCCGGACCCTCCAGGACCCCCGGCTGACGGCGGACATGCAGACGACGAACCAGCCCGGAGCCACCGCTGAGGCCCTGCGGGAGGCCTTCCGGATCGGCTGCACGCCGATCCAGCTCTCCTGGATTCAGCTGGGTCCCTGGGGCAGCCCCGATGAAAAAGGGATGGGGCTCTCCCCCTTCTTCGCCCAGCTTTGCGCCGCCATGTATGGCCTCTGGGTGGACACCAAGACGGGGAAACGCTTCGTCAACGAGCTGGCGGACCGGAAAATCCGCGCCGACGCGATCATCAAGGCGGGGAACAAGTGCATCGCCATGACCGACGCGAACGGTTACGCCATCGGCAAGAAGCTCCTGGCGGAGTACATGCCGAAGCTGATGGAGCGGGGTGTCGTGAAGGAATACAAGACGCTGGAGGAGATGGCGGCGGCCTACAGCATCCCCGTCGAGCCCCTGAAGCAAACCATCGAAACCTGGAACAAAAGCGTCCTGGCGGGCAAGGACGAGGAGTGGGGCCGGTACCTGCAGAAGAACCAGAAGCCCCTCGGCCCCGGTCCGTGGTACGCCCTGCGGCTCATGCCCAAGGTTCACCACACCATGGGCGGCATCAACATGAACACGAAAGCCCAGGCAACGGATGTCTCGACGGACAAGCCCATTGCGGGTCTTTACTGCGCCGGCGAGGTGACCGGCGGCGTCCACGGCGCGGTCCGGCTGGGCAGCTGCGCTACACTGGACTGCCTCGTCTTCGGCCGGATCGCCGGCAGGAACGCGGCGGCTGAGAAGGCGTGGGGCTGATCTTCCCCACTCCGTAACATCATCGGGGGCGCCGATCCGGCGCCCCTTTTCTTTTGTCCGTTTCCATCCGGCAGAGCTTTCGGCACACCTCCATAGCGCCCGCCACATTTTCGCCCTGATTCTCTGGAACGGGACAAAAATGTCGGACTTGCTCCCATTCCATCCCCCTTCCAGAATTGGTTGTTCCATCACAGTAACAAGTAGTTATATCACCAGGACCTCCCGTGGCACACTCCTTGAGAAACACCTTTCATTCTGTTTGCAAGGAGGAATGAATCATGTTCTACGGGAAAAAGATTTTCATCATCCTGTGTTGCGCCCTCGCGGCGGTTTTTTTGATCCAGACGGCATCGCTGGCGGAGGAAAAACCGGCCGAGGCAAAGGCTCCGGCGGCGGAGGCCGCTCCCCCCGCAGTGGAAGCACCCACGGGCGACGTTTCGGTCTCCGTCCTGAGCCAGTACATCTGGCGGGGCTATGAACTGAGCCGGAACAGCATCGTCATCCAGCCGTCCGCCACAGTCGGCTGGAAGGGCTTCTCCATCAACCTGTGGGGAAACATCGACACGAACCCCTACTACGGCGGCAGCGACGGGAAGAGCTACCACGGGACCTGGAACGAGACGGACCTGACGCTTTCGTACACGAAGGCAATCGGGCCCGTGAACCTCGGTGTCGGCTACATCTACTACAGCCTGGCGTCTCTGAACAAAGACGCCCCGGACCGGGCCGACGCCCAGGAGATCTTCGCCTCCATCGGCCTCAACACGCTTCTCTCGCCGACCCTGACGGTCTACAAGGAGATCGACCACTACCGGAACTGGTATTTCCTGCTCGGGATCTCCCACGTCTTTGAGCTGAACAAGATGGTCTCCCTGAAACTTGGAGCATCGGCCAGCTATCTCCTGAGTACCTATGCGGACGCCACCCTGTTCAACGCCGGCGCCGGATACGGCGGATACCCGAAATTCGACGGCGACAGCCTGGCAACGGACGACAAGTTCAGCAATTTCCATGACGGCGTCGTGACGGCGAGCCTGCCCGTCAAGGCGACGGACAAAATCACCATCACGCCGATCCTTTCCTATGTGTTCCCCCTGTCCAACGAGGCGCGACTGGAGATGAAAGGCCAGGGCCTGAAGGGCACGGCAACGCCTTCCGAGCGGGACAGCTCCTACCTGTACGGCGGGGTGACGCTGAGTTTCTCCTTCTGAAAAAACATATCGTGCCCATCGAGTCCCGCCCCCCGTGGGGCGGGACCGTGAGCATCGGCGATGGAACCAATCCGGACGGACGTCTCCTGCCATCGATGCGAAAATGGATGGAGAATCCATTCCTTCGGCCATCTCCCCTCCCTGATTGTTTTTCTTGTAAGTGTCTCCCCGTGCTGATATAGGGCGCGCCGAAGCAGGCAAGGGGAACAATCATGGAGCTTGGAATCATAGGGCTTCCCCAGAGCGGGAAGAGCACTCTGTTTGAAATCATGACCGGCACGAACAGCCGGGACGCCTTCGGGGAGACCTGTGTCCGTGGACAGGCCGTCGTGCCTGACGAGCGTTTCGACAACCTCGTTTCGATTTTCCATCCTGCCAAGGTTTCGCCGGCCAGGGCGCCCTTCGTGGACGTCCATGCCGCCGGGGAAAAGGCCTGGCAGACGGTCCGCCAGAGCCTGGCCGGCGTCGATGGGCTCCTGCACGTGGTGGATGGGTTTACCGCCCTGGATGTGCAGGAGATGATTAAACGGTGGCGCCAGTTGGAAGACGAGCTGATTCTCTCCGATCTGATGGTCGTGGAAAACAGGGGGGAGCGGCTCCGGAAAATCCCCCGCAAGGCCCTCAATCCGCTGGAGCTGCTCCAGGCGGACCTGCTGCCGCGGCTCCAGGAGCAGCTCGAGGGAAGCCGGCCGCTTCGGGAACTGGATCTTGCCCCCGAGGAAACACATGCCCTCCGCAGTTTTTCTTTCTGGACCCTGCGGCCGGAGCTTGTCGTCTTGAACACGGCCGAGGGGGACACGCCACAGGTCGATGAGTTCCGCAAGAAGGCCGGCCTGAAGGATCCCGTCATCGGCATCTGCGGCAAACTTGAGGCGGAAATGCTGGAGCTTCCTCCGGAGGAGCAGGCAGACTTCCTCGAAGCGCTCGGCCTTGCCGAGCCGGCATTTACCCGCGTCATCCGGGCTGCATTCGAGATGCTCGGGCGAATCCAGTATTTCACCGTCGGCGAGGACGAGGTGAAGTCCTGGGTAATTCCGGCGGAGTCGAGGGCGCCCAGGGCCGCCGCCGCCATCCACAAGGACTTCGAGCGGGGCTTCATCAAGGCGGAGGTCGTTGGATACGAGGACTTCGTCGCCTGCGGAGGAACCCTCCCCGCCGTGAAGGCCGCCGGCCGCCTGCGCCTGGAGGGAAAGGAATACATCGTCCGGGACGGGGATATCGTGACCTTCCGCTTCAACGTATAGACACACAGGCCGTTGAAAACGTCTGCCTGCCGTGTCCCCCTCGTCCCTCGCCGCTCGTCGTGCGAGGGAACAAACTGACACGCCATCGAACAAGAAAGTCAAAAGCGAACGGATTTCAAATCCATTCCTCCTCCTTCTTTCATTTTCTTTCCTGACAGGCAGGCCCCCCTTTCCTTTGTATTCAGCGCATCGGCGCGGGGGCTGCCACGGGGGCATGCCGCCGTCGCGGCCACTTTTCCGCACGGGCTGTTGAAAAACACCCGTCTGCTGCGTTTCCCTCATCCTTCGCCATTCGACGTACCGAAAAGGGTACAACTCATGGCTCAGGATTTCGGGGGCCTTGCATCCGGGCATTTTTGAACAGCCCGTCCCATGCTCCCGGCAGGGATGTTCCAATTGCTCCTCTGGAAACCCCCGGTCGCGCCCCCGCGAACGTCGGTTGGTGAGGGGGGATTCCCGGAGCGCGAGGGAAACCCTCGCTCCCACATGCCGACCTCCCATGCGTGCCTGATTTTCTATAAAAAAGAAGGAATGAATGATGGAGGGATGGGGAAAGTGTCCCTGTATTTAGCCGAGCCCCATGGGTAAAACCGGTTGGGTGCGATTCAGAACTTGAATCTGGCAGCATCCTTGGGATTGGGTTTGCAGGGTTCGATGGATAAACTTGGCAACTTCTTCATCGGATATGAATATTCATGTTATTCATGAGACGCCTCACTCGTTCACTGGGAACCCAACCGATTCGTGCGGTAAACCTCGGCCTTTTTCCGCTGGATCTCGATCCGCTGGAGCCGTGTGCTGGGCAACCCGCCGGGCAGGACGGCCGTTTTCCCCGCGTCGGTACTCGCAGTCGCCGGAGAGGTCGGTGCTGCTGCTTTCCCGACATTCTTGGCGGCCGGTGGCAACCCTCCAGGACCTGAAGGAGCGGCTGCCGTCGCGGTGCCTGGCGCCGCGGCAGGAGGCGCGACCGCAGCGCTGGGCTTCCGCTTCTCCGCATCGCTGAGCACCACCACGATCCGGTCGTCTCCCCGAACGAGGGCGACCTGGTCCGCGCGAACTTCCTGAAGGACATACCCGCTGACGGACTCCCCTTTCCGGACCATCCGCGGGCGCTTTCCCCTCCCCGTCGTCGTATAGGGCGATTTCCTGTCCTCCAGGAAGGCGATGGTCATGTCCCCCGAGATGATCGTTCCGTAGAGAAATAACTCCGGCCGGGGCACTGCCTTGCGTTCCTGCGGAATGCGGCGCTCCGGGTGGAAGGGGTTCTGGTTGCTGATGACCGCGTAGTCGGCGGGAGACGGGCTCTGGGCCGGCGTCACCGGATCCGCCGCCGGCGGTGCCTGCGACTGCACGGTGGGGAGTTGCGGCTTCACATCCAGGTTCACGAAGGGAACGGCCATGAAATAGGCCACGGCGACGACCGCCGCCAACAGCAGGCCGTTGATCACGTTGACGCTCTGCATCAGGTATTGCATACCGGGCATGTCAGCGGCCTCCCGTCAATCCGGAAACCTTCAGCCGGACCGTCAGGTCCCTGGGCTCCCGAAAATTCCGGATCCTCGCATCCAACTCCCGGGCAACCAGATAGGGAGTCTGCGTCTCAACGGCGTAAAGGACCTCCACAAGGGCCGCCGTGTCGGGAAGAACGGCGTCGAGGGTCACCGTGATCAGCTTGAACGTTCCGGCATCTTCCGGCTTTTCGACGCGCTCACTGGATATGCTCCCCCCCCGGGCCGTGATCATCCCCTTGACGACACCCTGGAGGGTAGCGGCGGCAACGGAGGGGGTCTGCCCCTCGATGATCTTGGATTCCTCGGCCATGCGGGCTTCCACCAGGGAGGCGAGCCTCGTCTCCATCTGCGGCCGGTCGGCAATCAACGCCATGTACTTGGCCAGAATCTTCGTCTTCACGGCGAGCGCCTCCTCCCGGTCGACCAGCTCCGACTGGACGCGCAGGTAACCCTGGTCGTACACCACAGCCCCGAGGAGGACGAACATGAGCACTACCGCGACAAGAAGGGTCTTACTCTTTCTGTGCATCACGGGCCTTTCCGCCGGCCAGGCTTTCAATTTCCATCTTGATGCTGAACCGGTCCATGTTCAGCCGGGTATCCCGGGAGGTGGGAGCGGCAAATTCGACCTTCCGGAAATGGGGGGAGACTTCGAACTTGGGAAGGATCTCCGTTGCCGTGGATGCATATCCCTCGATCTCCACGTTGTTGTCCATGATCCGCAGCCGAGAGAGCCAGGCCGTCTTCGGGAGGACGGTCGTAATTTCGCGGATCAGAATCAGCCTCATGGGGTGATTGGCCTTGAACGCACCGATCGCGGCGATTTGCTTCTCCACCCCCTCGACGTCCCGCTTCAGGACCTCGATCTTCGCAATCTCGCCCCGGCGGGACGCGATCTCACGGTCCACCGCCTCGATCTTCCATTCCACAAACTGCAGGGGCGACACCAGCCAGAGAATGCCCACGGCGGTCAGGACGGCGAGGAGGACCATTGTCACCGCCAGAGGCGCTTTCCGGGGATTGTGGACGCCCCGGCTGAGGAGGTTCATTCCCTCCGCTCCCGGCCACAGGGATTCCAGGGCCCCCCCCAGGGCGACATGGGGGATGTCCACCCCTTTTCCTGCCGGCAGGAGGAGGGGCGCCAGATCACTGTCCCGGATGTACCGGACGGGTGCCTGAATGAGATCCCTCAAGCCGGACCATGCTTCGGCCTCCGCCTCGGCATAAACATAGACCCGGGGCGGCGGGCCGCCCGATGCCGGAACGCGATCCAGAACGGCCTGCACGGCATCGGCGAGGACTCCCACGGCGGCTTCTCCATCCCGGGCCGGGAGGTTTCCCGCAAAGGAGTCCTCCCATCGGCCGTCGCGAACCCATCCTCCCTCATAGGCCCCGGCACGGATCCCTACGAAGACGGTGTTTCCGCTTCTGTGGAGGAAATGGCCGAGGGTACCGAGGGCGGAAACGTGAACGGTCACCCGGTCGACGGTAACGCCACGCTTCCGGAGGGCTGCCAGATAAGGCTGGACCATATCCTCCCGGACGGCTGCAAGCATGATCCGGACCGGGCCTTCCCCGCTCTCGAGAGCCTGAAAATCATAGAGGGCCTGCTCTGCGGGTAGTGGCGTGAGCCGGTCCAGTTCGAATGTGACGACGTCGGGAAGGTTCTCCCGGACCGCCGGCGGAAACTCAATCTTCCGGATAATGCACCAGGCCTTGGGGATTACGAGGCTTATCGGCGTACCCGCGGCGTTCAGCTCGTTGACGGCCAGAAGGATGGATGCAGCAACATTCTCCGGCGTCGGGTACCGGCCCGGTTCGAAGGCGTAGCGCCGGACGCCCCGCAGCCGGATCCTCGACAGGAACCGGGACGCGTAAACAACGGACATTCCTCCTTCCTCCAGGAGGATAGCGACGCTCCGGAGGGGGGCGACGCGTTCGTCGGCCAGGCTGAAGGTGAGGGCCCTCCAGAGGATACCAAACCACCGCAGAACGCGGTCCGCGATGCCCGAGGCCAGGGAGGTCGTCCTGTTCAGCATTTCCGCCGTTGTCATGGGGAAAGGTCCGCCGGGCTCTTGTAATAAAGGTAACGGTAAGGATCCCGCCCCTCGATGGCCACCGTCGCGACGATGCTGTACCCCTTTTCGCCGCCGGGGCGCATGCCCGTGGATTCGATGGCGTAGATCGTGGACGTTCCCTGCGCCCTCGCGTCCACGTAAGGCGCCATTCGGGCATATCCGGCCCCGAGGATTTCCTGAAGGTCGGCGATCCCGTTGATCGTCGCCGAAGACCGGAACGCGATGAGCTGTGTTGCCATCTCCGGGTCCATCCCGGGCAGGGAGAGGAGGACCTCCTTCGACGCGGCGGACAGGTTGATCCGGGCCGCCTTGCCTTGTGCCGTCAGGTGGCGGATGATGCCGTCCGCCCGCTCCGTCCCGTACAGAATGTCCGGCGTAATGCCTTTCACGAGGATCAGTTCCTCCAGGGTCTCGAAGTCGGCGTTCCGCGGGCGGTAGGGCTTCGGGAGCGACTGATAATACTCGCTCTCCGCCCCGCTGAGGCGGTGGAGGTCGTCGGGGTCCTTCCAGTCCAGGATCGAATCGACGATCCCGTCGGCCTGCTCGGGGGTTGCCCCGTGCCGCAGCAGGAGGTTCTTCAGGATGATGCCGGAGGAATCGGTCAGGGCGTTGAGCGAAATCTTGCCCGACTCGTCGATGATCCGCACGGAGCACCTGCCGCCCGCCATCTCGATCCGATGGGGCGTCCCGTCGGCTTTCCATGCCGCTCGCCCCTCCAGAACGACCGACTGGCCCCGGTTCCTGGAACTGTAGAGGATTTCCATGATGCCCCGCTCGATGCCCGCCTCGGCCAGATACTTCTGCCGGATCGCCTCCCGGAATGCCAGGGTCCCCTGGGTCTCGGCCCTCGTCATCACGGCAAAAGAAAAGGCCGTCACGGTGAGGATTGCCATAACCCACAGGACGACCAGGAGTGCGATGCCTTTCCGGGAAATCGACATCACGGCCCTGTCCCTCCCGCAACGGCGCTCATGCGCCCCTGGATGCGAATAGGAAACAGCTCCGTCCTCTCCTTCCCTCCGGAGGCGACCAGGAAGCGGATTTGCCTGGGCAGGGCCGTTCCGTCCTTCATTGCATCCAGCCACTGGCCTTTCTCGTCGGCAGCGTCGCGGTGAAAGTATTCGAACCACATCCGGTCCGCCTCGATCAGCCGGGTGTCGACGTCTCCCTCGATCCCCGGGACGCTCTCGCGGACCCGGAGATGAGCCTTTCCGTCGGATCCCTCCTCGATCCGGTACTCGACGACGACATAGCCCTCTCGACCGCCCCGGATAGACCGGCTGGTGGCGAACCGGAGCGATGCACCGTCGCCGCGAAACGAAAACCGCTTCCCCTTTTCCGTGTCCTCCTTCAGGGGAAGCAGGGACTGGATCTGCGCATCCATGATCGACAGGACCGCCCGAAAGCGTTCCTGCTCCTCCATTTTCCGTTCTCCCGCCGTGACCGACCGGCCGGCCAGGCGCAAAGCCCCGAGCATGATGACCAGAATCACCACCAGCATGGAGAGGGAAACCAGCAGTTCCAGGAGCGTAAACCCCCGCTGCGATGTGCTCATGCTTCAAACCCGATCTTCCTGGAGCATCCGGTCGACCAGTTTCATCGATTTCAGTTCGAGGCTCCGCTCCCGCCCCCCCGCAGTCCAGCGGATCGTCAGGCTGACCTCCATCATCCGGACCGGCAGGCCCTCCGTCCGCTCCGCCAGCGTCTCGGCCATGGAGACGTCCATCCGGTAGCCGTCGTCGGTCGTCTCGGTCCAGGTCCGCTCCGCCGGGCGGACATCGGCGAGAAGTTCCCGGAGCCTCGCGTCGGCCCGTGCAGAGGCCGCCGTTACGTCCGCGGAAACGGAGATGCTGCGCAGGTTTGCCGCGAAGAGCTGCAGGATCAGGGTCCCGGCAATGGCCATGACGGCCAGGGCCACCAGGACCTCCAGGAGGGTGAATCCTGCCCGCCTTCCCCGATCTCGTAGAAACCGCATCCCCTGCCTCCCGCTGCCCGGTGCGCAAGGCATCCCGGCGGGCGCTCGCTCACGCTTACGACTGTTGCATGATCCAGGCGCGTTTTGAATCGGGGCAAGACTTGATGGGGGCGGGCAGAACTCTTACTTGCCTGTCGGGAAATGGATGAAGGCCCAAGGGGAGCGGCGGGTGTGAGGGAGGGAATACGGCGGGATTATTTCGGGAGGGACGGACGGATCGGAACGGTCGCAGTTGCGACACGACGGCGATAGCTCTCGTAGAGGTCCAGGACGCGGCGCACGTACGCCCGGGTCTCGGCGAAGGGGGGAATGCCACGGTAGCGGTATACGGCACCCTCGCCGGCATTGTAGGCCGCCAGGGCAAGGCGCAGGTCGCCAGCGTAGAGGCGGATCAGGTAGGAGAGGTAGCGGATGCCGCCATTGATGTTCTCCTCGGGGTGAAAACTGTCGTTGACCCCCAGGGTGAGAGCGGTTTGCGGCATGAGCTGCATGAGCCCCCGGGCACCCTTCTTCGAGACCGCACGGTGGTTGAAGTTCGATTCGGCTTTGATGACGGCCTTTACCAAGGCCCCGTCAACACCGTGCCGGCTGGCGCTTTGAAAGATAAGCTCCTCATAGGGGGCCGATCCGAGACCCGGCAGGAAATGGACCGGCTCCTCCCGGATCAGGAGTTGGAAGTGGGGACCGGAGGGAACATTGGTCAGGTACGTCACGTTGTCCCGGTCCACGTACTTGTAGACGTCGGCCCCGGAGGGAGAAGGGTTAATAAGGAAAAGCAGCAGGGTGCCGGCAAGCAGGAGCCCGAGCCTCCCGGCTCTCCCCCCTGCCCTGTCTGTTTGCGACCGACGGTTCCTTCTCATTTCCCGCTCCCCTTGCTCCTGAATATGGAGACTGTCTCCGGAATGATCAAGCTGCGTGATCGCTCTGCCCGGTCGGCCCTTCTGCCATGGTCACGTTGTGGAACGAATCCGCACCCTCCGGTCTCCGCCGTGCCGCCCGTGGCATCGTCACTTGATCCTCAGGAGCTCGACCTCGAAAATCAGGGTCGCGTTGGGCGCGATCCGGGGAGCCGCCCCCTTCGCACCGTAGGCGAGTTGAGGCGGAATGAAAAGCTGCCACGTGGACCCCACGGGCATGAGCTTCAAGGCCTCGGTCCACCCGGCAATCACTCCGGAAACCTTCACTGCCAGGGGTTTTCCGGCACGGTAGGAACTATCGAATTCCGTCCCGTTGATGAGGGTACCGCGGTAATGGCACTCCACCGTGTCCGTGTCCGTGGGCTTTTTGCCTGTACCCGCCTTCAGGACCTTGTACTGCAGTCCGCTCGGCAGAGTCACCACGCCCTCTTTCTTGCCGTTCGCCGCCAGAAACGCCTCCCCTTCCTTTGTGTTGGCTTCCCCGATCTCCTTCATTGCCAGGGTGTACTTCTCTCGCAGCTCGTTCTGGTAGGCGTTCAGGGTCGCACGGAGGTCCTCCTCGGTCATGAGCAGGCTCCCGCCCGAGAGGGCGTCCCTCATGCCCCGGACCATGAGATCCGTATCAATCACCACCCCCTGCTGCTTCAGGTTCCGGATGATGCTGACCCCGACCGCGTAACTGACCTTGTCCTGCCGCGACTTCAGGGGCGACTGCTCCGCGGCACCGGCCGGAACAGCCAGGATCAGGGCCGCCAGGACCGCCGTCCAACTCCAGGTTATGGCTCGTTTCATGTCATCCTCTTTCGGGTTGCCTACCAACGAATCCATTTGCGAACCCCGAAGCTCTCATCGAGGCCCATCTTCCACTCGCCGTTTTCCTTCATGATCCGAAGGATCGCCGCCTTTTGCGATTCCCTGTGCCGGACGAGGACCTCGGCCTCGTCGGCACTCACGTTTCCCATGCTCCATCGGCTCTCCCGGAGCACCGTGTTCGGGTCGAAGGCGGCAAGGTAGTTCTCCCAGTAGATCATTGCGCTGGGGCCGCCCTTCGCGAAATCAGCCTGCAGTTCGTTCCGATCGCACTCCACGTGGAGGCTCCGGCAGGCCTTCAGAACGTCGTTCAGAATCGCGACACGGGACCGTTGGCTGATGCTTCCCCAGAGGGTCCGGAAGTCCTTTTGCCCCATCAGAACAAACGGTTTCTCCGCTGCCGCCAGAATCCGCTCCTGCTCCCCAAGGGAAATGCCCGCATCCGGTACGGACCGGCACGCCATCGGCAGGAAAAGCAGACACAAAATCAGAAGCCCGGACCAGGCCGGTCGTGTGATTGCATTCCGCATCGGCATTATTTTTTGCACACCCCTTGAAAAATGAAAAGGGAACGGTCCCTGATTTCGCCATGGGGGAAAGGACGGTTCCCTTTGTGCTTTTTCCTGATCCCCGCCGGTCCGGGTCAAGCCTGAATTCACCAGGGAAAGGTACGATATGTCAAACCCGCCATACCCGGAGAGAGCCCCTTGAATTTCCTGAACAGGCACAAGCGGAGGACAGGCATCCCCCCCCCCTTTGCTCCTTCCGATGGAATCATGTTTCCGGAGGACCTCATTGATTTGAAGCCGGTAGATGACAGCGTTGACCCTCTCCATCCTCGTCCGCCCTTCACTGGACCATCCCCCAGTCCTTCTCCAGGTACACCTTCACACTGCGGCCGATGAAATCGAAGAGGTCTCCCGGGTGAGCGATGTCCTGGGCCACGTCCCGCGTCCAGGGGGAGAGGGCGTAGCTGTAGGATGTGCGCGAATCCCGGCCCAGGAAGAGCCATATCGGGATGGACACCGCGATCCCCTTGTCGTGGTAGCCCTGGTTGAAGCTGTCCTTGAAGATCGACGTGTCCGAAACGCTGTACCAGGCCGAGAGGACCACGCCGCCGAAGCTCTTCGAGACGGTCACCCGGACCCCGTTATCCCCCGCCAGGAACCGCCCGGCCTTCATGTCGATGTTTGCGTCCAGCTCCGGGATGCTCAGGCGGGCGTTGAAGAAGCCCGTCGTGTAGTAGTCCTTGTAGTCGTTCTCCTTGAACCGGAAGGGGCTCTTCGGGTCCCGCTTCTTCACCGCACTCCCGCTCAACCCCACGAGAATGCGCCCCCCGAAGAGGGGCTTCGCGACCTCTGCGTCGACACCGGTGTACTGGATCTCCAGGATTCCGGCGGAGAGCCGCGTGTAGATCTCGTGATCCGCTTTCCAGGTCTGGCTGACCAGGAGGCTGCTCAAGATGAATTTCTCCTGAATGTAGTCCACCAGGTCCGAGCGGACGGCGTTGGAGGAAGGCGTGAGGGGGGAGGAGATGTTGTTGGCAGGGAACGTCTCGCTCGCCGCCAACAGCATCCCTCCCGGCCACGGCGAAACGCTGGCCCAACCGCTCAGCCCGAAGCGGTATTTGAAGAAGCCCGAGGGGTCGTTCAGGTAGGTCTTGAAATCGGGCTTCAGGCCGTAGTCGAAATACTCCCTGTGCCTGATCACGGCAGGAGTGGGCTCCCTCGCGTCGGCCCGCAGCTCCGAGACGGACAGGAACTCCCGGAGGCTCAGTGCCTTCGAGGCGTAAAGCTGAATGTCCCCGCGGTTCGTGGAGAAGGTGGTCATCGGAATGCCCAGCCGGGTGAGCGTCACCCGGACGTCCCTTATCTCCGGCGGTGCCGTCCGGTCCACGATCCGGAGGATCACTCCCAGGGCCTTCATGTCGTAGAAGTAGCGCCGATTGGCCGCCTGGATCCGGAGATCGCCTCCCTGGGCGAGGACGGCTATGTCGCTGAAGCCGGAGCTGTACAGCGCCTCCGTGATCCGCTCCTCCAGGGGGCTTGCACGCATCTGGGTGGTTTCCCGGTAGGCGGCGTCGACGATAGGGATCAGCGGCTGTCCGAGTTCGAAGGTGAGGCTCAGGTTGGCTCCCACCGTGTCGCCTCGCTGGTAGCTCAGGGCCAGCTCCATCCAGTCCCAGGGCTTCAGGCGGAGGCCGAAGTTGAACTTCGACCGGACGGGCTCGGGGAAATAACCTCGCGCCGGGTCGTTCTGGAATGTATGGTAAGGCGTGGGGTCGTACTCCACCATCAGGGAGAGCCAGTCCACCGGCGAGAACTGGACCCCGGCGAACCAGTTCGCGTCCTCCCACCACTGACGTGGGCTGGTGAGGATCTCCGCCTTGAAGGAATCCCCCGTCCCGACGTCCGTGAGTTCCCGCTTCCCAAAGCGCCCGTTGGCGAAACCCAGGGTGAAGTCGAAGGGGTAGACCTGCTTGCTGACAACAAGGTACTGGGAGCTGTAGAGGCGCGTCCCATGGGGGTCCATGAATCCGACGGCCACCGCGGGGAAATACTTCATCTCCCGGATGAGCTGGAGCTTGAGGTCCACGGCCTTGTCCTTGAAGTTGCCGTAATCCGAGCCTTGCCCGGCAAACGCCTGGACGCCGATGATCTCCGTGACGCGGCCGTCGATCTCGACCCCCGGCAGGGGGCTCACGGCCCCGTAGTAGTAGCGGTAGGGATGAACCTGGGCGGCCCCGAGGCGATAGGTCCCTTCCTTGAGGACCCGGGCCGTGGGGACCGCCATCAAACCCGTGCCGCCCCAGTTGGAGGCACCCGTGAAGGGCGCGTCGGCAGAGCGTACCGCCGTCGGAAAAACAACCAGCGTGGCCAGGAGGAACAGCCACGCTGCCGTGTATCTGTGAGATTTGCCGCTGTCCGTCATCGCCTCCGGTCTAAAGCACCGTCCTCGCGATGGATGGCGGCCATGTCTTGCAGCCATCCTGCGTGCAGACCTCAGCGCTGGCCTGGCAGTACCACTTGACGGGGTTGAAGGCGGGCTGACCGTTGGTGAATTCGATCCGCAGGCCCGCGATGCAGTGTGGGTGCACAAAGGAATCGGGTTTGCAGCAGAAGGGGTTTGGTTCCTTGAGTCTCGTCCCGTCGAGGCCGAATCCGCAGTTGCAGTCGCTGATGACGATGATCTTTTCGGGAATCGCGGGCATGATCTCCTTACGCTGGCTAAAATGATAAAGGGACAGATCCACGCGGGCCGGTCCCCTTATTTCTGATTGGTATACTGCTCGAAGCGCCAGGCGTCAGCGCACATCTGGTCGAGGCCGCGGGTGGCCAGCCACTTGAGGTCCCGGGCGGCCCGGGAGGGGTCTGCCCAGCAGGCGGCGATGTCACCCGGGCGGCGGGGGGCGCTCTTGTACGGAATGGTTGTGTTGGCAACTTTTTCGTAGGCCCGGAGTATTTCCAGGACGGTGTAACCCTGGCCGGTCCCAAGATTGTAGACGGCCAGCGGGCGCCTGTCGATCTGCACCAGGGCCTTGAGGTGGCCCAGCGCCAGATCGGTCACGTGGATGTAGTCGCGGACGCCCGTGCCGTCGGGGGTGTCGTAGTCACTGCCGAAGACGTTCAGGTGAGGGAGCCGTCCGGCAGCAACCCGGCCGACGCTGGGCATCAGGTTGCTGGGGATTCCCGAGGGGTTTTCACCGATGAGCCCGCTGGAGTGGGCGCCAACAGGGTTGAAGTAGCGGAGGAGGATGATCCGCCATGCGGGATCAGAAGCGTGGAGGTCCCGGAGGATCTCCTCGATCATGAGCTTCGTGCGCCCGTAGGGGTTCGTGGGCCGAACAGGGAAATCTTCCTTGATAGGAACCGTGTCAGGGGCCCCATAGACGGCTGCGGAGGAACTGAAGACCATGCTCTTCACGCCTGCCCAGACCATAACCTCGAGCAGGGCCAGTGTCCCGCCCACGTTGTTGTCGTAGTAGAGAAGGGGCTTCTCGACGGACTCCCCCACGGCTTTCAAGCCTGCAAAGTGTATGACGGCATCGATCCGGTGCTTCCTGAACAGTGTTTCGATGATGGCCTTGTCTCGGCAGTCCGCCTCGACGAATG
>PHBD01000027.1:0-40711 GCA_002841865.1 Deltaproteobacteria bacterium HGW-Deltaproteobacteria-19
GGCGTTCATCTCTTCCGATGCGGATGCGGACTCTTCGGCGTTTGCCGCCGTCTGCTGGGTGACCTTGTCCATCTCCGCGACGGCCTTGTTGATCTGGTCGATGCCTTGGGCCTGCTCGCTGGAGGCGGCGGAGATCTCCCCGACCAGTTCGCCGACCTTGGCGGCGCTGCCGGCGACTTCGCTGAAGGCCTCACTCGTCTTCCCGACCAGCTCGGACCCTTCCCGGATTTTCTTGACGGTACCCTCGATCAGGCCCGAGGTGTTCTTCGCGGCCTCTGCGGCCCGCATGGCCAGGTTCCGGACTTCCTCCGCCACGACGGCGAATCCCGCTCCCGCTTCCCCGGCCCGGGCCGCTTCCACGGCCGCGTTCAGGGCCAGCAGGTTGGTCTGGAAGGCGATCTCGTCGATCGTCTTGATGATCTTGGAAGTCTCCTCGCTGGCGACAGTGATCTCCCGCATGGAACTGGTCAGGTGCCCCATGGAGTCATTGGCCTTCTTCACGACGGAGTTGGCCTGCTTCATGAGGGCATCCGCCTGGGAGGCATTGCCGGCGTTCTGTTTCGTCATGGAAGACATCTCTTCCAGGGAGGAGGATGTCTCTTCGAGTGCCGCTGCCTGCTCGGAGGCGCCTTCCGCCAGGGACTGGCTGGAAGCGGACACCTCTCCCGCTGCGGCGGAGACCTGCTGCGCCGCCTCGCCCAGCTGGTCGGCGGACATCGCGAGGGGGCGGCTGATGCTGCGGGCAAAGAAGAGAACGCCGACAATGGTCAAGGCCAGGAATGCCACGGCGATGATCAGGATGAAGTTCCGGATTGTGTGGGCAGAAGCGAGAAATTCCTTTTCGTCCTGGGTGAAGCAGACCGACCAGCCGGTGAGCTGCACCGGGGCGAAGCCCGCGATCTTGGGGGTACCGTTGAAGTTATAGTTCGCCGAGCCACTTTCGCGAGCCATCATGCGGTGGGCGATCTGTTCCATCCCATTGATCTTGTTTACGTTCAACTCAAGGATGTATTCCTTCTTTGGATGCGCGATGGTGGTCCCGGCGTTGTCGGTCATGAAGGCGTACCCAGTCTTGCCGACCTTGATCGAGACGACCTGCTCGACGAGGAAGTCGATTTTCAGGGCAGCCGCTACGATGCCCTGAAATTCACCATTCTTTCCCAGGATGGGGGCGGCGACGACCGCGACGGGAGTGCCTGTCTTCTTGGACTTGATGACGGATCCGACATTGGCCTTGCCGGCCTTGGCCGCGGCGAAATAGTCTCGCTCGCCGATGTTGAGCCCCACGTATGAGCCCCCGACGCCGTCCGCGCGGATTGCGCCGGTAGAGTCGCTGACGAAGATCGTTTCGTAGTCGTGGCCGATTTTCTTGAAAGTTGCAGTCAGGCGCTGGGTTGCCCCATCGGTCTTGCCTGTTGCTGCTTCCATCACGCTCGAATCGGCGGCGATACCCGAAATGAGCTTGATCTCTTCTGTGAGTGCCATGTTGACGAGGCCGCTCACGTTCTTTGCGACCATCTCGGACTGGCTTACGGCGTTCGCGGTCAATGCTTCAGAGGATTTCCAGGCGCTGAAGGCTCCAACCACGAGCAGAGGAATCAAAACGATCAGGATGCCACCGGTCATCAACTTGGAATTCAAAGACATTTTCTTCATATACATTCCACCTCGCACAGTATTTTTTTCGCCCCTTGCGGGTTCATTACGGGAATTGTGTCCGTGTTGGCCGAAGCAATATTGGGGCCATGGCCACTTTCTCCTTTGTTCACATATGCGGCCACAAATTCACGAGCGGCCATGGATGGCTTTCCTGGCTGCGCAGGCTGCCGTCCTGTCCTTTGTTCGGGACACGCCGGAACGGATCAAAAAGCAAATGTCCCGGTCTTTGGACCAACAGGGGAAGAGGATCTTCATTCCGGGGCGCAATAAAAATTGACAATTCCCGTCATGAAAGTGACGATCCATCGGTCATGATTCTTATCCGTGTCTGGCAATGCGTGATTCCAGGTGGAGGGAGGCAGGCCGGGCTGTCAAGCGAGAGCCGTCGTATGAACTGCCGGCCGGAACGGGAAGGCAAAGAGCGGGGAGATGCGAGTGGGCATTCCCGTGGCGAGGGTTGTGGAATGCAATGGAGCTATGGATCAAAAAACGAAAAAAGGGGCCGCAAATGAATGACACCTGCGGGCCCCTTTTTTATGGATGGTGGGACGTATCGGGATCGAACCGACGACCAACGGATTAAAAGTCCCTCAATGTCCCTGTGCTGGTGCGGGTTTGCTGGCCATTGGTTTGGTCATAATTTACCAATGCCTTTATTCATAGGGATTCCCCGTCTCAGGTATGGTCACAGCCTTACACCGTCATCCTAACTTTAAAAATGGACCGGTTTTGGGGAAGGTCAATCCAGCCTTGACCGAACGTGTTCCACGCAGCGCCGGCGTCTGTCGGGACTTAATAGTTTCCCTCAAGCGCCTCCTTCAGGATCAACTTGTCCAGGGTCAGATCGGCCACTGCCTTCTTGAGCCGCGTGTTTTCCTTCTCCAGACCCCTCAACCGCCGGGCCTGGTCCACCTTCATCCCGCCATACTCCCGGCGCCAACGATAATACGTCTGCTCCGCTATCCCCATCTCCCGGCAGATCTGGAGCACGTTGACCCCCTGGGGAATCTTTACATCCGCTTCCCGAAGATGCCCAATGATTTGCTCCGCTGTAAACCGTTTCCGACCCATTCTGACCTCCTCACTGATCCAGATCTGTGCCGCTATCCTAACATAAAAACTGGATCCGTTTTTGGGGGGCAGGTCACCAGGTCAACCACAAACGGGTGGAGCGGATCTGGCGGGAGGAAGGATTAAAGGTTCCCAGGAGACAGCGGAAGCGGGGCCGCCTGTGGCTCAATGACGGTTCCTGCGTCCGCCTTCGACCGACTCATCGGAATCATGTCTGGTCGTATGACTTTGTGGCCGACCGGACCCATGACGGGCGTCCCCTGAGGATCCTGACCGTCATCGACGAATACAGCCGGGAGTGCCTGGCCCTTGTGGTGGAGCGACGCCTGCAGTCGGATGATGTTCTGTACTGTTTGGCAGAGCTTTTTGTAAAGCATGGCGTTCCCGAGTGCATCCGCTCGGACAATGGTTACGAGTTCACGGCCCGGGTAGTTCGGCAGTGGTTGAGCCAGGTTGGTGTTCAAACGCTCTACATTGAACCGGGCAGTCCCTGGGAGAACGGTTACAACGAGAGCTTCAACGGGAAGTTCCGGAATGAGTTGCTCAACGGAGAGATCTTCTATACCTTGAAGGAGGCCCAGGTACTGATCGAGCGGTGGAGGGTGGAATACAACACGGTCAGGCCTCACAGCTCATTGAACTATCGCCCCCCGGCACCAGAGGTATGGCTTCACTGAAGGGCATCCAGATGCAGAATACTAACTCTGGATGTGGTACATGGTTTGGGGGCAGGTCAAGTTGGAAGTGCTCATCGAGAGCCTGGAAAGGCACCATAAATTGAATAAAGAACCTTTGATATACATTGCCATTTCAGCCGCCTTGTTTGGAATCAGCCCACCTCTCGCCAAGCTGCTCGTGAAGAATATCCCCCCGGTTGCCTTGGCCGGATTTCTTTATTTGGGAGCGTTCCTGGGGCTCCTTGTGTATTCTGGTATAACAAGGATCGTCTCTCCAGAGGATAAAAGAAGCGCGAATCTGAAAAGGACCGATTACCCGTGGCTGTTCGGTGCAATCCTCTCGGGCGGGATCATCGCTCCAATATGTCTGATGTTCGGATTGAGGCAGGTTTCCGGCTTTAGTGCATCACTGTTACTCAATCTGGAAGGGATCTTTACGGCGGTTATTGCCGTTATATTTTTCAAGGAGAAAGCAGGGGGAAGGCTGTGGCTGGCATTATTATGCATGACTGCAGCAGGAGTGCTCTTAACATGGGATTCAAACCAGGGTCAGTTCAATGTTTTCGGCCCCTTATTGGTTACTCTTTCCATGATGTGCTGGGGCATTGACAATAACCTGACCCGCAACATCTCAGCGAGAAATCCAGTACAGATCACCAGAATTAAAGGATTGGTGGCCGGCTTGGTCTCAATCTCTCTGGCTTTTGCTCTCGGGATGGACATAAATTGGGATTCAGCGGTTATTTACGCTCTCTTACTTGGCTCTTTCAGCTATGGGATCAGCCTTGTGCTATTTATTAAAGCCCTCGAGGGATTAGGCTCTTTCAGAGCAGGTATGTTCTTCAGTCTTGCTCCGTTCATCGGTGCCGTAACATCCCTTGTGTTGCTGCAAGAATGGATCGGTTGGGTAATGTTCCTGGCTCTGATTCTTACCGTCGCTGGCTTCTGGCTCATAAGCACAGAAAATCATATGCATTCTCATTCACATCAAGCGATGATTCATACGCATTTTCACAATCACGGGGATCTTCATCATATTCACGAACATGACGGAATCATTCATGAACCGCATGTTCACGAACACAACCACCTTGAAGAGAATCATGTGCATCCACATTGGCCAGACTCACATCATAGGCACTTACACAAATGAGTCATATTGGGAAAAGGGGGTTGCCAGTATCTCACGGAAAGAATTTGGTCACAACATGGTCACAATGAGAAAAGGGCTCCCTTGCGGGAGCCCTTGATATTGGTGGGACGTATCGGGATCGAACCGACGACCAACGGATTAAAAGTTCATACAAAACAACCACTTATAACAACATAACCCTTTGATTTTACGTCTGGTTTCCCGGCAGTACCCCTTCACAACCCCCTTTTCCTAAGTCCTTGTAATTCCTTCTATTCCATTTTAGTCCTTTTCTGTCTATCACAATTTTAGCACAGTCCCAAAGAGGGTCAAAAAAGTGAGGCACCCGGATTTTTGGTCCGTGTGTCTTATTCGCCTTTAACTCATTTGAGGGTTTCAAAAAAATCGGGAAAAGTTCGCGTGAACTACATCAGCGGTCAAAAAAACTTTCTTCTTCATCTTCTGTTAGAAAAAACATTCTGTACTCCTTCGCGGTGAAGTCATCAACAATCATCATTCGTGAGTGTTTAGGTGATTCAGGCATTCGAAGCATACATCTCATGGGAGGATCTTTCTCTTTTTCGTAAAACTTGTCCCAGTACTCTTGAGTCCAGCCCGTGATTCCTTTTCCATATCTAAAATACATTTCTTTGAACTGCTGTTTCGTAACCTCCCGCATTCGCTCATCTGCCTTCATTGCCCACCTCAACGCCTATAAGATCAATCTTATTATGCATAATAAATTTGAAATGTTGCAAGAATTTTCTCATCCAGTCGTCAAGTCTCCCGGGGAGTCATGACCTATATCCCAGCCAGATACAACAAAAGCGCAGTTTCCTGCGCTTCCATTGTCCATCCATTATCCAGATATCCATCCAGTCAGATATGACCAGCTCTATTTCTTCCCTCTCAGCGCTCTCGCAGCAGCCAACTTTTCCGGCAACCCTCTCGCAATCGCCTGTTCCCGCCTCATTGCTGCATACTTGGGAGCCACCAGGTCCACATCTTTCGGGATCTTGAATTTGCGCTTATACTGGCCAGGTTTCAATCCGTGCTCGACCATCAAATGCTTCTTGAGGGTCTTGAATCCCTTCTTCCCACAGATCATGCACCCCACTTCGTCCGGCTGGAATGCTTCGTCGAAAGACAATGCAGGCCCTTCAGGAGCAGCTGGTTTCACAGGTTCAGCAACGACAGGAGCAGGTGTCTCAGCAACCTCTTTCTTGGGACGACCTCTCTTACCCTTGACCTTGGGTGCAACTGCTTTCTTGGGAACGGTCACCGTCTCGCCACTTTCCAATGCTGCCAGGGTTGCGTAGACTTCGTTGATGGTGTCCAGAAGCTCCTTCTTGGTTAATGCTGTACCGGCTGCATGGGAGATGACAATTTCTGCTGCCATTTCGACGAGTGGATTGGGCATGGGGGAGTCCTCCTATGGTTAGATGGTAAATAAATGCTTGATTGTCTAAATATTGTCAATATAATTTCTTCTTCTTGAGCATAAATCCCAATATTGTGTTAAAAATCTTCTTTATAAACTATCCATCACGAGGTAGCCATCCTTTACTGTTCATTTTTGGTATTGCAAGATTATTCTCTTTCAAATGTTCAATGATTTTTTCCATGTTTGGCGATGTCCACCCATCCCAATTCGATTCATAACAAGATTTGCACACTATAATTTGATAATTTGGGATGAGGGTTCCTGCATAAATGCCGTGACTATATTGAAACTGCCTTTTGCAAACGAAACAAGTGACTTTATATACATCCTCAGCCATCTTAATTCTCCTTTCTTATTGAAAAGTAACTACAAATCAATAATATGAAGTCTGAATGAATTTTCCGCGATCACAGCTTGTCTATATTTAATTTCTTTTATGTCACGTGTGACTTTTTTTATTATTTCCTTATGTGAATCCGGCATTTCTAGACCATATATTATTGAGGACATTTCAATATCCGATAGCGGTTCTTCTACATTTCCTTGGTCATTTACTAATCGCCATTCACGTTCGTATGCCCAATCAAGCGACTTTGTAAAATACTTAAGTTCAAAAACATCCTTTTTTGTTGGATTAATAATCGGGTAGTCACGCTTATATTGAACACGAAGAGTCCTGTTATAATCACCCAATTGATTGCTTCGACTTCTTATAAATTCAATACAAAATCCTCTGTGTGCATCAGCGTAGTGGGCCCATAACAAGATATTATTATTTGTTTCACTCAGGGTAAATACGCCAATATTTTTGAGTTCCTCTTCTGATTTATTAAGTGCCTCTATCCATTTCTGAATAAATTCATCTTGAATATTCCCCGATGTATCGAGAATGGTAGCTATAATGTCCTCTGTGAGTCCGATTCTTCGTGCATATTCGACAGCTTCATTTGGTGTTAGCTTGTGACTATAAGGAATTTTGCAGTCAAAGGGATCATTAAACGAATTTGGATTTGCAAACCAGACCTTTCTGTTTATAAGAATTGATAGAGAGTGAATATTAAATGCCCGATATTTATATAAATGAGTTATTTCGGGATATTTCATTGCCTCCTCGACTATTTTAGTTAAGCTTCACGTAGGATCGGATTTATCTTTTCTCAATTGCATTCTCGACATGCTCCACTAATTCCTCCATATATATTCTTAATGTTGCATCTATTTCTCGCGTTAATCGCTCATCTTCCTTATCACGTTCTTCATCTAATTCATCGATATTGTTTACATTAGTAAATTCTTTAGCCCTTGGAGCATCATAATCTTCAAACCTCCTCGTGAGTTTTTTAAAGATACTATCATTACCAATAAGTGCTGAATATGAAACAATAACCTTGTCCCATTCAATCTCAAGAGAAAGATATTTGAGTTTAAATTCCTCATATTGTCGAAGTTTTCTATTACCCTCATCACGATGATATGTGTCCTTAGTTAATTCGTAAGACGCTTTGTAGTAGTTACTAAATACATCAGCTTGAGCTTCAAGAATTGCATATCTATAAATGTGTCGAGACAATGATTTAATATTTTGGAGTACCTCTATCTTTTTTTCTTTCTTATTTCGCTTACTACGAAGATATTCTGCAAAATAGACAGCTATTAGTGAAATAGCACTTCCAACAATTACAGCTATTACGTGGCTATTCAAAATTCTGCCCTCACATACTACGTATTTTAGTATAAGAGTAAAATTATTGTTATTTGTTGTACAGAACCCCAGTTCGCTTTTACTCCACTCTCTCCCTCATCCTCTTCCGGAATTCACTGGGTCTCTCATACCCATCCTGAGACCAGATCCCAATCCTTTTCGCTTTCGCCTCTCGTTCTGCTCCAATAAACTGACCCCTGTAGGGTTCCCGTAGATATTCCCGGTACGCCTCTGCCATCCCGGCCTGGATCATCTCCAGGTTAATGTTCCTGTCTCCCAACCAGACAATCGCCACCATTCTTCGGTGAGAAAATTGTCTTGAGTCATGACGCCGTTTCTCTTTTTCTAAGCTCTCTTTCAACCTCAACAGCTTCTTTCATTTTTAAATCAAGTTCAGTTTGAAGTGGTAATATATTCATATTGTTCATCCTCGCTAATTCAATACTATTCTTCTTTTTTTCAATTTGATCTTGTAATAGTTCAATCAATAATTCTAATTCTTCATTTGAATGTTTTGCATTTTCAATTCGTTTCAATTCGTTATAACGTATTATTTTCATCAGTTCATTCATTACGAACACCACGTTCAAATCGAATTTACATTTATTTAGCTTCCCCAAAGATCATTAATATCCTCTTTTATTTTATTTTCATACATTTTAATTAGATTGAATGTAGCTTTTACTAATCGCTGCTCCTCATCAATTCTGGCTATAATATTTCTCTGAATATTGAGCTCAGGAAGAGGTAATTTTGTGTTTTTCAAAAGCTCTGCATTAAAATTTGTCTGATTTACGGCTTGTCTTGAATGTCGTTTAAAATATTCTTCCCTCCTTAATCTGTTTAACCAGATCCAACAGAATTTGTTTTCTATATCATTAGATTTTTTTGTCAGGGCTAATAAAAAAGATGCAAAGATATATTGTTGATCAGTATCGTTAAAAATGGCAGTCTTACCGACATGCTTAGGAGCATTTCGCCAGTTAAAAAGTAATGTGTCTGGTCTAAGAATATATTTGCGATATTCATCCTTGAATGTAATTTTTCTAATACTAGATAAATCTAATGCGCCATCAAGTTTTAATTCCGCGGTTGAAATTATATTAATTCCGGTACAATCGATTTTATCGGGTATAGATTCTGAAACTCCATATTGAATGTCATAAACATCACCAATATCAACCATTTTCCAATCAGGGTCAATTTTAATCTCTGGAATATAATTGTCGATAACCTGCCTTGCACCATCAATGATCTTCTTATAACGATCAAGTTGAGAGACAATATCCTTCTGGACTTTGAACGGAGGGAGGGGGATTCCAAGTCTTGAAATATTGGTTTTTGATATTTCCTTGAAAGTTCCACCAGACGCCACATTTTTCATGGTTTCTACAAGATTGGTCACCATATATGCGACAAAAGAAGGATTTGTTCGATCAGAATCCTTAATGATAATGTTCTTGAATCCTTGGTTGGTTGCTACCGGTATTTTATTTACCGCAACCCTCCCAATTGTCGCTCGTGAAGAGACAAGAATGGAATTGACTGGTAATATTTTTGCCGATGATTGTCGAAGACCTTCTTCTGAGATCGTTCTTTCAGTATCTGTAATTATTGTTATAAAATTTCTCTGTGGTAAATCACTCAATGTAACCCAATTGACTTCACCGTTCCACAACAATGGATTTGATGAATCGGGTGTACCTCCCGATTCTATTGTGAAGTACGCATCATTCCCCAACTCCACCAATGGCCATCGCTGATTTTTAAATGCTACTGTTTCCTTATACCGGTCACCAGACAGATTATAATCTCCTGATTTTGATATTTTCTCTATAGGAGCTAAACTTGCTATTAGTATATCTTCTTCAGAAAGTACGAAAGATTCCCCTGTCTGGATACATGTCTTGAATTTCTGAAGGATCTTTACAGCATTCGGTAGATCATTTTTATCACTAGGTCTTCTCTGAGCACCCAGATCAAATCCATCATTCTCAATCTTGATAAACAAAATATCCTTGGTCTTTTTTGCTAAAACCCTGTCCATCAGGACGATACTGGTCTTGACTCCTGAATAGGGCTGAAAGATTCCTGCAGGAAGGGAAACCACAGCATAGAGATAATTCTGATCAACCATCATCTTTCGGAGCGCTTTATATGCATTAGCGGATTGAAAGATGATCCCCTCCGGCACAATGATCCCAGCTTTTCCGTTCGGATTCAGGTGCTCCATGATATAGTCAACAAACAGGACTTCTGACCTCTTTGCTTGAATGGAAAATCTTTTATGAGGTTTCACTCCACCCTTGGGTGTCATAAATGGGGGATTGGTCAGAATACAGTCAAAATCGTCATCCCATTTATCTAGATTACCTAGCGTGTCATATTCATGGATCTTGGGGTCAGGAAAATCATGGAGGTACATATTGACAAGGGAAAGACGGACCATGTCATGGGAAATGTCGTACCCTACGAAGTTATTTGCAAATCTTTTCCTCTCATCAGTAGTAAGAGATGATCCAGGCTTATTAAACCCCTCTTTCGTGTTCATTCTCAGGAGATGATGATATGTGGAGATAAGAAATCCTGCTGTTCCGACTGCCGGATCAAGAATCTTGTCCGTCTTCTGGGGATCCACGACACTGACAATAAAATTGATGATATGGCGAGGGGTCAGGAATTGACCTGCATCCCCCTGTGTT
Organism: Deltaproteobacteria bacterium HGW-Deltaproteobacteria-19; assembly: GCA_002841865.1. Taxonomy (GTDB): domain Bacteria; phylum Desulfobacterota; class Syntrophia; order Syntrophales; family PHBD01; genus PHBD01. The sequence continues at coordinate 10,388 of PHBD01000027.1, forward strand.
CCCATAACCTGGAGGAGATATTCAAACGCATCTCCAAGATCACCGTTGTGGCCATATTTAAAACCATCAATCTCTTTCAAGAACAGGGTGAGTACTTCCGGATCCCTGAACGGGAGAAATGCACTTTTGAAGACATTCCGAAAAAACTGGGGGAGATTCGGGTTGAGATGCATCTTTTCCAACCCTTCTCCATACAGGGTAACCCTTTCGTATGCAGATAGGCTCTTATCCAAAAGATGCTTCCAGGCGTATTTCTGGTACTCACCAGTGAAAAATTTATGTGATCCTCCCAATTCGACATTCTGATCATCAATGTCATTCATGAATTTGAAGACTAACGCCAATGTAATCTGCTCAACCTGACCGGTGGGGGTAGGAATCTTCCCAACAAGAATATTCCTTGCACTATCAATTTTTTGTTTAATCTCCTGAGTCAACATTCACGTCACTCCCCATTTTACATGAATCGGTTAATGTTTACGTTATCCTTAATGTATTCAGGAATCTCCCTTAATCGTTTCTGTCCCAACTGCGTAAGGATATGCATCATCATGGGATCACCTGCAAACGCCCCATAATCCTTCTTGTTGATGCGGGTTCTTGTCTCCTCGTCCACAATGTATGTTTTAAAAAACTCCCTGGTCTCATAGAATAGATTTGGAGGAATACTTGTACTGACGAAATATTTCTCAAACTCTTCCTCCGCAATCTCATCCTTACTCTTGAATCGATTGATCTTTCCAAATATTTTATCCAGAATTTCCCATAATCCTAGACGACGATCTGCATTATACCCCTGTCTCAACTTATCCAGATTGAAATACTCCTCCGGTTTTTCAAACAGATGTGCACGGACATACTGTTCCATTTCCTCATAATTGCCACTATCTACATGATCCTTGAACTCTTCTGATTTCTCGTAGGTATCCTTGACTTTGCTCTCGAACTGATGAGAGTAGAGCTCCTTATCAATTCTCCATTCCTCACCATTCGGTTTAAAGATGATCATTGTCTTTAAAGGGTCAGGGATATCAATGACAGCTGTATCTTTCGGAGGTGGCGGAGGTGGAGGTGGGACACCCTTTGGATATGTTGGTGGCGGTAGTTCAATCACATCATCGTAAGGATATTTCTCTTCAAAATATTCACAATTTGCAAAAAAGTCGAATAGCTTGAAATTCTGCTTCTCCTGTCTTTTGGTTACTTCCTGGCCACTATCCCTCTGCGTATAAGAGAAGGTGTATTTCCGTGTTCCCCTTCCTCTGATTTGGACAAAATCCGTAGGAGAGAAGATGGGTCGTAACAAACAGATATTTAGGAGATCCCTACAGTCATAACCGGTGGTCATCATTCCCACGGTGACACAGACCCTAGTCTTACTGGTCTTATATCCTTCGAGAAAATTGGTGAATCCACGAAGATTATTGTTGGCAAAATTAATTGTGAATAACTGAGCGTCCGTTATGTCCGAAGTGATCTGTAGTGCAAAGTCGGATTGATATTTGCCTGGAAACATCCCCATGGCGTACTCGTTCAGGATTTGTGTTATTTTTCCTGCATGTTTCCTGCTGACACAAAAAATGATCGTTTTCCCGATTTCTTTTGAGATTGGATCACGGTTAGCATTTTCAAGAAAGGTCTTGATAAACTGCCCGTTGGTCAGATCGGAGAAGAACCTCTTTTCAAAATCTTTTTGTTTGTAGATTACCTCTTCTTCGTCTCCCTGTTCGTTCTTGACCATGACTGCATATCCTTGATCCGAAAGGAGCTTAGTGGTGATATCGGTTCTGCAGTCAATTGCCAATGGTCTGATTAGATACTTCTGCTGAATTCCATCCTCCAGGGTGTAGCGAAAGGTGGGAACACCACTTTCACATCCAAAGGTTTTGTAGGTGGATAGCAAGACCCTTCTTTCATACTCCCGTGGGTCGGTGTCCGCCAATTCCTTCTCATCCAGATTTTTCAGATAATCCTTTGGAGTCGCTGTCAGTCCCAGTTTAGCACCAATAAAATATTCAAAGATGACCCGACTATTCCCAGAAATCGAGCGGTGCGCTTCATCAGAGATGATCAGGTCGAAATCGGTGGGGGAGAACAACTTCAAGTATTTGTTTTCGTACGAGATGCTCTGGATGGTGGTGACAACAACTTCTGCGTTCTTCCAGTCATCGCGGTTTTCTTTAAAAATAACCGAATGATAATCTGGATTGAGATAACTTTTTAAATCCTTCCTTGCTTGAGTTTCCAATTCTAGACGATCAACAAGAAACAGTACCCTACTGGCGTTATTTGTCCTGAGATAAAGTTTGATAATTGCTCCTGCTACAAGAGTCTTTCCCGTCCCTGTGGCCATCTCAAAAAGGAATCGGTTTTTTCCTTTGGAAACCTCCTTTTGAATCGTTTTAACTGCATCCAGTTGATAGGGTCTCAGGAATTTTAATCCCGTATCCTCAATAAATTGTGACTGTTGAGATTCGTCCTTCCATCTGGGATCTTGTTGATAGTAGGGATTCTGAGTCAGGACAACGTAATCTTTATTGACTTCCTCATTGACTAGCTTGGTTGTGTCTGGATTGTACTTCTTGCGATTATTTAGGGTCTCCAGAGATGGGAAATGGGATATTCTGGTGGGATTCCCCAATTCCTTGTCCCAGAAGTAATGAATGTTTCCATTAGACAGAAGAATGAATCGGACCTTTTGGGATTTTGCGTAATCCCTCGCCTGTTCTTTGCCAATGAGGGGGTCCTTGTCCTCCGACTTTGCTTCCAGGACCCCAACAGGAAAACCCTCATTATTAAGGAGAAGGTAATCGATATACCCCTTCTTGACCTTCTCGAAGTTATCACCCACTTCTTCGATCTTGACTCCTGGTTCAACCATGATGGTTTCAGGACCCTCAGGAGTCTTGAAAAATCTCCATCCTGAATTTTCAAGGAGTTTATTGATCTTGATACGGGCTTTTGCTTCTTTTTGCATACAAATCCTTTATGGTAACGATAATTAAATGATTCGGACAGATGATAAATACTAATCAAAATATTTCTGCAGTGCGATATATTCTGGGCGGTCAAAGATATCCAACCCATTCTTTGTAGCAAATAAAATTTCCTTTCGACATTTATTGAGGCGATCAAGCATAGGAAAAACTATAGAGTTGGAGTGATTGATAAAATCATAAATATCGTTAACATTTACCGGAAGCTTGTATCCTTTTGGACTGCTTGATATTATGACTCTATTGTCACGCAACTTTGATATTATATTCGATCTTAAATAATAAGTCGATATTTCTTTTTCTCGATTATAACTCACATGAGATTTAATTTCCCTTGTCTTCACATATTTATATGGACTGATATATTTAAAATGGAATAGTAAAAATTTTAAGCAATTAACTTGATCCCTAATAATTGGGTCACGGTCATCTTCATATTGGTCAATAAATATTCTCGCAAGATTTATTGATTGCGATGCAATTGTCTCATTATATTCCGATATTTCATCCTTTGAATCGAAAAAATATGGTTTCCTTTCTTCTGGCCAAGGAGCAATATTTATGATTCGTCTTTTTAATATCTTAATAAAAGTTTGTCCTTCTTCTGACCTAACAGAATAATCAAAACATCTTGCGAGGGTGCCGCAGATAAAATCCGCCAGTTGTATTAAGAGATTTGATTTACTTGTTGTGAAACCAAAATCTGCTTGGTCGAATAAATCTGGCATGTGATTTTCTCGTACATACTTTATAAAACCATCCATAAACTCTTTTGAACCATATTGGTCCGCACTAATCTTAAGATTTGGATATGTCCGATATAATGCACCATCTACAAGGGTATGAAGGTATTTATAAAACGATGATTTATATCTGAATCCCTCTGAAGTTAATTTTGCTTTATCGACAACTACTGAGAAGACATGAAAATCTAATTCTGATAATTCATTAAGAATTCTCTTTCTTCTTGCGTCGTTATCTCCGACAGTTTTTGATCTAAGTTGTCCTGTTTGAAAAAATCTGCTTCTTATATCGTCTAATTTATCTTCCAGTAAAGGTATCTTATATTCATCAACAATTACTGCAGAAACAATAAAATGCGAGGATGCACCTTCTTTAGTTACATCAAGATCAGCGTTACCAAATTCATCTATAAATGCGTGTTGATTCCGAATTGACAAAGAAACCCTCATAAAATGGAAAGGGTCAACACAAAGAAAAGAAAGAATACTTACGTTTCCTTTTCAATAATGTTGACCCCTTGTATTCTACCCAACCATCTCCAGTATCATCCCGCCAACCCTCTGAAGACGATACCTGCTTTCCGCCGGTAACTCCTTGTACTGAGCTGCTTTCGTGTACGTGTTGACCACATGGAACATGGTTTCCCCGTATTCCTGGGGAAGAGCCCACTCCACCGCTTCTTTCTCGGTCTTGTTCAGGAGGAACTGCTTATTGAACCGGTCAATGGTGGACTCAATGTGATCCACTCTGCTGGCCAGGGACAACTTGAACTGATCCTTCTTGAGCGTCAGCTCCTGCGAGACCTTGGTGAAGACGTCAGGCAATTCTTTGATGATCTTGGTGGAGATGTGCCTGTAGGATGCGGAGACTTCCGTCTTGGAGATAGACCCGTTGGTGCAGACCAGTCGCAGGACAAATGCCGCGATGGAGAGAGAAGCCAGACCCACCTCCGAGTTGGAGAGAGAAATACCCGGGGTCATCTTTTCTCCGTTGATGGTAAAGGACTGCCTACCGTCAGGGATGTTGACCATCATGAAATGGTCGTCGAGAGAGCACTGTACTACTTCGTCCCTGCCATATCCCAATGACAGTATTCTGTCAATGACCTCTAAGTTATCCGTAGGTATGTACCTGGGAGTAAAAATCGCCCGAACCTCTGTCCCGTAGAATCGGAAGAAGAGCTGCTCATTCCTTTCCTTCTCAATCCAGTGGTTCAGGTTGATCTCCTGGATCTCAGGCGGACATTTCTGGAGGTACTGATATGGGATTCCTAACCTCGTTGAAATGGACTGCTGGGCGATGGGTCTCATCCTGTGGGGCTCCCCTGCCAGCTTCACGGTCTCCAGGTCCTGAAATTCAATGTCTCCCACGTCAATCAAGGCGTCGTTGTGGTTCCTGGCCATATTCTCGACCCGGTCAATCACTTTTCCCAGGGTGGTCATGTTCGTCATCCTATATCTCCTTTCTCTGCATTCAGACCTTCTCTTCGTTCATCGGATAGGTCTGGGACACGTCTTTCCGGATGTTTTGAATCAGCTTCAGTTTCCCGGCATTCGCGTAAGGATCTGCCTCAATCTTCCGGTCCATTTCCAGATCCCGGGTCACCTGATCTTCATAGTGGTCCAGGATCTCCAATATCTTCGACGTAGGCACGGATACTCTCCTTCCTGTTCAATTTTATTAGGCATTATAAAATTGTCCCCGAGAGGTTCAGTCCCAGGGACAATCCGGAAATGGTCTTGAATCTTCATTTGGGACGGATGGTCTCATGGGTCAGGTCGTTGATGACCTTCTTCCTGCGTCCTCTCTTTTTCTTCGGTTGAAGGTCCTCCACATTGACAGGAGGAACATTCCCCACAGGAACCACCGCAGGATCGGGAACCTCGTTCTCAAGATTTTCATGACTCCCGGAAGTTTTGGAATCAGCTTCATCCCTCTTCTCCTCGTAGGCGCTCCCCGGTCTTCCCAGATCAAACAGGACGACGGTGACCGGTAACGTGATGGTGGGTTCGAGGTACTTCACTTCCTGTTCCACGAGCTGTTTTGTGGACCCGTAGGGACTCTTCTCGCTTCTCTGTGCAGTCAGGAGGAGGATCCCCATGTCAATCTTTCCCTTGTCGAATCCGATCTGGAGCCGGAGCAGTCCATCCAGAATGAATTCATAGGAGGAGAAGTTTCCGTCAATGGCGACCCGCTTCTTGAATCCCTTGTAGAAGTATCTCCTCCCCTCCAGAATATTCAGGTCTCCGTTCGTTCTCCAGTCCATGTCGTCAAGGGCTTGTCGCAAAATCTCTCGTCGGTGATAGGAACCGTACAAAGCGCTGTCGAGATATTCCATGGTGTAGCGGACGTCTCTCGACATGTTCTTCTCTTCCAGGATCTTGTCGGACCCCCGGAAATGCAGGATTTCAAAGGACATGATCATGTCTCCTTTTCAATAATGGTCGTGATTGAATTGGTTTCAAACGATGAAGGGGAAGGTTTTAGACCCTTCCCCCATTGGGATATACCTTCACCAGGATCTCTTTCCCTGGAGGCGTATAACGATTGTGGGTGGGTGTTACAGGTGGATCTCTGAAAAGTTGAATGGACCTATTCCGGTTCTTTGGTCCCGGTGATCTCGTCCAGGAAGATGGATCTCTTCACCGACTGACCGATGTAGGTGTGGGAATAGGACAGGTATAGGAGATTCATGGCTCTTGAGATTCCCACGAAGACAATTCTCCTCTCCTCCTCGATGTCCCCCTTCTTGGTCGGGGTGATCCCTTCGACGAGTCCAATGACAAAGACCACGGGGAACTCAAGACCCTTCGCCTTGTGGATGGTCATGAGTGCGACTCCCTCCTTGTCGTTCACCTGTTCGTCCTGAAAGGTCTCCGTGTATTCCAGGAAGGACTGGATGGTTGAATACCGTGTCGCCGAAAGCTGGAACTGGTTCAGGTTCTGAATCTTCACATCGTCAATGGCGGGAATGTCCTCGTCCGTGATCCAGCGATCGTAATCCAACGTGTTCCGGATGATCCCGATCACTTCTGCAGGGGTCAGGTTTGCAGCGTAATCCATCAGGGGATCCAGGAAAGCGACCAGTTCCCTGACATTCTTCCGGACGTAGGGAAGGTCTATCCCCATCTCCTTCAATCCCTGGTAGAGATGGATTCCCCGCTTGCTGGAAAACTCCTCCAGTTCTTTTGACAATTTTCGGGAGATGTACCGGTTGGGGACATTCAGAATGTTGAGAAGAGATTCATCCCCTGTTTCGGAATCCGGATTGGATATGACCCGCAGGTATTCCAGCAAATGCCTCACTTCCGGCCGGGTGTAAAAATTCAATCCGTTCTGGATGTGATAGGGAACCTTGTGCTGGGAGAAGACCTCCTCCACGACCCGGGATTGAAAGTTTGCCCGATACAGGACCGCTATGTCCAGGTGCTCGTATCCATGATTGACCAGTTCATGGATCTCGTTGACCAGGTTGAGCGCTTCTCCTTCTTCGGATGATGCTTCCAGGACAATGACGTCATCTCCGTCTTCGTTGTTGGTCACCAGGGTCTTTTCAATCTTTCGCTTGTTGTGACGGATCAGGTTCTGACAGGCGTTCAGGATCTGCGGGGTGCTGCGGTAATTCAAATTGAGAATGAAGATCCTGGATCCCTCGAAGATCCTCTGGAAGTGAAGGATGTTCCCGACAGAGGCTCCCGTGAAGGCATAGATGCTCTGCCAGTCGTCTCCACAGACCCAGAAGCTGGAATCGTTTCCGTTGACCTGTATCAGTCCGTCTATCAGGGTCTTCAATATCTCCAGCTGGACCGGATTCGTGTCCTGGTATTCATCAACCAGAAGATGGGTGTACCTCTCCGCGTATTTGTCCCGGACATGGGACTGGTCGGACAAGAGGCGAAAGGTATCCAGCAAGAGGTCATCAAAATCCAGGAGGTATTTCTTCTCCTTTTCCCGGTCGTACCTCTCGTAGATCTCAGCTACCTTCAGCATGGTCCGGTCTCCCTCGTAGAGGATTTTGAATTCCTCCACGGAGATGAGATTGTTCTTGGCCAGACTGATCTCACCCAAGACCATTCCCAGGGATATATCCTTCAGGCGCATATGTTTCATGATGTCCCGGAGGAAAACAATTTGCTCCTTACCCTGGAGGATCTGGAAAACCTTTCCTTCGCTTCTCAAGACGTAGTGACACCAGGAATGAATTGTCGAGAGTGTTACCCGTGATGCTTTCTCGCCCAGGACCGGAACCAGTCGCTGTCTCATTTCCTCTGCTGCATTTCTCGTAAAGGTCAGTCCCAATATCTGCTCAGGCGATACACCGTGTCTCGTCACCAGGAGTCCTATCCTCTCCATCATGGTCCTCGTCTTGCCCGACCCCGGCACGGCTATGACCGCTGCTATCCCTTTTTGAAAGTTTGCTGCTTTGACCTGTTCTGGATTTAGTTCCGACAATCTTTCTCACCTCCTTTCCATCGCTGACTGGATCTACGCGGTGAACGTGAATGACCTCACCATCCTCAAGGGTTTTGATGGCCATGTAGATCCGGAAGATGGAAGCCACCAGTTGGTCTACTTTCCGATGGGTCTTATCAATCAGAATCATGTTGCGTAGCGCTCTCTCCTTCTCCTTCCGGTAGTCCTTGAGAAAGGAGAGGATCTCGGTCGTGTTGTGCTTGGACCGGAGATGTTCCAGGTCAATCAGTCTCCGGCTTTCCCCGTTCCTCTCCTGGGTCAAGTATGCTTGCGCCTCCTGCAGGGTTTCATAGGTCATGATTCCCCCTCCTGTTCAAACCACTCGTCACAGGGTTTCTTGAAAGAGCACCCCTTGCACTTCCAGTTTCCCGCACTGTCGTTGGGTATGAATATACCCTTGGAGATTCCCTTCCAGACCTCGTGGATCTTCCTGACCGCCCGTCGTTCATCAATCTCGCTTCGGGTCGTGTAATACTGCTCGAACTTGGGGGTCCTGGTCTTGATGAGACAGTCAAAGCGAAGGAGGATCTCCCTGTCTCCATATCCGTTGTGTCTTGCCGCCATCTGGTAGAGGGTCAGCTGAAAGTTCCTGTCCACCTCGTCACGGGAATACGCTCTACCCGACGTCTTGAAGTCCGTGATGATGACGGTTCCGGAGTCGTCCTCTTCAATCATGTCCATGGCTCCAATGATGGGGATCTGGATATCCGACAATTTGAAGGAGAATGGTTCTTCGATAGCGGTCACCTGGTAGCGGTTGTCTCTCGGGAGCTTGTGATAAAAAGTGGTGAGCAGTTCTTTCCCTTCCAGCATCAGGGTCTCGAAGGATTTTCCTTCCTGGTACTGGATCTCCCCATTCCCCTCTGCGAGATTCCTCCAGTGCTTTTCAAAGAGGTCGTGCAGGTCCTTTGCCGACAGCTCCTCTCCAATCATCTTCATCTGGTAATACTCCGCCAGGACGAGATGGATGGCAGACCCGAATTCCATGGCGTCGCTTCTGAATTCCGGTTTCAATTTCAAGATCCGTCCGAATTTGTAGAGGAGCCCGCAGTCGATATAGTCGTTGATGGATGATGCCGACAAATGGGGAACTCCTCTCAGTTCCTGTAATCCCATGGTTTCCTCCTGATATGATCAAAAGCGCAGGATCCTGCGTATTCCGGACAGGGACACCAATCCCCGAAATGTCCCCGTCATATAAAGATAAAGGAAGGTCCGGTATCCCGTGATTCCCCCTGCCTGTGCGAGAGAAGACCCATTGGGAATCTCTGGATGGGAAAGGGTTTGAGATGAACCGGACCCTCTGGAATGAATCGTTCTGAATGATGGAATGAAGGGGATTGTCTTGCGGTGAAGGGTTACGCGGACTGCTGGAGTTGGCGGATAAAGGTCTTGGCGTCTTCCCCTGTCAGGTTCTCCAGGGACACCAAATAGGTCTCCTGGACCATCTTCTCCAGTTCTTCGACAGAGATCCCACGCCGGCGGGAGAGATTGAAGATGGCGTTCTTCTGTGCTTCCGACATTCCGGGAACTTTGGATTTGCCATTCCCGTTGTCGCCGGATTTTCGGGCAGGAGATTTCTCAACCGGTTTGTCCTGGGTAACAGGAGGTTGTGATTCCTGCTGTGACTGAGAGGATTCCTGAATGGGAGAAGATTTTTCTTCCTTCTGGTTTGCGGATTCTTGTTTTCTGGGTCTTCCGGGAAATCGTTTGATGTTGTCCTTCTGAACCGGTTCGGTGCTGACCTTCTCTTCCTTGGCTCCAATCACTTCCGTCAGGTCTCCCAGTTCCTCCAGTGCAGTCATCCCAATGTTCGTAAGGTCTCGGAGACATCTTGCCTTCGCTCTGGTTGATGCCATCCGGATCAGATGTCTTGCCACCTTGGAATTGCAGTTCGTTGGATTGGCGTCTCCAATGTCCGAGAACACTCCACCGTTCATGGTCTGGGCGACTGCTTTGCAAATCGCTGTGTGATCGTTCTCCTTCGAGGGAAACTGGATCAGCTCCGTCTCCATCCGGTGCATATTTTTCTGGTGCGCCATATCCAGGAGACCGGAGTAGACCACAAAATCCTTCTGGTCGATGGTGACGATGAATCTTTCGTCCAGCTTAGGTTTCCGTCTTTCCAGGAACAATGCCTGCAGAACCTCTCCCTTTGGAATGCTGTTCATGACCGCGAGGATGTGCTTGCACTTGAAAGAATTGTCGGTCTTGTACCGGTTGGCAAAATCCGCGCAGGTGCAGGACTCTCCCGCATCCCCGAAGAACACCTTGTAGCAGACCTTCCCTTCGTCGGACTCGACATAGAACCAGGTCTCGTCCACCTGCCAGACTTTCAGTGCCTGGGATTTCTCACTTCTCTTTGCTGCTGCCTCTTGTGCTGTCATTTCTTTTCTCCTTCCTTGAAGGTGTCTTTCAAAAGGACCAGGACATTGGTGACAATCTCCGCAATCCTGATGATGATCTCGATCGTGATCTTCCCCATGACCCCTCCTTTCTCAGTAGATGATCAGAAGGGAACCTCGTCGTTGTTCTCACCTTCCTTGAATCCCCGACCGTCTGTCTTGATGAACTCCACGGTGCTGGCGATGATCTGGAAGGTGCTCCGGGTATTTCCGTCGTCTCCGGTCCATTTGTGCTGGTCCAGGGTTCCGACAATCCCCACCCGGGCTCCCTTGTGGAGATACTGGGAGGCCACTTCCGCGAGTTTCTGGAAACAGGTCACCTTGATCCAGTTGGGAGCCTTCTTCTTGTGGGACGTGTTGAAGGCAAGACTGAACGTTGCAACCGCTGTGCCTTCTGGGGTGTAGTGGGACACGGGGTCGTCTCCCAGGTTTCCGGTCAGTACGCATTGGTTGAGCATGGTTGTTCTCCTTTCAAAAAGAAATTTTCTTGACATTTAATATTTATATATTTAGTGTTTTTGTACTTTCCTGAAACTGTTAGTGTTTTACTAGCTGTCGATACACGCCCCAAAATTCTAATCTCAATCTTTTTTACGATAATTGTATAATGGAAGGTAAATACATGAATAATTCGATGGTTACTAAAAAAACAATATTAACAAGTGTTTGTTTATGGATATTTTTATTATCAGTAAGCTTAAGTAATGCTGAAATGAATTGTAATTATATTAAAGAAGGGATGAATGAAGAACAACTTACTGAAGACTGTCAAGACTGTAGAGAAATCGCTGAAGACTATCTGCACAAACAACAAACAAATTTAATTCCACTAGCTACACGTCCAATGCTATTTTCACGAATTAAATACAAAAAAAAGCTGAGGGAAGCTGAAACACGTTCTGAAGAAATGTTTAATGAATGCATGAATAAGAAAGGGTATAGACTGCCCTGAAATAATTATCTAATGGATAGTTTGCTTTAATAAAAATGAAAACTTATGACCACAATGAAAAAGCTGGCAATCAAGGTGATGTGGTAAAACACACTGCTTTATTGGCTGCTGCTGACTCAATCATCAGTTTGCTAAATGGCTCCTTTGAGTATGCGGATACATTTGCAGGTTACGCATTTAATCCTCTCAAGCCCGAAGGAGAATGGAGGAACGGAATCGGTACATTCAAGAGATTTGCTAGTAAATGTTACAATAAACATATCAATTACTGGCGTTCATTATGGGACACTAAAGATGACTTGATAGATTCAGAATATCCAGGTTCTTCACTATTTATTCAGAAATTGTGTATATCAAGAGCCAAACACTTTAAGGCTCAACTTTGGGATATTTCTTCAAGAGTAGTTAAAGAATTAAGAATTTCGTACGATAATCAAGATGTAACTATCTATGATAGCTCTGCATCAATAGCTGACTTCCTAGGGAGAGCGCCTGATCTCTTATTAATAGACCCTCCTGGTTTAAAATCTAAGTCAAAGAAACAGTATCCTGACATTACTGAATTGATTCGTTTCTTTAATGTGGTTCCAAACACCATTCTTTGGTTTCCTATGACTGCGCAAGGATCAGGTTCACCAGCACCTGAAACGAAACCGTCCTTATATTCTAGGGATATGTGCCTCGAATATGGGTTATCAGTAGTCTCTGTTCGTTGGTCAAACGGTATTCGTACATGTGGATGTCGTCTAGCGTATTGTCTTCCAAATGTAGCTGCACTTGCACTGCGATCTACCGTCAATGATGTGGCCACAATTATGAAATGGAATGTGATTCATGATTTTATAATGGACCATGTTTAATATGATAAATCACCATAACTATTGAGGCCATACTTCTCTAGCTGGAACCGTAAATAAATGTCTAGTAAATGGTTTTATGATTCTAAAGGAGAACCACAAGGACCGGTCACCGAGGATGACCTGAGGGCCATTCTGCAAAAGCTTCCTTCAGGACGCACAACACTTGTTTGGTGTGAAGGAATGAAACAATGGAAACGTACTATTGACATAGAGCAATTCAACTCATTATCTGTCCCACCACCTATCTCAAAGGTTTCCAATGAAACATTTCAACAGTTTTTTTCTGTAAGTATGCAGGACAATGAAATAAGAATAGGCACGAAGAAAAGCACTACTCCGTATAAACCCCTGCATAAATTATTTATTATTGTCATAATGTTAACAGTCATTGCTATAATTTTTGGTTACTGCTCAAACACTTTCCGACAGCAACCGTTATCCTTACCTGGGGATCCTGTGCAGGAAAAACATTATATTGATCAAAACAAATGGAAGGTAGTAAGTGATAGCAATGATATTAATCAATTAGCTGAGGAAGCTTGTATTAAGACTTATAATCCATGGGTAACACTTAAAGTTAATAGTTGTTATAAATTTGATTGGCAAGAATGGGTGAATAATAGATTCAAAATTGTTGCTGGCAATAATGAAATGTTGATTAATGCAGATTCAGATGTTGCGAGCCCTGCAGATAAAATAATTATTTACCCAGATGGTAGCAAGCGATTGGTCTTTTCGGGATGTCGTCCGCACTCGTGCCCATCAGCAATGGGACTATTTCTTCTGGATACAAAGAAGAAAGATATGGATATTATATGGCAGGCAGATGGTAAGATAAAATATTTAGGTGCAAACGCCAAACTACTTGAGCAGAATAACGTCATTAATTATCTCATAAGCAGTAAGGAAATGAATCGAGAAGAGAGTTCCCAAGGCAAAGATAAAGGAAGTATCTTATACCAGATAGAGCAAAAAATGAGCGGCAGAGCGGATGGAAATTATAGTACGACTCAAAAAGAGAATGTTTCGAGAAAAAGTGAATCCTCCATCGCTGCTGACGACCTTATGCGTAATTGTATGATTGATTATGAAGCTGCCTATGAAATGGGAATAAAGGGTTGGAATGCAAAAGAGTTAAAGAATGAAAATCAATATATGAAAAAAAGTATCTCTGTGAATGGAAGAGTTTCCGAAATTCAACGTAACAGAGATGATGGTGCTATTTCTTGCATTCTATTTGATGCATCATTACCTCTCTGTGACGTTGCAAAAGGGAATGTAATATTTGTCTATCCGCAAGAAGATTATAGAAATGTATTTGATAATATACGACTGGGACAGTCTCTTACCGTTGTTGGAATGTTTGATAATTATGGGCGATTACCAGTTGGAAGAACAGAAAGGATGAAACGCTGTGGTTATTATATAATACTAAAGGAATCTATGATTACTAATTAAAGAGCAATAATATCAACTTTTCTGGTTGCACTCCATCGAGATAAAATGAATAGACGAAAGAAGAATATTTTATGAAAATATCACACCTCATCGCATCCCTAGCCAAACGCGAAAACCTAACTGACAAACAATCCAGCACCATCATTGACCTGATCTTTGACGGATTCACCGAGACCCTGAAACAAGGAGGTCGGGTCGAGATTATGGGGTTTGGGGCGTTCACGGTCAGGCATTATGGGGAATACAGGGGGAGGAATCCAAAGACAGGTAGTTCGATTGATATTAAGGAGAAAAGATCTGCTTTCTTTAAGGTCGGGAATGACTTGAAGGAGAGGGTTAATGGAACCTAACTGCTTAAGTTACTATGAAGAAAAAATAAAGATCAGCTTAAGAAAGCTATATGAGAAAGATTTTCATCTTATAGTAAATGATTTAAATGAAAGGACTATTGCGCACAGGTTAGCTTGTTATATTCAAGAACAATTTGATGAATATAATGTTGACTGTGAATACAATGGAAATGCAGAACATCCTGATAGACGGAAATTGATAGATATTATGACTAGGCAGGGTCAAACATTTTATGATGAAGAAGAACATTGTGTTTATCCAGACATTATTGTGCACAAAAGGAAAGTTAATGAATATAATGAATTAATTATAGAAATGAAGAAAAGCACAAACACTAAATGTCTATTTGATTATGACAAGTTGATATTTTATACGGATAAATATAGAAATACTTATTACCCTTACAAATACGGATGTTTCATAAAAATCACGACGAGTAATAATAATATTAAGCAGTTCGCATTAGAATGGTATAAGGATGGGAAGTCAATAAAAGAAGAATTGGTAAATCTATCTGAATTGGATTGATATTCCATCGGAATAAAATATTTTGGTACTCCAAGAAATGGGAAATAGGTTGATTGGAGGTCGTGACATGATTAGAAGAAATGTCTCTTTTTTTATGTTACTATGTTTTCTTATTTCTACACCTGTGTCTTGGAGCTTTGATAAGATTACGGGCGATGCTTGTTACACTTATGGTGACAATGAAAGTCTTATTCAGGCAGAGCAGACAGCGAAAACACTTGCTCTTAAATATGCAATTGAATCTTACAGTATTTTTATTGAATCCAAAACAAATGTAAAGAATTACGAGGTTATAAGCGATATCATCGCTTCCATAAGTGCTGAACAGGTTTATAATATCAAGTATTTTAAACGAACTCCGTCAGCGCGTAAAATTTGCTTTGCAGTTCAAGGTTATATAAGTCCTGAAAAAATGAAAAAAGCAATCAAAAACTATTCATCGGATTCAAGTTCAGATGTTCAGCTTCAGGACAATGGATATTTCAGAATAATTGGGGAGCCATTTTATTCAAGGGCTTGTTTCCATGGACCTTCAATCGAAAATATCGAATTCATATCAGAATCTGATTACGAGAATCTTGATGAATTTAAAAAGGGAGAAAGAGGTGCAAGTAAGGCGGATTGTTTTTTAAGATCTCTTTTGGTTCATTTGCAGTTTCTGAAACCTTGTATAGCTAACACAATTCCATCAGACGAGCCTGGGGGAATTATTGTGGACATGGCTAAGGAAAATTATGAATCTTTTCTGCCACGTTTTAGATGTAATTATAGATTTAAGGTGTTTGTTACTTTTTTCTCTGAAGATGGGAAGGAAATAGAAACAATAGGTGAATATCCAAGAGCTTGGTTGGTTGGCGAAAATCACCCAATAACAGAGAGGTCTCCAGGAGAGAAAATATCTCATAGCTTTTCTCTACCTGAGAATGCGAAATCTTGGAAGGTATGGTTGCCAAAATAGAGATAGCAGGAAGCTGTAGACGGAGGAGCCCAAAGACCAAAAGAAAGATAAACGTAAAGGAGAAGAAGGGTTCTTTCTTTAAGGTGGGGAAGGAGTTGAAGGAGAGGGTGGATGGGTAGCCAAGTCCGTTTAGACAAACATTTCTTCATTCATCATTCTATGTAGTTCGCAAAACATCAAGTGGCATGAATCGTATCATTTCGACATTATTACTTATTGCACCGTTTCTTGACTTATCTTGCTTCTCCCTATATTCTAATAATAGCAATTTAGACAGGTCACTCGAATGTAGCCACATTTTGAAACAGAAAATAATATACAAGATAACATCACCATGACTGAAAATTACGAACTTTTTGATCGCTCTTCAGATACGGATAGTCACTTCTTATTCTCATACAAGAAGACGAAAGAAAATATGGTGAGTTATAGTAACATCATGGAGGGTATATCAAAGGATAAAGAACCTTTCATGATCAGTTCAGATGTGGCTAGAGAAATCAATGATAATTCCGATTTAATTACTGATAGTTTTTATAATTCAATTAAGCATATGAGTGATAAGTGGTATGAAAGAAAATATAATATGAAGATCAAAGACCTTCATTATGCTTCAAAACAAAATATACTGAATTACTATTATCATAGGCATTTCAATAACTATCAGGGTTGGTCAATTGCGCCTTATGATCCGAACGAGTTATTGAACGCTTATCCCTGCCTTCGCGTAAAGCATGCTTACAAGCTCGCAGCTTACCAATTTCAATTCGCCAGTGATAGTGGGTATGCGAGGATTTTTGTTATACCAATAGATACGTTCCTTCCACTTCATCCACCCGTTTTTGATTTGCTCGATGTTATTTGTCTAGCCTCATTAAGAATTGCATTCGAAAGGGAGTTTAATGAGTCAAATACTTATCGGGAGAAATTTAAAAAGTTACAAGAAAGAATCAATTTGCGTTGTCTAAAGATGAAGAGAGGATTGCTTAAGTATTTTAATCCTGCATATAGACCGCTACCGAGTTGGGCGCAAGAGAATATTATGGACTACATCGAAGGGGATCAGAGTGTTCACTCATATTTTCAATTTTCATTATTCAGTAGAGAAATATATCAAATTGGACGATTTGGACATATGCCTTCGTCTGGACCCAGATTGTTAGTTCTCTCATGGGACGACCTACCAGATGAGAGCACAATGTTTTTTGATAGACCAAGCGATTTCCGACCCGTTGTTTGGAATAGTAACGGAAGTACTAATGTTTCCTATTATGGTTCAAATAGAATACAGGGTGATATCTATCTTGTGAATGATGAATACCCAGCGGGCCTGCAGTCAATTAAGTCTAATGAGATTGTAATTGGTCACACCGGGGAAATACTCGACATATAATTAGATTATCATTCGCGTCCATTAAACGTGTTTCGGTAGTTTATCAAGAGAGTCTCATCGATTTAATATGATGTAAGAGGGATAAAATGAGCGATTCACAAATAATATTATCAATAGCAATCTTACTGTGGCCGGTATGTTTATTGATAATTATAATCTTATTCCGCAAGGAAATTAGTGCGTTATTGAATAGATGTATTACTCCTCGAGTTGAAGAAAAGAAGCAACATGAAGTATCATCCAAAGCTGTAACAAAGACTGATACAGTAGGTAAAAGAGGGGAGACAGACCTTGAAGATGAATATATACCTGTTGTAAGGAACAAGAATACAAATCTATACTTCATTGTATTGGAGGATAATGATGGTGGGGATGAATACAAATTAATTAATCCTGAACCGAGGATACTGGATCAAAGAAAAGATAATTATCATGCAATCGAACGTGTCTCCTCTCAAGAGATTGAAAAACAGAATCCCGAACAATTACAGAAATACTACAAGTACATTGAATCAGATCAATCACGAATTGCGTCACAACCTACCAAGAAGCGTCCTTTTTACCTATCATCGTATATCAGAATGTTAGAAAGTAAGACAACACTGCCCTCAAGAATGTTTCGTATCATAACAGAGAATGGAAAGATTGAATGGGGTGATTTAAGGCAGGAATTAAATGAATTATATGGATATCAGCTAAATTCCGGGTCAATGGGTGCGTCATTAAAGGCTCTAGAAACATTAGGTATGGTAAAGATCTCTGGTAATGGCGGGAATAATAAGACAATTATCGTTAATAATGAATAATCAGAAAAATAAATTAGAATGGTCGAAATCGATCGAACGTCAATTAATTTTATTGACATCCCCCACGCACCCTCTATAATCCTCCAGTAGACAACATTGCCTGTGAATCCACCCGACCGGTAGAGACGGACAGGCCCTACGAGATCTGCAAAAGTTGGTCTCCTGAGAAATGTTCTCATGCATTTTGACGGAGGCCTTTTTTATTTGGTGCAGAGGGGGAAGGAGGTGATCAGGAAGGGTCGGAGGATTTCTGTTTCTCTTCGGTGAGGGAGATGATCTTGGAGGGGGAAACCTTCAGCGCTTTGGCCAATTGAAAGATGGTGACCAGACTGGGCTGTTTCTTTCCGCATTCCAAGAGGGAGATGAAGCTTCGGTCCAAGTTGCTCTTTTCCGCAAGGGTTTCCTGGGACATCTTGTGCACTCGTCGCAGTTCCTTGACGGTCTGACCGAACGCGTCCTCGATGGTTAGGCTTGATCCCATGAGAGGATCATTAGCAAAGATGGGGGATTAATTCTGTTGACTATAGTCTACAGGAGTGTTAGCTATCCCTCGGTGGTTCGTCATGGTTCCCGTTTCACTGTATGGCAAGATCTTCTTTCTTAAATG
Organism: Deltaproteobacteria bacterium HGW-Deltaproteobacteria-19; assembly: GCA_002841865.1. Classification (GTDB taxonomy): domain Bacteria; phylum Desulfobacterota; class Syntrophia; order Syntrophales; family PHBD01; genus PHBD01. The sequence continues at coordinate 28,919 of PHBD01000027.1, forward strand.
CCGAATAACACCAACTCGGAAAGGAGACTTAGATGACAACTGTAACGCAGCAACAGGCTAAAGAACAATTGATGAAGGGTGCAGAGAAAGTCACCGAAGACGATATCAAGAAGGTGATCGACAAACAGGCTGAAATTGAAGATAAATTTAGGAGTAGTGGTCCACTCGGCAGGTTCATTACAGACCTAAAGCTTCTCTTCTCGATCATTCAAGACTACTTTAAGGGCACGTATCGTGAGGTTCCTTTTTGGGCGATAGCCGCGATCACAGCCGCTCTGTTATACGTTTTGAGTCCCATTGACCTGATTCCGGACTTTATTCCCGTTATCGGTTTGGTCGATGACGCTCTTGTGGTCGCAGCATGTTTGGCGATGGTTGAGCAGGATTTACACAGATACAGGGAATGGAAAATCAAACAGGTGTAAATTTCAGACAATTGAATGCCATGGATCTTCCCAGCCGTCTATAGGACTGTCAATTCCAATACATTTTAGGGAAGATAGGACCCGACTTGGATCTCTCCTTGTCGGGTCTTCATTTTCAACCTATCAACCATCCGACTCAAGCCACCGCATAATATCCACAAGCCCGCCTCCATCATTGATGATCTCGATGACCCCATCAATCTTCTTTTCTACTCTGTCAGCTCGATCGTACTGCTGATCCAGATCCCGGTTCGTGTCAGATAATTCCTTCTCCAAAGCTTTTATCCTCTGATCCTTCTTAATCCCCTCTTGGGTCAACCTCGCAATCTCATCCCTGAGGTCTTTCAATTCCTTCTCATAGGCCCGGTACTGCTCGTTGATCTCCTCTTGATCTTGGTCATCAGCTGCTGGATAATCATCAGGCAGGGGCGCTTCTGTGTCCTCTGGAGCCATTCTCTCGGGTTGAATGTCAATGACCTCTGGTTCAACACTCCTGGGGAGTCTTGACTTTCCCCTCCTCTCGCCCGGGTTCTTCAATTTTATTATGCCATTATGAAATTGATCTGGAGTCTCAGATTTCTGAAGAGTCTCGATGAATCGCTCGGATGGGATGGTCAGGTTCTGAGCGATGCGATTCCAAGGGATGAGAAAATGGGATTGGATCAAAATCTGGACCTGTTCATGGTCGTACTTCTTCGCAAACCCGCACATCTTGGCCAGGGTGTCTCTCCCAACCCCGGTCGCTTCTGCAATCCGGTCAAGCTCCTTGGATCCATACTTCCCCTTATAGAAGGAATTAATACTGTGTCCAATCTCCCAGTAGGATAGAACATTGACTACGTTCGTTCTCTGAAAGACCTCCCGGGTGTGCTGGATCAGGTCCGCTTCTGTGTCAAACTGTGCTTCATTCACCTGGATGATCTTGGTTTCGTCATTCACAGGCACAGGTACGTTTGATTCCTGCAGGTCTCTTGTCTCCTTCAATGACGCCGGCGGCTCCAGATTCATTTCAATATCGTCAAAGGACAGGATCTCCGGTTGGTTATTGGTTAAAGTCTCTATGGGACTTTCCAGGCGTTCTTCTTGTTCCTGGATCATGTTGGTTAAGTTCTCGTTCATGGTCATTTTCTCCTTTTTAGATGTCACTGAATCCATCGAATTGGTGTTCTTTCTTTTCCTGTGCTTTCCTGTCCTGACTCAGCTTTCTTTTGATCGCGTCTCTCAGGAATGCAGAGAAGCTGATCTTCCGTTCCGTGGTGTATTCCTGGACCTGGGTGAAGAGGTCGACCGGCAACAGGACTGCTATGGGTCGGACATACTTCTTTTCCATCATGAGTCTCATCCTCCTTAAGAATTGATTTAATTTATATTTTGTTCTAGGTTGGAGGACAGATCAGATGGTGTGAAACGAACTGGGGTGCGTTTTTTTTAAAAAAGGAGGTTTGATATGCCGAGCATAACATTGGACGGGATGGTTAATCGAAGTGGGAGAGGAAATGATGCGGTTGTCTTTATTGATAAGAAGGATTTGAAGAGATTAGATACTTGGTGGAGGGGAAATAGGATAGATACAAAACTAGGAGAAATGTATAATCCCGTTACAAGAAAAAGCGAAGTTCAAATTAATGCTAATACAAAGGCAAAGATCTTTGATGACAGAACAATAGTCAAGATTACAATCGACGTACGTCCATGGAAAAAGGCAGGAGTTGACCGGATTGGCATAAAGATTCTTGAGGTTGTTAGATTATGATAGAGCACATGGAAACCACTTTAAACAAGTTCACCTTTCATTGATTAATTTTGCATACTTATTTTTTATATCTTCAACGATTTTTACTTTTATACCATCTAAATTTGAAATACAGACAAGGACGATATCACCTATTTTAAGGTGACCGAAACAGTCGGACGAATAACCCATCTGAGCCCGAATTTGATAGTATTTTCCATAACCAGATTTTCCTTTGTATATTCTCCCCTGAAGACATTTATTATTTTCAGCTAAAATCTTTATCGGTGTGTTTCCTGATTGTTCAACATATTTATTCTGCTCGAGTTCATGGTTAAATTTCTTTGGAATTGTGATTGGGTGGGGTTCATTAAGGAACGACTTGTTAACGGTAAAGAAAAAAGTAATCATTTAATTCCTCCTTTCTGTAAAGGTCGTTCTAATAACCCAAGAACACAGTTATCCGAGCATTAATTGAATTCTCTCCTCTATCCACTTTTCAAAGGGTAAACCGTCTATCGTTGGGGTACTATATTTAATTGATCTTTGTAACCACTTACGATGCATCATAATAATATCAGACATGAATGGTCGTTCCATGCTGAATTTTTTCTCTAATGTCGGGATCAATATCACTGTTGAAAGAATGGCCATTTTGTCACATTCTTCTTTAATAACAATTCTCTTTTCTGTTTTTAGAAGATCACTAAAAGATAATCCAAGTCTCTCACTCACATATTTATTAATTTTAAAACCACCATTATTTTGTTGGAGCCTCATAATTTGAATTAAAACATCATCTGTTGCACGTTCTCTATTCCATGGAGGTATTGTCAACTGAGTATCAAGGTCCAGCTTCACATGTACCTTCTCCCCTACCTCCTGAAGCGCAAACTGAATATTCTCTACTGATCGCTTACCCATACCTCGCAATCGAATTAATTCGTCCGGTGTCTTCTGGATCAATTCTCCAACCAAGATTATACCAGCCCTTTCAAGACAATTAGCGGAGCGAACGGAAAGATCCAATTCGGATGACACAGTACCCAAAAGCAGACCGCAGACTTTGCTTCTCTATTTAGCCCTTTCTGTATCTTGTTCCTTGGATCGGATCATTCCAGAAGATACTCTTCTTTCATAGGTATTCAATCTCTGATAAAAACCCGACATTAATCAGATCGCCTTTTTGCTGTGTTTTGTGTGATGATAGTCAGAGAAAATGTGTCGAGTCAATAACGAATATTGAGTAATGATATCAATTGGAAGAACTCTTAATAGTAGATTAATTACATAATAAATGCTGTTATATTCTGATGGTCACATGTAATAACAACTACTTATGCATTATGAATCCGACCATTTCCATAGTTCGCTAATATTCTCACTCTTGACATCTCCCTCAATCTCGTTCACGCTCTTTCCCGAACCATACACAACAGGGGTCTCCCCCATGAAAAAGAAATACTCCAGATTTCAAGACGCCATCCTCTGTCGGGCGAAGGACTTTCAATTGGTCCAAGAGACACAGATAGCTGACGATGGATCTGTGAAGGTCATTGGGTGGGGAAAGGATGAGACCGAATTTCCCCCCCTCTCAAAATATCTTTAGGGGGTGGGCAATGCAAAGAATAATCATCGTTATACTTGTTGCCTCGGTTCTCTCCGGATGTTCAACACTTGGTTCTCTTCGACCGTTAGAAGCTAATATGTTGGAAGTTCCAAAGTTAGGCATTGTGACGCAGACAAAAAATTATAAACTCGTTGTTCAGGAAGTAGAAAAAGGAAATTCTGGAGACTCTGCTGGGGTTAAGTACGGAGATATAATTGAATCGGTTGATGGTAAAGTAATTACAACTCCCCTTGAATTACTATCTATAATTCATAGCAAGGGACTTGGTCAGCACGTAATAATTGTGATTAATCGATACGGGCAACAAATTAGATTAGACTTTGTTCCAATTGTTGGGAAGTTATTACCGACCGCCGTTAAGATTCGCGAACTCTTAATTAATAATGACAGGGTTGCCGTTGCAATAATTGTCAGTGAAGTAAGAAACTCTTTTAGAAATGTTCCAAGTGATTGGGCGGAATCAATGAAGAACAATGCTCAGTTCACATACGAAAGTGGTTTAGCAAGAGCATATGGTAATATAGAATCATTTTCTATAGTAGATCGATTAAGGTTGAAAGAAATACTAGATGAATATAAATTCAGCCAATCGGGATTAGTTTCTGATAAAATCAGAACAAGAATTGGTGAAATGACGGGGGCAACTAATATAATTGATATTTCCTATACTCGCTATCCAAGTTCTTTCGGAAAAGACGACGTAATGAGTGCTCGTCTTATCGATATCGGAACCGGGAAAATATTAGCAGTTGATCGAGTGGTTGCACATTAAAAGAATGGAATCGCTAAATAGTAATTGGCGCCCCCCGCCCGCTGGACGATTGATCAGAGAGTAACTTGCTCTTTGTTATGTCATTGTCTACGACGTCGGCGGCACCCGGCTTGCCTGTAGGGCCCAAGAAGACGCAGGATCCTGCGCTTTCTTAGTCCATACCAGCACCACTCACAATCCCCCATTCCCTCTCAGGGACACGTTCCCGACTAATCCTCCCCCTATATAACGACCGCCACTGATCTCCTTCCCAAGAGGACTGGAGAAGGTTTGGGAAGGGGTGTCAGGTTATGATCCATATATTGTGCTTTTTAAAAACATGAATATTGAAAATTCCTCTTCGATATAAAACGAGTACAAAGAAAGGTAATTGAAGGGATTTTACAAGAACAACCTTATTACATTGAACCCGGAAAATCAGCCATTATTCCAGAATGATTATAACCATCTCCAACCGTAAATTCAACAGAACAGAACCATCTGCTTTACTGGAGTATTCACCTAAAATAACCATCAATCAGTAACCCCAGTCAATCTCGGAATCAACCTCTGGTCAAACGCAGAAGAAGAACCACTCCTTTATATGACCATTTTGTTTTATATGTAGAAGTAGCAGGAGAATACTTCTATATATGGACCATTTATTTTTTGTTTTTTTATGACTAAGACCATTCTCATCTATTCGACTTGATCCTGAAAGAATTCTTCTAGAAAGAATTAAAATCTTACAACAAAAAAATAAAAACAAATGGTCCTTCTGGAAACCCGACCCGCCAGGGAAGGGGTTCCTGATTAATATATCTTATAATATCTTATTATTTCATGTTGTTTTCAGTTCCCCACCATTATGAATGGTTTAGGTTAATTTTCGTTTTACAGACCCTCTATCTTTCTTTTACAGACCCTCCATCCTTTTTTTACAGACCCTGTATCCATCTTTTACAGACCCTCCATCCCCCTCGATGATCTTCGTCGATTCAAGTGCTGATCTCCTCCGTGGGTTTGACCTTCCTCGTGCGATAAAGGATGAACTTGATCCCATCCAGACCATCGTTCTTTTCGTATCGGTCAATGAGCCCCTGTTTTACCAGAGGTTGGAGTGCGCTCTCTTCGATGGTCCGGACCAGGTTTGTACGGTTCTTGTCCTGCAGGTTGATCTTGTCCGCAATGGTCTGGAGGTTGAGCGTTATCCTGGGAAAGTTGTTGTTCAGAAGGAACCTCCGGTACAGAAGCTGGGCGCTCTGGGGGAGCTGATAAAACGAGTGATCCAGCCAATCATAATTCTTCGTCAGGAGGTTGTGGGCTAACATTTCTCCGAGCAGGGTATTGAAGGAAACGTAGTATTCCCTGCACACCACCACCCCGTCACTGCGAATCTCCTTGTCGAGATAACCAAATTCAAAGGGTCTGCTGAACATGTTCATTCGGTAGGATTTCTCCTTTGCGGTCTTCGATTCCAGCAGTCGGACCGGGAATACAATCTTGAATTCCACCCGGGATGTCTCCAGGAGAAGGTTCATGATCTCGTTGGAATTGAGATCCACGGATGTGAACTTCCGGAAATCCCGGTCCGTGAATTTGATAAAGTACCTTTCCTTCCGGATCCGCTCAATGTCCGGTGATTCAGCGTCGGATGGATTTGAGGGCTTAGGAACCTTACCTGTGTCCAATTCCTTTTCCCGCCTGGATATGCTTTCAAGATTTTCAAAAAGGGGGGCGTTCTCTTTGGGCAGGATGTCTTTCCCTTCCTTCAGGAGAAGGATGTACCCGAGAACATCCATGGCCATGAAATTCCTGCACCCCCAGAGTCCCTTGTTGATCTCGCAGGTCTGACCGGTCTTGTCCTCTGTCCATTGAAAGGGAGACTCTTTATCTTGGTTCCTTTTCCGGACGACGGGGACAATTGCTTTGTTAACCCCCCTTTCAGAGACCGTTCTCCAGTTGGATTCGGGAGCACCATGGACATTCAATTCCAGTCTACGGATCACCTGGGAGAGCCCGTTGACTAGGTTCTGATATCGGGGATCCACTTTGACATGGTCCCGGATCTGGAGAAGTTCCTCATATTCCCGTTTTAGGGTATCCAGGTCCGCTTCCTTGTATTTTGGATTCTTGAGGGACTCATAGCCCCTCAGAATCTCTTCAAACCGCTGCATTGCTTCCATTGCTGTCATGGACGTTTCCTTCCATTCATTCGAATCTGGATTTTTTGGAGGACTGGAGAGGGATCTTTTCATTTCTGTCCTCCCGGTTCGTCACTGTCATCAGGATCTTGTCCACTTTCAGAGGGACTTTCCCGGTGCTCCCTGTTCCCCGTTTCGCCTTGAAGACAATCAGGTCAATGTTCCCGTCGTGTTCGATGATGGTGTCCCAGTTCTCCTTGAGTTTGTATTCCCCGTCATCCTCTTCCACAGCGCCCAGAATCCCCAGCCAGGACGCCTCGTATTCGATGGAACCGGATTCCTTGAAGGACGCCATGGACAATCTCTGGCCGGATTTGTAGGAATCCCTGGCCAGCTCAGAGATGGCGATGACGGGAATGTTGTAGTTCTTGGCGATCTGGTTCAATTTGCCGATAATGTCATCCACCCGCAGGCGCTCATCTCCTGATCCCTTCTCAGTCCTCAATTTTCGGAGGTAGTCGATGATGATGACCGGACCCCTTCCGTGCTTCTTCACGATCTGATCAATCAGGTCGCACCACTTCTCGACCGGGATCATCTCCTGGACAACATATTTCAGGGACATGATGGTTTGGATGGATTGATTCTCACAGATCCCATGAAGGTCCTTCAGCTGTCTGGTATTGAACACATCAATGGGATACTTCGAGAATCGGGAGAATGTGCGGTAGCGGATCTCCGACCTCCCGTCGTCGTAACTGAAGAACAGAACAGGTTGACCGGCAAGACAGATGTTGTCGGCGATGTTGTTCAAGAGGACGGTCTTTCCAGAAGAAGGGATTCCTCCAAAGATGTAGAACCTTCCCCCCACGAACCCACCATTCATCTGACTTTCCAGGAGGGTCAGGTTGTCACCGGCGAAAGGGATCCGGACATAATTCTTCTGGTACTCCGCAGTCGCTTTCTCGGAGCTGTCCAGAAAGGTTTCAATACTGACCTTCGCCTGTTTCTTTGCATTGCTGTTCTTCTCCTCCAGGGACTTGACCGACTCGAAGGTCCTTTTCAGTTCATCCAGATCCAGTGGTGGTTTCACCTTGGTCTGATTCCAGATTATGACCGTCTCCCAGATCTCTTCCGGTTTCATTCCCGTCTTGAAGAGGTGTCCAATGAAGCTGGTCGTCACATGATTCCGTTCACCCTCCTGGCAACCCTCCTGTAGGAGCCTTGAAAATTCTCCGGTGGAATTCTCCTTGACGGGTTTTTTGTTGTCCTGGTCGGGAATCTCCCGGTTCAGCTCATTGTCTCCGTCCTTGGGAGCTTTCTTCTTCCCAACCTGTTCGTTGACGTCCTTGAGGTATTGAATCATCCAAGGTTCACAGGGCGCGGGATCAAGCTCCCAGATGGAATGTCCCTCTTCCCACCAGTACTGATGACCGGACCCGTGAATGGAAGGAGGAGCCACCACGTATCCCCCGTCAGACCTGATATCAATGGCCAGATCCTTGTTGACGCTGTTCTTTACCGGGAACCCCGGATGCTTCATGTAGACGTGATAACCCTTTCCCGTCTTAACCTTCACCGTTTCCGGGAATCCTCCCTCTTCTTCCGCGTAGGCGACCGCGTCTTCCGAATCCAGGTCAAAGACGACAAGGTTGGAGACCGTTCCGGTGATGATGGCGATGTTTGGTTCAGGATTCTGACCAAACCATGTCCCCACCTCTTCTTCGGTAGGGAGGCGTTTCTGGTATTCCGTCCAACCCGAGATGCAGGGTTTCTTGCACTGTCGTGTCAGGACCATCTCCCGCACCTTTTCTTTCGGTTTGGGATTCTCCTCATTGGCGTTCTTCTCCAGTTCCTTCTGGAGTGCTTCATGATATCCGTATGGCGGGTTCTTCCTGACCATCTCCGGGCTCCAGAGGGGAATGGTTGAAAATCCTTTCTGCAGGTAACGGAGTGCGTAATCCACGTTTGTCATCTTACCGTTCCTCCTTCTCCATCAACTGATCCAAGTGCTCGATGATGATTCCTGCCGCTATGGACGCGCCCGTGACGTTCTTCCCGGGGTCCTCCAGGATTTCCTTTGCTGCGATGGTCCGGAGATAGTCCCGGTATCGCTTGGGCAGGGTAATGTTGAATTGAACATTCTGCTGTCTTTCCATGTGCCTATCCTCCTGTTTAAATTGTTTATTTGTTCTAGTCGGATAGGCAGAACGGTGACGGGTCTGTTTCCTGCCGACGCATCCACGAACCTGAAAAAGAGCAAAAAAAGGGGACCGACCTCTTGCGTGCCGGATCCCCTTTTTTTAAATCTTTCTGAATTTCCTACAGGCGCTTACGCCACCATTCGATTCCTTCCCGGTAATATTCTTCCGTCATGGAATGATCATCTCCCACCAAGTAGATCTGGACGAACCAGGCGTTGGGATTGGACAAGATCGCGGCGTTCTCGCCATAAGCTTTCTTCGCCATCTCCGAGTCCGGAGAGATCCTGCGAAAACCCAGTTGGTAACTCATGTCGCGGATGTCTTGGTTTATGTCATTCATGGTTAACAGGATCGTCTTGCCATTTCTGATGTCATCCAACTTCTCTACATTCCTGCGTTCACAAAAGAAATGGCTGCAAAGTTCAATTCTTGTCGAATTGCCCTGACTACCGAATGCCATGCAGTCCATCAAAAGCTCTGGCAGTCCGATGTTGGTCAAGCCTGTCGTACTATTGGGCCTCATCTCACTCTTCATAAACTTGAAAGCGTATGATGGAATCTGGGTGAAATGCTCTGGAAGTATTTCCCGAACATGATCGAGAGGAACCCACGGTAAATATTCTTCCTGTGAATAACTCTCGCTAACCATAGCTTCTTCGATAATGGACCGAGGATTTTCATAGAGCAATTCTCGGCAGAGAATCGGAATGACACAGTCATTAAGAGCCAGAATCGTTATTATTGCTTTCTTGAATCTCGCCTTATTTAATCTTCCACCTATTAATGGGAAAGACGTGATATACTGAACTGTACCCGTCTGAGACTCCCACTGAAAATGCCCAGTAGACACCTCACAGTTCATTTCGTTCAGAAGACTCAAGTAACGGGGCACAAGACGTCTGTCTGGGCTCATATAAGAATTCGTTAAGCAAATATTTCCTGTGCGGTAGTCATAAATTGCAGTTCCAGGAATCTGGAAACCAAGGCATTTCAACTCATAACTGAGCATATGGTCAAACGTCTTCTTATTGGACACGTTGATATCTAATTCCTTCAAACATTCATATATGGCACTTATTGCAGCATTCGTCTTTTTGTTTTCTAAACTGCCTTTAACCATTTTTTCTCCATTTCTTATAATTGGGAGCCCACCCTTATAAGAAGGTGGACTCCCTCTGTGATTAGTTTGTCAGAAAACCCTTCACGATACTGAAATCCTGATCCCCAAAGTTCTCGACCACGGACAGGGCGCGTATGAGCTTGTCATAGCCCCTGACCGGTCTTTCCATCCTGCTCCGAAGAAACCGGTCCAGCGATGCGACACTTCCCGCGTGCTGGAACGCCTGGCGACACAGGTTGTTGATGGCCCAGTTATTATGATTCCGAAGAAAATATCGCCTATCCGTCTCGGGAGTGTTCACGATCTGGAAGGCAGTATAATGGTGGCACCAGGGACATTCACACCGCGCCCGTACCCTGTCATTGAATGGCGTCCCCTCTTTCGCGGGCCATTGTCGGAGGGACCATGGGTCCAGATAAATCATCTTGTCGGAGTTCATGCGCCAGCTCGTCGCATCGATGGAAACCCACTCGAAAATATGTCGGGCGAAGAACGACGCGAGCACAATCCCTGTGAAGCTTGAGTAACTGAGGATATGGACTCGTCGAACCCCCATTTGACGGAACTTCATAAGAAACAACGACACCCCCAGTGGGTCCAGGTTCCGGGTCGGCAATGCGAGCCCGCTGTAATCCAGGTCCGCGAGATATCTCTCCAGAATCCTGAACTGCTCCAGGTCATAGGCCTGAACCGGGACCAGCAATTGAATCTCCGGGCAGTATTTATTTCGTAGTTTCGCTGTCTCTTCCGTCCACATGATGTTGAACCCCAATTTCTCCATAAATTCGTGTTGCTGCCTTGACCTGTCGGAAATCTTCGATATGGGGCGGTCCAGAGCCACCAGAAAGTCTGGTCTGACCCTGAGGGCTGCTTGTATCACGTGGATGGGATGGAGATTGATCCCGTCCGGCCCGTAAAGCAACGTTTTGTCCGAGTCGGAATCAACCAGCACCCCAGCCAGTTCTTTTTGCAGAACCTGATACCCTCCGCTGTCCAGCATGGTGTACCGGGGCCGCAGCTTCTCGATCAAATTCAGGCTATGCCTGACAAGGATTTCGCTCGCTGCGTTCTGCGGTACGTTGAGGAGTACACCCTCAATGTCGCTGTCCGGCGCTACCGCCTCATTGATTCCCGCCAGGAAGTTGACGAGAACCCCCACGTCTATCTCACGGTCTCACCTCCTTGCTCCCCTCTGAGGGTGTTCAGGGTGGTCAGCAGGGCCTGCAGGGCCACCATCTCATCCCTGAGCCGCTCCACCATCTCGTTGAGATCTACCTCTTCCTGGACGACCGCCTCGATTCTCTGGGCGACTGTCCGGACCGACTGCTTGATGGCCGGAAGAGAATTGTTGTCGTCGGGTGCGGGTGTAGTCTCGGAGACTTCTGAAGCCCGAGAGGCATCCGTGTCATCATCGTTGTTGTCACCATTCGTATCGACCGGGGGCGCCGCTACGGTCCGATTCTGTTTTGCCCGCCGGGCTTTCCGGGCCGACTTCTTGCCCGCCTTCTTGCTATCAAAAAAAATCGAGATGAAGCTGATAGCCGCCGCGGAGATCTCCTGAGTGATGCAGATGGCGTCAGCGTTCTCCTTCTGGAGTCTCGCGAGCAGTTGCCTCTTTACCCGTCGATTGAACGTCTCGAAGAACTCCTTGGGCATGCGCTCAGCAATAAGACGCTCAATCGTCTCATGGCTGAGATGCTCGACGTAGGAAATGTGGTCGTTAATGGTGTCACGGTCCTTTCCCAGCCGGGTGGCCAGGATCTGGCGGGCATTGTTCTGCTTGTCCT
>PHBD01000027.1:40726-63226 GCA_002841865.1 Deltaproteobacteria bacterium HGW-Deltaproteobacteria-19
CCCGCCATGACCCAGCAACCGGATATCCCCCTCAGTGGCAAGGAGGAGCGCGCATACATTCGCAGTATTTCGAATCTGCTCGGTGTAGATCACCTTCCCGCCTCTGGTACGGGACCGGCTGGCCATTTTACGCAAGCAGAGTTCAGCGTCAGAGTGAACAGCAATTTCCTCCACGTCGCACTCCACATCGGTAACCCCCTTGGACAGGGCCCCCTCCACCATGTCCATCCCATCAATGCAGAAGAAACCTCTCGGGGTAAGGACTACGGAGGGGCGTTCCGCATCCATAAGGTCCGTGAAGTCGGGGACCAGAGTGAAGTGATGAATTTCGTGGATGGCGACCATCTCGATCCTCAGTCCCCTGAATCGGTAGGGAGAGGTCGCGACCACATCCTCATCCTGCTGGGGTGCCGGCACCGCTTCCGCCTGTGCCCCCTTCTCACCTTCCGTCTCGTTCAAAACTCCCGGGGAGTCATGGGACGTCTCCTCGTCCAAGTTCATCTCCGCGTCCGTCGGGATCTCCATCCCGTGGACACCTTCAGCCGCTACTTCCTGAAGGAGAGAATGGCCTTCTCCCCGCGAGAACGCTTCTCTTTCAACTACTTGACATTCCACAATCATTTCCTTTCGTATGATCACCATGTGGTGAGTCTTTGAATCCGGTCTTTCTGACGGTACCGGATCGGGTGGCTTTCCCGGAAAAGACCGTGCCTTTCCGGACCTCGATTCCGCTTTGAATCCGTCATGTTCTGCCTTGACATCCCCCCTTTCCGGACCTATAATTTGCTTTGTCACGTCCAAGATAAGCAGGCCATCCCGAAATGCAATGCCTGACAGATCGTGGATATGCGAGGATTATCCAATTTCTTGTTTGTTGGGAATTTGAGACAAAAGCCAAATTATAAAGAATGAAACTGACGGACGACATTAAAGACAAGCTGGAACGCCTATCCGTCTTGTCTATCGAATTCTTGGACAGGCAATGGTCCCATGGCGCTTTAGCCGGTAATCCTGGCGAAATGGAGAGGCTGAGAACTATCGTGTGGGAGAATCTCTGGCGGGGAAGGATTGACCCGCATGATCTGGACTGGAACCCGGATCCACCGGCCCCCGAGTTGATTGCCAAAGGATTGCTTTACATCCACGAATTGCTGACAAGAGGGATCTGGGAGGATTTCAAAAAAGAGCTGAAATACTGGAAGGCAACATCAGGTCCTACAATAGCGCCTCCAGGCTTTGAAGGATTGGAACAATACGGATTCATAAGTAAAGACGTGAACTTGAAGATAAAATTCCCGGGTGAATTCATGCCGGTTCGTTGCAGTGTCGAGGGCGGCACAATCCATTTCTTCAGGAGTACCGTCGATGCGATTCCCGCCTTTTTGGATCTCCTGCAGGGGCTCCCGCTGGATCATCTTCATTTCTGCGGGAATGTTGAATGTGATCGCTTCATTGTCCAAACGACCGGCCATGCGAGGAAGTTCTGTTCCGCAAAGTGTCAGTCGGTGCAATTCCAGCGGATCAAGAGGGACACAGACAGGGAAGCTTTCAATCGATATCACAGAGAAAACTATCACCAACGAAAAGAATTGGAGAAGCGGCAAGCACTCAAGAAAATGAAAGGAGGGAAGGCGCAAGGCACGAACACGTAAGGATGTGAATAACGCGGTAGGTCCTGTCGGATCTCGACAGGTGCAGTGAACCCTTACCATGGGATTCGGTTTTACCCCAGTTACCTCCCGACCAACGGGAACATCATCATTATTCTCATCAATTACTCTCCCGAACCCCGGAAATACTGGGAGAGAACAGAATGGAGGAAACACGCAAGACAGGCGACCAGGAATTCCTGACCCTCGCGGAACTGGCGCAAAGACTGAACATGAAACCCAAGACCCTGTACGTCAGGGTGTCGAAGGGTGGGCTACCTTATTATAGGATAGGTCGACTGATCCGCTTCCGGCGAGATGAAATCGAACGGTGGCTGGAGAATCAGCGGGGCGCCGGCGTCAAGGAGACCATCAAGGTCAAGACCAGAAAGACCAACCTGTCGGATTCCCGAATTGACCGGATGGTGCGAAAGGCGATTGACCAGGAGAGAGGCGAGGGATATACTCCATCCCACGGGAAACCAGACCAGATCAGGGGTTCCAGGAGGTAAGCGATGGGACTCTTCAAGCGAGGTACGGTCTGGTGGATGAGCTTCTCGGTCGACGGTCGCCAGGTTCGAAAATCCACGGAGACCACAGACCGGAAGCAAGCTCAAAGGATCTTTGACAAGATAAAAGGGGAAGTAGCGGAAGGAAAGTGGTTCGAGCACCTGGAGGGTGAGGACCGGACCTTCAATGATCTGATGGACCGGTACATGAAGGAGCACTCGGCGGTCAACAAGGCTCCCCGCTCATACCAGCGGGACAAGGTCTTGGAGAAACATCTCCGGCGGGCTTTTGGCAAGATGATCCTGACCGAGATCCAGCCCAAGATGATTGCGGACTACAAGACGAAGCGAAGGGAAGAGGGAGTCTCTCCCAGGACCATCAATTACGAGCTCATTCTGATGGGTCACGCCTTCAATCTCGCCATGAAGGAATGGCAATGGGTCAATGACAACCCCGTCATGAGGGTCCGGAAGGAACGGGTCAACAACATCATCGAACGGTGGCTGACCTTGGAGGAGGAAGAGAAGCTTTTGGCGGCATCTCCCAAGTGGCTCCAGGAGATCATCATCTTCGCCATTCACACAGGATTCCGGCAGGGCGAGATTCTGGACCTGAAATGGTCACAGGTGGATTTTCAGAGAAGGACGGTCACCCTCCTGGAACAGAAGAACCGGTCGGTGGACACACTCCCGCTGAATGCGACGGCGCTGGGGGTGCTGCAGGAAAGGTTGAGGGTACGGTCAGATAAGACAGATCATGTTTTCTATTCGAAAAATTTTACGCGAATCGACTGCTGTAATCTGATCAGATCCTTCAAGATTGCTATACGAAACGCGAAGATTCAAAAGCTCCGGTTTCATGACCTGAGACACACATTTGCCACCCGGCTGGTTCAAAACGGGGTTGATCTCTTTGCGGTCCAGAAGCTGGGAAGGTGGAAGAGCACGGAGATGATCAAACGGTATGCCCATCACAACCCGGAAAGCCTCAGAGCAAGGATTGAGGTGATGGATACCTTGAGAAAGCCGGTTATCACAATTTTATCACAACCACAAAAAAACAGGGGGTCAAGAGCCTCTCTACGACTCGTAACCCCCTGAATTATCTGGTGGGACGTATCGGGATCGAACCGACGACCAACGGATTAAAAGTCCGCTGCTCTACCTACTGAGCTAACGTCCCGTGCTGTCGATTACAGCAAGGCGAGCCCTCTTAACAGGGGGGAAGCGCCCTGTCAAGAAATCTCAGGCGTTGAGGAATGGATTTTTCAGGATGATGGTCTCGTTCCGGCCCGCCCCAACGGACACGAGGACGAGCTTGGTGTCCGAAAGCGCCTCGATCTGCTCCAGGTATTTCCGGGCGTTCTTCGGAAGATCCTGAATCTCCCGGGCGTTCCGGATGTCTTCCGTCCATCCGTCCATCTCTTCGTAAACGGCCTCGCAGCGGGTGAGAACCCGCGGGTTCGCCGGGACGGCGTTACTGAAGAAAATTCCTTCTTCCGTTCGATAACCGACGCAGATCTTCAGCTTTTCAATCCCCGTCAGGACGTCCAGCTTCGTCACGGCCAGGCCGGTGATCCCGGAGACCCGCACGGACTGGCGGACGAGGACCATGTCGAGCCACCCGCAGCGTCGCTTGCGCCCCGTCGTGGCCCCGAACTCCTGCCCCTCCTGCTGAATCCGCTCGCCGATCTCGCAGGTCAGTTCCGTGAGAAAGGGGCCGCTGCCGACCCGGGTCGTGTAGGCCTTGCAGATCCCCACGACGGCATCCACGGCGCCGGGTCCCACGCCGGTTCCGGAACAGGCGTTGGATGACACGGTGTTTGACGACGTGACGAAGGGATATGTGCCGTGATCCACGTCCAGATGGGCTCCCTGGGCTCCCTCGAAGAGGATCTTCTTGCCCTTGTGGATCTCCCGGTCCAGCAGCGTGGACGTGTCGGCGACATAGGGCTTCAGTGCCTCGGCATACGCCCGGTATTCGTCGAAAATCGCCTGCTCCGAGACGGGCTCCTCACCGAAGAGTTTCGTCAGGAGGAAATTCTTCTCCGCCACATTGGCCGTCAGTTTTTCCCGGAACACTTCTTTGTCCAGGAGGTCCCCCATGCGAATTCCCGTACGGGCCACTTTATCCTCATAGGCCGGGCCGATGCCCCGGCCGGTCGTGCCGATCTTCTTCCCCGCCTTGCTGGCCTCCCGGGCCATGTCGAGCCGGCAATGGTACGGCATGATGACGTGGGCCTTTTCGCTTACGCAGAGGGTGGTGTTTGGCGGGAAAATCCCGCGGCTCTGGAGGGCCTCGATCTCGCTCAGGAGAACCTTCGGGTCCACCACGACCCCGTTGCCGATGATGCAGGTCTTCTGGTCGTGGAGAATTCCCGAGGGGATCAGGTGAAGGATGGTCTGCTCGCCTTTCACCACGAGGGTGTGGCCGGCGTTGTTTCCACCCTGAAAACGCGCGATGACATCGGCGTCCTCGGCATAGATGTCCACCACTTTTCCCTTGCCTTCATCGCCCCACTGGGTTCCTACGACAACGACATTCGCCATGATCCGCTTTCCTTTCCGCTTCGGTTCCCTACATCTCCACCTGGGTTACCGAGATGACATGAGGTAGTTCCCTGAGTTTTTTGAGGATATCTGCTGTGACCATCGTGTCCGTGGTCAGGACAACCAGGGCCTGGCCGGTCTCCGCTTGCTCGCGGTTCAGGCTCAGGTGCAGCCGGGCGATGTTGACTTTATTTTTCCCCATGGTCGTGCCGATGTTGCCGATCACGCCGGGCCGGTCGTTGTTGTAGACCACCAGCATGTGGCCCTCGGGGATGGCGTCCATGGTGAACTTGTTGATCCGGACGATCCGGGGGTCCTGCCGGCCGAAAAGGGCACCCGCGGTATAGCTCGTTTCGTTCTGGGTCTTGACCGTCACGGAAATCATGCTCGTATAGGCCTGAACCTCGCTGCTTTTCGATTCCACCACCTTGATGCCCCGTTCCTTGGCCACGACGGGGGCGTTGATGTAATTGACATTCTCTTTGAGGATGGGCGTGAGGAGCCCTTTCATGAGCGAATTGATGAGTGGTGCCACGTTGTAGTTGAGGATCTCGCCGCTGTACTCCACCAGCACCTCCTTGATGCCGCCGGAGACGAGCTGGGCCTGGAACTGCCCCAGCTTTTCCACCAGCTCCAGGTAAGGCTGGATGATGTTGAGCAGTTCGCCGCTCACCGAGGGGAAGTTCACGGCATTGCGAATCTCGCCCTTGGTGAGGTAATCCGCCACCTGCTCGGCAACGGCGATGGCCACGTTGATCTGCGCCTCATCTGTGGAGGCCCCCAGGTGAGGTGTGCAGATGACGTTGGCGTGGCCGACCAGCTCTTTGTTCTTCGTCGGCTCCTCTTCGAAGACGTCCAGGGCCGCCCCCGCCACCTGGCCGGAGTTGAGGGCATCCAGAAGGTCTTTTTCACTGATGATGCCGCCCCGGGCGCAGTTGATGATGAACACGCCCTTTTTCATTTTGGCGAAGGCTGCGGCGTTGATGATGCCCCGGGTTTCCTTCGTCATGGGAGTGTGGACGGATATGAAGTCCGCGTTCTTCAGGAGATCGTCGAAGGAAGCGAGGGTGATGCCCAGCTTTTCCGCCGCCTCGGGGGAGATGAACGGATCGTAGGCGATGACGCGCATCCGCAGTCCTTGGGCCCGGTCGGCGACGATGCTGCCCACGCGGCCGATGCCGACGATGCCGAGGGTCTTGTTGTAAACCTCGGCTCCCATGAACTTGCTCTTCTCCCACTTGCCGTTCTTCATGGAGGCTGTGGCCTGGGGAATGTCCCGAGCCAGCGAGAGCATCAGGGAAATGGCATGCTCGCCGGTGGTGATCGTGTTTCCCCCGGGGGTGTTCATGACGACGATGCCCCGCTTGCTTGCCTCGGGGATGTCCACGTTGTCCAGGCCGATGCCGGCGCGGCCGACGACCTTGAGGTTGTCCGCCGCAGCGATGATTTCCTTCGTTACCTTCGTGGCGCTCCGGATCACGAGGCCGTCGTATTCCTTGATGACTCCCTTCAGTTCGTCCGGCGTGAGGTTGGTCATGACGTCCACTTCGATGCCGGCCGTATTCTTCAGGATCTCGATTCCCTGCGTGGACAGGGTGTCGCTGATCAATACTTTCTTCATGGGGTGGTTCTCCTTGTTCTTTTCGATGGGGCCCTTCCTACAGGGCGGCCACTTTCTGGTGGAAGGCCTTTTCCAGTTCCGCCAGTGCCGCTGCGATGTCGGCAGGTTCCACCGTGGGCCCGCACCAGAAGCGGAACCCCGGAGGAGCGTCCTTGTAGGAATTGATGTCGTAAGCAATTTTCTTCTTGCCCAGTTCGCTGGCGACATCCTTGAGGAACTTCGCCCGGGCGTCCTTGGGCAGGGCCTTGACCTTCTCGTGGACGACGGACAGGCAGACGGAGGTGTTCGAGCGGACCTCCTTCCGGGCGGCGAGGAAGTCGACCCAGTCGTTCTTCTCCACCCAGTCCTCCACGACCTTCAGGTTCGCCTGGCTCCGGGAAATCAGCCCCTGAAGGCCGATGGATCCGGCCCACTGCAGGGCGTCCAGATAGTCTTCCACGCACAGCATGGACGGCGTGTTGATCGTGTCTCCGTCAAAGATGGAGACATTGACTTTCCCGCCCTTCTTCATGCGGAAGATCTTCGGGAGGGGCCAGAGCGGGTCGTAGGACTCGATCCGTGCGACGGCCCGGGGTCCGAGGACCAGCATGCCGTGGGCCGCCTCGCCGCCGAGGCATTTTTGCCAGGAGAAGGTCAGGACATCCGTCTTCGACCAGTCGATGGGCATGGCGAAGGCGGCGCTCGTTGCATCACAGAGGGTCAACCCCGTACGGTCCGCCGGGATCCAGTCCCAGTTCGGGACCTTGACGCCGCTCGTGGTGCCGTTGGCGACAAAGATCACGTCACTGTTCCAGTCGATGGCTGACAGGTCCGGAAGCTCGCCGTAGTCGGCCTTCAGGATCGTCGGGTTGAGTTTGAGCTGCTTCTGGATGTCCGTGGCCCAGCCGTCGGAGAAGCTCTCCCAGACGAGGACGGTGACGGGCCGGGAGCCCAGAATGCTCCACATGGCCGCCTCGAAGGCGCCCGTATCGGAGCCGGGCATGATCCCCACGAGGTAATCGTCCGGGATGCCCAGGATGCTCTTCGTTTCCTTGATGGCTTTCGCCAGTTTGTCCTTCCCCAGGGCGGAGCGGTGGGAGCGGCCTACCGGTGCGTCCTTCAGGACGTCCAGACTCCATGCGGGCCGCTTGCTGCAGGGTCCGGAACTGAAATTGGGATTGTGCATAGCAGATACCTCTCTGTTTTTCTGACGAGCGGAATTCTATAACAAGATTGGATGGATTGTGCAAGCCCTTTTATTGATGAAGACGCTTGATTTTCTTGTGGATTTTCAGATTACTGGGTCGGAGGGGCCGTTGGGGGAAACGATCCGGGAGCGACGGGGAAAGGAGTAATGAGTGCGGGGGAAGGACACTTCGGGCTTGAAAGAAAACCCATGGGAATCTATAAGAACGGCGTTGTGATCCGGTATTCCGAGTGATCGGTAGGCGATGAAGCGGAAGAAATCCGAAGGCGGCGCCGCGGATCAGGGCGGTGAGGTAGACCTGAACCCCCAGTTCCTGCTGGCTCTGGAACTGATGGAACGGACGGACCGGAACGTGTTTATCACGGGCCGCGCCGGCACAGGAAAATCCACCCTTCTCCGCTATTTCCGCGAGCACTCCGCCAGGCCCGTCGTCGTCCTGGCCCCCACGGGCGTCGCCGCCGTGACCGCCGGCGGACAGACGATCCACTCCTTCTTCGGCTTCAAGCCCGACATCACCCCCTCAGCCATCCGTCGCCGCGTGAAGGGGGAAAAGGCAGACCTCTACCACAGGCTGAAAATCATCATCATCGACGAGGTCTCCATGGTCCGGGCGGACCTCCTGGACTGCATAGACCGCTTTCTCCGCCTGAACGGGCCGGCGGCGGACCGGCCTTTCGGCGGGGTCCAGATGATCTTCATCGGAGATCTCTACCAGTTGCCGCCTGTGGTGACGAGCCGGGAGCGGGAGATCTTCCGGTCCCATTATGCGACGCCGTTCTTCTTCAGTGCCAGGGCCTTCGAGGACTTCGATCTGGCCTTCGTCGAGTTGGAGACGGTCTACCGACAGAAGGATCCGGAGTTCATCCGGCTCCTGAATGCCATCCGCAACCGCTCCATTTCGGACGAGGACCTGGCGCTCCTCAACCGCCGCGTCGATCCGGCATTCGAGGCGCCCCCCCGGAGCTTCTACATCCACCTGACCAGCACCAACGACCTGGCAGACCGGATCAACGAGGAGCAACTGGCCCGGCTGCCGGGGGACCCCTGGACGGCCGTCGCCGCCGTCGACGGGGATTTCGAGGACCACTACCTCCCGACCTCGCCGGTCTTGAAGCTGAAAAAGGGCGCCCAGATCATGCTCCTCAACAACGACTCGTCGGGGCGCTGGATCAACGGCACCATCGGAAAGCTGAAGGGGGTGACGCAAGAGGAGGATGGACCGCCGCTCCTTCTGGCCCATCTGGACAACGGGAAGAAGGTGGAGATCGCACCGTACACTTGGGAGATCTTCCGGTTTTTCCTTCAGGATGGGGAGATCGCCTCCGAGGCGGTAGGTTCCTTCATGCAGTACCCGGTAAGGCTCGCCTTCGCCGTGACGATTCACAAAAGCCAGGGGAAGACGTTCCGGAAGGCCGTCATCGACGTGGGGCGGGGCACCTTCGCCCACGGCCAGATGTACGTCGCCCTCTCGCGGTGCACCGATATCGACGGCCTCGTCCTCCGAAAGCCCGTCCGGCGGAGCCACATCCTCATGGACTGGCAGGTGGTCAACTTTCTCACCCGGTTCCAGTACGGCCAGGCGGCCAGGAAGAGTCCCCGGGAGGAGAGGATCGCGATCCTGGAGGAGGCTGTCCGGGAGAGGAGAAAGCTGGAGATCGTCTACCTGAAGGCGAAGGACGAAAAGTCCCGGCGGACGATCCTCCCCCTCTTCGTGGGAGAGATGAGTTTCAGCGGGCGCCCCTTCCTGGGTCTGCAGGCCCACTGCCTGATGCGGGACGAGAAACGGACGTTCAACGTGGACAGGATCCTGGAGATCCGGGAGGTGACGTGAAAAAAATCCGGTGCGCGTTCTTCTGCCAGAACTGCGGTCATTCCTCGCCCAAGTGGCTAGGGAAGTGCCCTTCCTGCAACGGCTGGAACACCTTTGTGGAAGAGGAGATCCGGGATACGCAGCCGGGAACGGGCCGGGATGCGGCCTACGACAGCACTCCCCAGCCGCTCGACGCCATCGAGGCGGAGGACAGCGAGCGCCTGTCGACGGGGATTGCGGAGATGGACCGTGTCCTGGGAGGCGGCCTGGTGGCCGGGTCGGCGGTCCTCGTAGGAGGGGATCCGGGGATCGGGAAATCCACGCTCCTTCTCCAGGTCCTGGAGAAGATCGCTGCCCGGGGCAGCCGGGTCCTCTACGTCACCGGCGAAGAGTCGGCCCGCCAGATTCGCCTGCGGGGAAAGCGGGTGGGGGCCGTCTCGGCGAACCTGCTGGTCCTGGTGGAAATCGGCCTGGACAACATCCTCCGGCACATCCAGGAAGTCCACCCGGCGGCGGTCGTCGTCGATTCCATCCAGACGGTCTACTCGCCGGTCCTGTCGTCGGCGCCGGGGAGCGTCGGCCAGGTCCGGGAGGCCTCGGAGCGGCTCATCCTCCTGTCGAAGAAGACGGGCATCCCGCTGTTCCTGATCGGACATGTGACGAAGGACGGCTCCATCGCGGGACCCCGGGTCCTGGAACACATGGTCGACACGGTGCTCTACTTCGAGGGGGATTCCAACTACGCCTACCGGATTATCCGCAGCATCAAGAACCGGTTCGGGCCGACCAACGAGATCGGTGTCTTCGAGATGCGGGACAACGGCCTCGCGGAGGTGGACAACCCTTCGGAGGTCTTCCTGGCGGAGCGCCCGGTGGGGGCCGCCGGGTCGGCCGTCGTGCCCAGCGTCGAGGGGACGAGGCCCATCCTGGTGGAGATCCAGGCTCTTGTCAGCCCCACTTCCTTCGGCATGCCCCGGCGGACGGCTATCGGCGTGGATCAGAACCGGGTGTCCCTCCTCGTAGCCGTCCTCGACAAGATCGGGGGGATCCATCTGGGAAACTCGGATATCTTTGTCAACGTCACGGGCGGGCTTCGGGTGGTGGAGCCGGCAGTGGACCTGGGGATTGTTTCCGCCCTCGCCTCCAGCTTCCTGGACCGTCCGGTGGAGGCCGGGACGGTTGTTTTCGGGGAGGTCGGCCTCACCGGGGAGATCCGGGGAATCGCCCAGGCGGACGTACGGATCCGGGAGGCCGCCCGGATGGGGTTCAAGCGGTGCATCCTGCCGAAGACCCGGGAGACCCGAAAGCGTCCCCGAGGGGACCTGGAGATCCACCCCGTCGGCCACCTCCGGGAACTCTTCGAGCACCTGTTCTGAGTTACAGGGCCAGGAAGAACTCAGTCGGGCGGGCGGAACCGGCCCGCACGGCCGCTGCGGTGACGGCTTTCGCAACCTCTTCCTGGACCTTCCGGTTGAAGACGCCGGGGATGATGTGATCTTCGCTCAACTCCCGCGGGGCGACGGAACCGGCAATGGCATCCGCTGCCGCCAGGAGCATCTCCCGGCTGATGGAACGGGCCCGGGAGTCGAGGACTCCCCGGAAGAGCCCGGGGAAGCAGAGGACGTTGTTGACCTGGTTCGGATAGTCCGACCGGCCGGTGGCGATGATCCGGGCGTACTTGTGGATTGCCTCCGGCGCCACCTCCGGCACCGGATTGGCCAGGGCGAAGACGACCGGGTCGGGTCCCATCCTCTTCATCGCCGACGGCGGGAGAATGTTTCCCTGGGAAACGCCGATGAATACGTCGGCCCCTTCCAGCACGTGCCTCAGGCTTCCTTTCCGCTGCTCCGGGTTGGTGAGGGCTGCGATCTCCTCCTTGACCGGGTTCATGTTTTCTTTCCGGCCCAGGTACAGGGCCCCGGCGCGGTCGCAGCCGACGATATTCTTTGCCCCGGCCGCCAGGAGCAGCCTTGTGGTTGCGATGCCGGCGGCGCCGAGGCCGTTGACGACGATCCGGATGTTCGCCAGGCGCTTCCCGACGATCTTCAGGGCGTTGGTGAGGCCCGCCAGGATGACCACTGCCGTGCCGTGCTGGTCGTCGTGAAAGACGGGGATGTCCAGCTCTTTCCCGAGGCGATCCTCAATCTCGAAGCAGCGGGGTGCCGAGATGTCCTCCAGGTTCACGCCGCCGAATCCCGGGGCGATCCATTTCACAGCCTGGACGATTTCCTCCGGATCCTTCGTGTCCAGGCAGATCGGGAAAGCATTCACCCCCCCGAACTCCTTGAAGAGCAAAGCCTTCCCCTCCATTACCGGCAGGGCTGCCCGGGGACCGATATCGCCGAGGCCGAGCACCGCGGTCCCATCGGTCACGATGGCCACCATGTTTTTCTTCATCGTCAGGTCAAAGACCCGGTCGGGCTCCTCGTGGATGGCCATCGACACGCGGGCTACCCCGGGCGTGTAGGCCATGCTCAGATCCGCTCTCGTTTTCAGGGGCAGTCTGCCCGTGATTTCGATTTTTCCCCCCGCGTGGAGCATGAACGTCCGGTCCGTCACATGGAGAAGGCGGATCTCGCGGACTTTCCGAACGGCTGTCGTGACCCGGTCCAGCATCTCCGTGTCCGCGGCGTTCACGACGACATCCCGGATGATTGCGTCGTCACGGAAACCGGCAATGTCCACCGAGCCGATGTTTCCCCCGGCCCGGCCGATGGCCGCGAGGACGCGGGCCAGCATGCCGGGACGGTTCGGGATCTCCAGGCGGAGGAGGATGCTGTAGCTGGGGCTGGTTGTCCGGATCATGATTCACCTCCGAGGGGGGCGGATTGCCCGGGAAAAGGAGGCTGCCGGGGCGGCGGGTGTCTGCCCGCCGCTCCCTGGTCGTGGCATGGAAGGTTCTGTCGGAGACCCCCGGGGGGAACAACGGATCCCCCGGAGAGCAAAATGCGATTCGTCTTTCAGTGCTTGAAATGCCGTCGGCCTGTGAAGATCATGGCCATGCCGTGCTCGTTTGCCGCCTGGATGGTCTCCTCGTCCCGTACCGATCCGCCTGGCTGGACGATGGCGGTGACGCCCGCCTCCGCCGCCATGTCCACCCCGTCGCGGAACGGGAAGAAGGCGTCCGAGCCGAGAACGGTTCCCTTTGTCGGCAGGAGAGCCTTCATCCGGGCGATCTTGACGGAGTCCACCCGGCTCATCTGCCCGGCGCCGACCCCCACGAGCTGGTCCTTCGTCGCCAGGACGATGGCGTTCGACTTGACGTGCTTCACCACCCTCCAGGCGAAGTCCAGGGCCTGGTACTCCTCCTCCGTGGGGGCGCGCTTCGTGACGACCTTTGCCTGCCGGAGGTCGAAGGCGTCGGTGTCCCGTTCCTGCAGGAGAAGCCCCCCCACAACCCGTCGGAAGTCGAAGCCGGGGGAGCCCACTCCGGCGGATGCCGGGATCTCCAGAAGACGGACATTTTTCTTGGGCTGGAGGATCTCCAGGGCCTTGGGGTCGAACCCCGGTGCGATGATCACTTCCAGGAAAATCTTCGCCAGCTCCTCCGCGGTCTTCGGGTCCACCGGGCGGTTCAGGGCCACGATGCCCCCGTAGGCCGAGGCGGGATCCGTTTTCAGGGCCTTAAGGTAGGCCTCCACGAGGTCCCCTCCGGATGTGGCGGCCCCGCAGGGATTGGCGTGCTTGATGACGATCGCCGCCGGCCGGTCGAAATCGGAGACCATCTGCCAGGCTGCGTCGGCGTCCATGATGTTGTTGTAGGAGAGCTCCTTGCCCTGGATCTGGCGGGAAGTCGCCACGGCGGGAAACGCCGCCGCCGGCTCCCGGTAGAAGGCGGCCTTCTGGTGGGGATTCTCGCCGTACCGGAGACCCTGGGCCAGCTGGAACTGGACGGTATAGGTGTCCGGGAACTCCTTCGGTTCGCCCTCCGGGAGGACCCTGCCGAGGTAGTTCGAAATCGCGGCGTCATACCGGGCCGTGAGCTGGAAGGTCTTCAGGGCCAGGCGGTAGTTCGTGGCCTCGGAGATCCTGCCGCCGGTCTCCTTCAGTTCCTTCAGGATCAGGGCGTAGTCCGCGGGGTCCGTGACGACGGTGACGAATCGCCAGTTCTTGGCTGCCGCCCGGAGCATCGTGGGGCCGCCGATGTCGATGTTCTCGACGGCCTCCTCGAGGGTGCAGCCGGGTTTGGCCACGGTGTCCTCGAACCGGTAGAGGTTGATGACGACCATGTCGATCAGGTCGATCCCGTGCTCCCGGGCCGCAGCGACATGACCGGGATTGTCCCGGAGGGCCAGGAGGCCGCCGTGGATTTTGGGATGAAGGGTTTTGAGCCGCCCGTCCATCATTTCCGGAAAGCCGGTGTAGTCGGATACATCCACCACGGTCAATCCGCTCTTGCGGAGCTGGGCGGCGGTGCCGCCGGTGGAAAGGATCTCCACGCCCGTGGCGGCGAGTCCTTTTGCGAATTCAACAATGCCCCCTTTGTCGGTCACGCTGATGAGGGCTCTTTTGATCACGTTGGCTGTCATGAGGATTCTCCTGGGTTTCTTTCCCTGAAAATGAAGGGGACTACTGTCCCCGGACCCGTTTCATGTGGTTGATGCGGCGGCCGATGAGGGTTGCTGTGCCGATGTCCGGCCGATGGTCCACGGGACCCTTGACGGCATTCGCGGCGCACTCCGCCACGGCTTCCGCACCGGCCAGGGTTGCGGCAATCCCGACGACTCCGATGGCCCTGGATGTGCTCATGTAGAGGCCGTCAGGCCGCTGATCCACGGAGGAATAATAAAGACGGGCGGCTCCTGCATCGCCCACGGTGATCCTGGCGGCGGTGGAGGATGCGTCGGGGTGGTTCTTCGGGAGGCCGTACCCTTTCGGGACGATATACTTGCACACAGTTGCCTTTTGCTCGAAGCAGATGGGGAACCGGTCCAGGGTTCCGTCGATGATGGCCCGGCACAGTTCCACAAAGTCCGATTTCATGAGGGGGAGGATGTTCATGGCCTCCGGATCCCCAAGCCGGGCGTTGTATTCAAGGAGCTTCACGCCGCTTTTCGTGACGATGAAGCCGCCGTACATGATGCCCTTGTACAGGGATCCCGTCTCCCGGGAGATCGCCTCCGCGACCTGCCGGGTGATCGCCAGGCCGTCCGCCACGTCCTGTTCCGTCAGGAACGGCAGCAGGTGATCTTCACAAGAGTAAGAGCCCATGCCGCCCGTGTTGGGCCCCCGATCGTCGACGAAGCGCCGCTTGTGGTCCTGCACGGCCGGCGTCGCGACAACAGTCTTCCCGTCGCAGAAGCACTGCAGGGAAAATTCCTCGCCCTCCAGCTTTTCCTCGACGATCATCGAGTTGTGCGCCTCCAGGATCTGCCTGCAATAGGCAAGAGCCTCTTCACGGGTCTGGAAATGGTCTCCCTGAACCAGGACGCCTTTGCCTCCTGTGAGGCCGTCGGGCTTGATCACGATTTCGTCCAGCTCGGCCAGGAAATGCTCCAGGCCCTCCGGGGACGTGAAGACCCGGTACCGGGGGTTTCCGGGGATGCCGTACTTTTCAACCAGATTCCGGGTAAAGGACTTGGACGTCTCAAGCCGTGCCAGGTCTTTCGTCGGTCCAACGGCCGGAATGCCGGCCTCCCGCAGGGCGTCCACAACCCCTTCGTTGAGCGGGCCCTCCGGCCCGACGAGGGCGAAATCGACCTTGGCGGACCGGGCAAAGTCGGTGATGGCTTTCAGGTCTTTATAGCTTCCCAGAAGGATGTCCTGTGAGAGGGAGGAGATACCGGGATTGTTCGCTTTCATGAAGGCATAAAGCCGGGGGCGGGTGGCCGACCGGACGAGGGTTTCGGCCATGGCGTGCTCCCGCGCGCCATTTCCGATCAAAAGAACGCTGGACATGTCTTTCCTCCCTTGGGACACAACGGATGACATCGAACGGACGGCGGATCCCCGAGGGACCGAATCCGCAGGATAGAATTGATCCCTTACCGAAAAAACGGCGGTCCGTCAAACAAATCCCTTTATCGGCCCGGAGGGAAATCCGTTTGTCCTTTCGTGTCCGAATCTGCTACATTTCTTTGCCACGATTACCGCCGGTTTCCGGCATGGAAAGAGAAACCTTGGAAAATCTGATCGTCATCGAGCTGGGCCTCATCGCGCTCCTTTTCTTTCTCTCGGCACTCCTGTCCTGTTCCGAGGCGGCCCTTTTTTCCCTGACTCCCCTGCATCTCCACAAGATGGCCCAGGACCGTGTCCCCTTTCTCCGTTCCGTTCAGGGGCTTCTCGTGGACCGTCGCCGACTCCTCGTGACAGTCATTTTCAGCAACGAGTCGGTCAACATCGGAGTCTCCGTCCTGGTTACATCCATTTTCGTCAGTCTGCTGGGGGCGGAGATGGGGTGGCTGTCCATCGCCGTGACGATCCCGATCCTCCTGATCTTCTGTGAGGCCGTGCCGAAAACCCTGGGCATGACGGATCCCATCCGCTTTTCTTCCCTGCTGTCTCCTCTCCTGTCCTTTATATCGGGCCTCGTTCGCCCGTTTGTGTGGCTGCTGGAGGCTGTATCCCGGGGGGTTGTCATCCGGTTTGCCGGCCGGGAATCCACGCGCCGCACCGCCCCGACGGAAGACGAATTCAAGACCATGATCGATGCCGGCCGCCAGGAGGGAGCATTGGAGGAGACGCAGCGGACCCTCATCCACGGGGTATTCGAGATGGAGGATCGGCCGGTCTCGGAACTGATGGTGCCCCGGGTGGATATATTCTGCCTTCCCTCCTCCATGCGCATCGAGGAAATGAAGCGGGAGGTGATTCGGGCGCGGCACTCGCGGATTCCCATTTACGGGCGGGACCGGGACGATATCCGGGGGCTGCTCCTGGCGGCGGATCTCCTGAAGATTCCCGAGGGGGTGGAGAAGGCCTTCACCATCGAGAGTTACCTGCGGAAGGTTTATTTCGTGCCCGAATGCAAGACGGCGGGAAGGCTGCTGAGGGAATTTCAGAAGCGGCGCCTGCAAACCGCTGTGGTGGTGGACGAATACGGCGGTGTGTCCGGGCTTATCACCCTGGAGGATATCCTGGAGCAACTGTTCCGCGATGTCTACGATGAGCACGGCGGGATCCGGAAGGATCTCTGGGAGAAGGTGGGGGAGAATGTCTGGGTTGTCTCGGGCCGTATGGAGACGGAGGACCTGAACGAACTTCTCGGCCTGTCTCTGTCCCCTGAGGAATTCGAGACGGCGGGTGGTTTCGTGCTGCATCTCTTCGGAAAACTCCCCCAGCGGGGGGAGGCGGTTTCCTTCGGTGGTTACCGCTTCCTCGTAGTGAAGGTGGGACCGGCACGGATCCTAAGCATCTGGGTCACCAGGGAAACACAGAACAGGGCGGAAGACCATGTCGTTTGAGCAGATACTCATTCTGGCGATCATTCTGGCCTGCGTACTCCTGCAGGGGTTATTCTCCGGCGGGGAAATCGCACTGGTGTCGTCGGACATCCATCGACTCCGCCAGCGGGCGCGAAGGGGTTCCAAGGCCGCCGTGATGGCAGTGAAACTGCGTGAAAAGCCGCACCTTTTCCTGTCCATGGCCCCCATCGGGACGAACCTCTGCGAGATCACGGCGAGTACCGGCGCTACCCTGTTTTTCATATCCCTTCTCGGTCCCTTTCATGGGGAATGGCTGGCCGTGGGCATCATGATTCCGGTCCTCCTTATCTTCGGGGAGATCATTCCCAAGAGCGTCTGCCAGGCCCGTCCCGAGGGGGCAGCGGAACGCCTGTCCCGGTTCTTCCTGGGGGTATCCTGGATTCTGGCGCCCCTTGTCTTCGTCGTCTCCCGGGTGACGCTGCGTGTGGTTCTTTCCCTGACGGGGAAGAAGGACCTGACCTATTCCCCGTACATAACGCGGGACGCCCTGGTTTCCCTGATCAGCAGCGATTCCGAGGGGGACACGGACATTCTCCGTTCCGAAAAAGACATGGTACGGCGGGTGTTCGATTTTTCCGAGACCACCCCGGTGAAATCATGGTGCCCCTGTCGGCCATGACGGCCGTTCCGGTAACGGCGACGGTGGAGGACGCCGCCCGGCTGGTTACGGAGCAGGGCTTTCTCCGGATCCCCGTTTATCGCGACCAGGTCCTGAACATCATTGGGATTCTCGATACGTTCGACCTGCTGGCCTGTGTACAGCCGGACCGGAGCCGTCCGGGGGAACCTGCCGGATCCGTCGGCACCTGCCTGAAAGCGGAAGTGTTTTATGTGCCGGACACGATGCCGGCGAAAGACCTGCTCCTGGAGATGAAGACCCGGGGGGAGCGGATGGCCGTCGTGGTGGATGAATACGGCGGAGCCGTCGGTGTCATCACCCTGGAGGACATTCTGGAGGAGGTCGTGGGAGAGATCCACGATGAGTACGATGCCGGCGAGAAACTGTTCAAGCGGCTCGGGGACGGCAGGTATCTGTTCAACGCCCGGATCAGCATTGAGCGGATCCGGACTGTCCTGCCGGTTGAATTCCCGGAGGGCGATTACGAAACGCTGGGAGGATTTCTCCTTGCCCGGATGGGACGGATTCCGAAAAAGCGGGACACGTTATCCGTCGGTCCGGTAATGTTCACTGTTGAGGAAGCCGGGGAGCGGGCCGTGCGGGAAGTCATGGCCCAGTTTCCCCCGGAACTGGACCGGCGGACCAGTGATTGGGGAGGCGGTCCGTGATAAATGGAGAAGATATGATAGAGCGGGAAAAGGGACAGGATGAGCTGCTTTGCCTCATCCTGGCGGCGGGGAAGGGAACACGGATGAAATCGGATCTGGCCAAGGTGCTTCATTCCCTCTGCGGCCGGCCGCTTCTGTCCTATGTCGTTGACGTGGCCAGGCGGGTTGGGGCGGTAAGGACGGTGATCATCGTCGGACACCAGGCGGACCGCGTCCGGGAAAGCGTTCGGGGAGGGGACCTGTCTTTCGTGGAGCAACGGGAACAGCTCGGGACCGGCCACGCCGTCCGGATTGCCCGGGAAGAATTCCGGGAGTGGAAAGGACCGATCCTGATCCTTTGTGGCGACGTCCCCCTGTTGACCCCGGAGACTCTGGAGGCGCTTCTCCTGGAGCACCGGAAGAGCGGCGCCGCAGTGACGGTCCTGACGACCGTACTGGGCGATCCCGGCAGTTACGGGCGGGTTGTCAAAGAGGAAGACGGCGAGGTTCTGCGCATCGTGGAGGCCCGGGACGCCAGCGAGGAGGAAAAGCGGGTCCGGGAGATCAACGCGGGGATATACTGCGCCGGGGGAGATTTCCTGGCGGAGGCAGTCGGGGAAATACGGAATGAGAACGCCCAGAAGGAGTATTATCTGACGGATATCGTGGAGATCGCCCGCCGCAAGGGACTGCGGGTCCGAGCGCTTGTGGCTGCCTTTCCGCCGGAGGTGATGGGCATCAATACGCCGGATGACCTCGGGGAGGCGGAACGGCTTGTCCGGTCCGGATTTCTCGGCCCATGCACTTCATGATCATGCCGGGCCCCCTGAAAATCGGGTCCCTGGCCGTGGGCAGCCGGGTGTGGATGGCCCCGATGGCCGGGGTTACGAACCTGCCCTTCCGGCTGGTTGCCCGTTCCTGCGGCTGCGGGATGGCCTTCACGGAAATGGTGAGCGCCAACGGCCTGATCCGGGCAACCCGGAAGACGCTGCGTTATCTCGACTCCTCGGCAGAGGACCGGCCGCTGGGGGTTCAGATCTTCGGTTCCGATCCGCAGGTCATGGCCCGGGCGGCCCTGATTGTGACGGAGGCGGGTGCGGATCTGGTGGACATCAACCTGGGGTGCCCCGTAAAGAAGGTTGTCAAGACCGGGTCCGGGGCGGCCCTGATGAAGGACCCGGCGCGTGTGGCGGCAATCCTCGGGGAAGTTCGGAAGGCGACGCCGCTGCCCCTGACGGTGAAGATCCGTGCCGGCTGGAACAGCCAGTCCATCAACGCGGTGGAAATCGCAGGAATTGCAGAGGCTTGTGGAGTCGACGGCATCACGGTCCATCCCCGGACCGCCATTCAGGGATACGGCGGCTCCGCTGACTGGGCTCTGATTGCGAGGGTCAGGGAAGCAGTGACGGTTCCCGTTGTCGGCAAC
The DNA here is from genome assembly GCA_002841865.1 of Deltaproteobacteria bacterium HGW-Deltaproteobacteria-19. Taxonomy (GTDB): domain Bacteria; phylum Desulfobacterota; class Syntrophia; order Syntrophales; family PHBD01; genus PHBD01. The sequence goes on from PHBD01000027.1 coordinate 60,168, forward strand.
GGGGACATCCGGCGTCCCTCCGATGCCCTGAAGATGATGCACCGGACGGGGTGCGATGCCGTCATGATCGGTCGGGGATGCCTCGGAAACCCTTGGATATTCGAGAGAATCGTCGCGCGTGACGAGCAAGGGCGGTGTCCCGATCCTCCGGATCCGGAAGAAAAGATGCGGATCATTGTCCGTCACCTGGATCTCGAAATCTCGACCATGGGAGAGCAGGCCGGGATCCGTTCCTTCCGCAAGCATGCACTCTGGTACACCAAGGGAGCCCGTGGGGGGGCACAGATCCGGAACGTCGCCGGTCGACTCACGGAAAAGCCCGAACTTCTGGAACTTCTCCGGTCGTTCTATGCCCTGGAAAGGGAAAGTCAGCCTTGACTTTTCAGGGGGCTGCTGCCATACTCGCCGCCAAAACGAACCACTCCATCCATCTGTGAAAACCGATGGCTGGTGAGGGATAGGGGGGACCGGTGGAACTGACCAGTTTCGAGGAACTGGACAAGAAGATCCGGATTGTTATCAGCGAGTACGCGCTGTTAAAAAAGCAATACGGGGAACTGGAGGAACTACTCAAGAAAAAGTCGCTGGATTTGGAGGAAGCACAGAACCATATCAGGGGGCTCACGGAAGAGAGGGATTTCATACGCACGAAGGTGGATTCGCTTCTTGAACTGCTCCGGGACATTCCGGCCCGCCAGTAGTCATTCAAGGGGCAGGATTTGAAAAACCGATTTCAAATCAAGATACTGGGTCAAGATTTTTCGGTTACCAGCGATGATGGGGAGGATCACGTTACGCGCGTGGTCGCGCTGGTGAATGACCGGATCGGGCAGATCGGCATCCGGTCGCCCAAGATGCCGGCCCTCCACATCGCCATCCTGGCTGCACTGAATATAGCGGATGAATACGTGAAACTTGAAGAAAGCAGCAAGGATTTCTCGATAAGCCTGAAAGAGCGGTCGGAAAAACTGATTTCACTGATCGACGAGGTTGATTAGAAAGAAGAAACAGATATCCCCTTTGCCGTGCTGAGACCGCGTCCGGCAAGCCGGCCCGTCTCTTGACCCCGGGTTTCCAGACTCCCGGGCTACCCGCACCCTGTAGTTCCCGACAGTTTTCCGGGGAGGGATGGCATCCATCCCTGATCTCACGGAAGATGGTCACTTCTCCCGATTCGGAGCTTTCTCCAAATTCCCATTCTATTTCATGTGTTTGCGTTGCCCCCGATGGGGAGGCCCAAGGTCCTCCATTGTCGGAGTATTCATATACAGGAGGTGAAGTTGTCGTGAACGGCATGACCATATTCATCATCGTTGCGTCGGTTGTTCTGGGGGGCGGGATCGGCTTTGTAGTGACCGCTGCCCTTTCCAGGAAACGGCTCAAGGCATCCGAGAGCCTGTCCACCCGAATCGTGGAAGAAGCGAAGAAAGAGGCGGACACCATAAAAAAGGAAGGGATCCTGCAGGCCCGGGAAACCCTCGTCAAGTCAAAGGCCGAGTCCGAACGCGAAGTGAAGGAGCGCAGGCAGGAACTGGACGCCATGGAGCGGAAAATCCGCGCCAAGGAAGATCATGTCGACAAACGCTCCGATGCGCTGGCACAGAAAGAGAGTCAAATAGAAAGCAGAGATAAATCGCTGGTATCGAAAGAAAACCAGATCCAGGAGAAGACGGATAAGCTGAGCCGGATGATCGAGGAAGAGCGGCAGAAACTTGAGCGGATTGCCGAGATTTCGTCGGAGGAGGCCAAGGAGCAACTCGTCCAGGCCATGGAGTCGGAAGCCAAAAGGGATGCCGCGCTCCTGATCCGGAAGGTTGAGGAAGAGGCGCGGCGGAATGCCGAAAAGGCCTCCCGGGAAATCATGGCGTATGCCATGCAGCGTTATGCTAGTGATTTTGTGGCAGAAAGCACTGTCTCCGTGGTAAATCTCCCCAATGACGAAATGAAGGGCCGCATCATCGGTCGGGAGGGGAGGAACATCCGGGCCATCGAGGCGGCCACGGGAATCGACCTCATCGTCGACGACACTCCGGAGGCTGTCGTTCTATCGAGCTTCGACCCGATCCGTCGCGAGGTGGCCCGTATCTCCCTGGAGCGTCTAATCACCGACGGCCGGATCCATCCGGGGCGGATCGAAGAGATCGTGAAGAAAGCGACGCAGGAAGTGGACAAGGTGGTACAGGAAACGGGGGAACGCGTTTCCTTCGATGCAGGGGTCCACGATCTGCATCCCGAAATCATCACCCTCCTGGGAAGCCTGAAGTACCGTACGAGCTTCTCGCAGAATGTCCTTCAGCACTCCGTTGAGGTGGCCTATCTGACGGGCATGATGGCTTCGGAACTGAAAATGAACGTCAAGGAGGCCAAGAGGGCGGGACTTCTCCATGATATCGGGAAGGCCATCGATCACAAGGTGGAGGGTACCCATGCCGCCATCGGTGCCGATTATGCACGAAGATTCGGCGAATCGGCAAGCATCGTTCAGGCCATTGCGACGCATCATGATGACAGCCGGACGACGACCTTGCTGGGGGCTCTGGTCCAAGTGGCGGATTCCCTCTCGGCGGCACGCCCCGGCGCCCGGCGGGAGATGCTGGAAACCTATGTCAAGCGCCTCGAGGAACTGGAGGGCATCGCCAACTCCTTCAACGGTGTGGACCGGTGCTTTGCCATCCAGGCGGGCCGCGAGATCCGCATCCTGGTGGAGAACGACAAGATCTCCGACAATGACGCAGTCATGCTCTGCCGTGACATCGTAAAGAAAATCGAAAAGGACCTGACCTATCCGGGACAGATCAAGGTGACGGTCATCCGGGAGACACGTGTCTCGGATTACGCAAGGTAGCGGCGGGCCATGAGAATCCTGTTCATCGGGGACATCGTCGGCAAACCGGGCCGCCGGGCCGTCCGGGAGCTTCTTCCGCAGCTCGTGGCCGAGCGATCGGTGGATTTCGTCATTGCCAACTGCGAAAACGCCGCCGCCGGCTTCGGCGTCACCCGGGAGGTGGTGGAGGATCTGTACGGGTACCGGGTCGATGTCCTCACCTCCGGGAATCACG
>PHBD01000061.1 GCA_002841865.1 Deltaproteobacteria bacterium HGW-Deltaproteobacteria-19
GGCTTTCTTCCTTTTTAACTCCCTATTCAAGCTCACACCCCTCCTCCACCTTTCCCAGATCGCCGAAAGTGGCCTCATCCAGGTCCTCGAAAAACATGGCCCTGCCTGTCTCTCCGCGCAATCGGCGGACATCCCGAATCCCCATTGCGCCCATCATCTCCAGGAGTTGATTGTGCCATGCCGCCATCATGTTGATCGCTCTCCCCGCCACCCACGAAGAAGGCGCGCCTTCTATATCCGCCGGGCAGGGCAGCCCCCGGGTACAGCGCCGGCACATTTTGCAGCCAAGGGAAATCAAAAGGGGCAGGTCCACGAAAACTCCGTCGGCGCCGCAGATGATCGTCTTTGCCACATGCTCCGCCATGGACAGACCCCCGCTCGCAAGGAGCGTCACTTCATCCCGCATCCCCGCATCCAGAAGGGCCAGATGGGACCTGCGGACCGCGTCCTTCACAAAGACCGGCGTCCGGTCTGCGGACTCTCCATTCTCGCCTGCAGCCAGGTGTATGATGGGGATGCCCATCCTCGCTAAAGAAGTTACCTTTTCCTCCACTCCATCAGCCACGGGCAGACGGATCGAGACCAGGGACTTGGTTTTGCACAGCGCATCCTTTTCCGTGATTCCCGGTGTCCACGGCGCCTCCATGATCCTGCTTCTCATCCGGCCTTTGCCGGACTCCAGGGATTCCACGCTCGACTGGGGGATCAACCAGGACCGGTATCCGCTCAACCCCTCCTGCGAATCCGTGTTTCCCAGGGCCAGGAAGGTTCCGAGATGCTTCGCAGCCATGGCCCAGCCCTTCAGGGTATTCCTGCCGTATGCGCCGAAGGAGGGAACCCTCAACAGGATCGGGAGAGGGATATCGATCAGTAAAGGAAGATCCGCCTGCTCCATCCTGCGGGCGTCCAGGTGACTAGGGGTTTTCCCCAGGTCTATGGCTGTGCTGATGTATTCACGCCCGTGGATGCCGTCTCGCGTGGGTCGGACGATTTCGGACATGTCCGTCCACATGGTATCGAAGCCGGGTCCGCTGAAACGGCCCGGATAGCCTGCGCCCGACACCGGGATCTTGCCCGTCTCCGCCTGGTACCAGAGTTTGGAGATGATCTCCGGGGTCCAGTAACCATCGCCCATTTCCGAGAATTCCGGGCTGATGGATTTGTGGATCAACTCCCTTGGACACCCCTGAACACACCTCAGGCAATTCATGCATTCATTGTCAATGGAGTCGAGCATCTGTCTGGCGTCGAGGCCTCGCCTGTCATAAACCTTGTACACGCAGCGTTTCTTCACGCACACGGCGCATTTCAGGCATCCTTCCTCCCAGGCGATGATGCCTGTTTTGGTGATGGGCTTCATCCGAGCCGCGACGGGTCTGGTATGGATTACGTATTTAGACTGCATAGCGGTTTCCCGACTGATTCAAAATAGGATTCGGCTTCAACCGCCAAGACGCCAAGTACGCCAAGAATAGATTTTTTCAGCTGCCGGAGCTGCTCCCGGCAGCTGAAAAACAAATTCTCTCGTTCTTCCTTGCGCTCTTCGCGTCTTCGCGGTTCAATCAATTCAATGTTCATCATGACGGTCTCGGCAGCAGCCCTGCCTTTTCTACGATCTCCCCTACCGCATCTTCCCACTCGATGGCCATGATGTGCACCCCTTTCACCCCGGGCATCTCCTTCAGCCTCTCGACCGTCTCCACACAAATCCTGATTCCCTCCTCCCTCTGTTTTCCGGGAGGAACCTTTTCCATCCGCTCGATGACCTGATCCGGGATATCCATGCCCGAGACCTTGTCTCTCATGTACTTGGCCATTTTGGCGGATTTGAGCGGGGTCACCCCGCCCAGGATAAACGCCTTCTCATGCAGGCCCCGATCTCTGACCAGTCCCATCCAGGTTTCGAATCTCTCCAGATTGTAGATGCATTGTGTCTGGATGAACTCTGCACCTGCGGCAATCTTCTTGGCGAGCCGGACGGCCCGGAACGCCATGGGGTCCGCAAAAGGATTCGCGGCCGCGCCGATGAACACATCCGGCCCCCTGCTCAGTTTGTCTCCTCCGAGGACCAGGCCCTGGTCCCTCATGGACCTGACCGTCTGAACGAACTGGATCGAGTCCAGGTCAAAGACACCCATGGCCTGCGGCTGGTTTCCGAAGCTCTGATGGTCTCCTGAAAGACAGAGCACGTTCCTGATCCCCAGGGCCGATGCACCCAGGATGTCCGATTGAAGGGCAATCCTGTTCCTGTCCCTCACCACCACCTGAAGAACCGGGTCCATGCCGGCTGACTTCAGGAGGGTGCAGGCAGCCAGACTCGACATCCGGACGATTGCGGTCTGGTTGTCCGTCACATTGACCGCATCCACCTTTCCATTTAACAGTTGGCCTTTTCGAAGCACCGTATCCGGATCCGCGCCCTTCGGTGGCCCGCATTCCGCGGTGACCGCAAAACCGCCTTTTTCGAGTACTGCTTTCAACCGACTCATCTCTTTCACCTCTTCTGATCCTCCCGCACGATGCTCCTCGGTCCTCCCCCATTCTTCCTGGACCAGTTCTTGGGGGGCACGATCCGTTCCAGCCGGTCCAAACCGCCGAATTTCTCCAGCCTGTTGATGATCTCCTGCCAGGCGCACGGCACGTCCGGCCTGATTTCACAGATCCCGTTCCTGGAGCCGCCGCAGGGCCCGTTCAGGAGCTGCTTGGAGCATCGGGCCAGGGGGCAAACGCCGCCGAACTGAGCCAGCATGCAATCCCCGCAGCCCAGGCAGTTTTCCACCCAAAGACCCTGGTCTCTGGTCTCGCCCAGGAATTCTGTGTTCAATGCCGGAATGACCGGGATCTCCGGGTACATGTCTCCGACCGCCTGCACACCCGCACCACAGGCCATGGAAAGGATGACGTCATATTCATTCACGAACTCATCGACCTGGATCACGAACTCCTTGACACACTGGCGGTCGAGACTTTTTTCATGAATGAGCGTATCTTTCCCGCCCATCCTTGCGGCCAATCGGAGAGCCGACGCGAGCATCCCCGCCTCCTTTTCTCCTCCTGCCGCGCATTCGGCCACACAGGAATTGCATCCCAGCACGAGAACCCGTTTAAAGGGAGCAATCGACTCCCTGATCTCTTCCATAGGCTTTTGTTCTGCAGTGATCATCTCTACTCCGTTGGTGCCTTTCTAGCGTTTCATCTCAGCCCATCAAGGGGTGCATTCAGCGCCTGCCTGATGGGGCCGGCATCCCGGCTCTTCCGAACCCTCGCCTTTTTCCCACGAACCCCCGGATGAAATACCGGTGAAGGCCCGAGCCGCGCCGCCTTTTCCATGATCTCTTTCGCAAGCGCGGCGAGAGGCCTGGGATTCCCCAGGGTATTTGCTATGATTCCGATCCGCTCCTTCTCCAGGCCGATGTCCGCCAGGATCAGACCTGCCCTGGCCACCCTCTTCGATGCCCTGGTATTGCCCTCGGAATACCTGCAACCTCCTTCAGGACAGGTGATCAGGTAAGCCGCATCGGCGAACTCCTCGAGGGACTTCATCAGATGGAGCGGTTCCATTCTGCCGCTGCAGGGAAGGGGGAAAAGACGAAGCGCTCCGCCGTATTCCTTTTCCAGGGATTGTCTCTCCTTCTCCGTGCTTCCCGGGATATTCCGGCAGTAAAACAAAGCTAGCGTGAACTCCTGTTTTCGCCTCATGCCTCAATCAAACCTCTCATCTGACGCACTCTTGTTCGCAGACTCGAGAAACTGTCCCGGGAGATGCGCCAAAATAAAAACGTCTTCTTCCTTTAGGAAGTAAGACGTCTGTGTCGTAATCTCTTCTTTGAAATATGTGAAATTTTTCCGAACGACGTTGTGCGGAGTGTAAAGTAGATTATCCCATTTTGACTCTTTGTCAAGCCCCATTATCATTTTCATCCCAACATTTTCATTTGCCGCTCACTGCACTGGACCATGATACTTTCATGAAGTCCATACAAAGGGGTACCGGCAACCCACCGCCCGTGAATGAACAATCAGTGTGAAATCAACTCCTCAAATCAATTCCTCATTATAAGCGCTTCTCACCCTTGCAAGACAGTCGGCCAGTTCTGCCATGAACCGCTCCGGACCACTCTCCACGCCCAGGACTCTTTTTGCGAGGGCCGTCATCTCTTCGGGTTCCCGGGGGAGAGCATGGATCTGGCGGTCGTCCAGGATTTGCAGATAATGCTCCACCCGGCGCAGGAACAGGTAATCCTGCTGCAACTGTTCCACAAGACCGGGCTCGAGAATCCGGGCTTCTCTCAGGAGGCCGAGTGCTGCCAGGGTGTTTCCTTCCAGGAGCACAGGGTTTTCCGGCGCATGGATGAGCTGCAGTCCTTGAACCAGGAACTCCACATCACGGAGACCGCCGGTTCCCCTTTTGACATCCGTCGGAGCGCCCTGTTTTTGAGCGGCCGTGATTGCCCGGCAGCGCATCTTCTGGATGGAATTCACAACCGGTCCACGCTCACGCCCCGTCAGGAGCAAGGGACGGATGGCATCCAGGAAACGGTAGCCAAGCGCTTTGTTCCCCGCGATGGGCCGGATCTTGAGCAATGCCTGAATCTCCCATAGGGATGCCTGTTCTCGGTAATAGCCGATCAGACTGGACAAGGAGGGAACCAGCTCACCGGAACTCCCGAAAGGCCTCAACCGCAGGTCCACCCGATATACATAGCCCTCCTCCGTGTGCTCGGAGAGGTCTGCCCTCAGGGACTCCATGACATGGGTGAAAAAATTCTTTTCTCCTCCATCATCCATAACTCCCAGGAGATCGATATCCGAGCTGTAGTTGAGTTCGCGGCCTCCAAGCTTTCCGAATGCCATGACGCAGAAGCGGCTTGGTCTGTCTGCTTCCGCCGGCTGCATTTCCGG
>PHBD01000028.1 GCA_002841865.1 Deltaproteobacteria bacterium HGW-Deltaproteobacteria-19
TTCAAGATCCCCACGGAATACGACTCGATGATGGTCAAAATGACCGTCCGGGGGCTGAACTGGGAACAGGCGATCCAGCGGCTGAAAAGGGCCCTTCAGGGATTCCTCATCGTGGGACCCAAGACCACGATCCCCTTTTACCTGGCCATCTGCGACGAGCCCGACTTCCAGGCGGGGCGGTTCGATACGAGTTACCTGGAGACGCACCCGGAGATTTTCGAATACCCGGAGCCTGAGCGCGAGGTGGCGAAACTGGCGGAACTGATCGCGGAAATCCATGCCCGCAAGATCAACCCTTACGCATACTGAGTATCCCGGTTCCGGCTGCGGCAACCGGAACGGCCGCCCGGGAAAGGGAGACAGGGAGGAACCATGCTGACAAATATTTCCCAGAACCTGCTCGACGAACGGATTACCCCGAAAGACCTCCGGGAACGAGGGGTAAAGTTCGTGCTGGACAAAATCCGGCAGGCCGAGGGGTACTATCTGACCAATACCGAGCGGGACCAGTCCCAGTCGGACTTCAAGAACCGAATCATGCCCCATACCCAGCTCCTCGTGAGCCGGCCGCGCAATGACGCGGGCTACCTGTCCCTCGAGATCACGGGCGGGGCCTCCGTCCACGTGGACATGCTGCGCAAGCAGATCAACCCCCTGGAGAAGCTCCAGGTGCTGAGCGAGCGCATGCCCGACACCATGTTCCAGACACTCTGCCGGGGAATCAACCTCTTCGGCTACCGTCCCTACCCGGAAAACGTGGTCCGCCTGACGGTGCGGACCTTTGCCCGTTACGTCCACGTCTGGCGGGTGTTCGATTTTCTCAACTACATTCCGAACATGCGGGCGGTGTTCGAGGAAGTGCAGGCGTCGGGATGCATTCTGGAGCCGTCCATCTGCTTCTCTACCGGGCCCGAGCACACCGACGAATACTACGTGGGGAAAGTTGGGGAAATCCTCGACGTGACAGGCCCGGACATCCTCCTGTGCATCAAGAATCACGGCGGCCTCGGGACATCCAAGCGAATCGGGGACCTGGTGCGGGCCATCCGGGACAGGTACCCGGAGCTCATCATCCACTACCACGGCCACAACACCGACGGGAACGACATCGGCAGGATCGTCGAGTCGGTGCGCAACGGGGCGAAGATCGTCGATGCGGCGGACCATGCCTTTACCGGGTTTTACGGGCCCCCGCCGCTGCTCACGGTGATCGAAACCATGGAAGAGTACGGCCATCGGGCCATGGGCATCGACAAGCAGTCCGTTCTCGACACGTCCAGCATGCTCCGGCCGGAGCGGGAGTTCTACAAGGATCTCGAATCCCAGTTCCTGGGATTCGATCCCTCCGTCCAGGTCCACAAACTTCCCGGCGGGGCCACGGGCTCGAGCTTCGAGCAGGCCGTCAAGGGCGGGTTCCTCCATCGGATGCCGGAGATCCTCCAGCGGGAGCTTCCCCGCGTTCAGACGGAACTGGGGAACTGGTGGAGCGTGACTCCGGGATCCCAGATCCTCTGGACCACGGCGGTGAACAATGTCCTGAAAGGCGTCCGGTACAAAGACGCCAACGACGACCTGAAGAGCCTGATGCTCGGGCGGTACGGCGACCTGCCGTTTTACTGGCCTTCCGACGATATCTACCGGGCCGTCTTCGGTCCCGACTGGAAAGAGATCCGGGAGTGCGACACCTGTTACCAGCGCATCGAGGACGTGGATCTCGACGTGGAGAAAAAGGTCCTGGAGAAGCGCCTGGGCCGACATGCCACGGAAGACGAACTGGTGCTCTACCTGCAACACCCGAACGACGCCGTCAACTTCCTCAAGTTCGAGACGAAATTCGGGAAGACGTGGGTCCTGTCGCCGAAGATCTGGTTCAACCGGGGAGGTTTCTCGCAGGGCGAGAAGTTCGATTTCCCGGACGCCTTCGGCCGGCTCCATACCATCGAGATCGGCCCGCAGCGGAAAACCAAGGCGGGCGACATGGTGACCTACATGGTCATCGACCATCATACGGAGCCCGTCCTCACGGTGCTGGAGCAGGAGGGGAACGAGCAGGCGAAGAAAAAGATGACCCTTTCGGCCAAGGAGATCGGTGAACTGGCCAAAAAGGGCGATATCCGGTCCCACATCAGCGGAACCGTCAACGAGATTCCTGTGACGGAAGGGGCCGAGGTCGAGCCGGGACAGGTCCTGATCATCCTGGAGGCCATGAAAATGCTCAATAACGTGGCGTCCGACCTGAAAGGGCAGGTAGTGGAAATCCGGGTGTCCCCCGGTGACAAGGTCGAGGTGGGAGATCCCCTGATGACCGTCCGGAAGGAATAGGACACCGGCAAACATCTGCAGGCTTGAACGGAAAATCCGGCCGGGAAACTGCGGACGGCCAACGGAGGTTTCCCATGTTTCCCGATTCTGCGATTGTACCCGTTCCGGTTACGGCGTTCAAGGACATAACAAATTGACATAAAAGGAGAAACGGGCGGATTCTGGATTTCTGTCTTGACTTTCCCGGCATCCATGGTACTGTTTCGCTCCTTTTTTAGTCCCGGTATCCATCGGTTCCAATCTCATTCCGCTCGCGCTCCGGTGATCCGCCCGCATCCGACTCGAAAGAGGCATGCTCATATGCCTTCGGCCGGCGGCCGGACGGGAAGAGGAACAGCAAGGAGTCAGGATGGCGAAACGCGGCTTTACTCTATTGATCATTCCCCGAAGGGACGGTCCCGTCCATACCTTCGGGCTTCCCGGATCCCTCCTGGCGGGACTGGCCGCTGTCCTGGCCTTCGTAGTTCTCCTTTCCCTTTACCTGACCTATGACTATATTTCCGTCCGCCGGGATGCCTCCGAACTGGCGCGCTTGCGGGCAGTTACGGGGAATCAGGAAAAGCAGATCGTCGATCTCGCCGGCCGCCTGGAGCGGTATAGTGCCAGGATCGACGAATTGAATGCTTTCGACCGAAAAATCCGGATCGCCGCCAATATTGAGAGCAACCGCGACAAGCAGGAAATCCTCGGGATCGGCGGCGCCGTACCGGACGAGGGGCTCACGCCGTCCCGTCTGGACGGAGACCGGCAGGCCATCCTGAAGCAGGTCGTCCGGGGTGTCGACCGGCTGGAACAGGAGGCGGCCTTACAGGAGAAAAGCTTTGTCCAGATCCTGCAGTTCCTGAACCGCCAGCGGTCGGTCGTAGCGGCGACGCCGTCCCTCTGGCCGGTGCGGGGGCTTGTGACCTCCGAATTCGGCACCCGCTCCTCCCCCTTCGGTGGAGCCCGGGAGTTTCACGACGGCATCGACATCGCCACGCAGCATGGGACGCCCATCCGCGTGCCCGCAGACGGAGTGGTGCTCGAGGCGTCCATGCAGAGCGGTTTTGGAAACATGGTCAAGGTCGATCACGGCCGGGGACTCTCGACGCTCTACGGCCACATGTCCCGGATCGCCGTCCGGCAGGGAGCGATCGTCCGACGCGGGGACGTCATCGGATACGTCGGGAACACCGGCCGCAGCACCGGCTCCCATCTGCACTACGCGGTCCATTTCAGCGGGGTTGCCGTCAATCCCCGGAGTTACCTGCGTCAATAGGGGGATTCCGTTCCGTCCTCCTGTCGGCGGCCGACTTTCTGACACCGGTGCGACACCGGTTTTTTTATTGGATATTCATCATGTTTGAAGCCATCCTGAAGAAAATCGTTGGCAGCCAGAACGACCGCGATCTCAAGCGTCTGTCGTTCATTCTGGACGAAATCAACGCTCTGGAACCGGCCATGCTGGCCCTGAGCGACGCCGATCTCCGGGCAAAGACGCCTTATTTCAAGGAGAAGCTGGAAAACGGCGCCTCCCTGGAGGACATCCTGCCGGAGGCCTTTGCGGTCGCGCGGGAGGTGTCCCGGCGGACCCTCCTGATGCGTCCCTTCGATGTGCAGGTCATCGGCGGCATCGTCCTTCACGAGGGGAAGATCGCCGAGATGAAGACCGGAGAGGGAAAAACCCTGGCGGCGACCATGCCGATGTACCTGAACGCGCTGTCGGGCAAAGGTGCCCACCTGGTCACGGTGAACGACTACCTGGCCCGCCGCGACGCCGCATGGATGGGGCCCATATACAACTTCCTCGGTCTGACCGTGGGTGTCATTGTCCACGGCATGGACGACACCGAGCGGAGAAAGGCCTATCTGTCGGACATCACGTACGGAACGAACAACGAGTTCGGGTTCGACTATCTCCGGGACAACATGAAGTTCACCCTGGACGACTACGTTCAGAGGGATTTCAACTATGCCATCGTCGACGAGGTGGACAGCATCCTCATCGACGAGGCCCGGACGCCGCTCATCATCTCCGGACCGTCCGACGAATCGACGGACAAGTACTACCGGATCAACCAGATCATCCCGCGCCTTCACAAGGACACGGACTACACGATCGAGGAAAAGAGCAAGACCGTGGTGCTGACGGAGGAGGGAGTCGCCCGCGTTGAGAACCTCCTGAAGGTCCAGAACCTTTACGAGCCCGCGAACATCGAGATCGTCCACCACGTGAACCAGGCCCTCCGGGCGCACACACTGTTCAAGCGGGACGTGGACTACATGGTGAAGGACGGAGAAGTCATCATCGTCGATGAATTCACCGGCCGGCTGATGCCGGGGAGGCGTTACAGCGACGGCCTGCACCAGGCCCTGGAGGCGAAGGAAAAAGTCAAGATCGAGCGGGAGAACCAGACCCTGGCGTCCATCACCTTCCAGAACTACTTCCGCATGTATGACAAGCTGGCGGGCATGACCGGCACCGCCGACACGGAAGCGGAGGAGTTCAAGAAGATCTACGGCCTCGAGGTCGTGGTCGTACCGACGAACATGCCAATGATCCGGAACGATTCGGGGGACGTGGTCTACAAGACGGAGGAGGAGAAATTCAACGCCGTCATCGAGGAGATCAAGGAGATGCACCGGAACGAACGGCCCGTGCTGGTGGGTACGATCTCCATCGAGAAATCGGAACACCTGAGCAAAGTTCTGTCCCGTTCGGGGGTGAAGCACCACGTCCTCAACGCCAAGCAGCACGACAGGGAGGCGGAGATTGTGGCCCAGGCGGGCCAGCGGGGCATGGTGACCATCTCCACGAACATGGCGGGGCGCGGAACCGACATCAAGCTGGGGGACGGCGTGGCGGAGCTGGGCGGCCTTCACATCCTGGGAACGGAACGCCATGAGAGCCGGCGGATCGACAACCAGCTCCGGGGACGTTCGGGACGCCAGGGAGACATGGGGTCTTCCCGTTTCTACCTCTCACTCGAGGACGACCTGATGCGCATCTTCGGGGGCGAGAAGATCTCCTCGATCATGGACCGGATCGGCCTCGAGGAGAACCAGCCCATCGAGCACCGGATGATCTCCAAGGCGATCGAGAACTCGCAGAAGCGCGTGGAGGGGCAGAACTTCGAGATCCGCAAACATCTCCTGGAATACGACGACGTCATGAACCGCCAGCGGCAGGTCATCTACGAGCAGCGCCGCAAGGTCCTCAAGGGAGGCGAAGGCCTCTGGTCGGACCTGGAGGAGATGCTGGAGGATGTCCTGGACGACCTCATTCCCGGGTTCATCGACGAGAAGGGCCATGCGGAAGAAGAGGACCTCAAGGGGCTGGAGGACATGGTCTTCAAGCAGTTTTCCCTGAAGATGAACTTCTCCGCCCGGGAGGACCTGCGGCCCGCCGTGATCCACGACGAGATCCGCGAAGCCGTGATGGGGCTCCTGAAGGGGAAGGAAGCGGAATTCGGGGCGGAGTTGATGGAGTATCTCCTCCGGGTCATCATGCTGAACGCCATCGATACCCAGTGGAAGGATCACCTGTTGGCCATGGATCACCTCAAGGAGGGGATCGGCCTCCGGGGATACGGCCAGAAGGATCCGGTCCGGGAGTACCAGAAGGAAGGGTACGACATGTTCATGGAGATGATCCACCGGATCAAGATGGACAGCCTGGAGAAACTCTGCATGGTCCGGATCCAGAGGGAGGACGAGGTCGAGCGGATCCAGCGGCGGCAGGAGCAGGAGTACGTCATGAGCCGGGGAGGGGACGGGGCGGCCACGACCCCGGTGAAACGGACCGGCGAGAAAGTCGGCCGGAACGATCCCTGCCCCTGCGGGAGCGGAAAGAAATACAAGAAATGTTGTGGCGCAAATTGAAAAAGCGGCCACATTTAATGTTTCCGGTACTGTGTTGCGGTGGGAGAAGGCTGGAGGATGAGTAAAGACGCAAGCTTGACGGTCCCCGGTTTCCGGGCGGCGGGGATCGCCTCGGGGATCAAGGAGGACGGGAGGAAGGATCTGGCCCTCATCGTTTCGGACGAACCGGCCGCGGCGGCCGGTTTGTTCACAACCAACGCCTTCAAGGCCGCCCCGGTGATCGTGGACATGGAGCGCATCCGGTCCGGTCGGGCCCAGGCCATCCTGACCAACAGCGGCAACGCCAACGCCGCCATGGGACCCGACGGCATTGCCGATGCCCGGGCATCCTCCCGGGCTGTCTCGGAGGTCCTGGGCATCCCGGAAGACCTGATCCTGGTGGCCTCCACGGGGGTCATCGGCCGGCGCCTGCCGGTCGAGAAGATCCTGTCCGGCGTCCGTCCCCTCGTTGGGGCTCTCCGGACCGACGGGATGGAAGAGGCCCAGGAAGCGATGCTGACAACGGACCGCTTCCCCAAGACGGCCGTGCGCGTGGAGGACATCGACGGCAGGCCCGTGACGGTCCTCGGTATGGCCAAGGGGGCGGGCATGATCCAGCCGAACATGGCGACCATGCTCTCTTACGTCCTCACCGACGCTGCCGTGGAGCCCCGTCTCCTGGACACCCTGCTCCGGGAGGGGGTGGCCCGGAGCTTCAATGCGATCTCCGTGGACGGCTGCATGAGCACCAACGACACGGTCCTGATCCTGGCGAACGGCCGGGCGGGGAACCGCCCCTTCCGGAAGGGCGGCCGGGACGGGCGGATGTTCCGGAGCATGCTGTCTGCCGTTCTGGAGGAGATGGCCCTGGCCATGGTCCGCGACGGGGAAGGGGCAACCAAGATCGTTACACTGGAAGTCTCGGGAGGAAGAACGAAGGCGGAGGCCCGGAGAGTGGCCTATGCCGTGGGAAACTCGAACCTGTTCAAGACGGCCTGCTTCGGGGGCGACCCCAACTGGGGACGGGTAATCGGGGCCGTCGGGGCGGCCGGCGTGCCGGTGAATCCCGATGCTGTCGAGGTGTCCTTCGGCGGGGAGGTCGTCTTCTCGGGCGGGCGGGGCATTCCCGCGGCGACGGCAGAGCTGGCCCGGGTGATGGCCTCCGACCGGATCCACGTCCGGATCGACCTGGCCGCGGGCAGGGGGGCGTTTGTTCTTCACACCTCCGACCTGACCTTCGATTACGTCAAGATCAACGCCCATTACACGACCTGAGCGGGGATCCCGTTGTCGGGGTGCGGGGGCTGTCACGACGGCTGTTGCACCTGCGGAAGAACTGAAAGAAGACAGGGTTTTCCCTTGCCAAGGGGGAACCTTTATGCTAGTGGCCAACAGATTTCGCACATCCCCGGACCGGCGGGGGGTTGCTTTTCCCCAGGAAAAGTTCCCCGGCGGGATGAAGGGGGTGGAGGAAAAAACCACGGTAGGAAAAGGAGATAGACTATGGCAGCATTGATTTCCATGAAGCTCCTGCTCGAGGCGGGAGTCCACTTCCTACATCTTCGGCGCCCGGAACGGCATCTACATCATCGACCTTCAGCAGACCGTCGAGATGTTCCACAAAGCCTATGACTTTATCGTGAACACAGTGGCGAACGGGGGTACCATCCTGTTTGTGGGAACGAAGAAGCAGTCCCAGGAATCGATCCGCGAGGAATCGGAGCGGTGCGGCATGCCCTATGTGAACCAGCGCTGGCTCGGCGGGATGCTGACCAATTTCACGACCATCAAGAAGAGTATCGATCGCCTCAACATGCTGGACAAAATGTTCCAGGACGACAGCGTCCGGGCGTTTCCGAAGAAGGAGATCATGAAGCTCCAGAAGGAGCGGGACAAGCTCATCAAGGTTCTCGGCGGAATCCGGACGCTCAAGGGTCATCCGGGCGGCCTGTTCATCGTGGACCCGAAACGGGAGGACATCACCGTACAGGAAGCCCGTAAGCTGGGAATCCCCATCACGGCCATCGTGGACACGAACTGCAATCCCGATCTGATTGACTACGTGATTCCCGGCAACGACGACGCCATTCGGGCCATCAAGCTCTTCTCCTCCCGCGTTGCCGACGCGGTCCTGGAAGGAAAGAGGCGCTTCGAAGAAAAACTTCAGGCGGAGAGCGACAAGGATGCCCGTGCGGAGGCCCCAGTCGAAGAGGCCGAGCCGGATGTCCCGGAAAGCGTGGAGCGGAAGGAGAGCCCCGAGGGACAGGCCGGAGCGACGGAAGCAACTGCATGATTCCAAAGATATAAGGATGGAGGTTTGAGCATTGGAAATTACATCCGGAATGGTAAAAGAACTGAGAACGAAAACAGGCGCCGGGATGATGGACTGCAAGGAGGCCTTGCAGGCCTCCGACGGCGATTTTGAAAAGGCGGTCGACTTTCTGCGCAAGAAGGGCATGTCGGCAGCGACAAAGCGCTCCTCCAAGGCTGCCAAGGACGGCGCCGTCGGGTCCTACATCCACATGGGTGGAAAGATCGGCGTTCTGGTGGAAGTGAACTGCGAGACCGACTTCGTGGCGAAGACCGACAATTTCATGAACTTCGTCAAGGACATCGCCATGCACGTTGCGGCATCGAACCCCCTGTACCTGAAAAGTGACGAGATCCCCGAGGCCGACCTGGAACGGGAGAAGGCCATCTATCGCGATCAGCTCGCCCAGGAGAAGAAGCCCGAGAAGATCTGGGACAAGATCATCGAGGGGAAACTCCGGAAATACTATGAGGATGTGTGCCTCCTGGATCAGAAGTTCATCAAGAACACCGACATCACGGTGAATACGCTTATGAACGAGATGATCGCCAAGACGGGGGAGAACATCGTCATCCGTCGCTTCGCCCGGTTCCAACTGGGAGAAGAGTTGAAGGGCTGATTTGGAACGGCCTGTCTTTCACAGGGTTCTCCTGAAACTCAGCGGCGAAGCCCTTGCCGGCGGCAAGGGCTTCGGCTTCGATTTCGAGGTGATCGAGGGGATCGCCCGGGAAGTCAAGTCGGTCGCGGCGCTGGGAGTCCAGATGGGCCTCGTCATCGGCGGCGGCAACATCTGGCGTGGCGGCGTTGCCGCTGCCCGAGGCATGGACCGGACGGCGGCGGACTACACGGGAATGCTCGCCACGGTCATCAACTGCCTGACCATGCAGAGCGCCCTGGAGGCCCAGGGGGTTCCGGCCCGTGTCCTGTCCGCCCTGGACGTCAAGGGGGTGGCCGAACCCTACATTCAGAGGCGGGCCATTCGTTACCTCGAGGAGGGGCGCGTTCTTCTGCTGGCGGGAGGGACAGGAAACCCGTTTTTTACGACAGACACTGCGGCGGCACTCCGAGCCGTTGAGATCAAGGCCGATGTTCTCCTGAAGGCCACGAAAGTGGACGGCGTCTATGACCAGGATCCCGTCAATCATCCGGAAGCGGTCTTTTTTGAACGCATCGGTTATGCGGACGTCCTGGCGAAGGACCTGAAAGTGATGGACGGCACGGCCGTTTCTCTCTGCCGGGAGAACGGCATGCCGGTGATCGTCTTCAACCTCCAGAAGAGTGGAAACATCAAGCGGGTACTCTGCGGGGAACCGGTGGGGACCCGGTTAGGAGCGTAAATCATGAAAGAGAAGGTATTTGCCACGCTGAAGGAAGATTTGGAACGGTCCGCAGGAGCCTTGGAGAAGTCGTTCAGCAAGGTCCGGACGGGCCGTGCCTCCCTGGCGCTTCTGGACGGGATCAAGGTCGATTACTACGGGGTGCCCACGCCACTGAACCAGGTGGCCAACCTCTCGATCCCGGAGAGCCGGATGATCCTGATCTCTCCCTGGGACACCAGCGTCATCGGGGCCATCGAAAAGGCAATCCAGAAGGCAGATATCGGCCTCACGCCCACCAATGACGGAAAGCTGGTGCGCCTGGCCATTCCGGCGCTCACGGAGGAGCGCCGGAAGGAACTGGTCAAGGTCGTCAAGAAGATGACCGAGGAATGCAAGGTCAAGCTCAGAAACGCGCGCCGCTATGCCAACGAGGAGTTCAAGACCCTGAAGAAGGACAACAAGATCTCCGAGGACGAGATGTTCACCCAGCAGGAGGAAGTGAAAAAGCGCATGGACAAGGCCATCGAAAAGGTGGATGCCCTCCTGGCTGCGAAAGAAAAGGAGATCATGGAAATCTGAAGGGGCAGCTTGCGAACGCATCGCTCAGAGGAAGGTTTCCGGCGATTATGGGTTGATAGGGTTTCCGGTCCCGCAGGGCCGGCATTGAAAAGGGAGCAGAGGCTCCCTTTTTTTTATCAGACGGTTGAAATGGGGCTGTCTGCTGCGTTCCCCTCGTCCCTCGCCATTCGACGTACCAGGAAGTACGCCTCATGGCTCGTGACTTTGGGAGCCTTGCATCCAACCTCTTTTGAACAGCTTGGGAAGTTGATTGAGTTCCTGCGGGGACGTGCGATTGCATTCGACCGGGGGATGTGTTACGGCCGGAAGCAAGGGGGAAGAGTCTATCCGTGAGCGATTTCAACGAGATCGATTCGAAAAATCTACCGGGGCATATTGCCGTGATCATGGACGGCAACGGTCGTTGGGCAAAGAAGCACGCCATGGGAAGGATAGCCGGGCACCGGAAGGGGGCCGAGGCGGTTCGGACCACGGTTCGGACCTGTCGGGAACTCGGCATCAAGTGCCTGACGCTGTATGCCTTTTCTGTGGAGAACTGGCTGCGGCCGGCCCGGGAGGTATCGGCCCTGATGGACCTGCTGGTGGACTATCTGCAGTCGGAATCACGGGAGCTTCAGGAACAGGGAATCCGCCTTCAGACAATCGGAAACACCGGTGCACTGCGGGAACCGGTGCAGCGCTTTCTCCGGGAAACGATGGAGGCCACGAAGGAGAACCGGGAGATGGTCCTGATCCTGGCGCTGAGCTACGGCGGCCGGGACGAGATTCTCCAGGCTGCCCGCGCTCTGGCCGGAAAATGTTCGGCCGGACTCCTTGCCCCCGGAGACATCTCGAAAGACTTGTTCGAAGAACACCTCCAGACCGCCGGGATTCGCGATCCGGACCTGCTGGTCCGGACCAGCGGCGAATTCCGGATCAGCAATTTTCTCCTCTGGCAGATGGCCTACACGGAGTTCTATTTTACCGACGTCCTGTGGCCGGATTTCGACCGCAATGAGCTCCTGAAGGCGATTGCCGCTTATCAGCAGCGGGAGAGAAGGTTTGGGTTGACGTCCGAACAACTCTAGCGGGCGGGCTGTTGAAAAACGCTCGCCTGCATCTCGGTATGACTGTGGGACGGTGAATCGGACTCGTTCCCCGTGGAAACATCCCGGCTCGATGCACGGGATCGCCGGCAAGGAACGGAGGATTATTCGCCCATCGGTAAACAGCTGAATAGGTATTCAACCGGGCTGTTCAAAAATGCCCGGATGCAAGGCCCCCGAAATCCTGAGCCGCGAGTCGTACCCGTTCGTACGTCGAGTGGCGAAGGATGAGGGAAACGCAGCAGACGGGCGTTTTTCAACAGACCGGAGGTGTCATGGCGAGTTCACACTTACAACGCTGGCTCACGGCGATCGTTGCCGTGCCGATCCTGTTCGCCCTGGTTCTTTTCGGCGGGGAGATACTCTTCTTCCTGCTGATCCTGGCCGTCGTCCTCCTCGGGATGGAGGAATACACCCGCATGTCCTTCGGGGAAGGGCATCCCTGGGAGCGATGGGAGGGGCTTCTCTTTGCCGGCGCGGTCTGCCTGGCCGCCCGGACCGGCGATCCCCGCGTCCTGATGGCCGTGGTCGCCTTCTCAATCCTGATTGCTTTCATGACATATCTGCCCCGGATCCGGGAGGAACACTTCGACATCCTCCCGGTGCAGAAGCTTGCCTTCGGCATCCTTTACATCCCCCTGATGATGTCCCACATCATCATGGTCCGCCAGGCCCCGGACGGGGTCCTGTGGATCTTTTTCGTCCTTGTTCTGGCATTTTCGGGAGACGTGGCGGCCTATTACGTGGGCCGGACCTTCGGTCGGGGCAAGCTGCTCCCGCTCGTAAGCCCCGGGAAGACCGTCGAGGGGACCCTTGGACTGTTCGCCGGGAGCATCGTCTGCTGCCTCATCTACCGGCACTTTTTCCTGCCGGCCCTGCCGGTGGGGCACACGGTGGCCCTGGCCCTGGCCGGTAGCGTCATCGGGCAGCTGGGCGACCTCTGCGAGTCGGCCCTGAAGAGGGCCTCGGGAACGAAGGATTCGGGAACGCTCCTCCCCGGTCACGGAGGCTTCCTGGACCGCCTGGACTGCCTCATCTTCATCGGGCCGTTCGTCTACTACTACAAGCTGTTCCTTCTACCATGAAAAAACTGTCGATTCTCGGATCCACCGGATCCATCGGAACCAACTCCCTGGACGTGGTGCGGCGGAACCGTGACCGCTTCGACGTGGTTGCCCTTGCCGCGGGCCGCAACCTGAATCTGCTGAAAGAGCAGATCGCGGAGTTCGATCCGGAGGTTGTCTCCGTCATTGACGATGAACATGCCCGGCGCCTCCGGGAGATGGCTGGTCCGATTCGGGCGGACATCCTCTCCGGTACGGAAGGCTATTGCCAATGCGCCTCTGTCACGGGTGCGGACATGGTCCTGTCGGCCCTGGTGGGCGCGGCCGGGCTTCTCCCGACGATAGCGGCCATCGAGGCGGGAAAGGACATCGCCCTGGCCAACAAGGAGACCCTCGTCACTGCCGGGTCCCTGGTCATGGAGCGGGTCCGGGCGAAGGGAGTCCGGCTGCTTCCCGTGGACAGCGAGCACAGCGCAGTCTTCCAATGCCTCGAAGGGCAGCAGCACGGGGCTGTGCGGCGAATCGTGCTCACGGCATCGGGGGGGCCGTTTCTCCACCACAGCCGGGAGCAGATGGCGGCCGTCACCCCTGCGGAGGCCCTGAAGCACCCGAACTGGACCATGGGCCGCAAGATCACCATCGACTCGGCCTCCATGATGAACAAGGGGCTGGAAGTCATCGAGGCGCGGTGGCTCTTCGATGTGGATTACGACCGGATCGATGTGGTCATCCATCCCCGGAGCATCGTCCACTCCATGGTGGAGTTCCGGGACGGCTCCATCCTGGCCCAGCTGGGCGTGCCGGACATGAGGATCCCCATCGCTTATGCGCTGACCTGGCCGGAGCGGATCCCCCAGCCGGGCTCTCTCCTCGACCTGACCCGGGCGGGCGTTATCGAATTCCTGGATCCTGATCGGGAACGCTTTCCGAGCCTGGAGCTGGCCTATGCCGCCGGTCGGACAGGCGGGACCGCCCCGGCGGTCCTCAACGGGGCCAACGAGGTCGCTGTGGAGGCTTTCCTGAACGGAAGAATTCGCTTTACAGACATGGCGGCGACGATTAAAGAGGTTCTCTCCAGCCACACAAAGGAGGACATCCGGACCGTCGAAGATGTCCTCCGGGCGGACCGCTGGGCCCGGGAAGAGGCCCAAACCATCATCGAGAGGCAAGGCGCTTGATCGGCATCAGCATCATATCGGTCATTGTTCTCCTGGGTGTTCTCATCTTCGCCCACGAGCTGGGACATTTCCTGGCGGCCAAATGGGCCGGCGTCGGAGTCCTGAAGTTTTCCCTGGGCTTCGGCCGGAAGCTCTACAGCCGGAAAATCGGGGAGACGGAGTACCTGCTCTCCCTCGTCCCCCTGGGGGGATACGTAAAGCTCATGGGGGAATCGGAGGCGGAGCTTCTGCCGGAGGAAGAGCGCCATCGCTCCTTCTCGAACAAGTCCGTCTGGGTCCGGATGGGCATCGTCCTGGCCGGCCCGGTCTTCAACTTCATTCTGGCCATCCTGATCTTTACCGCCATTTACATGGCCGGCGTGCCGACCCTGACCAGCACGATCGGGTCCATCCAGGAAGGCTCGGCGGCCCTGGAAGCGGGGATGCTGCCGGCGGACACTGTGGTGGCCATCGACGGGAAGCCGGTACGCAAATGGGAGCACCTGGCGGAGATCATCAGTGCCAGCGGAGGCCGGACGCTCCGGATCACCGTGGATCGGGCAGGGATTCAGCAGGAGCTTTCCGTCACGCCCCGTTCGATGAAGGCAAAAAACCTCTTCGGAGAGGAGGTCGATTCCTGGAAGATCGGCGTCACACCTGACCCGAAGATCATGACGGAACGGCTGAATCCGGCCGAAGCGTTCTGGGTCGGCCTGAAGAAAACATGGTACCTGAGTGAACTCACCCTGGTGAGCATCGTCAAGATCTTCGAAGGGGTCATCTCCCCGAAGACCCTGGGAGGCCCGATCTTCATCGCCCAGCTTGCCGGTGCCCAGGTCAAGGAAGGGCTGGTTCCCTTTTTCCTCCTGATGGCGCTGTTGAGCATCAACCTGGGAGTTCTCAACCTCCTGCCGATCCCGATTCTCGACGGCGGGCATCTCCTGTTCTATGTCATCGAAGCGGTCATTCGGCGGCCGGTGAGCATGAAAATTCGCGAAATCGCCCAGCAGGTGGGTTTTGCCTTTCTCATTCTCCTGATGGTCTTCGTGTTCGGGATGGACATCGATCGGCTCCTGGGAGACAACCCGATTTACGAAGGCTTCGTGCGCTTCTTTACCGGTAAATAATGAAGATCCTGGCGCTGGACACGGCAACCAAGTCGGCTTCCGCGGCCCTCCTGGAGGATGAACGGGTCCTGGCGGAGGGGTACGCAGACCTGGGCCGCCACCACGCAACCGTTGTCCTTCCCTTCGTCCAGTCCATCCTCGATCTTGCCGGCATTCCCATCGAGGAGATCGATCTCCTGGCCGGAACGGCCGGTCCGGGTTCATTCACGGGACTTCGCATCGGGGCGGGAACCCTCAAGGGGCTGGCGCTGGCCACGGGAAAACCGATCGTGCCCGTCTCCACCCTGGAGACACTGGCCATGAATGCCGCCGGGGGCGGCATTCCCGTCTGCCCACTCCTCGACGCTCGCAAGGGACAGGTCTACGGAGCCATCTACCGTTTCGGCGAGACCGGCCTTCCCCATGCCGTGATCGCTGATGCAACGGTGCTCCTCGCGGATCTCCTGGACAAGATTTGCGAACCGGTCCTCTTTCTGGGCGAAGGGGCGGTCGTCCATGCGGAGGCGATCCGGGAGAGGCTTGGCGAGAAAGCCTGTTTCGGCCCGCCCTTGCTGAACGGCATCCGGGCCTCCGCGGCTGGTTGGCTGGCGTTTCACTACTATCGCGCGGGACGCTCCGCCGACCCGCTGACGTTCATCCCCGCCTATCTGCGACAGTCCGAAGCGGAAACGAAAGCTCCCCCGCCGGGTCATGGGGCGGGAGAGTGTGCGCTTCCCAAATGATCGCAGCGACAAGGCTCGCCGGGCCGGAACTCCGTTGACATCCGGGCTGATCTCGGATAATAGGCAAATCACAGTCCGGGTTTGGCCGTCACTTGTCGGGAGAGTGGATTCATGAGCCGAAACAGTATCATCGTGCCGGAAGGCATCCCTTTTATCGCAGTCCCGGCCATTTTTGCCCTTACCTCCTGGTTTGCCGGTTACCCCGTCTCTGCGACCCTGCTCACGCTCATTACCGCCTTCGTCCTCTGGTTTTTCCGGAATCCCGAAAGAAAGACCCCGGATGCACCGGGCCTCGTGATTTCTCCCGCCGACGGGAAGGTCATCTTCATCGGCGAGGCGGAAGAGGCGGATATCCTGAAGGGCCGAGCAAAGAAGATCTCCATCTTCATGAACGTGTTCAACGTCCACGTGAACCGCATTCCCTGTTCCGGGACGGTGGAGGGGATCCGCTACTACAAGGGGAAGTTTCTCGTGGCGAGCCTGGACAAGGCTTCCTCGGACAACGAGCGCAACGCCGTCCTGATCAGGACCGAGGACGGAAAAAAAATCCTGACGATTCAGATCGCCGGGTTGGTAGCCAGGAGGATCGTCTGCTGGCTGAAAGAGGGAATGAACGTAACCCGCGGCGAGCGTTTCGGGCTCATCCGGTTCGGCTCGCGGCTGGACGTCTTCCTGCCCCTGGAGTCCGCCATCTCCGTGAAAGTCGGAGACGTGACCCGGGCCGGGGAGACCCCCCTGGGGGTGCTTTAGTGAATGAGAAATCCGGTCGTATGCGCGACGGAATGAAGAAGGGAATTTACGTCCTCCCGAACCTCTTCACGACGGCCAGCATGCTGTGCGGCTTCTACTCTGTGGTTGTCTCGACCCACGGCCAGTTCGAAACGGCCGCCTGGGCGATTATGGCGGCCCTCGTCCTGGACGGCCTGGATGGCAGGATCGCCCGGATGACGAACACGACCAGCAAGTTCGGAGCCGAGTATGATTCCCTGGCGGACCTGGTGGCATTCGGTGTCGCACCGTCCATTCTGGCCTATACCTGGTCTCTCTCTGCCTTCGGCAAATGGGGATGGCTGGCGGCCTTCCTGTTCGTCACGTGCGGGGCACTGCGACTCGCCCGGTTCAACATCCAGATCGGCATCGTCGAGAGCAAGGTGTTCAACGGGCTGCCCATTCCGGGAGCGGCATCCGTGGTCGCAACGGGGGTTCTTCTTTACCACTACCTGGGATTCCAGGGGATGTTCCCCAATGCCGGAGTCCTGGTCGGCGTCATCTGCCTGTCGCTGTTCATGGTGAGCAGCATCAAGTACTACAGCTTCAAGGATCTGAATTTCTTCGCCCGAAAACCGTTCATATCCTTCGTAGTGATCGTGATCGTCCTGGTCATCGTCGTCGCGGAGCCCCAGATCATGATCTTCACGTTCTTTACAGGATACAGCCTCTCCGGCCCGGCATGGCTCATCTATAAGCTGATCCGGAGGGTGATTTACGGCGCAGGGGCCAATAATAAGGGTTCCGCCGAACCGCATCATATGACAAAGAAGTAGCAGCCATCAGGAAGGGTAGGCGCAAAGGAAAGCGGCGGTATGCCCCGTTCCGGAGCTCTGCCCTTTTACTTTGTTCGGAAGGGGTTTGTTATGAATACGTGGAGTGTCGCAGTGGTTGGCGCCACCGGCGCCGTAGGCAATGAAATGATCCGGATCCTGGAGGAGCGCAACTTTCCCGTGGGCAAGCTGAAGCTCCTGGCTTCAGAGCGATCCCTGGGCAAGTCCCTCGAGTTCCGGGGGAAGTCTTATCCCGTGGAGGTCCTGAAGGAGGATTCCTTCGGCGGTGTACAGATCGGGCTTTTCTCCGCCGGCGGGAGCATCAGCGAGAAGTTTGCCCCCATCGCGGCCCAGGCGGGTTGTGTCGTGGTGGACAACACGAGCGCCTTCCGCATGGTGCCGGAGATTCCCCTTGTCGTTCCAGAGGTCAACCCGGAGGCGATCGCTCAGTACAAGAACCGGGGAATCATCGCGAATCCGAACTGTTCCACCATCCAGATGATGGTTGCCCTGAAGCCGATTCACGATGCGGTCCGGATCAAGCGAATCGTCGTCTCCACCTATCAGGCCGTCTCGGGTACCGGCAAGAAGGCCATCGAAGAACTGGAGCAGCAGACCCGGGCGCTTCTGGCCTGCCAGGAACCGACCGTGAAGGTCTATCCTCACCAGATCGCCTTCAATTGCCTGCCCCAGATCGACGTCTTCGTGGAGAACGGATACACAAAGGAAGAGATGAAGATGGTCAACGAGACGAAGAAGATCATGGACCCCTCCATCGCGGTGACCGCCACGACGGTCCGGGTGCCCGTGTTCTACAGCCATTCGGAATCGGTGAACATCGAGACGGAGAGGAAGATCACCGTCGCCGGGGTAAAGGAACTCCTCGCCAAGGCGCCCGGGGTAAAGCTGGTGGACGATCCCGCGAACCGGCAGTATCCCCTCGCGATTCACGCCGCCGGGAAGGACGAAACCTTCGTGGGGCGGATCCGGGAGGACGAGTCGATCGCCAACGGGATCAACCTCTGGGTCGTCTCGGACAATCTTCGGAAGGGAGCGGCCCTCAACGCCGTCCAGATCGCCGAGATCCTGATCCAGAAGTACCTGTGAGAAGCCGGGCGGAGCGCCGGACAGGCCCGGGCGGCGAGCCGATCAACATCGGATGACCGGGGAGGCGGGGCGGATGAGGGTGATCGGCGGCATTTCCCGCGGGAAGCGGCTCTTCGTCCCGAAGGGAAACCTGGCAAGGCCGACTTCCGACCGGATCCGGGAAGCCCTGTTCAACATCCTTCGGGATGTCCGGGGATTTGCCTTTCTGGATCTCTATGCCGGTTCCGGGGCCGTCGGCATCGAGGCCCTGAGCAGGGGAGCCGCCCGGTCGGTTTTCGTGGAGCAGGACCTGCGGATGGCGGAGTCCCTGAAGAGAAACATCAGGGAATGTGGTTTTGACAGAGCGTCGGAGGTTCTCGAAACCGACGCCCGCACCGGCATCCGGCGGCTCTCCCGACGGGGGGAGCGTTTCGACCTGGTATTTGCCGATCCGCCCTACGCCGCGAACCGGGTCGGCGACATCCTGAAGGAAACGGCCGAGTGGCCGCTCCTGGTCCCGGAAGGGCTGCTGGTGATTCAGCATTCGGTAAGGGAAGAACAGGTGGGTACGGCGGCGGGGGGTTGGAACTGTTCGGACACAAGACGGTACGGAGACACGGTACTGTCCTTCTATGAAATGACTGCGCGCGGAGAAAATTACGCATGAAAAAGATCGCTGTTTATCCCGGTTCATTCGATCCCATCACGAACGGCCATATCGACATCATCGAACGGGGGCTCCGGATTTTCGACGAACTGGTGGTCCTTGTGGCGTACAACCCCAACAAGGCATCCCTCTTCACCGTCCAGGAGCGGATGGACCTGATTCATGAGGTTCTCAAGGAATCGGTCCACGACTGGGAGCGGGTCCGGGTGGACAGCTTCGCGGGACTGCTGGTCGATTATGCCCGCAACACGGGCGCCGGTGTGATCCTGAGAGGCCTCCGGGCCGTGTCCGACTTCGAGTACGAGTTCCAGATGGCCCTCATCAACCGCCGCCTCAACCGCGACGTCGAGACGGTCTTCCTCATGACGGGCTACAAATGGTTCTACACCAGCTCCAACCTCATCAAGGAGGCGGCCAGCCTGGGCGGTTCCGTTCGGGGCCTGGTGCCGGATCTCATCCACAGGAAACTGCAGGAAAAATTTGCCAAGAAATAGGGAACGAAAACCATGAAATTGTCACCTCGAGCAACACTCATCAAACCGTCTCCGACTTTGGCCGTAACGGCGAAAGCGGCGGCCCTCAAGGCGGCCGGCCGGGACATCGTCGGTTTCGGAGCGGGAGAACCCGATTTCGATACGCCCGAGCACATCAAGCAGGCCGCCGTGGAGGCCATCCGGGCTGGTTTCACGAAATATACTCCCGTGGGGGGGATCGATGACCTGAAAGATGCCATCATCGCCAAGCTGATCCGCGACAATGGTCTGGCATACGGCCGTCCAGAAATCATGGTCTCCTGCGGGGCGAAACACAGTCTATACAACGTAGCCCAGGTCCTCTTCGGCGACGGGGATGAGGTGATCGTGCCGGCGCCCTACTGGGTGTCCTACCCGGATCTGGTGGTCCTGGCGGGGGGTACGCCGGTGATCCTCCCGACGGAAGAGAAGGACGGCTTCAAGGTTCGCCCGGAAGCGCTCCGGAAAGCCGTCACGGCAAAGACGAAGGCCCTCATCCTGAACAGCCCCTCCAACCCGACGGGCTCGGCCTATACGGAGGCGGAGCTGAAAGCCCTGGCGGAGGTTGTCCTGGCAACGGGAATCCTGGTGATCACCGACGACATCTACGAGAAGATCCTTTACGACGAGCGGAAGTTCGCCAACATCGTCAGTGTTGACGGACGCCTGAAGGATCAGGCCATCGTCGTGAACGGCGTGTCAAAGGCGTACGCGATGACGGGCTGGCGGATCGGCTATGCCGCAGGCCCCCGGGAAGTCATCAAGGCGGCGACGGACCTCCAGAGCCAGAACACGTCCAATCCGACCTCCATTGCCCAGAAGGCCTCGGTGGCGGCCCTGAACGGCGATCCGTCCGTGGTGGACGCCATGGTGGTGGAATTCCAGAAACGGCGCGACGTCATTGCCGCCGGGCTGAACGCGGTTCCGGGCGTGTCCTGCCGCCTGCCTGAGGGCGCCTTCTACGTCTTTCCAAACGTGGAAGGACTATTCGGCCGCGCGTGGCGGGGCAAGACCCTCGGAAGCTCCACCGACGTAACGGAATTCCTGCTGGAGGAGGCGAACGTGGCGGTGGTGCCCGGGATCGCCTTCGGCGATGACCGGTTCATCCGCCTTTCCTATGCCACCTCCATGAAAAACATCGAGGAAGGGCTGCGCCGGTTCGCCAAGGCCGTCGCGAGCCTCGGCTGAACAAAACTCGGGGGGCAGATGTTCGTCTGTCCTCCGCACCTTTCCCCTCTTTTTTTCCCTTCCAGACGCAGGCATTCGCCAGGAGCATTGTGTAACTCAGTTCTACTGTTCCCTTGTGTTTTTCCTTGCTTTGAGCGTCCTGTCACGGGGGCTGTCACGGGGGTTCCCGCCGTCGCGGCCATTTTTCCGCGATCCGCCGTTGATGGCCACTCAGGCAGGAGGGATGGAAAAATGTCCTAATCGCTCCTCTGGGAACCCCCGGCCGCGCCCCCGCGGATGGCGGGGAGTGGGGCTTCCCGGAGCGCGAATAGAGGCTTTTTCGGGGCACCCTGCCGTCGCAGTGCAGCGCCCGCAAAGTCATCTGTCTGAGCGCCGCCAGGCGCGAGTTATGACTTTGCAGCGGAGCGAGACGCTGCAGGGTCGAAAAAACTCTTCTGAGCGCGAGGGAAGCCCCTCTCCAGGCTGACCGACAAAAGGCGATCCGGCTGGTGGGGGAGAAAAGGAAAAAGGAAGGGGGCGGATTCGAAAATCCGCCCCCTCGGAAAGGGGTGGGGAACAGGCTCTTGCCTGTCCCCTCAATCGGTTAGATGCCTGCGTCTTTCTTCAGCTTCTTTGCCAGGTCCGTCTTTTCCCAGCGGTAATTGTCCATGAACAGGGTCACGGGGATCTTCCGGTAGACGTTCCCGCTCAGGAGGTCGAACCGCTCGATCATCCCGGCGGGGGTCAGATCGAAATTGCTCTCGACGATCTTTTCGAGTTTCCTGCTCGGAACCTTTCCTGTTCCGAACGTGTCGATATAGATCGAGAAGGGCTTCGCGATGCCGATGGCGTAGGCAAGCTGGACGGAGCATTTTGCAGCCAGGCCGGCGGCGACGATGTTCTTGGCCACGTACCGGGCGCCGAAGGCGGCGGAGCAGTCCACCTTTTCCGGCGACTTGTTCACCACGGAGCCGCCGCCCAATTGGGCTCCCGGATAGCCGCCGTAGAACTGGACCACGAGCTTGCGGCCCGTCACACCGGAATCGGCGGCGCTGCAGGAATTGATCGCCTCCCACTCCCCGGTGGGGTTGCAGAGGAATTCCGTCTTCTTGTCCACCCAGTCGGCGAGGCAGTCGAAGGCAATCTTTTTCGCCCTGGTCTCCACGGCCGATTTTTTCCCCTTCACAAAGCGGTAATCGATGGCGTTGGACATCAGGACCTTGGCGAGCCTTATCGGCTTCCCCGTTTTGTCGTCGTATTCAACGGAGACCTGGCCCTTCCCGTCGGGGGCGAAGATGGGGTCCTTCAGCGCTTCGAAGGTACGCATCATCCGGCTGACGAGGACATAGGGAAGGGGGAGCAGCTCCGGCGTCTCGTCACAGGCGAATCCGTACATGATGCCCTGGTCGCCGGCCCCGATTTCCTTGTGTTTCCCGAGATCGCCCCGGGTGCCGATGTTGATGTTGGGAGACTGGGGGATGATGGCGTTCATGATTCCCATGGAGTTCCCGTTCAGGCCGACGGCGGCGTCGTTGTATCCCAGGCCCAGGACGGTCTTGCGGACTACTTTGTCGATATCGATGTAGACCCGGGTGCTCACCTCGCCCCCGACGACGCAGAGTCCCTTGCCGAGAAACACCTCGACGCCGCAGTGAGGCATGGTGTTGATGTCCATCTTCTTCCGTTCCTTCTCCGCGTCCAGAATCTCCGCGATGATGTGGGCGGCGATCATGTCCGCCACGATATCGGGGTGTCCAACCTTGATGCTTTCCGATGAAATCTGCATGTTTTCTTATCCTTTCTTCTGTCAGGTTCCGTAGTTCCCAAACCAATGAGCCCGGGGGCTTTTGAACGGCCAAAAAAAAGCCCACGCTGAAGCGCAGGCTGAAACGGACGGATTGGTTCGGCGCTTTAGCACATTTGTATAGCGGAGCAATTTACCTTTAAATTCCCGCTGTCGCGGATGCCGTATCGCACAAGAGGGGATGTGTCAAGGAAAAAGAGCCTGACCCGGGGGAAAATGGCCGGTTGATCGGCGCACCCCTTCGTGTTATAAGAAAACCCTCCTTCATTTAGGCAGTTTCATTCCCGGAGTCCGTCCTTGGAGAGATCCATCAGAAGAAGGCAAACCCGTTCCGTCTTGATCGGCGGTGTGCAAATCGGTGGAGATGCGCCGGTGGTCGTCCAGTCCATGACCTCGACGGACACCCGCAATGTGGAGGCAACGGTCCGGCAGATCGGCGCCCTTCAGGAGGCCGGGTGCGAGATCGTACGAGCGGCCGTGCCGGACGAGGAGGCCGCCCTGGCCCTGAAGGCGATCCGCGAGCGGATATCGCTGCCCCTGGTTGCAGACATCCACTTCGACCACCGGCTGGCCCTGGCGGCCATGGAAAGCGGCGCTGACGCCATCCGGATCAATCCCGGCAACATGAAGCGGGAGAAGCTTCCCGAAGTTGTGCGCGCGGCGGGGGAGCGTGGGATTCCAATCCGTGTCGGCATCAATGCCGGCTCCCTGGAGAAGGACCTGCTGGACCGGTACGGCGGTCCCGTGGCGGAGGCCCTGGTGGAGAGCGCCCTCCGAAACGTGCGGCTGCTTGAAGATCTTGGATTTACAGCCATCAAGGTGTCCCTCAAGTCCTCCGACGTGCCGACCATGATCGAGGCCTACCGGGAGATCTCACGCCTTACGGACTATCCGCTCCACGTGGGCGTCACCGAGGCGGGGACGCTGCTCAATTCCGCCGTCAAGTCCGCCATCGGCATCGGGACGCTGCTCTACGAGGGCATTGGCGACACGATCCGGGTGTCCGTCACCGGGGACCCGGTCCCGGAGGTCCGCATCGCCTACGGAATCCTCCGTGCCCTGAACATCCGGGCCGTCGGCCCCGACATCATTGCCTGCCCCACCTGCGGGCGCTGCGAGATCGACCTCCTGTCCGTCGCCGAGGAGGTGGAGCGGCGGGTTGCCGGCATGCGGGAGCCCCTGAAGATCGCCATCATGGGCTGCGTCGTCAACGGTCCCGGAGAGGCAGCGGAAGCGGATATCGGCATTGCCGGCGGGAAGCGGGCCGGTATGCTCTTCAAAAAGGGAAAACCCGTCCGGAAGGTTGCCGAGGGAGACCTGGTAAAAGCGCTCCTGGAGGAACTGGCCGCCATGACCGGCCGCCGGACGCTCTGATCGCAGTTGTTCTTTCGTGCCGAGGCACAAACAACCATACGAGGAGGATCCATGCGTTATTCCAATATGTTTCTGCCCACGGTCCGGGAGGTTCCGTCCGATGCGGATGTCATCAGCCATCAGCTCATGATCCGGTCGGGCTTGATTCGCAAGCTAACCAGCGGCGTTTACACGTATCTTCCCGTGGGATACCGCGTCATCCGGAAATTCGAACAGATTGTCCGGGAGGAGATGAATCGTGCCGGGGCCCAGGAGGTCTTCATGCCCACCGTGCAGCCGGCGGAACTCTGGCAGGAGTCGGGCCGGTGGGTCCACTACGGCAAGGAGCTTCTCCGTTTCCGGGACCGTCATGACCGGGAGTGCTGCCTCGGGCCGACCCACGAGGAGGTCATCACCGACCTGGTGCGGAACGAGATCAAGACCTACCGCCAGCTCCCCCGGAACCTCTACCAGATCCAGACGAAATTCCGGGACGAGATCCGCCCTCGCTTCGGCGTCATGCGCTGCCGCGAATTCGGCATGAAGGACGCTTACAGCTTCGACATCGACAGCGAGGCGGCCGATCTCAGCTACCAGAAGATGTTCGACGCCTACAACCGGATCTTCGCCCGCTGCGGCCTGAAATTCCGGCCTGTCGAGGCCGATTCGGGGGCCATCGGCGGAAGCTTCTCCCACGAGTTCCTCGTCGTCGCCGACACGGGCGAGGACGGAATGGTCTACTGCGAATCCTGCAGCTATGCAGCCAACCTGGAGAAGGCGGAGATTGCGCGGCCGGCCGAGCCGGCGCCCGTGGCCTCTGCAAAGGCCGTCGAGGAGGTCCACACGCCGGACGTCCGGACCATCGAGGAGGTCTGCGCCTTCCTGAACGTGACCCCCCGGGAGGTCGTCAAGACGCTCATCTACACTGCCGACGGCAATGCCGTTGCGGTCCTGATCCGGGGCGACCACGAGGTGAACGAGATCAAGGTGAAGAACCTCCTGGGCTGCGACTCCCTGGAGATGGCCATGGAGGACATGATCGTCGAGGTGGCAAATGCCCCCCGCGGCTTCGTCGGCGCCGTCGGCATCCGGTGTCCCGTCTACGCCGACTATTCCCTGATCGGGATGGCAGACTTCGTCATGGGGGCCAACAAGGAGGACCACCACCTCCGGAACGTCAACATGGGGCGGGATTTCTCCGTGAAGGCCTTCGCGGATCTCCGGACCATCCGTGACGAGGACCCCTGTCCGCGTTGCGGAAAGACCCTGCATTTTGCCCGGGGCATCGAGGTCGGCCACGTCTTCAAACTCGGCCTCAAGTACAGCAAGGCCATGCGGGCCGTCTACCTGGACCGGAACGGCAAGGAACAGTTCATGGTCATGGGCTGCTACGGCATCGGCATCGGACGGACGGTGGCGGCCACGATCGAGCAGAACAACGACACCGCGGGGATCGTGTGGCCCATGCCGCTGGCGCCCTACCAGGTCATCGTCACGCCGACGAACGTGAACGACGGGGCTCTCGCCAAGGCAGCCGAGAAGCTTTACGACTCCTGGATTGCCCGGGGGATCGAAGCGATCCTGGACGATCGGGACGAGCGGGCGGGGGTCAAGTTCATGGATGCCGACCTTATCGGCATTCCCCTCCGGGTCACGGTGGGGCCGAAGCGCCTGGCCGAGGGGAAGGTGGAGGTGCGGTTCCGCCGGACCGGCGAGGTCCATGTCCTGCCCCTGGACGAGGCCGTTGAATTTGTCGTCCGCGCCGTCCAGGATGGAATGAAGGCTCCGGAGTGAGCCCCCGGAGCAGAGACGCCAGGGACGTGAAGATCGGAACGGACGGTTCATGATCCGCATCACCGACATTCTGGACCGGGTCCAGGCCTACATGACGCCGGATGAGCAGGAGCTCATCCAGAAGGCCTACGTGTTCTCCGCCAGCGTCCATCAGGGACAGGTCCGCCTGTCGGGGGAGCCCTACCTCATCCATCCGATGGAAGTGGCGGGGATGCTGACGGACATGCGGCTCGACTGTTCTACGGTCGTGACGGGCCTGCTCCACGACACCGTGGAGGACACCCTGGCAACGCCCCAGCAGATCGAGGCGGCCTTCGGCAAGGACGTGGCTTTCCTGGTCGAGGGACTGACGAAGATCAGCCGGATCACCTTCAGCAGCCGGGAAGCGCAGCAGGCGGAAAACTTCCGGAAGATGATCCTGGCCATGTCGTCGGACATCCGGATCCTCATGGTGCGCCTCGCCGACCGGATCCACAACATGCGGACCCTCCAGTACCATCCTCCGGACAAGCAGCAGCGCATCGCCAGGGAGACGCTCGATCTCTATGCCCCCCTGGCGAACCGCCTGGGAATCTACTGGATGAAGGTGGAGTTGGAGGATCTCGCCTTCAAGTATCTCGAGCACAACGCATACAACGAACTGAACTTCCGGGTCTCGCAGAAGCAGGAAAAGCGGGAGCATTACACCGAGGAGGTCACCCGGATCATCCGGGAGGAGCTCAGGAAGGCCGACCTCGTGGCGGAGGTGGAAGGACGCGCCAAGCACCTCTGGAGCATCCACAAGAAGATGCAGGCCCAGCACATCGAGTTCGACGAGGTCTACGACCTGATCGCCTTCCGGATCATCCTGGCGTCCGATACCGTGCGGGAATGCTACGCGGCCCTGAGCATGATCCACTCCCTGTGGAAGCCGGTTCCGGGACGCTTCAAGGACTACATCGCCATCCCCAAGGCCAACAATTATAAGTCCCTCCACACGACCGTCATCGGCCCTTACGGGGAACGCATGGAGGTCCAGATACGCACCCGGGCCATGCACGAGTGGGCCGAAGAGGGGATCGCCGCCCATTGGCGGTACAAGGAGCGGCGCTCCACCGACGGTGGGGAGGACGAACAGATCAAGAGGCTCCGGGAACTCCTGGAGGTCCAGCAGGAAGTGGACAATCCCCGGGAGTACATGTCCACCCTGAAGATGGCCCTTTTCCCCGACGAGGTGTACGTCTTCACGCCCAACGGCGACGTCAGGGCCTTCCCGAAGGGGGCGACGCCCATCGATTTCGCCTACAGCGTTCATTCCGACGTCGGCCACACCTGCATCGGCGCCAAGGTGAACCGAAACATCGTTCCCCTGAAGTACCAGCTCCAGAACGGCGACCGGGTGGAGATCACCACGCAGGCGGGCCACCACCCCAGCAAGGACTGGCTCAAGTACGCCGTCACGTCCCGGGCCCGCTCCAAGATCAAGAACTGGGTCAACACGGAGGAACGGAACCGGAGCATCGTCCTGGGCCGCGAGCTCCTGGAAAAGGAATTCCGCAAGCACGGTTTGAAGTTCAGCCTCTTGGGCAAGCCGGAGACGCTCAAAAAAATCTACGAGGAAAACCAGGTCCGCACGCAGGACGACCTGATGGCCGCGGTGGGTTACGGCAAGCTCTCGCCAAAGCATGTCGTCCAGCATTTCGTACCGGAAGAGCCGAAGGCGGAAGAGCCTGTTCCAGAGAAGGCGAAGAAAAAAACCCCCGAGGTTTCCACCGTCGGCATCTCCCTGACCGGGATCGAAGACGTGATGGTGCGGTACGCCAAGTGCTGCACCCCCATCCCCGGGGACGAGATCGTGGGCTATATTTCCCGGGGACGGGGCATCGTCGTTCACACGAGTACCTGTTCGAACACCCGGGATATGGAGGCGGACCGCCTTGTGGACGTGGAATGGAATGTGAAGGAAAGGCACACCTACCCTGTCCACATCCGGGTTGTCTGCCGGGACCGCAAGGGGGTTCTGGCGGATGTGAGCAGTGCGATCTCCGCCCATGACGTCAACATCAGCAACGCCCAGGTAGACACCAACAACCCGGATATGCAGGCCGTCTGCGACTTCAAGATCGACGTCAACGACCTGAACGAACTCAACAAGGTGGTGACGTCCATCAAGAAGCTGGATTGCGTGATGTCGGTGGAGCGCCTCCGGCAGCTGTGACGGGCCACTGAAGCACGCCTGTCCGCTGCGTTCCTCTCATCCTCGTCCTTTCGGCGCAAAGAGAATCTCGACTTCCGGCCCATGATTTCAGGAGGTCGGCATCCGGGCATTCCCGAACGGCCCGTGAGAAATGGTTCCCGGCAGACAGGTTGATAAGGGACAACCGGCGGTTGGCGGTTGACACGAATATTCCACTGCGGTATGAACCCGCAGCCCAGTCATGGATATTTCCAACAAGGGATGGATGATGAAGCGGCTGCTCCTGATGACGTTTGTTGCGATTCTTACGGTATTTTCCCTGTCAGCGCCGATTCCTGCCGGTGCCCAGTCCGCCAGGCGGGTTATTCTCATCGACCCGGGGCACGGGGGATCGGATGCGGGGGTCAAGATCGGGGAAAAGGCGTCCGAAAAGGATGTGACCCTGGCTGTTGCGCTCCTGATGAAGAAGGCCTTGTCCGGCGGAGGCTACGACGTGCTCCTCACGAGAACCACCGACGCCTCCCTGTCCGCGGCGGACCGGGTGAAGGCCGCCGCGAGCGCCAGGCCGGACCTCGTCCTTTCGCTCCATGTCAATGCCGGCTTTGACAAGAAGGCCTCCGGATTCGAGGTCTGGTTCCCCGGCTTTCAGGCTGCGGCCGGGAACGGTGGGGGCTCTAAGGCAATCCTGAAAGACATGGCGAAGAACACGTATCTGAACGAAAGCGTGCGGCTGGCGCGGGCCATCGAGAAAAATCTCTCCACCGTTTTCCCGAAAGCGAGCCGGGGCCTCCGGGAGGCGCCCGTTCCCCTGCTGGAAGGCCTGACCGTACCGGCCGTGATCGTGGAGATCGGGTTCGCCACGCATCCTGAAGACCGCAAGAAACTCCTCGATGACGGGACCCGGCAGGCCGTCGCTGCCGCCCTGGCGAAGAGCATTCGTGAGGTCCTCTGAGAAGAGGAACGGCGGAAAGAACCGGTGGTAACGAATTGAATATGCGAGCAGATGGCAGAAAACTCCTTGAATTGCGTCCGGTCCGCATGACCGTCGGCTACCTGGCCCACGCGGAGGGCTCCGTGCTCATCGAGATGGGGGCCACGAAGGTCCTCTGTACGGCCTCCCTGGAGGACGGCGTCCCGCCGTTCCTGAGGAACACCGGGAAGGGCTGGCTCACCGCCGAGTATGCGATGCTCCCCATGGCCGGGACCACCCGGACACCCCGCGAGTCTTCCCGCGGCAAGGTCGGCGGGCGCACCCACGAGATCCAGCGGCTCATCGGCCGGTCGCTCCGGGCCGTGACCGACCTGGACGCCTTCGGGGAGCGCACGATCTACATCGACTGCGATGTTATCCAGGCCGACGGCGGAACCCGCACCGCCTCCATCACGGGGAGCTTCGTGGCCCTGGTGGAGCTGTTCCGGAAGATGAAGGAGCGGGGGCTGGTGGACCGTATCCCCGTTGAAGATTCTGTCGCGGCGGTCAGCGTGGGCGTGCGGGATGGCGAGATTCTCCTGGACCTGAACTACCCCGAGGACTCCCGGGCGGACGTGGACATGAACGTCGTGATGACCGGAAACGGGCGATTCATCGAGGTGCAGGGAACCGCGGAAGAGTCCCCCTTCGAGCGGGAGCTTCTGGACCGCATGCTGGAAGCGGCCTCCGGCGGAATCCGGGCGCTCATCGCCGAGCAGCGGGCCGCCCTCGGAGAAGTCCGTTGAAGACCGTCGTTTTCGCGTCCCGCAACCGGGGGAAGATCCGGGAAATCCGGGCCCTCCTGGAAGGGCTCCCGATCTCGCTTCGCTCCCTGGATGATTTTCCCGATGCCCCGGACGTGGAGGAAGATGGCGATACCTTCTGGGCGAATGCCCGGAAAAAGGCCCTCGCCATCGCCCGCCACACCGGATGCGCAGCCCTGGCCGACGATTCCGGCCTGACAGTGGCCGCCCTCGGCGGCGCCCCGGGGGTCCACTCGGCCCGGTATGCCGGGGAGAATGCCGACGATGCAAAGAACATCGACAAGCTGCTCCGGGTGATGAAGGACATTCCGAAGGAGAGAAGAAACGCCGCCTTCCGTTGCGTCCTCGTCCTCTGTGAGCCCGACGGTTCCTGCGAGTCTTTTGAAGGTGCCTGGGATGGGCGGATCGCGGAGACGCCAGACGGAGATGGGGGATTCGGGTACGATCCGGTATTTTATGTTCCCGCCCTGGGGAAAACGGTGGCTCGCCTGTCTCTGGAGGAAAAGAACCGCCTCAGCCATCGGGCCCGGGCCTTCGGCAGATTCAGGGAGGCCCTTGAGAGGCGGTTTCAGAACCGATAGTGAATACATCGGGGCGTAGCGCAGCTTGGTAGCGCGCCTGCTTTGGGAGCAGGATGTCGCAGGTTCAAATCCTGCCGCCCCGACCATTATTTATCTTTAATATTCAGTAGGTTGGCTGTTTTGGAGGAGGCCTTTTTCGTTACCAAAGCGTTACCAGTTTCATAGATGGAACGGACCTCGTCCGATTCCACCCGGAAGTACCGCTCGAAGGCCTTCGATGTGCTGTGCATGGTGGCTCGTTTGATTTGCTCCGGTGAGAAACGGGCTCTCAATGCACGTGCCGAAGAATGGCGCGTTCCTCCGTAAAGATCCACGCCTTCAACGCCGAGATTTGCACAGGCTCGTTTCCACCAGTTGTAAAGAACGTGCTGGCCGAACGGTGTACCCTCCTTGAACCCCGATCCCTTGACGTGGCGAAAGAACGGAATGTCCGGTTTGATCGCCTTCGGGAATTGACCAAGTAGTTCAATGTCCTCCTGGATCAACGGGACCGATTTGAACCGCTTCTCTTTGGGGTGCGGGAAGTATAGATAGCCGTTGCCCAGGTCGATGTTTCCTTCTTCGAGAGAAATCATTTCCCCCGGGCGGACTGAAATGTAGGTGCAAAGGAATTTGATCGCCAGCCATATTTTAGGATTGTAGCTTGAGATCCGGCGTATTTCTTCCACTATCGCCGTCTGCATCTCCTTATCCACCGTTTTCCTGTACCCGAGTTCGGGGGTGTCCAAAGGAAATTTTGGGATGGGGATTCCGGTTGTATCGCTGGCCCAGGACCAGAAAGCTCTCAATGCGCGGATGTAATTTTCTTTCGTCTTTGCTGCACAGGTCAGGGAAAATTTGAAATCCTCCAGCTCTGCATAACCAATCTCACGGATATTTCGGTTTCCCCATCTGTCCGATGTCATGCGGGCTACCAACTCGAGTATTTTGATGTAGCCGTGCTTCCGATCCGCCGCCTTCTTTCGCTCGATCCACTTTTCAATCAGATTGCTGAATCCGAGCGGTTTATCCTTCCGGTAATCCTTGTCGTCAAAAGATCCTTCATCCGTTTTGAAGCGAAGGCCTGTCAGGAACCTGCATGCCGCATCGTATGATTTAAAACGCTGGTGGACCTTCCCGAACCGCACCGAAAATTTTGTTGCTCTGTGACGACAACAGACAAGGCCGTCCCTGTGATTGTCAACGAATTTCCCCCCACATGAGGGGCACCGCTCATCAGAGTAGATTCCGCCTTTCATGCACAAATCACCTCCGTTAAAGAGGTGGGTATCATTTCGCACGGCTGAAATCAATGGACGGCACCTTGAACGCGGATTTGCTTACCCTTTCCCTTTCTTCATTCTTCCCAGGCCAACATGTATACGATCCCTCGCTCCGGTTTCTCCGGGAGGTCAGAAAATGATGCTTTCACGCTTTCCCACGGCTGGCTATCTATCACGTAATCCCCCTCACAATCAGGGTACGGGCAGAAAAGCATTTCATATGCATCCGTCACGTTGTATTTGAACGATCCCGTCGGATACGCTCGCCAACAATGCTCGCAATGCTTCCATTTACCGGGTTCATCACCCTCAGAACCCCCTTTGATTTGCTGATACATGTGATGATTGAAACCCGATTCAACGAACCGCCAGCCTTTCTCTTTCTCTCTCCGCGCCTTTCTTCTCTGAATCCTCGATGTTCCTCTCTTCATTGCTAATCCTCCTGTAATTGTTTGATTTAGCACACGATGTGCTTTGATTCCGTTTTCCTTCATCGATTAGTGAACCACCCCACAACGGACCCTATCAGCTGTCATCGGGGATTCGGCCTGATCAAAGACCCGCTCCCAATGGACCCACCGTGCAAGCTCCTCAAGGAGGCCCAGGGCTTTTGCCGTCATCCGGCACTGATAGCCCTGGCCCTCGACATATACGGGATTATAAAGGGCTCTGGTGGCTTCAAAGGGTACTTCCACGATCATGCCCAGGCGCCTACCGTTGATATCGGCCTGGACATAGGTTCTCTGTCCACAGCCGTCCAAAATGGCTTCATAGCTGAACGGTTTCTTTGCGCTCTTCAAATCCGTGACTTGCTCGTCCGAATTTGCTTTTGCGATCTCCTCGAAAAATCCCGCCACTTCCCGGAACGCTTCCTCTTCATCCACGATCTCCTCCGTTCCGTTGTCCCTGATCTCCTCATGGGCTCCATCTGCCGGGCAGGGATAGAAGACCATCCGACGGACGCGCCGTTTCAGGTTCTTCTTCATGTCTTCGGGAAGCTCCGTCTGATATTTCTTCCCCTTCTCGAAGTACCCCTTTTCGGCAAAGTAGCCGGCAATGCTGTTCCAGTGCTTTTGATCCCTGAAATACGTTTCCTTCACGATCCCGTGCGGCCAGGCCCAATGAAGCCGCTTTCCTCCGATCATTCCTTCCCGGCCTTCGCTCTTGACCTCGATCAACAGGTGCCAATGGGGATAACCATCCCGGTAGAATTCCAGGACAGACATGACTTTCGTGATCTTCACCGGCTCGTGCTCATAGGCCCATCTTCCGCCCAGCTTGACCTTTCGCCCCTCCCTCAGTTTGCGCACGAATGCCGACACGCTCTTTTTGTCCCGGATCGTTTCCAGGGCATCAAGGCCGCTGCTGAATTTCTCGCGATCGACGGTGAGGATTACGTGGCGGGTTCTTGCGTAATCGAACGTACGGATTTGCTGCTTATACCGGGGAACGTAGAAGAGCTTGTGACAGCTGGGACACCAGACGGACCTGCACCGGCAATTTCCGACCTTGACCGGCAACCGGGGTTCCGTCGATCCGGTGACGTCCTCGATTAAGGAATCAAGGACTTCTTTTCCATCTCTCTGCCCGCAGTCTCTGTTTAAAGCAAGAATAGGGGGCCGATACGGAGCGATCCTTGCCCATTCCGGATCCTGCGGGCGGTTCTCCTTTTGAACCAGTTTCGCAACGGG
Source organism: Deltaproteobacteria bacterium HGW-Deltaproteobacteria-19 (assembly GCA_002841865.1). Lineage (GTDB taxonomy): Bacteria > Desulfobacterota > Syntrophia > Syntrophales > PHBD01 > PHBD01. The sequence continues at coordinate 32,895 of PHBD01000028.1, forward strand.
CTTGCCGCCCTTGTTTTCAATGACTTCGACAAGGTTTTCGTTGGTGTTGCTTCCGAGAGCAGAAATACCCTCAATGTCATCGGGGATTACCCATCTGCTCTTGCGCGCGCCCGCCTGCGGCCGCTCCACCGCCGCGGCCGCGGCCGCGATCCCTTCCAAACGATCTCTTACAGACATAAAAAACCTCTCCTGGTTGTTCCAGAAGAGGTTCATTGACAGACGCTGCTCTGTACGGTACTTGATGCACAGATCCTTTCCGGTGTGTCGTCCCTGCCAGGGGTTTTGACTCTTCTGGAATGTGATTCAGAAAGTCCGGCATGCGCCAACATGACCGGGCTTTCGTTTTTCTATTTGTTGACCTTCCAATCCCCCTTCTTGTTCAGCGTCAGCCTGCCGCCCACGATATCCGTAAGAAACTTTTCGCGGACATATCGTTCGATCTTCGCCACTTTCATGAGAGGCGTTTTGTTGAGGATTTCCGCATCCTCAAGACCAGTCATGATCAGGTTGCGCATGAGCTGGCTTCGGCTCAAGTCCATTTCCGCCGCCAGGCGGTCAATCCTTTCGATCACATCGTCTTCGATTTGGACGGTGTATTGCTTGCGCGGTCTTTCCATTTCGTCCTCCTTCGTCTCCTGTGTTGTGGAGGATTATACTTTCATTGAATCCATTGTCAAGTATTTTTCGTTCCCCCCCGCCTTGCGCCGCCTTGTAGCAAGAGCGCCCCGCACGTCAAGGCTTCCCCTTCGGGCTCGCTTCGCTCGGCCTTGACTTGCGGGTCTTGCTCTTGCTGGTTGGAAATCAACGACGGCGGGGAGGGTGCGACAAGAACGCTCAGACAAAGAGGGTTTTGCTGTTGTACTTTGGTGTCCACTCTCGGTGGTGGCCCTGCCTTAAGCTCTTCTTGAAGTTAGTAGATCTGAATGTGTTTAGTGATTCAGGTTTTCAAAAGGTAATTTGGGCACATAATTGTCTTGCGTTTTTTGACTCGACTCCCTACCATCGACCCACCTTTTCTTATAGGAAGATCGCGATGAGATTTCCGCAGTCGATTAGCGTCAGGATGTTGCTTTTTTTTCTTCTGTTCGCATTCCTGGCGTCGATCTTCGCAGAAAGCCTGAACGAATTCAGCAGTAGATTCGTCAAGGTTAAGGCTATCGTTAATCACGCCCAGTCTGGGAATGTTTCTGCCGAAGGTGGCCTTCGTTTAAAATGCGATTATCTTGACAAGGCTCTTCAAGATCGTTGGCGATTCGACAATTCGCAGATTGCCGTATATTCATTGCTTTCCTTAGGGTCTGGAAGTCCCAAAGAAACCCGCCTTCCCACCAAGTCAGACCGCGCACCTCCGGAAGCCTCTCTTTCGTAAGCAGCCCCAACTGAACATCCATCAACTGCCCCGGGTGCATCATTCCGGCTGGTTGTCTCGGACGAATTGACACGCATGCGTGACACTGTCCACAGGGATGTTTACACGATAAAACCCCCGCTCCACATATGAACATTTTCCATTGCCCGAAGCTAAGGGATGGACAGAATGGAGAGAAAACGTAAGCTGCTTAAGAAACGGCGAGCAGCGTCAGAAGACGCTATGAAGAGGATTGATCCTAAACTTTAAATTTAAATGTATACAAGGAAGGAGATAAACCATGGATGGAACCATTTCCGAGATGATTGTTCTTCTCGTCATTGCTCTGATTATTGTCGCCGTCGTCATCATACCCAGTTCGAAGAAAAAGGCGGGAAATGAGAGAAAGATTTTAAACCAGGGGAAGGAAGAAGCATCATCCAAAGTGGTGGAATCGCAGGATCCAGCAAACCGCAAGAAGAAGGGATAGTTGGTGTTATAGCTTTTGATTAACTCTGGCACTTGTGGAAATCAGACAACAGCAGGGATCATACTATGAGATAATTCAGACAAAGAGACTGCCACATCAGGTGTCTTGGACAATTTGAGATCTCCTTAGGAGTAATCTTCAAGATCGTGCCTCAGTCAGAAATCCACGGGGTCCATTTCCCTTGACACGCAAAACTGTCCATCCTATCTTGCACAATAAGATCAAGATATTCAGCAAGATTAGGTGCTGGTGACAGGTACACTGATTCGCGGTCGTTACGACACAATTGAAGAGAGAAAGGGCAGGACGGTCCTATTCTAAAAAACACCGGAAAGAGGGATTTTCAGCTGCCGATGATTAATCAATGACGATTCGCTGTTTGTATTAAGAGATACGCCGCTCATGGAAGGCGGAAACGATGAATGAATTGAACATACTTATTACATTCGCCGGAGGCCTTGCAGCGGCCCTGGTATTTGGCTATATCGCCCACCACCTGAAAATTCCCCCCCTCGTGGGTTACCTTCTGGCAGGTATTCTCGTAGGTCCCCACACTCCGGGCTTCGTCGCTAACCGCGAGGTGGCAGAGCAGTTCGCCGAAATCGGCGTCATTCTGTTACTCTTTGGAATTGGCCTGCGTTTTCACTTGCGTGAGTTGTATGCCGTCTGGCGGGTGGCCGTGCCTGGTGCTTTGATCCAGAGCACAATGTCAACGGTCACACTGATGCTGTTGCTTTACCTAATGGGTTGGAACTGGATCTCCGGACTGATTCTTGGAATGGCGATCTCGGTTGCCAGCACAGTTGTCATGGCCAGGGTTTTGGCCGAGTGGCATGATCTCCATGCCCAGATCGGACACATAGCAATCGGCTGGACAGTCGTCGAAGACATCCTCACAGTTCTCATGCTCTTGCTCTTGCCCATCATCTTTGCCACGGGCGGCACCACGAGTCACAGCATCGGGTATGTTCTTGGACTTGCAGCTCTGAAGGTCGCCGGTTTGGTAGCTGTCGTTGTCGTTCTAGGACTGTGGGTCATTCCCTGGGCGTTGGAGCGTATCGAAAAGACCCATTCCCGTGAACTCTTCACCCTGGCAGTACTAGTCCTGGCCGTAGGGATCGCCGTCAGTTCCGCTAAGTTCTTTGGCGTGTCGATGGCTCTCGGAGCGTTCCTTGCTGGGCTTGCTGTTGGTCGCTCAGACTTTGCCGCTCGGGCGGCTGGTGATGCTGTGCCGATGCGCGACGCCTTCGCTGTTCTTTTCTTCGTATCGGTCGGCATGCTCTTCGACCCCCGGAGTCTCCTCCAATCACCACTGGCTATTGTCATGGTGCTGGTCGTGGTGATCATCATCAAGCCATTGGCCGCCATGTTGACCGCTCGCATTCTTGGCAAACCCATGATGATAGCCGGTCCGGTTGGGGCAGCATTTTCACAGGTGGGTGAATTCAGCTTTATCCTGGGCGTGGTCGCTCTCCAATTGGAACTGCTCAACGATACTGGATGGAATGCCCTAGTGACTGCATCAATCATCTCGATAGCCCTGAATCCGTTTATCTATCGTTGGGCTCGCCTCAGGTCTACAAGGGTGGCAAAGATCCCGATTACCCAAAAGGCACGACCCAGGATCGAACCAAACAACTGCATTCTAGTCGGCTATGGACCGGTGGGAAAGATCGTATATGAAATTCTCTCCGAACGCGGCACCGACGTCACAGTGATCGATCTCAATCTGGACACGGTCCGCCGGCTGCGAGCCGACGGGAAAAAGGCACTGTATGGCGATGTTCTACGGCCGGATACATTGGATGAAGCCGGTATCGCGTCGGCAGGTCGTTTTATTCTCAGTACAGATGTAGAGAATGCAGCGGAAATCATCAGGCAAGCGCGTCTCCTGAACCCGGACCTTAAGGTTCTTGCACGTTGCGCCCATCTACGTGATGCAGCCTCACTGAGGCATGCTGGTGCCGAGATCGTCGCTGCGGGTGAAGCCGAAGTGGGGGTCGCTCTGGCTGAAGCGCTGGCGGATGAGGACGAGATGGCTTGCGGTGTTACCTCCGCTAATAGAGAAGCCATTCGAAATGCCCTTTATGATATACCAGGGTGAGATAAGATGAAAAGAGAGGGTAGTAATGAAGAACAGATTTATCGTATTGATTGATTTCTCAGCTTATTCAAAACACCTCATTCAATTTGCCTATGACTGGAGTCAAAGAGCGAATGCTGAAATACTTCTGGTTCACCATGTTGTTGCATTATATCCAGTCATGACACCTTATGAAGTCAAGATTAAACTTATAGGTGATGCCACCAGAAAAGCTGGGGAAAAGTTAAAAAAGTTGATTAAAGCCGTTCTTCCAGAAGGAACAGCAGTCAGATCAATTGTTTCTGACAGCAATCTAATCGTGATTTTGAAACAGTTGCTTGGAGAACCATACAACAATTTATTGTTTCTTGGCATCAAGGGAACGGGTTTGATGAAGAAGATATTCATTGGGAGTCAGGCTGTAGAAATAATAAACTATATTAACAACTTGATCGTGGTCATGCCTGAAAATGCCGCCTGTTGTGCTCCGAATGTTATCCATGTCGCAGTTCAAAGAGATTATCCGCTGAACATTGATGAATTCAATAATTTCTTGGGCTTTCATACAGAAAAATCAAGCAGGCTTGTCTTCTTCTCCGTTATGATGCCCGGCGACGACCAATACTCAATTGAACAATATTTGAAAGAGTTGACGGAACTATACGTCGATAAATTCAATGTATCTCATGAACTGTACTTAGGAAAAAAAGCATTGAAATCTCTCAGAGAAGTGATTCTAAAAAAGCAGAATGAATTCGTTGTAGTTCAAAGAGGATCGAGAATGTTGTTGACGGATGTCTTTAGAAAATTTCTGATCAATGAACTTGTTTATGAAGGGAATACGCCATTAGTTATCGTGCCGTGAAGAAAGAAACCATCACGATGGACGGATCATCGCCGGCAAATGAATTCAATACCGTTTTCCTGGTTTCGCTCCTTGGCATGGGATTGCTAAAGGGTTCGAATTCTGATGTCAAATAACGAGTCCTCGTGCTTTTGTCAGTTCTTTGTCATTATCAATAACATACATGTATAATCAATAGGTTATGCTGTCGTGTGCGGGTTCGACTCCCGCACCCACTTTACCATTTTATTACCAGAACCACAGCTAAGGCAGATTTGACGGGTCATGTAAGGGGTTCAAATCCTGCCGCCCCGACCAGACATTTCAGAAGGCTGTGAGGCGACTTGCAGCCTTTTTTCATGGAGCGAGGTGAGATTCCTTGCCTTTTCCCGTCGCGTTCTGTAGGTTGCCGGCAATATCAGCAAAGGGTTACAATCTTTTACAGGAGGAGATCATGAAGATCAGAACCATTGGTTTATCGGGATGGGTTTTCGCTGTTGCCGCATTCTGTTTCCTTTTCATCCAGGGATGCGCGCAGGATACCCGCCCCAAGTTCCAGACGGAATACCAGGCAATCATGCTGGCGGGCGGCCAGGCTGTGTTCGGGAAGGCGGAATACGTGGGAAAGGACTACATCCTGCTGAAGGACGTTTTCTACATCCGCAGCCAGGTCAACCAGGAAACGAAGCAGGTAACGAACATCCTGATCAAAAAGGGCCAGGAACTGCACGGGGCGGAGCAGATGTACATCAATACCCGCCACATCGCCGTGATCGAGCCGGTCTCCCCGGAATCGCAGGTAGCCAAGCTGATCAAGGAGAAGAAGGCTCAGAGTCCGGAGGGGCAGAAGCCGTAGGTTGTGTCAAGAATCTTTCGCTTTTATAGTGGCAGTGCCCATCGGGGTTCTAGATCGCCTCTGCTATTTCGATATCCTGATTCAGGCCCTGTTCTTTGAGCAGATCCATGTTCAGGTACCGTCGTGATCCCCATTGGGTTCCGGCCACGTGCCGGAGCCGGGCCGCGCAGAGCATGAGAGCGGGATGACCACCGGGGAAGGCGCCCACAACCCGGGTGCGTCGCCGGATCTCCTTCATGATCCTCTCCAGGGCATTGTTGGTCCGGATCCGGATTCGGTGCTCCCGGGGAAAGTCGTAGAACGAAAAGGTCTCCAGAATCGATTCCCGAACCTTCTTCGCCGCTTCCCTGAGCTTCAAGGCCTCCAGCTTGTCCGCCTCCGCTTCCAGCAGAGGATTCAGTGTCTTTTCCTCCGTGCTCCGCACCATCTCCCCCATGTGGCTCTTGATCGCCCCTTCATTTAACCGGATGATTTCCCCTTGTTATTGTGTATAATTCTTCTCCACGGCAGTCTCCTTCCTTCGGCAGGTTGTGTTGTCGTGACGTTAATCCGACCCGTGTTGGGCACTGCCGTGCTACTTCAAAAAAGCGAAAGATTTTTACGTTATCAAAAAAATCAATATAGACGGCTGGTTTCACCGATCGGGAATCGGATGGAGGGAGCGGGCGCATGGTGACGCACCGGCCGGCAGTGTGGATCGCATAGGGAGGACATCCAGTGGCGGATCGGGATCTGCTCGAAGAGAACGCCCTGTTGAAGCAGAGGATCAGGGAGCTGGAACAGTCGGAATCCGTTCTCCGGAAGGCGGAGGAAGCGCTCCGGTCGTCGGAGGCCCGGTTCCGCATGCTGCACCGGAGCATGATCGACGCCTTTGTCACGGTCGACATGCAGGGCCATATCCTGGAGTTCAACGAATCCTTTTTTCGCATGCTCGGCTATGCACCCGAAGAGATCCGCGGGCTCACCTACGAGGACATCACGCCCGAAAAATGGCATGCCATGGAAAGGGCCATCATCGAAAAAGAGGTGCTCACCCGGGGATATTCGGAGGTCTATGAAAAGGAGTACCGCAGGAAAGATGGGACGGTCTTCCCGGTGGAGCTGCGGACCACGCTCCTGATGGATGCGGATGGCGCCCCTTCCATCATGTGGGCCATCGTCCGCGACATCACTGGGCGCAAGCGGATGGAGGAAGCGCTCAGAAGCAGCGAGGAACAGTACCGGACACTCGTTGATAAGATGCAGGATGCCGTTTTCCGCTCGGATCTGAAAGGAAACCTCACCTTTATCACACCCTCTGCGGCCCGGATCCTTGGCTATTCGTCCGTGGAGGAAATGATTGGCTTGAATATCGGTAACCATTTTTATCATGATCCGGAAGAAGCGCGAAGGCACGGGAAAATGCTTCGAGAGAAAGGCATCCTCACGCAATACGAAGCCACCCTCAAGCGTGCCGATACCGGACAGCTTGTTGCCGTGTTGGCAAACAGCCAGTTTTTCCGTGACGGGGAAGGAAACGTCATCGGGATCGAAGGTGTTTACAGCGATATTACGGATCGAAGGCGGGCGGAGGCGACGCTCCTCGAAAGCGAGGCGAAGTTCTCCCGCGTGTTCCGCATGAGTCCCGACATCATGACCATCACCCGGCTCAGAGACAGCGTCTATGTCGATGTGAATGACGAGTTTACGAGGCAGACCGGTTATGAGAGGGAAGAAGCCATCGGCAGGACCCCCTTTGACCTTGCCGTGTGGATCGATTATTCGGACCGCGAACGTATACTGGAAAGCCTGCTTGCCAATGAAGAGCTGAAGGTCCAGGAATACCGCTTTCGCAGAAGGAACGGAACGGTCTTCACCTGCGAGATGACGGCCCGCATCATCACGATCGGCGGTGAGCGGTGCCTCCTCGGCATGTACCGCAACGTCACGGAAAAGATCGAGGCGCAGAGAGCTCGGCAGGAAAGCGAGGAAAAATTCCGCTCCGTGGTCGAAAGGTCCCTGGTCGGAATCGCCATCATCGACGACGCCTCCCGGTATGTATACGTGAATGATGAATTCTGCCGTCTTTCCGGATATCCGGAACAGGAATTGCTGGGCAGGCACTCCGATTTTTCACTGACGGAAGAAAGCAGGAAAATGATGACAGAGCGTTTTCTGCGCCGTCGTCATGGGGAAGACGTCCCTTCCCATTACGAATTTTCTTTTTTGCGAAAGGACGGTGAAGAACGTACGGGTGAGGTCCGCAGTGCGCTGTATGCCGATTCGTCGGGCAGGGTGAGAACCATCATTCAGGTCATCGACATCACGGACCGCAAGAAAACGGAGGATTCACTCCTCCTGATGCAGTTCGCGATGGATAACGCCCCGGACAGCGCCCTCCTGGTGGGTGACAAAGGCACCATCGAATACGCGAACAACGCCGCCTGCATGTCCATGGGCTACACCCGGGAAGAGCTGATGGGGATGAAGGTGTTCGATATCGACCCGGATTTTCCCGTTGAGGGTTGGGAGCAGCACAAGATGGACGTCAGGCGCCTGGGCAGAATGACGTTCAACGGGCGCCACCGCACAAAGGACGGAAGGCTGTTTCCCGTCGAAGTGACCACGAATTATTTTAATTACAAGGACCATTTTCTTACCATCGCCTTCGACCGGGACATCACGGAGCGCCTGCAGGCGGAGGAGGAAAAGCGCAGCCTGGAGGAGCGCCTGAACCGTGCCGAGAAGATGGAGGCCCTGGGAACTCTGGCGGGCGGCGTCGCCCACGACCTGAACAACACCCTGGGCGTTGTCATCGGTTACACGGAGCTGCTTCTGAACACGCTTGACGCCGAAAGCCCGATCCGACCCCGGCTCACAAGTATCATGCAGGCCAGCGGGCGGGCAGCGGCCATCGTCCAGGATCTTCTGACCCTGGCGAGGAGAGGGGTGACCAGGAAAGAAGTGCTGAATCTGAACGGGATCGTGACCGATTTTCATAAATCCCCCGAGTTTGAAAAGCTGGTCTCCCACCATCCCTCCGTCCGGTTTGCATTCGAACTTGAGCCGGATCTCCTGAATCTCTCCGGGTCGCCGGTGCATCTCGTCAAGACCCTCTTCAACCTGGTCTCGAACGCCGTCGAGTCCATGCCGGAAGGCGGCCCGCTGATGGTCAGGACGGCCAACCGATACCTCGACAAGCCGGTTCACGGATATGACCATGTCCGGGAGGGGGACTATGTGGTCCTTTCCGTGTCCGACAGGGGGGAAGGGATCCCGGCTTCCGACATGCCGCACATCTTTGAACCGTTTTATACGAAGAAGGTCATGGGGAGAAGTGGGACGGGCCTGGGGCTGTCCGTGGTCTGGGGCACGGTGAAAGATCACAGCGGGTACATCGATGCCCGGAGCGAAGAGGGGAAGGGCAGCACCTTTACCCTTTATTTCCCCGTGACGAGGGAGGAACTGCCGGCCGCAGCCGTCTCCACGTCCGTTTCGGAATACATGGGAAGGGAGGAGTCCGTCCTGGTGGTGGATGATGTCAAAGAGCAGCGCGATTTGGCGGCGGAGCTGCTGAGAGGGCTCCATTACAACGTGGAAACTGTCTCAAGCGGAGAAGAGGCGGTGGCCTATCTCCAGGATCATCGTGTGGACCTGATCCTCCTGGATATGATCATGGACCCCGGTATGGACGGGCTGGACACCTACCGGCACATCCTGGAGATCAACCCGAAGCAGAAGGCGATCATCGTGAGCGGCTTTTCGGAGACGGATCGCGTCAACAAAGCCCAGGCCCTCGGCGCGGGCGAATATGTCCGCAAGCCCTATGTCGTCGAGAAGCTCGGCCTGGCGGTCAGAAAGGAGCTTGAGCGGACCGTCTGATGCCGGGAGCACTCACGCCTGCCTGCCTTCCTCCATGGAACACTGTTTTGCGGAAAGTTGGTGTGTTACGGGGTCGGCGAGGCGTCCGGCAGGTTCCAATCCTGCTGCTTCCCCGTCCCGCGTGACGGCAAGCCGACAGGGACTCAGAGGGTGATCAGAAAAAACATGATGGTGAAATATACGTACTTAATCATGGTTAGAAAGGCAGCCCCCTTTTCAAAACAGGTTTCGTCCCATGGCGGTCGGACTCCACGCGACCACGGATCCAAGCCATGGTTTTTCTGACGTTCTGAAGCAGAGCCCATTGCAGGATGTCGATGTCGGTCTGGTAACTGTGGAACAGAATGTCGTTCCCGTGCACATCCCGGTAACGGATCCTGGCCTTGATGTCATCGCCGCTGCAGGCACTGTCCCTGATCCCGGCCATGTTGGTTTGCCAGATCGACTCCCTGTCTGTCGCCAGTTTTCCCGCCATTCGCATTCACCTGTTTCCCGCCCGATCGCCATCCAAACCCTTGACGCCGGCGCATTCCGTCCCTGGAGGCCTTGGATGCCCGGGAAGACGGGATTTGTGCGGCTGGTTCCGTCACAATGCCATCCGGCTTGACGGCCCGTGCCGCCGATCTTGGACCGCATCGGCCATTCCGGAAAGATTCCCTGGAGGATCTGCACCCTTGCCCCGCTAACCCTTTCGGCTCGAAAGCTCGATAACTTGAATGATGTCGATCCTTCTTTACGGCCTGATTTCTTCTGCCGCCGGCATTGAAGGACATGTAACAAGCCGATATCAGTAGTAATGATATGATCCTGCAAGAATTTGCTTGACCGGCAGGCCATCTTTTTATATTTGGCAATTGGTAATACCACAAGCTTGGTAACATGGTACGACAAACAAAAGATGTCCTGCAAGGCATCACCGGTTCCATCGTCCATCGGCTGCAACAGGAGAAATCAACTAAGGACACGAAATCATTGCAGGAGGCAATCACATGGCGGATTACGATGTCATCGTCATCGGCGCCGGCTGCGGCGGCCTGAGCGCGGGGGCGCTCCTGGCCAGGCAGGGCCGCAGGGTGCTTGTGGTCGAGCAGAGCGGCATCATCGGGGGATGCTGCTCGACCTTTGAAAAGGAAGGATTCCGGTTCGATCTCGGCGCATCCCTGATCGAAGACGCCGAGGTGATCAACTGGTGCTTCGAGCGCCTCGGGACGTCCCTTCCGCAGGAAGTGGACCTGGTGTCCTGCGACCCCGTTTACGACGTCATCCTCAAGGACGGCACCCGGCTCAAATACCCCATCTCCAGCGAGGAATCGGCAAAGAGCATCGGCGCCGTCGCACCGGGCGACGTCAAGGGCTGGCATGCCTACGCCGAGTACATGCAGGGGTTCCTCGACGCCGCCCTGAAGGGATTCTTCGTGGCGCCGGCAAACAGCAACGCCGACCTTGTCCGGCTGTTCCGAAAGACCCCCGAGCTCCTCCGCTACGGTCCCATGTTCGTAAGCAGCTACCAGGGTGTGATCGAGAAGTACTTCAAGGATCCGCGCATCCGGGAGTCCATCGCGTTTCAGAGCTTTTTCGGCGGCCTGCCTCCCAACACCTGCCCGGGCTATATTGCCATGGTCCCATGGTCGGAACATGCCGGGATCTACTACAGCAAGGGAGGCATGATCGGCATTCCCCGCGCCCTCGAGCGCTGCGGCGGGAAACACGGCATGACCGTCCGCCTGAAAACGCGCGTGGACAGCGTGATCGTCCGGAACCGGCGCGCCCTGGGTGTGGTTCTTGCCGACGGCACTGAGATCACCTCCGATCTGGTGGTCTCGGACATCAACGCCAAGCTGCTCTACCTGGAGATGATCGGGGAGGAGCACCTGCCCTGGCTGGCGCGCGTGGGAATCAAGAGTTACGAATACTCCATGGCGACGCCCATGCTGTATCTCGGCGTGGATTACACACCTCCCCTGGAAGGGCATCACACCCTGATCACCCGGCCGATGGAGGAGCTGAACGACTACTGGTGGAACGTCTACAAAAAGGGTCGTTTCGGAAACGAGCATTTCGGCATCGTCAGTTGGACCTCGCATTCCGATCCCGGACTGGCCCCGGAGGGCCACCACGTTCTCGTCCTGACCCTCCAGCCCGGTCCCTACCGGCTCCGGGGAACCGGCTGGGACGATTGCAAGTCCGCCCTGACCGAACAGATCATCCGGTACATGTCGGACCGCTATATCCCCGGCCTGGCCGACCACGTCAAAGTGGCCGAGCTTTCCACCCCCCTCGACTTCGAGCGGCGCCTGCTGTCTCCCGAGGGGGCCATCTATGCCCTGCGGCAGGATCTCACCAGCGGCGTCGCCTTCCGCCCCGCGGCGAAATCCAAGAGCATCAAGGGTCTGTACCTGGTCGGCGCCTCCACGCACCCCGGCGGCGGCGTCCCGACAACCATCGCCTCGGGGATGATCGCGGCCGACCTGATCCAAAAATACGAGTAGGAGGACGGGAATGAAAAAAAAGCTTCTCATCGCCGGCGTTGCCCTGGCCGTCATCGTCTACCTGAAGCAGCCGGAGCGGAAAAAGCGCTTCCTGAAGGAAATTCTGCGGCAGGTGCCGTTTCTCATCCCGCGCTACTATGCGTGAAACGCGGTCTCCTTCACTCCAGCATGATTCCCCGGGCGGTGCGCGACGCGGGCCGCCGGTCGCGGCATTTCACGGCATGCGAGATCGAAGGTCCGTGCAAGATCCTATTGGAAAGGAGTTTCAGACATTATGGCAGATTATGACGTAATTGTGATTGGTGCCGGACTGGGTGGCCTCTCCTCGGGGGCGCTCCTGGCCCATCATGGACTGAAGGTCCTGGTTTTGGAACAGAGCGACCGCATCGGCGGATGCTGTTCCACCTTTGAAAGGGACGGTTACCGTCACGATGTCGGGGCCTCCATTGTGGAGATCACGCAGCCCATCGAGCTGGTATTCAAAAAGCTGGGGACCCGGTTCGACAAGGAAGTGGAGCTGGTTCCCTGCGATCCCATGTTCTCGGTCATGTACCGCAACGGCGAGCGCATCACGATCGAGAAATCCATCGAGGCCACGGGAAGGGTGATCGCCTCCATCTCGCCGGAGGACGGGCGGCGCTGGTTCGACTTCTGCGATTACTGCAGCGACATGATGGACGTCCTCCTGGACACCATTCTGTGCAGCCCC
>PHBD01000062.1 GCA_002841865.1 Deltaproteobacteria bacterium HGW-Deltaproteobacteria-19
CACTGAACGCTGAACACTGAACACTGTTTTCAAAGATGAACGTCCAACATCGAACGTCCAACGTCCAACATCGAATGAGAAGACAAAGGACCACTGAACACTGACCACTGAACACTGACCACTGAACACTGACCACTGAACACTGAACACTGAACACTGAACACTGAACACTGTTTTCAAAGATGAACGTCCAACATCGAACGTCCAACGTCCAACATCGAATGAGAAGACAAAGGACCACTGAACGCTGAACACTGACCACTGACCACTGACCACTGAACACTGAACACTGACCACTGACCACTGAACCCTGAACCCTGAACACTGAACACTGAACACTGAACACTGAACACTGAACACTGAACACTTTAACCCCCCTTACAGGAAGGGCGATGAAACCGATCCGATCCCTCTCCCGCTTCATGAATGCGGTGGCGTGCGGCGTGCTCGTGCTCATGATGCTGCTCACCGTCTCAGACGTGGTTTTGCGCAGTCTCCTGCGAAGCCCAATCCTGGGCACCACCGAGCTCACCGAAAACATGATGGCTTGTCTGGCATTCCTTGCTCTCGCATGGTGCGCGGTCGAGAGGAGCCACCTGAAGGTCGATTTGGTGATGATCATGCTCCCGGCAAGGGTGCAGGCGATAGTAGACAGCCTCACCTTACTTGCCGGGCTGTGCCTGGTCGGTCTTATCTCCTGGCGGAGTTTCCTGGAAGCAATGGTCGTGAAGGAGCTCAACATAGAGAGCTCTCTGCTCAGAATCCCGGCATACCCCTTTTACTATGTGATGGCCGTTGGATTCGCCATTTTGTGCCTGGTGATGGTGGTGCAGTTTGTAGAAGTGGTGGGGAAGGCGGTAAAAATTGAGCCCTGAAGCGGTCGGAATCATCGGCATCGGTGTGGTGGTGGTCCTCATGCTCGCCCGCATGTGGATCGGCCTGTCCATGGCGCTGGTCGGTTTTCTGGGCGTTGCCTATCTGAGGGGACTCGACGGGGCATTGGGGGTGTTGGGGACGGTTCCCTTCAAGTACGTTGCCTTCTATCCCATATCGGCCATACCCCTGTTCGTGTTCATGGCCGTTATCATCGCCAACACGGGGATCGGTTCCAGCCTCTTCAACTCGGCCCACGCCTGGCTGGGTCAACTGCGGGGTGGGCTGGCAATGGCCAGCATCCTTGCCTGTGCGGGCATGGCTGCCATCATGGGCGACAGCGTGGCCGAGGTGGTCACCATGAGCAAGGTGGCGGTGCCGGAAATGAAGAAGTACAAGTATGACTCACAATTGGCCAGCGGATCCGTGGCGGCCGGAGGCACACTCGGAATCCTGATACCCCCCAGCCTTGGCTTCATCATGTACGGGATCCTGACGGAGCAATCCGTGGGTGCGCTCTTCATGGCGGGCATCCTGCCGGGGCTGCTTCTCACCTGCCTGTTCCTGGCCGCCGTCCGGATCGTCGTTGCAATGCGGCCGGATGCAGGGCCCCCGGGGCCAAGAACCACTTTCAAGGAAAAGGTTCTCTCGCTCAAAGGAACGTGGCACACGATGCTCCTGTTTGTGATGATCATCGGCGGCATCTATGCAGGAATATTCACTCCTACCGAAGCGGCGGCTGTGGGGGCCTTTGGGGCGATCGTTATCAGCGCCGCGAGTCGGAGGCTTACCCTGAAAGGTCTTGTCGGCTCGATTGTGGAGGCCACCAGGGTGAGTGCCATGATCGTGCTCCTCATCATGGGAGCTTTCATTTTGATGAAATTCCTGGCCATGAGCAAGTTCCCTTTTGCCCTTGCCGATTTCATCAATGACCTGGCCCTGCCCCGCTACGGGGTTTTTGCCGCCATCATCATCCTTTACGTCCTGCTCGGCATGTTCCTGGACGTCTTCGCCGCGGTGGTTCTCACCATCCCCGTCATCTTCCCGGTAGTGACAGGACTCGGGTTTGATCCCATCTGGTTTGGCGTGATCATCGTGCTGGTCCTGGAAATGGGGCTGATTACCCCGCCAGTAGGCATGAATGTCTTTGCCATGGCCGGCGTGACAGGCATTCCGCTCGATACCATTTTCCGCGGCGTATTGCCTTTTGTGATCGCCATGATCGTGTGCGTGATCCTTCTCGTGATTTTCCCGCAAATCGCCCTGTTCATACCGGGAAGAGTTTGAAAGGAAGGGGGAAGGTGGAAGGAGGAGGGTGGAAGGGGGAAGGCGGAAGTCAGCCAGCCGTCAGTCATAAGTAGCAGCAACTTTGGCCAAACAGAAAGAATGAACATCGAACGTTGGGGAAGGGGAGCAAGAGTCATCAGACTGATCATCGATGGGAAAGAGGTCGACGCAAGCAAGGGCAAGACCGTGCTGGAGGCAGCACTGGCGGCAGGGATCTATATCCCCCACCTCTGCCACCACCCGGACCTCAGGCCGGTAGGGACCTGCGGGTTGTGCGTTGTAGATGTCGAAGGCATGGAGGATCCATGCGTGTCCTGCACCACTCCGGCCGAGGAAGGCATGGTGGTGAAGACAAAGAGTGAGCGTATCGATCTCCTGCGGCGAAAGGCCATGGAGTCGCTCCTGGTGGACCATCCTTCCGAATGTTTGGAGTGCAGCCAGTATCTCCATTGCGAACTGCAGTCCGTCAAGCAGTATCTGGGCATGACCGAGGTGCTGAGTGTGCCCAGGCGCATCAGGCCGATCCCCGTCAATACGTCCAATCCCCTTTTCGTGCATGACTTCGCGCGCTGCATCCGCTGCGGGCGGTGCGTGAGGGCATGCAACGAACTGCGGGGTGCAGGGGTCCTCCAGTTGAAGGAGGAAGGGGGAGAAAGCAGGATCTCCATCCCTGATGACAAAACCCTCGCCAAGGCCGGATGCCGGTTCTGCGGGGCATGCGTGGAGGTCTGTCCCACCGGAGCGATGCGGGACAAGGAAGAACTGGTAAGGGGCAAGAAACGCGGACCGGCCCTTGTTCCGTGCAAGTATACCTGCCCCGCGGAGATCGACGTTCCCCGCTATATTCGTTTCATCCGTGAAAAGAGGTATGCGGAAGCAGCGGCGGTGATCAGAGAAAAGGTGCCGTTCCCCAAAGTGCTGGGCTACGTCTGCCATCATCCCTGTGAGTCTGTCTGTCGCAGGGCAGCGGTGAATGAAGCGGTTTCCATCAGGGAACTCAAGCTGTTTGCCGCGGAGAACGACAGAGAACTGCTTTGGGAAAAGAATGCCAGGAGAGATGCTCCCACAGGCAAGCGCGTTGCCGTGGCAGGCGCCGGGCCGGCCGGATTGACGGCCGCATACTATCTTGCAAAGCAGGGGCACGGCGTGACCGTGTTTGAAACCCTCCCCTTTGCCGGCGGCATGATGCGATTCGGCATACCGGAATACCGGCTGCCGAGGGATGTCCTGGAAAGCGAAATTAGGGAAATCGAGAATACCGGGGTCGAGATCAGAACCAATGCAAGGGTCGAATCCCTGGATGGACTGATGAAGGAGCAGGGATACCATGCGGTGCTGGTAGCCGTGGGCGCTCACAGGGGCCACAGACTTCGCATTCCGGGCAAAGACCTGGATGGGGTTTGGGCAGGCGTCGATTTTCTCAGGGAAGTCAACCTGGGGAAAAGGGTGGAGGTGGGGGAGAGCGTCCTGGTCGTGGGGGGAGGCAATGCAGCCCTGGATTGCGGCCGCGCGGCCCATCGTGCCGGGGCGAGAGAGGTTCACATCGTCTGCCTGGAAGCGAGGGCCGGCATGCCCGCCGTCCAGGAGGAGATCGAAGAGGGCGAGAAGGAGGGGATCCTCATCCACCCTTCGCGGACGTGCACAAGGGTTCTGAGCATAAGCGGAAGGATCACCGGTGTCGAGTGTCTGGAAGTGGAATCCTTTTCACTGGACGACGACGGGAAAGCTCAGGTGGAAACCGTCGAGGGTTCGGAGCACGTTTTCCCGGCGGACACCGTCATCTTCGCCGTCGGACAGACTCCGGATATCCCGGTTGGGTTCGAACTCGAAAAGAATGAACGACACCTTATTGAAATGGATTCCTATACCCTTGAGACCAGCCGGGAAGGAGTCTTTGCCGCCGGCGATGCCGTGACCGGGACATCGTGGGTCATCGAGGCGATTGGTTCCGGCAGAAAGGCGGCAGCAGCCGTTGATCGGTATCTCGGGGGGAGCGGCGACATCGATGAGCGCCTGGCGCCGAAGGAAGAACCTGAATCCTGGCTTGGGCCGTGCGAAGGGTTTGCAGGGCTTATGCGAAGAACAGAATGGAGTGACGGTCTCGATGAGGGATCTGCTCGGGCCGAAGCCTCGAGGTGCCTGCGGTGCGATTTGAGACTCAGGATCACACCGGTGAAGTTCTGGGGGGAATACTAAAAGAAAGGCGGAAGTCGGAAGGCGGAAGTCGGAAGGCGAAACTCAGGTGCCGGGAGTCAATAGCCGGTAGGATGGGTAGAGCGAAGTGAAACCCATCAATTCATGGCGTCTACGAGGGCGCAAACCATCGAACCGATGGGTTTTCCCCAGCCTGAAACCTGTCGG
>PHBD01000029.1 GCA_002841865.1 Deltaproteobacteria bacterium HGW-Deltaproteobacteria-19
CTCGTCAGTGCGGCGTACAGGGAGTACGCCTCCCTCCTCGGCCCGGGCTCGCCTTGCCTGCGGTCATTTTGCGAGGCCTCTGGCGGTAGAGGATGGGGGACGGCCTCGGAAAATGCCCGGATGCTGCGTTGCGCCTCGGTCCTCGTCGGTGCGGCGTACAGGGAGTACGCCTCCCTCCTCGGCCCGGGCGCGCCTTGCCTGCGGTCATTTTGCGAGGCCTCTGGCGGTAGAGGATGGAGGGCGGCCTTGGAAAATGACCGGATGCTGAGTTGTGCCTCGGCCCTCACCCCAGTGGCTGGGGGGTGTGGTTGGGGGCGCGGGGGCTGTCACGGGGGCTTCCGCCGTCGCGGAAGCTTTCCCGCGCCAGGCATTCATGGATTGGACGGCTGGAGGGATGGGAAAGCTTCCTGAATGCTCCTCTGGAAACCCCCGGCCGCGCCCCCGCGGATGCAAGGCAGATGTGATCCCCGAAGTGCAGGATAACGGATTTCGTATCCGCTGATGCGCGCCTTGCCTGCGGTCATGCAGAGGGGCCGGGCAGTGAAATTCCCGAACGATGATGAACTGGCCATGAAAGATAAATGTATGATCCGGACGGTTTTCTGGCAGGACGGTGCGGTCGGGATGATCGACCAGAAAGCGCTCCCCCTGGAGGAGCGGTACCTGACTCTCGATCGGTGGGAGGACGTCGCGGAGGCCATCCGGGACCTCACCGTCCGGGGCGCCCCGGCCATCGGCGTGGCCGCCGCCCTGGGCATCGCCCTGGGCATCCGGAACACCCCTGCCGCCACGGAGGAGGAACTCCGGGCGTCTTTTGAGGGAATCTGCAAAACCTTTGCGAAAACCCGCCCGACGGCGGTCAATCTTTTCTGGGCCATCGAGCGGATGAAGAGGCGTTTCCACGCCGCCCTGGCCGAAGACCCCGATGTTTCGGGACCGGACCGCTTCGCGGTCATCCGGGAGGCTCTCATCCGGGAGGCCGTCGCCATTCATGACGAGGACATTGCCGCGAACCGGGCCATGGGCCTCCACGGCCGGGTTTTCCTGGAAGACGGGGATGGCGTCTTGACCCACTGCAATGCCGGGGCCCTGGCGACGGCCGGATACGGGACCGCCCTGGGGGTGATCCGGGCGGCCCACGAGGAGGGGAAAAGGCTGACCGTTTACGTGGACGAGACGCGGCCCGTCCTGCAGGGAGCGAGGCTCACCGCCTGGGAATTGATGAAAGAGGGCATCCCCGCCGTTCTGATCACCGACAACATGGCGGCATTCCTGATGAAGCAGGGAAAGATCCGGAAAATCATCACCGGGGCCGACCGCATCGCCGCCAACGGAGACGCCGCCAACAAGATCGGCACTTACGGCGTAGCCGTCCTGGCGGCGGCCCACGGGATCCCCTTTTATATTGCGGCCCCCCTCTCCACGGTCGATCTCTCCACGCCCGCAGGGGACGCCATTCCCATCGAGGAGCGGGATCCCTCGGAAGTGACCTCGCTCGCCGGAAAAAGAATCGCCCCGGAGGGCATCGCCGCCTACAACCCAGCCTTCGATGTAACGCCTGCCCGCCTGATCGCCGCGATTGTCACCGAGGCCGGCATTGCCCGACCGCCGTACGAAAAATCGCTGGCGGCGCTCGGCGCATCGAAGGCTGAAATGTCCCGGTGATCGGTGGAATGATTGCTTTCACGCGGAAGAAGTGGTAGTGCAGCGCCTGCTTCTCGGCCTTTTCTTTTCCGATTGAAACCTCTGAGCCCGCGGCTGCGGGATACATGGAGACCTCCCCGATGCTATGCGGATGCTACCGGTTCCACGGAACACTCCTGGACGATGCCGTCCTTCCCGAATCCAAGGGATCGATCTTCCGAAACACGTTCGGCCTGGCACTCAGGCACGTCGTCTGTGCCATGAAACAAAAGGACTGCGCCGGCTGCATCCTTGACCGGCGCTGTCTTTACCCTCTCCTGTTCTTGAGCCCGCCTCCGGCGAATCACCATCTTCTGCCCCCGTTCCCCAAGGGAAAGATCCGCTCCACGACCATCCCTTCCCCCTTCGTCATCGAACCGCCGGAAACAACCGGGACCTCGTTCCGGCGCGAGGACCCTTTCGATTTCGGATTAATCCTCTTCGGGAGAAGCAACGAGCACATTCTCCATTTCATCCAGACCTTCGAGGAGATGGGACGGCTGGGAATCGGCCGCCGAATGGAGAAAGGACGCTCGCGTTTTGTCGTCGCTTCCGTCATGGCAGGCGACGAAATCATCTGGCAAGGCCGCGAGCGCAGTCTCCGGGAAGGCGATTTCGCCGAAGACCTGCGGGCGGGACTCCTGGCAGATAAGGAAAAGGCATCGTCTTCCCCGGTTTCCGCCATCACTCTGCACCTGGTGTCACCGCTCGTCGGCGTTGCCGGGCCGAACAGGGAGGAGGCCCTGCCCTTTCCTGTCCTGATGCAGTCTATCCTGGGCCGGATCCTCACGCTCAACAGGACCTACGGGAAAGGACAGCTGGTCCTCGACGCACCCGGGCTCATCTCCAGGGCAGCCGCCGTCCGGGTCACGGAGTCGAGTCTCCGGCGGAGGGGGGAGGCACGTGCGGACCGCCGGTCCGATTCATCCGCGCATTCCGGAAAGATTGTCGGCGAAGTGGCTTATGAGGGCCCTCTCGGCGAGTTCCTGCCTTACATTCGTTTTTGCGAGCGGACCCACCTGGGCCGAGAGACATCCTGGGGATCGGGGAAGATCCGGGTCCATTCCGTACAGCCCTGACTCGCCAGGCCGGATCGGCGGCCCCGGTCCGTTTTCCCGCACACCGGCCGCAGCCTCGGACAGTGAAAAGGAGAAGATTCCATGGAAGTGTGGATGTCCCCGGTTTTCCTGGCCGCCGGCGTTCTGATCGGGGCGGTGATCGCCCGGATGATCCTGGGGAAGCAGACCTCCGCCGATGCGGATTCGGCGGCCGTCTGGGAGAGCGAAAAGGCCGTCCTTACGGAGCGCCTGGCGGCGAAAGATTTCCAGATCCGGGATCTGAAGGAAGCCGCCGAGCGGTCGGGAGAATTCCTGGCTCGGATCCGGGACGAGCAAAAAGCCGAATCGAACGCCCGGGCCGCCGCCGAGGAGAGAAACGCCCGCATCCCGCAGTTGGAGGAGGTTCTCCGGACAAGAGAGGCCGAGGCGGACCGCCTCCGGAAAGAAATGGCCGCCCTGCAGGCGCGGATCGCCGAGGTTGAAGCCCGTTCCGAGGAGGAGCGGAAAGGAGCGGCCGAGAAAATCGCCCTCCTGGACGATGCGCGCCGTAAGCTTGGTGACGCCTTCCAGGCCCTGTCGGCGGAAGCGCTCAAGAGCAACAACCAGTCATTCCTGGAGTTGGCAAAGGCCTCCCTGGAAAAATACCAGGAGGCGGCCCGCGGCGACCTTGATGCCAGGCGGCAGGCCGTCGAGACCCTGGTGAATCCCATCCGGGAATCCCTGGAGAAGGTGGACGTCAAGATCCGGGAAATCGAGAAGGAGCGGACGTCAGCCTACTCGGGCCTCCAGGAGCAGATCCGCTCGATGTCCTCCGCCCAGTCGCAGCTCACGGCGGAGACGGCGAACCTCGTGAAGGCCCTCCGGGCACCGGCCGTCCGGGGCCGCTGGGGGGAAATCCAGCTCCAGCGGGTCGTCGAAATGGCGGGCATGGTGGAACACTGCGATTTCAACCAGCAGGAAACCTTTGCGACTGAAGACGGTTCGGCCCGTCCCGACCTGATCGTCCGCCTTTCGGGCAACCGGAGCATCGTCGTCGATTCGAAAGCACCCCTCCAGGCGTATCTGGATGCGCTGGAGGCGAAGGATGAAGTGGTCCGGGTCGAACGGCTGAAGGCCCATGCCCAGCAGATCCGTGTCCACCTGACCAAGCTTTCCGCCAAGACCTATGCCGCCCACGTCTCCCCATCGCCGGAGTTCGTTGTCCTTTTCCTTCCCGGGGAAACATTTTTCAGTGCCGCCCTCGAACAGGATCCGTCCCTGATCGAGTTCGGGGTCGATCAGGGGGTGATCCTGGCGACACCGACCACCCTGATCGCACTCCTCCGGGCTGTCGCCTACGGGTGGAGGCAGGAGCGGATCGCCGAGAACGCCCAGGCCATCAGCGACCTGGGGAAAACGCTCTACGACCGGCTGCTCACGCTGGCCGGCCACTTCGACGGCCTCCGGTCGGGGCTGGAGCGGGCCGTGGGTGCCTACAACGAGGCTGTCGGCTCCCTGGAGAGCCGCGTTCTCGTGAGCGCGCGGAGGTTCAAGGAGTTTGGAGCAGCGACGGGAAAGGACCTGCCTGAGGTCAACACGGTCGATCGCGCAACCCGTACCCTTAAGTACGCCGCCGATGCTGAAAACGGGAGGTTGGTGCGGAACGGAGAGGAGAATGAGGCCGGGGAGGCGGCGGACGAACGACCTCCGTCTCCGGCAGGCAGCGCATAGGCCCGTGCCGGAGGGCGAGGGCGGAACCGGAGTCCATTCCTGAAGGAGAATGTGAACAGGGCAGGCTGGGGAGGGACCCACCATGATGGTCTTTGTGACGGGAGGTACGGGATTCGTCGGGACGAACCTGACAAAGGCCCTTACGGCGAAGGGGCACGAGGTCACGATTCTCACGCGTCCGGGGGAGGGAAGGCCGCCGCTGCCGGCGGGAGCCCGATACCTGGAGGGGGACCCGACCCGTCCCGGCCCCTGGCAGGAACGGGCAGCGGCCCACGAGATATTCATCAACCTGGCGGGGGCCTCGATCTTCAGCCGCTGGACGGAGCGGCGCAAGCAGGCGATTCGCGAGAGCCGCATCCTCACCACCCGGAACCTCGTGGACGCCCTCCTCGGCCACCGCGGGAAACAAGCCTGCCTGATCAGCACCTCTGCTGTCGGGTATTACGGATTCCACGACGAGGGCGAACTGTATGAAGACAACGGTCCGGGTGAGGATTTCCTGGCCCGGCTGGGTGTAGACTGGGAGGCAGAGGCCGTGCGAGCCCGGGAAACAGGCGCCCGCGTGGTGATATGCCGCTTTGGCATCATCCTGGGGAGGGGCGGCGGTGCCCTGGCGCCCCTGGCGCAACTGTTTCGCTTCTATGCCGGGAGCCCCGTGGGAAGTGGAAAACAGTGGTTCTCATGGATTCACGAAGCGGATCTGGCCCGCATCTTTCTCTACCTGATGGAGCGGACCGATCTCGACGGACCGTTCAACTGCACCGCCCCCGGCCCGGTGCGGAACGCCGAGTTTACACGTGTTCTGGCGGGTGTCCTGGGTGTGCCCGCTTTTCTTCCCTCCGTGCCCGGCTTCCTGATGCGCCTGGTCCTGGGTGAGTTCGGCGGGGTGATTCTGAAGGGCCAGAAGGTCATGCCGGGACGGCTCCTGAGGGAGGGCTTCCACTTCCGGTTTCCCGATCTTCCGTCGGCGCTGGAAGACCTGCTGCTTTCCCGTCCATAATGCGAAAGCCGGGGAGTTCGGGTGTGAATCCCGCGTTTAGCCGTCATCGGTGGAACGGGAAAGATTCCCCCGTCCTTTGCTTGCGTTCGGCGGATACTCCGGCTATAGAGACAAACCTCCGCCGGAAACGCTGCCCGATCCTTCCTTCCCTCGGCGACGACCGGCGCAAGAAAACCGGATGGAGTATGCCGACCGATGAAGATGTTCCTTTTCGATTTTGACGGTGTGATCGCCGATTCGCTGGAGACCTACGAATGGACGGTCCGGGAGTGCCTGAACCGGATCGGCCAGCCCATCGTGAAAACCCGTGCTGATTTCCTGGAGCTGTTCGAGGGGAACTTCTACGAGGAAATCACCCGCCGGGGGGTGAACCTGGAGGCGTTCCTGAAGGCTTCGCCCGGCGTCCTTGCGGAGGTCGACTTCTCCGGGATGCGGCTCTTCCCTTTTCTGCTGCCCGTTCTGGAAAAACTCAGCGAGGGGAATGTCCTCCTGATCATCTCCTCCAGCGGTTCCCGGTCCATCCGAAAGACCCTTGAGAGCAACCACTTCAACGGCTGTTTCCGGGCCATCCTGGGGTCAGACTTCATGCTCAGCAAGACCGCCAAGATCGCCCACGCCATGGAGTCCTACGACGTCGACGCGGAACATACCTATTACATCGGGGACACAGCGGGAGACATACGCGAGGCAAGACAGGCGGGGGTGAAGGCGGTGGCCGTCACCTGGGGCTGGCACAGCCGTGAGACCCTGGAAGCGGCGGCGCCCCATTTCATTGCCCGGACTCCGGATGATCTGCTGAAAATCTGAGTTTACAGGTCGTAGAGGGTCTCGTCCACCCGCGGCCGGGGTTTCTTCCCTCCCTTGACGCCAGGTCCTTTCCCGTCGAGCAGGAACGGTTCCTCCGCCTCCAGGAGATCGCCCAGCTCCTCCTCGATCCGGTCCGGATCTTCTCCCCGCTCCAGCCTGCGCAGGGCCTCTTCCATTCCGGGGCCGAGGTTCAGGCCTGTGGCGTCGGAGAGCTTGCGCATCAGGGCGGCGGCCTGCCGGGGATCGTCCTCGCTGATCCGGTCCGCCTCGCCGGCGAGCATAGCCATGGCCTTCTCCATCCGGTCCTCGTCGATGGGGGGCATATCCGCCGCCGCGTTGGTTCCCTCCTCCCTCATTCCAGAAACCTTTGCAAAAACGGACATCTGGCGTTTCAGCCGAACCCGTTTGCAGTGCGGGCAGAAGGGAACCTTGTCCGTGTTGGCCGTCCTGGAGAAAAAATTAAAGACGGTGTTGCATTTGTGGCAGTAGAACTCATAAACGGGCATCTTTTCTTTCCTGTCCGGCCTGTCCGGCCTTTCCGGGCGCTTTCCGTGGCGTAATGTACCGGATTTGCCGGAAAGATCAAGTCTCCTTTTCCGATCCGCAGATTGCCGGGCCGCCGGTACAGGACCCGGCTGCCATTGCATTCTTGACAATATGCATCCGATGGGACACAAACAGCGGGGCGCCTTCCCGGCGCAGGTATTCCGACATCTTTCCATTTCCGGGTCCCGTTCGGGGACGCGCTTCAGGAGATTGATTCGACCATGCAGGAAATCGCAGACCACTTCTACCGCATAACGCTTCCCATGCCCTTCCGGCTGCAGCACGTTCACATCTACGCCATTCTTCACGAAGGACGGATTACCCTCTTCGATACGGGAATGAACTCTCCCGAGGCCTTCGCCAAACTGGAGCGTTCCCTGGAGGAACTTGGCTGTTCCGTCCGGGACGTCGAGCGCATCTATATTACCCATCACCACACCGACCACGTGGGCATGGCGGGGCGGATCAGCCGGGAGTCGGGAGCGGAAATTCTTTTTTCCGAGGCCAGCCGGCTTTACATCCGGGAGAACGCGAACCAGGAAAAGCTCGCCCATGTGCTCCGGGATTTCTATGCCGGCCACGGCCTGCCGGAAAAGGCCCTCGCCATCATGTCGAAGCTCCTGGTTCACTTCCGCAACTCCCAGGTGCCCTTCGATCCCGATTCATGCCCTGCCCTGCAGGAAAACCACATGGTGTACGGTCGACCGGTCCGTGTCTACCAGACGCCGGGGCATACCCGGGGACACGTGGTCTTTTTCTTTCCGGAAGAGGGAATCCTGCTTTCCGGCGACCATGTCCTGCCGGACATCACGCCCAACCTGAGCCCCGACCTGTTCGATCCGGACTTCCGGGTCCTCCGGAGTTTCCTGGCCTCCCTCAGGGAGATCTCCACCCTGCCGGTCAAACGGATCTGGTCGGCCCACGGAGAGCCATTCAACGACCTGCCAAAGCGGGTGGCGGAGATCCTTCTTCACCACGACGAGCGAAAGGCCCTTGTCCTGGCGTCGGTACGGAAGGGGGCCCGGCAGGCCGTGACGGTATCGGCGGACCTGTTCGGCGATGTCTTGCCCGATTTCGACCAGTTCCTGGCCCTCAACGAGACGTATGTGCACCTGGTGGAACTGGTGGACGAAGGGCTGGTCGGGGAGACGAGGAAAGGGGACCAGTTGGTTTACGAGGCGCTCTGAGGATCTCCCGGGCGACGGGGAGCCTGCAACGATCCAGGGCGTGAGGCGATGCTTGCAATCCTGTGAAGAATCCCGTATTAACGGGACAAATTCTTGTATGGAGGTCGGAATGAAGGCGCTGGTGACGTATTTCTCCTTAAGCGGCAACACGGAAAAAGTGGCCCGGGCCATCTTCGAGGCCATCGACGTGGATAAAGAAATCAAAGCCATTCAGGATGTCCGGAGTACCGACGGGTATGACATCCTTTTCATCGGCTTTCCCGTTCAGGCGCACAGCGTTCCTGAAGCTGCACAGCCGATCATCCGGGATCTCAAGGCAGGACAGAAGGTGGCCTTCTTTTCCACCCACGGTTCGCTCCGGGGTGGCCAGCTTGCCCGGCAGGCCTTCGAGGATGCCCTCGGGCTGGCGGCGAAGGCCAAGGTACTGGGGCACTTCGGCTGCCGGGGAAAGGTGGATCCCCGGATCATCGAGATGCTGCTGAAAAAGCCGGAGCACAAGGCCTGGGGGGAGGAAGCGAAAGGTGCCGACAGCCATCCCGACGCGGCGGACCTGGCGGACGCGAAGGCGTTCGCGCTGGAGATGATGGCCAGGGCCAAACAATAGCCCACGGTCCGATGCGGTGCCCGCTGGGCATCGACAGCCGGTCCTGTTCATGAAAAAGGGGTGAGATCCCGTCGGGTCTCACCCCTTTTTCCGCCTTTCAACGACCATTTACAGCAGGTCGGCGATTTTCTCCAACGCCTGAGGAATGCTTTCCGGCTTCTGACCACCCGCCTGGGCCATGTCGGGCCGTCCGCCGCCGCTTCCTCCCACGACGGGGGCCAGTTCCTTGATGATGTTTCCGGCATGGTACTTTCCGGCCAGGTCCTTCGTCACCATGCAAAGGAGCATTGCCTTGTCGCCGACGCGGCTGCCCAGGAGGACGATCCCCGATCCCATCTTGTCCCGGACCTTGTCCCCGAAATCGCGGAGGGTCTTCACGTCCGGGGCGTCCACCTGCGCCGCCAGGACCCGGACACCCTTGATCTCCCGAGCCCGGTCCATCAGGTCCGCCGAGTCCTTCGCCGCCAGTTTGCCCTTCAGGGCCTCGATCTCCTTTTCCATGTCGCGCTGATGCTTCAGGAGCTTCTCCACCCGGTCGGACACCTCGGTCTGCCCGGTCCTGAGGAGCTCCGCCGTCTTCTTCAACTCGTCCTCGACGGCCTTGACGTACTTCACCGCCTCCCGGCCTGCCACGGCCTCGATGCGCCGCACGCCCGCGGCCACGGAGGACTCGCCGACGACCTTCAGGAGACCGATGTCGCCCGTCCGGAGGACATGGGTGCCGCCGCAGAGTTCGGCGCTCCTGCCGCCCATCTGAACAACCCGCACCTGGTCTCCGTACTTTTCGTCAAAGACCGCCGCCGCCCCCGTCTTCATGGCCTCCTCCTTGGGGAGGACCGCCGTCACGACGGGATAATTGCCGCGGATGATGTCGTTGGCGATCGTCTCGATTCGCTGCATCTCGTCTTCTTCGATCCGTGAGAAGTGGGTGAAGTCGAAGCGGAGGCGCTCCGGGTTCACCAGCGAGCCCGACTGCTTCACATGGTCGCCCAGGACCGTCCGGAGGGCCGCGTTCAGGACATGGGTCCCCGAGTGGTGGGCCTCCGTGGCCCGCCGGGTCTCCACATCCACTTTGAGCGTGACCTCGTCGCCCACCCGGATGCGGCCTTTCTTCAGCTTGCCGATGTGGGTGAGGACGTCCTCCACCGGGGTCTGGGTGTCCCACACCTCGAAGAGGAAGCCCGGTCCCTCGATGATGCCCGTGTCCCCGATCTGGCCGCCCTTCTCGCCGTAGAAGGGCGTCTGGGCCACGAAGATCTCTCCGTTTTCCCCCTCCTCCAGGACATCGACCTTGTCGTCCTTCTTCAGAATGGCGGTCACGTAGGAGACGGCCTCAATGACCGCCTCCCAGCCGATGAAGTTCGTCGTGATGCCGTCGATGGCGAGGCGCTTGTAGACGTCCGCCACGGCCTGCTCGCCGCTGCCCTTCCAGGATTCCCGGGCCTTCTCCCGCTGGGCCTCCATGGCCTGCTCGAAGCCCTCCGTGTCCAGGGTCAGGCCGTCCTTGCGGACGATGTCCGCCGTCAGGTCCACGGGGAAGCCGAAAGTGTCGTAGAGCTTGAAGACCACGGCCCCTGGAACGACGGTCCCGCCGGTTTTTTTGAGGGCCGTCACCTCGTCGCCCAGGATCTTCAGGCCCGAGTCGAGGGTGTCGATGAACCGCTGCTCCTCGTTGATGATGACTTTCCGGATATAGGACTCTTTCGTAACCAGGTCGTCGTAGGGATCCTTCATGAGGTTCACGATGACCGGGACGATATCGTTCAGGAAGGGCTTGTCCAGCCCCAGCAGCTTCCCGTGGCGGGCGGCCCGGCGGAGGATGCGCCGGAGAACGTAGCCCCGGCCCTCGTTGCTGGGGAGGCAGCCGTCGCCGATGAGAAAGGTCACGGCCCGGCTGTGGTCGGCGATGACCCGCAGGGATACGTCGCTGTCGGGGTTGCTGCCGTAGGGTTTGCCGCAAAGCTTTGCCACGAACTGGATGATGGGCTGGAAGAGGTCCGTGTCGTAGTTGTTCAGCTTCCCCTGGACGACCGCGGCGAGGCGTTCCAGGCCCATGCCGGTGTCGATGTTCGGATTCGGCAGGGGGGTGTAGTTGCCGTCCTTGTCCCGATCGAACTGGGTGAACACGTGGTTCCAGATCTCCAGGTGGCGGTCGCAGTCGCACTCCACGCTGCACTCGGGACGGCCACAGCCGACGGAGGGTCCCTGGTCGTAGAGGATCTCGGAACAGGGCCCGCAGGGCCCGGTTTCGCCCATCATCCAGAAATTGCTTTCCATCCCCATCCGGACGATCCGCTCCGCCGGAACGCCCATCTGCTTGTTCCAGATCTCGAAGGCCTCGTCGTCCTCCTGGTAGATGGTGATCCAGAGCTTGTCCTTCGGGAGTCCCATGACCCGGGTCAGGAAGTCCCAGCCCCAGAAGATGGACTCCTTCTTGAAATAATCGCCGAAGGAGAAATTCCCGAGCATCTCGAAGAACGTATGGTGGCGGGCCGTATAGCCCACGTTTTCCAGGTCGTTGTGCTTGCCTCCTGCCCGGACGGACTTCTGGGAGCTGGTCGCCCGCGTGTAGCCCCGATCCTCCAGACCCAGGAAGCAGTTTTTGAACTGGACCATTCCCGAGTTGGTGAACAGGAGCGTCGGGTCATCCTTGGGGATCAGGGATGAACTGGGTACGATGGTGTGCCCGTGCTCCTCGAAATATTTTAGAAATTTCGTCCGGATTTCGGCTGCCGTCATGGAATGTCTTCCTCCTCGTTCCCGATTTCTCTGATATTGTCGAAGACCGCCTCGGGGGGAAACCCCAGCCCCATCAGGCGGCGGACCATTTTCTGGCGTTCCTTCGTGCCGGCCGGAAGCGGCGTCCGGCCTATCTCCCTGCGCAGGATCTTTCGGACCGCTGCCGCTTCGGATATTTCCCGTCGGACTTCCTCCAGCGATGCCCGGATGACTTCCCGGTCCAACCCCCTGTCCGACAGGCGAACCCCGATCCGGCGGTCGCTCATCAGCCGCTCCACCGCCAGGTTTCGCACCCAGCGCCGGGCGACGGCGACATCATCCAGGTACCCGAGTTCATAAAGCCTTTTGACGACGCTGTCAACGGTTGCGTCGTCAAACTTCCCCGTTTTCAGGCGAGTCCGGATCTCCCGCTCGCTCCGATCCCGGGCGGCAAGGGCGCGGAACGCCTTCTGCAATGCCTGGGCGTAGGACGGCTCTTCTTCGGTCATGTCCGGGGCGTTTTTTCCGGCTTTCCAGGGTGTTTCTCACTTTTTGCCGCGGAATCGGACGCCTTCGGAGCGATCCTGATCCCGAATTTCTCCCGCACGAGGTCTTCGATTTCACGAAGCATGGCGGAATTTTCCTTCAGCATGTTCCGGGTGTTATCACGACCCTGCCCCAGGCGCTCCCCCTTGTAGGAATACCAGGCACCGCTCTTCTCGACGATGCCGCTCTCCGCGGCCAGGTCGAGGATGTCGCCCTCCCTGGAGATGCCCACGCCGAAGAGGATGTCGAACTCGGTCTCGCGGAAAGGCGGTGCCACCTTGTTTTTGACCACCTTCACTTTCGTCCGCATGCCGACGACCTCCTGTCCTTCCTTGATGGACGTCACCTTCCGGATGTCGAGCCGCTGGGAGGCGTAGAACTTCAGGGCGTTCCCTCCGGTCGTTGTCTCGGGGTTGCCGAAAAAGACGCCGATCTTCATCCGGAGCTGGTTGATGAAGATGACCGTTGTCTTCGACTTGCTGATGCTCCCCGTCAGTTTACGGAGGGCCTGTGACATCAGCCGGGCCTGAAGTCCCATCTGGGCGTCTCCCATGTCCCCTTCCAGCTCTGCCTTGGGGACGAGGGCCGCAACCGAGTCCACCACCAGGACATCCAGGGCGCCGCTGCGGACGAGGGTCTCGGCGATCTCCAGGGCCTGCTCTCCCGAGTCGGGCTGGGAGATGAGGAGGTCGTCGGTGTCCACGCCGATCTTCCGGGCGTAGGTGACGTCCAGGGCATGCTCCGCGTCGATGAAGGCGGCCAGGCCGTTCTGTTTCTGGGCTTCCGCCACGATGTGGAGGGCCAGGGTGGTCTTTCCGCCCGATTCGGGGCCGAAGATCTCAATGATCCGCCCCCTGGGGACGCCGCCCACGCCCAGCGCGATGTCCAGGCTCAGGGATCCCGTGGGGATGGCCGGCACGTCCGCCGGAGGTTCGCCGCCACCGAGGCGCATGATCGCACCCTTTCCGAACTGACGCTCGATCTGGCTGATGGCCAGGTCCACCGCTTTCTCCCGATTGAAGTCCGATGTCATCGTTTCCTCCCTCATCAATGTTTAATTCGGCAACGTGCCGCGATTTTTCATGCAATCCGTCTCCCGGGGGATCAGGAATCGTCCCGCCGGCGCTCCTTCCCGAAGGGATAGGAGGCGAGCTTCGTATATACGGCGCCCTGGGGCAAGAGGTCGCTCTTGAAAAGGCAGAGCTCCCGGGCGATGAACCCTCCCGCCGCCCAGTCGGCCGCTTCCTCCATTGCCTTGGCCAGGCCGATGAGTCCCCTGGGCGTCTTGATCCGTCCCAGAGTGAGATGCGGCCGGAACGGGCGGGCCTCCCGGGGGAATCCCTGCACCTCCAGGGCACCTTCGACCGATTTCTGCAGGACCGTGAGGTGATGGATGTCCCCCTCCATGCCCACCCAGAGGACCCGGGGCCGGTTGGAGTCGGGAAAGACGCCCATCTTCCGGACCTCGATATGAATCGGGGATGTCCCGTCGGCAAGGGGCTCCACCACACGGGAGATCCGTTCCACGTCGGACGGTGCAATATCCCCGAAAAACTTCAGGGTCAGGTGGATTCCCCGGGGACGTACCCAGGAGATTACGCCCTGGATCCTGCGCTTCAGGAGATCCTGGTGGGTGCCGATCTGCCGGAGGACCTCTTCCGGCGGGTCGATGGCCAGGAAGGCCCGGATGTTCTTCTCGTCAGGCATCGTCCGGCTCTCCTTTCAGGTAGCGCAGCAGAAGGATCAGGGCCGTCTGGGCCGTCATGACCTTGTTCCGCCGGCGGGTCCATCGGAAGCCGTAACGGCGGCAAAGGGTCTCCCGGCCGTCGGCCAGGGCGATGAAGACCGTCCCCACGGGCTTGTCCTCCGTTCCTCCCGTGGGACCGGCGATGCCCGTGGAGGCCAGTCCCAGGTCCGTTCCCGAAATCCGCCGCACCCCCTCCGCCATGAGGCGGGCGGTCTCCTCGCTCACGGCGCCGTGCCGCAGGAGGATGTCGTCCGGCACGTCCAGAAGATCCCTTTTGGCGACGTTGCTGTAGGTCACGAGGCCGCGCTCGAAATAGACGGAGCTGCCGGGG
Source organism: Deltaproteobacteria bacterium HGW-Deltaproteobacteria-19 (assembly GCA_002841865.1). Taxonomy (GTDB): domain Bacteria; phylum Desulfobacterota; class Syntrophia; order Syntrophales; family PHBD01; genus PHBD01. Next base: position 13,938 of record PHBD01000029.1, read on the forward strand.
ACATCGGTGAGACGGTCGGCGATCAGCCCGCCCGTGCAGGATTCCGCCACGGCGATGGTCTTATTCTGCTCCGCCAGGAGAGCCCCTGCGACTCCCTCGAGGGTCTCATCGTCCCGGGCGAAGATGTGCCGGGCGAGCCGGCTTTCGACGTCCCGTGTCGCTGCCTCCAGGAGATTGTCCGCTTCTTCCTTCCGTTCGTGCCGGACGGTCAGCGCGATGTGGTTCTCTGGAAAATTCGGATAGAAGCCGACATCGACTCCGCGGGCCGCAAAATCCAGGTCGGCCAGGGCCTGATCCACGGCCGCTTCCGAGAGACCGAAGGCCTTGAGGGTCCTGCTCCTGACGAACGGATCGCTGCCGGGAAAGGCTTTTGCGAGGAGAGGCAGGACTCCCTCCGGGAGCATCCGCTGGACCTCAGCGGGAACGCCCGGAATCACGGCCACGATCTTCCCGTCCGTCCGGACGGCGAAACCGGCGGCCGTCCCGGTCGGATTCGGAATCACCTCCGCCCCGGCGGGGAAGACGGCCTGCTTCGCGTTGTTCTCCGTCCATTTCAGGCGGTATTTCTCGAATATTCCCCGGACATGGGCCAGGACCGCCTCATCGGTGAAAAGGTCGAGGCCGAAGGCCTGCGCCACGGCCGCCGTCGTAATGTCGTCCGCCGTGGGGCCGAGCCCGCCGGTGACGATCACGGCGTCGGCCAGGGAAAGCACGTGCTTCAGGGCGCCCCCGATGGCTTCCGCCCGGTCGCCCACGCTCATCATGACCGGGACCTGCCAGCCCCGGGCCTTGGCGGTCCGGGCGATCAGGGCGGCGTTGGCGTCCTGGATCCGTCCGCCTGTCAGTTCGTTTCCGATGGTAAGTATGGCAATCTTCATGACCTTGACGATCCGGAACCGCCGGGTCGGGGCAATGGAGGTTGCGGGGGCTACAGCCCGAACACCCCTATCGCCAGGTGAAGGAGGATATTTCCATAGATGCCCGCCGCCACGTCGTCCAGAACGACTCCGTATCCGCCGGGCGCCTTTCGCTGAAGGAGGCCGGCGGGAAAGGGCTTCGTAATGTCAAGGAGGCGGAAGAGCAAAAACCCCGCTGCCAGGTGAGCCGGCGTGGGGGAAATGAAACTCATGGTCCACAGGAAACCGACGATTTCATCGAGGACGATCTTCTGGGAATCCTTCTCCTGAAAGACCCTTTCCGCCCGTCCGGTGATCCAGAAGGCCCCCCAGGTGCACCCGAAAAGGACCGCCAGGAAAATCGGTGGGGACAGGGGAGAAAAGACCAGGAACAGGGGGATGCCCAGGAGGGTCCCCGCCGTTCCGGGCGCAACCGGGAAATATCCCAGGCCGAGGCCCGTCGCCGCCGCCTTGATCAGTTTCTTGACCAGAAATCCGCCTTCAGGGGAAACAGGATGGGTCTGCACCGTGATTAGCCTTTTTCCCGGAGCCTGTCAATGACGAGAATCGGCCGTGACGGGCCTCCCGGATCACAGCCCGAGCACCCGGGCCAAATGGAAGGAAGCGATCCCCGCTACAATGGAAAGGACAAGCATGGCGGCGAACGAGGCGGAGAACCAGCGCCCGCTGTCCATCTCCCGGCGCAGCACCGCCAGGGTGGCTGCGCAGGGCACGAAAAGCATCAGGACCACCAGGAAGGCCAGGGCGGAGGCCGGGGCAAGGACCTGAGGCAGGACGTTGACCAGCCCGGCGTCGCCGACGCCGTAGAGGACGCCCAGGGTGGCGATGGCGTTCTCCTTGGCCACGATGCTCGTCAGGAGGGCAACGATCAGCTTCCAGTCGAGTCCCAGGGGGCTGCCCAACGGCTCCAGCAGCCGCCCGATCCAGGCGAGGGCGCTCTCCTCCACGGTTGCGCCCGGCCAGTGGGAAAGAATCCACACCGCCACGGAGACGGCCAGGATGATCGTTCCGGCCTTCCGGATGAAGGCGGCCATCCTGAACCACACGACGGCGAAGATCGTCCGCAGGTTCGGCTTGTGGTAGAGGGGCAGCTCCATGATGAAGGGCATCGGTTCCCCTTTGAGGAAAAACCGGCTGGCCGTCATGCCCACGATCCCCAGAAGGAGGATGTTGACCGTGAGGACGGACCAGGCGACCAGGGCGGCCCGGGTTCCGAAGACGGCGGCGGAGACGAAGGTCAGGACCGCCAGCCTTGCCGTGCAGGGAACGAAGGGGGAGAGGAACATGGTCAGGAGCCTCTCCTTCCGGGATTCGATGATCCGGGCCCCCAGCACCGCGGGGACATTACAGCCGAAGCCGAGGCACAGGGGAATGAAGCTCTTCCCGTGGAGGCCGATCAGGTGCATGAACCGGTCCATGACGAAGGCCGCCCGGGCCATGTATCCCACGTCCTCCAAGACGGCAAGGAACAGGAAGAAAATCAACAGGATCGGGACAAAGGTCAGGACCGATCCCACTCCGCCGAACACTCCCTCGATCAGGATGCCCTTCAGCCAGGGGTGGGCGCCGCCCATCCAGGCCCCCAGTGATTGCGCCGCGGAGGAGAACAATTCCTCCAGAAGTTTTTGAAGGGGAAACCCGATCAGGTAGGTGGCGCCGAAAATCAGCCCGAAGGCCCCCAGCAGAATCGGAATGCCGAAGACGGGCCGGGTCAGGATGTGGTCGATGCGGTCCGTCAGGACGACCTCGCCCATGCGGAACCGGGAGATGGCCGCCCGGGTGACCTCTTCAATCCAGTCGTAGCGGCCCCCGACGACGGCATGGAGGGCGTCCTCATGCTGGATCAGGAGCGTCTGGATCCGGCTCCGGATGTCGGTGGGGATCTCCGCCTCCACAAGGCGGGTGATCTCCGGGTCCCCCTCCATCAGCTTGATGGCCACCCACTGGGCATTGTACCCGCAGGTGTTTGCGGGGAGTGACTCGGGAAAGTGCTTGCTCACCAGATCGGCGATCTCCCGGTAGATGGCGCGATGGTCCCTGGAGACGCCAGGGATGCTGGGGTGGTAGGGGACCTCCCCCTTCTGCAGGGCGATCACCTTGGTTACCAACTCCCGGACGCCGCGGTTCTTCACGGCCACCATGGGGACCACGGGGATTCCCAGGGAGTCCTGGAGGGCCTTGGTATCGATGGAGATCCCCTGGTCTTCCGCCACGTCCAGCATGTTCAGGGCGATGACGACGGGGGGGCCGAGAAGCAGGACCTCCGTCAGGAGGTAAAGGCTCCGCTCGAGCGCCGCAGCATTGACCAGGAGGACGATCACGTCGGGGCTCTCGTGGATGATGAAGTCCCGGGCGACCTTTTCCTCCTCGGAGCAGGCCGTGAGGCTGTAGGTGCCGGGCAGGTCCACGATCCGCATCTCCACCTCGCCGGAGCGGTGGATTCCTTCCTTCTTTTCCACCGTTTTCCCCGGCCAGTTTCCCACATGCTGGGACAGTCCGGTGAGGATGTTGAAGATGGTGGATTTGCCAATGTTGGGCTGGCCAGCCAGGGCAACGAGAAGCCGCCGGCTTTCCTCCTTTTCCGGAGGGGGCTCTTCAGGAGGTCCCGGAATGACATGGACGAGGATCTTGTCCGCCTCCCCCGTTCCCAGGGCGACCCGGCCGTCCCCGACCTGGACGATGATCGGTCCGCCTCCGCCGTGGCGGAAGACTTTCAGCCGTGTCGCCTGTGCGATTCCCATGGAGGCGAGACGCGACACAAAGGCGTTTCCTCCGGTGAGGGCGTGGACGTACGCGGCGTCTCCTTCTTTGAGGGTCGAGAGAGGAACCCCTTCTTCCTTCATGCGTCAGGGCCTTTTTGCAGAATCGATGATCCGGGACGTCTTTGCTCGGAAGCCCGGGAAAATGTTTGACATTCTTCTGGGCAAATATATGAAGGTCTTCCCGCGGGTCAAGGTTTATTCGTCTTCAGGTGCGACGGTTTCAGGGTAGCCACCAGGACCGCGGCCATCAACAGAAGGGTCAGGTCCATCCACCAGGCGGCGGTGTATGATCCGAAGCGGTCGTAGATCATGCCGCTTATGATGGCCCCCGCGCTGCCGCCGATGCCGGCGACGAAAAAGGTCAACAGACCATAGGAGGCGCCGAGAACGAGGCTGCCGAAGCGATCCGCCAGAAGATACGGCATCAGAGGGGCGATGCACCCATAGCCGAAGCCGAAGAAGAGGGCATATGTGACCATGTGGTTCATGTTGGCGGCCACGAGGAGGACAGCCACGCCGGCGGCCATGAAGACAAAGCCCAGGCAGGCGGCATATTTCGCATCCGGGAGCCGATCCGAAAGCCAGCCGAAGAAGAAGCGCCCTCCGATGCTGGCCAGCCCGATGTACCCGGGCAGGAGTGCTGCCTGCATCAGGTCGATGTTGAGTTCCACGGCGAAGGCCGTCTGGTGGACGAAGGCCGAAATCTGAGCCACCAGGGCGAAGGTGAAGCACAGGCTGAGAATCCAGTACTGCGAGTCTCGGAGAAGCTGCTTCATCGGGACACCGGGGGCCGTAGTCGGTGGGGGGGGCTGTTCAGGGTGCGAAGGAGGCGCCTCCCCATCGGGATACATGCCGTAGTCTTCCGGGCGCGTTTTTCCCATCAGGGTCTGCGCCGTGACGACCCCGAGCACGAGGACGAGGCCGCCGAGGATCCAGAACCCCCAGGGCCAACCCCAGTTTTTTACGGCATAGCCGACCAGCGGGGCAAGAATCATGCTGCCGATCCCGATTCCGATGGAGGCGATGCCGATGGCGAGGCCCCGTTTCCGCTGGAACCATTTCCCCACCGTGGAACTGCCGACGACCGCTCCCAGGCAGGAGGTGCCGATCCCGCCGAGGAGTCCGTACGTGAGGTACAGGTGCCAGGGTTCCCGGACGAATCCCGTCAGAATGAGGGCCGCGGAGAGGGTCACGGCGCCAAAGGTCATAACCCAGCGTGGGGCGATGCGATCCAGGAGGCGGCCGGAGAAAATCCCGCCGATTCCGTAAACGATCATCGTGATGGACGGGGCGAAGGAGATGGCCGACCGGGACCAGGACAGGTCCGTCGTGATGGGCTTGACGAAGATGGTGAAACAGTAGGTTGTGCCGTGGTTGAGGCCCATCAGGACAAAGGCCCCGAAGACCACGTACCAGCCCCAGTAGATTGCTTTCCGTTGCATGTGTTTCCTTGACCGTATGCGGAATTCAGCGGCAGCCCGATGCATTCATTGTGAGTTCAACACGACGGTTGCACAGCCGGCGCTTTTCGCCGATGCCGCAACACTTAGGCGGAAAAGGAGTTCCTGTCAACCTATGGTTGCCGTCGTTCCTTTACGGCATGCCCCTTCTGTGGTATGGCCATCACCGGATAAACATTGGAGGAATATGCAATCTTCTCTTTTACGATCAAAGAGGCGCAGGGGGGGGCGCCCCGGTGGACCCCAGAGAACGCCCCTTCGCATGAAGCCCGATGCGGACCCGCTTCTCCGGAGCGTTTTTTCCCGCATCGGCCGCCCTCCGGAAGCCACGTTCGTCCCCGATCCCTTCCAACTGGAGTCGCTGGAGGCGGTCCGGCAGTCCGACTGCCTCGTCACGGCGCCCACGGGATCCGGCAAGACCTGGATCGCCGAGGAGGCTATCGAGGACGTGTTCCGCCGCGGAGGCCGGGCCTGGTATGCGTCGCCCCTCAAGGCCCTGACGAACGCAAAATGGGTTGAGTTCGGGCAGCGCTTCGGGGCCGACCGTGTCGGGATCCTGACGGGAGACACAAAAGAAAATCCGGATGCGCCGATCATCGTCGGTACGACGGAGATCCTCAGGAATCAGCTCTACGACGCGATGCACCAGGGAAAGGATCTGCCCTGCGATCTGGTGATTCTCGACGAGGCTCACTATCTGGGGGATCCGGACCGGGGGGTCGTCTGGGAGGAGATCATGATCTACCTGCCGGCGCGGATCAACCTCCTGCTCCTCTCCGCCACGATCGGGAACGCCGAGGAGATCGCCTCCTGGCTCTCGTCCCTGCGGGAAAAGCCCTGCCGGGTCGTCCGGGAGACGAGTCGTCCCGTTCCCCTTTACCCTCTCTTTCTGCACCCCTCCGGCCGGGTCATGCCGTTTCTCGACCAGCGGCGCCTCTACGGGAAAGTGGCCGAGTTCGTCGGTGGCGGAAGCTCTCCGGCGAGCCGCGGCCGTCCGCCCCATTTTGGCGACATCCTCCGGGTGCTCCGGGAATACAACCTCCTGCCGGCGATCTTCTTTCTCAAGTCCCGGTCCGAGTGCGATGGCGCTCTCAAGACCTGCCGGAGCGGCCCGGGCGTTCATGCAGGCGAGGCTTTCCGGGAGGATCTGCAGGACCTTTTTGCCCGCTTCCCTTACCTGGAGCAGCATCGGCAGCTTCATGACCTCCAGCGCTGGCGTGTGGCCGCCCATCACGGCGGACAGCTGCCGGCCTGGAAGTTTCTCGTCGAGCGGATGATGAAACAGGGCCACCTGGAGGCCATCTTCGCCACCTCCACAGTTGCTGCAGGGGTGAATTTTCCCGCCCGGACCATCGTCCTTTTCAACTCGGACATCTTCGATGGACACTCCTTCAATCCCCTGACGGGCACGGCATTTCACCAGATGACCGGCCGGGCCGGCCGCCGGGGGCAGGACAAGATCGGCTTCCTGGCCCTCGTTCCGGGGCGTTTCCTGGACGTCTCCCACGTCCGGCGGCTCCTCTTCCGGGAGCCGGAACCCATCGAAAGCCGGATCCGCAACGACTTCTCCATGGTCCTGAACCTGCTCCTGTCCCAGACGCCGGAGGATGTGAGGATCATCTTCGAGCGGTCCTTTGCCGCCTTCCAGGCCGCCGCCAAGGGGAAAAAACCGGGCCGGGGACTCTGGGAAGGCTTCCTCCGGCATGTCGATTTTCTGAAGGCGGAGGGGTTCGTGGGGCGGGACGACCGGCTCACGGAGAACGGCCTGTGGGCCTCGAAGCTGCGGCTGGACCACCCGCTCCTGATTGCCGAGGGGCTCCGGAGCAATGCATTTCCGGCGGATGACGAACAACTGTTTGCGGCTGCCATCGCCCCGTTCGTCTACGACGGTGACCAGGATGTGACATTCGAGTCGAAGAAGATCCCCCGGAAGTTCCGGGAGGCCGTCGGCAAGGTCGCCTCGGTTCTCAAGCCCCTGCTGGACCGGATGAAGGCAGCCGGATTCCCCGTTCATCCTCTCCACCTGTGGCCGGCACTGGTCGTATACGACTGGGCCCGTGGTGTGCCCTGGGATGACATCATCCGCCTGACCGGGATCAACGACGGGGACCTGGCCATGCTGATCCTCCGCACGGCGGACAATCTCCGGCAGATCATGTCGCTCCGCGAGAGCCATCCGGAGACGGCGGCGCTGGCGGCTAGGAGTCGGGAGGCCATCCTTCGGGAGCCTGTCGTGTTCGAGTGGGAATAAAATAAAGGATCCGGGGAAAGCCCCCTTTCTGCATCACAATCGTCAAAAGTAAACCCCCCACCTGACTCAAACACCTATTGACACATCAGCAAAATTTCGGCAATGTGCCGATGTTTGTTAATATTTGTAAATCATCTGAACCAATCGCTTCTTCGCACGATCGAAAGCGACATGAGCGCAAATCAACGTAACCGGAGCTCTCATGATACGAATGATTAGGTATTTTTCATGGGTGATGGTCCTTCTCCTTCCTCTGGCTTCCCTTGCCGCCGATGATTCCGGAACAGCCGTCCCCCGCTTCGATATCCGGAATTATCAGGTAGAGGGGAATACGATCCTTCCGCAGGACCGGCTGGAAGCAATCCTGGCCCCCTTCACCGGCAAGGACCGGGACTTCGGAACCGTTCAGGAGGCGGTGGAGACGCTGGAAAAGGCTTATCGCAGCGGCGGATTCAACATGGTGGCCGTCGTTCTGCCGGAGCAGGAGATGCAGAACGGCGTCATTCGCCTGAACGTCATCGAGTACCGCATCGGAAAAATCGCAATACAGGGGAACCGGTTTTTTGGTGAGCAGAACATCCTGAGAAGCCTCCCTGCCTTGCTTCCTGGCAAAACGCCCAATGTCGACGACTTGTCCCGGAGCCTGAAACTGGCGAACGAGAATCCTGCCAAGAAGACGGATTTAAAATTCAAGAGCGGCGATGCGCAGGATGTGGACGCGACCGTCACCGTGAAGGACGAGAAATCCTGGAGGGCAGGCGTGTCCTTGGATAACTCCGGGGACAAACACTCCGGCCGATCGCGCATGGGGTTCCTTCTGCAGCACGCCAACATCGCGAATCTGGATCATGTCCTGACGCTTCAATATATTACCTCACCTGAAAACCTGAAAGATGTCAATATCTTCGGTCTCGGATACCACATCCCCCTCTATTCGCTGGGATCCTCCATAGACCTGGTTGCCGCACATTCAAACGTGGATTCCGGCAATGTAAACGTTTCGTCCTACAACATGGGCATCAGCGGCAAGGGGACCGTACTGGCGCTTCGGTACAACCAGAATCTCACCCGGATCGGCGATTACGAGCACAAGCTGATCCTTGGACTGGACTACAAGGCGTTTGAGAATGACGTGGAATTTCTCGGATATCAACTGGGCCACAACATTACGGTGCATCCCCTGAGTCTTACCTACACCGGGATGCTGGACCGGATAAATTATTCCGCCGGTTTCTACCTGACGGGCGTTCAGAATCTGGCGAGCAGCTGGGACGGCCGGGACGGGGAATCCAACTTCGAGAACGCCCGCGCAGGGTCCTCCATGGAATACACGATCCTCCGGTACGGTGCGAATTTCATGCTCATGCCGGGCGGAGACTGGCGCCTGCGGGCGGTCGTCAACGGGCAATATACTGAAAATGCTCTCGTGGCGGGAGAGCAGTACGGGATCGGGGGAGCGAACACGGTCCGCGGCTTCCTGGAGCGGGAGTACGCCAACGATTACGGGTATTCCGGGAGCCTCGAAGTATATTCGCCGGATCTGCTTCGACTCGTCGGCGTCTCCGCCCTCCAGTCGCGCCTGCTGGTTTTTTATGACCGCGGCCAGGTCCGACGCAACAAGCCGCTGGCAGGTGAAACGGTCGGCGTTGAGATGGCGAGCATCGGTCCCGGACTGCGCATAACCGACGGCAAGCATTTTTCCATTTCCGTGGATTACGGCATCGTCATCGATCCCCCGGAGGACGGCACGACCCGGTGGAGCGGCATGTGGCACCTGTCGGCGAGCTATCTGTTCTGAAGGGTGGATGGGGCAAGGAGTCTGATATGAAAACGGATCGCTGCAAAAAACGGGGAATTGCCCGGATGGCCGGCAGCCTTTTTTTCATGGCAATGACGCTTTTCGTGAGTGCGGATACCCTGATGGCGTTCCCCTCCGGGCCGCAGGTTGTAAACGGGCAGGTCGGTTTCTCCTCGCAGGGAAACACTCTGACGATCACAAACAGCCCGAGCTCGATCATCAACTGGCAGGCGTTTTCCATCGGCGCCGGCGAGGCCGTTCGGTTTGTTCAGCAGAGCAGCAACAGCGCCGTCCTGAACCGGGTCATCGGACAGAACGCCTCCCTGATCCTGGGCCTCCTGCAGTCCAACGGCACCGTCTTTCTCATCAACCCCAACGGCATCCTCATCGGCCCGGGGGCGCGGATCGACGTGAACGGATTCATTGCCTCGACCCTGGGCATCAGCGATCAGGATTTTCTCGCGGGGAAATACAACTTCACCGCCGGCGCCACGGCCGCAGGCATTCAGAATCAGGGCACCATTTCGACGCCCGCCGGCGGGAAGGTCTTCCTGATCGCGCCGAATGTTGAAAACAGCGGGCTGATCTATTCACCCGAAGGAGACGTCATGCTGGCGGCGGGGCAAAGCGTTCAGATGGTCGACTCCCTCAAATCCGACATCGCCGTTGTCGTGAGCGCTCCGGCGGACACGGCACTGAACCTGGGACAGATCATCGCGGGGAGCGGCAAGGCCGGGATCTATGGCGGACTGATCGCCCAGAAGGGCCTGGTCAGCGCGGATAGCGCCACAGTCGGAGAGGGCGGCAGGATTGTTTTCCGAGCCACGAGCGGGATCACCCTGGATGCCGGGAGCGTTACGACCGCCAACGGTGCTGAGGGCGGGCAGATTGAAATTCAGAGTGAGGACGGAACTACCGTGGTCTCGGGTTCCGTTACGGCGACCGGGACGGACGGCAGGGGCGGTGATATCGCAATCCTGGGCGATCATGTCGAACTGACCGGTCAGGCCCTTGTGGACGCCTCGGGTGGAAGCGGCGGCGGCGCCGTCCTGATCGGCGGCGATTACCAGGGCGCGAACGCGGCCGTCCAGAATGCAAAGACAACCTATATCGGGAGCGACGTCGCCATCCGGGCGGATGCCCTGGAGGCGGGAGACGGCGGCAAGGTGGTGCTCTGGTCCGACGAGACGACGTCGTTTTACGGTTCCATCAGTGCCCGGGGAGGTGCGAGCGGCGGTGACGGTGGCAGCGTCGAGGTGTCGGGCAAGCAGACGCTCGTATATAAAGGTCTGACGGATGTCCGGGCTCCGCTGGGAACGACCGGGACACTGCTCCTGGACCCGACCAACTACTTGATTTGGTCCGTCGGCGGCGACATCACGGGAGCCGACCTGGGTGCGCAGCTCGAATTGGCGAATGTCACCATTCAGACCGCCACCGGGGGGGTGCAGGTCGGGTACATCGCCGTTGACGACGCCGTGACCTGGACCAGCGGGAACAAGCTCACCCTGAGCGCCCATAGCGACATATTGGTGAACAACGTCATCACCAACAGCGGCGGCGGCAGCCTCGTGCTCAGGGCCGACTCGGACGGCAGCGGCGCGGGGGACGTTCTTTTTGACGGGATCGGCCATGTGAACATGACGGGCGGCGGTCTTGTGTCGATTTTCTACAACCCGCCCGCCGGTTACGGCACGCCGACGGACTATACGGCCAAAGTTACCGGCGTCACACCGACAGCCTACATGCTGGTCAACAACGTGACGCAGCTCCAGGAAATCAATAACAATCTAGCAGGCACCTACGCCCTCGGTACGGACATCGACGCCGCCGCCACGACCGGCTGGAACGCAGGGGCGGGTTTTCTGCCCCTGGGCGATGACAGCCTGATCGAGGCACAGTCATTCCGGGGAATCTTCGACGGACAGGGCCACACGATCACCGGTCTCTTCATCAACCGGCCCGCGTCGAACTACATCGGTCTCTTCGGCGGCTGCACTGCAGCGGCGGTTATCCGGAATGTCGGAATGGAAAACGTGAATATCACCGGCAATTTCCAAGTGGCCGGCCTAGTGGCGCATACCGGCGGCAGCATCGACAATTGCTATGTGACCGGATCGGTAACGGCAATGGACAATACCGTCGGCGGATTGGTGGCTTTGACCACCGGCAGCGTCACCAACTCCTACAGCGCCGCCGATGTAACCGGAGTTTCTTATGTCGGAGGGCTGATCGGGTCCGTCTATTATGCGACCGGAACGGTCACCAACAGTTACAGTGTCGGCGTCGTGAGCGGTTCCGGGACCAACGTGGGTGGACTGATCGGACACAACGCCGACGCCACCCGCGGCAATGTCACAAGCAGTTACTGGAACACGGACATATATGGAGGGACCAGCGCCGGCGGCACGGGGAAGACCACCGCGGAGATGCAGACCCAGGCGACGTTTGTCGGCTGGGACTTCACGAACACGTGGGAACTCAGCGCGGGCCTGTACCCGAAGATTGTGGGGCTTGCCAGCGGGACGGCGACGCCGGCGACGCCGACGCCGACTGCCGGCACAACGACAACATCCTCCGCCACAACCCTGGCCGATGCGGCGGCCGCCGGCAGTATTTCTGCCGCAAGCAATACCGTCACGGCACTCACAATGGTAACGGAAACGGTCGGCTCGATGGAGGGACAAGGTGGCGGAGGCGCTTCGGGAGAGGGTGAAGAGAACCGCAAGGAAGGTGATGAACGTGGAGAAGGAACTCAAAAAACCGGCGATGGGGCAGGGGATAAAAAGGGCGCGGTTTATTGCAATTAGCCTGATTGCACTGTCCTTTGTCCTGCTTCCGTGCACGGCTTCCTTTGCCGGCGAGAAGGCGGGGACGGTGACGCACCTGAGCGGCCCCCTGTTCGCAAAAAAGGTGGACGGGAAAACCTGGTCCCTGTCGGTCCATTCGATCGTCGAACAGGGGGATACCCTGGTGACCGGGAAAAAGACCCATGCCCGGATCCGCTTTCTCGACAATGCCGAGATTACGCTCCGTCCCAATAGCCAGATGAAGATTTCGCGATTCTACTTCGAACAGGCCGCGCCGCAAAAAGACGCCGCCTTTTTCGATTTGGTCAAGGGAGGAGCCCGCTCTGTCGTGGGTTTGATCGGCCGGAGAGGCAGCCAGAACAGTTACCGGATGGTGACGGAAAATGCCACGGCCGGGGTGAGAGGCACGATTTACGATTGCCGGGTCTGCAAGGGAGACTGTGGATCGATTCCGGACGGAACCTATTTCTTTGTCGTCGAGGGAACGATTGCCGTCAGCAACGAAGCGGGCTCGAAGGACGTCGGTGCCGGTCAGTATGCATATGTGCGGAATGCCGAAACGCCGCCGGTGATTCTGCCTGAAAACCCGGGCCTTGATTTCTCTCTTCCCTCTTCCATCGGAGGACCGGCGGGAAGCGGTGACCCAGGGAGCGTGGGGGGCGGCTGCACGGTGCGCTGACCGGAACCGGGGTCTTTCAATTTCTCCGGATGCGGTCATCGGGTTCCATGAACTTCTCCGGGAACTATACGACCAATGCGCGGCGATGAAGATATGATGCCACGCAGAGAGCGAAGCGCGGGAACGAGGGGGCCAACCGGAAGGTTGGTCTTTTTTTTTACTGTAGTGCCATATGCTTATAATGTCTCAATATTTCCAGGTAGTTAAAAAAGATTATGCCATTTATGTAATATTGACAATGTGAATGGCGTTTCGTAATCTGAATACAAATCATCCTGCCATGTATTTAGTAGGTCAAGAAGGGGTCCTTCTTGACTGACCCTTGGACTTTATGGGCCAGCCCCAACGAAGCGAAAGGATCTCTCCATGACAGCCTTGCTATCGCCGTCTTACCTTCTGAGCTTTTCAATGTCTGTCACATCACGGGTTGCCGGTTGGGGAATGCTCATCATCCTTGTTCTCGTCGCCTTCTCCATGGCCTCTCCCTATGTGAAAGTCGGAAAAGAGCAGGAACGCTATGTCAAAGCCGTTTTATCCTTTGAACAAAAGATCACCAAGCCAGTCCGCACAACCCTTCCTATCAAGATCGACGGCCACGATGTGACAGGCTGGATCATTCTCGTCGGCACGCTCGGTCTCAGCCTCTGGTTCAACGGCCTGTCCTACCGCTTTCAGAATCAAGCGGAATACCTTCAATACAAGCGGAGCATGGAGGAGATACAGAAGCAGAAACACGTCTCCGAATTCGCAATACAATCTTCTTCAATCGGCGAGAAACTGGATCAGCTCAAGACAGCAACGAAAAAAGACCGGGAACAGATCATCCGGGAGTTTGCTGAGACGAAGCGCAAGCTCGATGAAATGGGCCGGGACCTTGCGTTTCTGGCCATTGACATCGTCGATTCGACGGGCATGAAGGTGGACGAGGAGAAGGCCGTCGTTCAGCACGATTTCATGCAATACAGGAATTTCGTCAGCCAGATCCTGGCCGATCACGAGTGCCTGAAGTCAACCTGGACGCCTGACGGTGTCATGACCTGCTTCCCGACGGTTGACGGAGCCGTTCAGACCGCAACAGCCGTGATCGGCGGCCTGGAGGAATTCAACCGGGACGTCAAGCAGATGAAGCGTGATTTTATGGTCCGTTGTGGTGTAAACGCGGGCTTCGTCATTTTCGATGAGTCTATGCCGCTGGAGATGATCAGTGACCGTGCCATCGATATCGCCGGTCACATGCAGAAGTATGCCGAACCCAACACGGTGAATATTGCAAAACCCGCCATTGAGCCGCTCATGGAGCGTGGAGGCTTCTCAGCGTCGGGTAAGGTGGTCGACGGCTACGAAGTTTATGCATGGAAAAAGGCTAGCTGATCAGGCCCAACCATGTATTCCAAAGCATGAGGGCAATGCTGCCTGTAACGAAGAGGTGTCCTGCGGTCTTCCCGCCTGAAGGTTGTGGGGATAAAATTGTGACGAGGGGGCCAGCCGAAAGGTTGGTCCTCTTTTTTGTGCTGATTGTGGGGAATACTATGGGGAGCAACGGGCTGAAGCAAAACAAGGGGCTGCGGCAATCGCCGCAACCCCTTGTTTTGTATTGGTAGTCCCACGGGGAGTTGAACCCCGGCTTCCGGCGTGAGAGGCCAGCGTCCTAACCACTAGACGATGGGACCATATGGCTGGGGGACAAGGATTCGAACCTCGGTAGCAAGATCCAGAATCTTGTGTCCTACCACTAGACGATCCCCCAGCAAGTACTCTGGGGAAAGAGCCACTTATTGAAAAAACAACCCCTTGTCAAGGCGAAATTCAGGCTACTTGCTGCTGAAGCCGGGTGCCTTTTGGGTCTCTCGGACATGTCCGCCGGGGGAAGATTTTAATTGCTCGCTGCCGGGAAGCCATCGCCGGCGCCGGCCGGTGGACTCAGTGCATTGCTTTCAGGAAAACCGCGGCGAAGAAACCGTCCGTTCCGTGATGGTGAGGAAGGGTGCGAAAGAAACCTTGTCGGTCCAGAAGCTCCTGAGGAATATCAACGGCTTCCCGAACATGCTGGAAATCACCGTGCCGGCGCAGGAAATCCACGACGACGTCCTCGTTTTCCTGCTTCAGGAGTGTGCAGGTGCTGTAGACGAGGATCCCGCCGCGCGATACGCAACAGGCGCCCCGATCCAGGAGCTTTCCCTGAAGAATGCTCAGCGGAGGGACATCCGAGACGCCGAGACGCCACTTGATTTCAGGATTCCTGCGCAGCGTGCCCAGGCCCGAACAGGGAGCGTCCACCAGGACGCGGTGGAACGACTCATGGAAGTCATTTCCCAGGTCAGCGGTGGCGTCCGCCAGTCGCGTCCGGATTGACCGGACCCCCAGGCGGGCGGCATTCACGTCAAGTTCCCTGAGTTTCTCCGGGCTGGAATCCACGGCCAGAATCACCGCTTCGTCGCCCGTCAACTCCGCCAGGTGAGTTGCTTTTCCTCCCGCACCGGCGCAAAGGTCGAGGATCTGTTCCCCCGGCCGCGGGGCGACAAGGCGGGAAATCAGCTGGGAGGCCTCGTCCTGGATGGTGATCCGTCCCGTCTTCCAACAGGAAAGTTCCCGGATCGACTGGCCCGTATGGGGCAGGATCAGCCCGTCGGGCGACCAGGGCGTTTCCTCCGCTTCGATGGCTTCCGCTGCCAGCTCTTCGCGGACTTCCCGCCGGTTTGTTTTCAATGCGTTCACCCGGGCTGCAAGCGGGGGGATTTCGTTTCCGGCCCTGCAGAGATCCACGGTTTCCTCCAGGCCGTAATGGCTGATCCACTGCTTGACGAGCCACAGCGGATGGGAATGGACAATGGAAACCCATCGGGCGGGGTCTTTGGTCCCGGATGGCAGGCGGACCTCGTCCTTCCGGCGAACCGCGTTCCGAAGCAGGCCGTTCACAAAGGGCACCGTGCGCGGATCCATTTGCTTCGCCAGCCGAACGGCCTCGTTCACCGCTGCGTAGTCGGGAATTCGGTCCGTGAAGTGGATCTGAAACAGCGCTGTCCGCAGGATGTTTCTGACCGGCGTAGAGACGGCGGGAGCTCGTTTCTCGCATAGCGACCGGATCACCCAGTCCAGGTAGCCCCGCATCCGCAGGGTTCCATAGACGATCTGGGTCAGGAGGGCCCGATCGGCCGGCGTGTCAAAGGTTTGGCCTGAGAGGACCTGGTCGAGAAGCGGTTCCGCGAAGGCACCGGTGGTGTCGACGCGGGTGAGGATCTCGACGGCGGCCCGGCGGGGTGAGGATTTCATCACGAAATCCGCGCTGTCGGGGAATCCGTCAAAAATCCGCTCCGGGGGCGATAGCCCCGGAAGAACTCCCGGACGGACATGCGTTTCTTGCTCTCCATCTGGATGTCCTTGAGCAGAACAATGCCGTCCCCAGTGGAAACGACAAGCCCGACGTCGAGAAGGGTGCCGATTTTACCGGGTGGTTCCGTGACGGGTTGCTCCTGTGCGGACGCGGAGAAAATCTTCACCTGCTTCCCGTCCAGCCAGGTGTAGGCGCAGGGTGCAGGGGCGAGGCCGCGGATCAGGTTGGTGATTTCGGAGCCCCGCCGCTCCCAGTGGATAAGGCCGTCATCTTTTGACAATCGCGGTGCAAGGGTGGAGAGGCTCGATTCCTGGGGGCGCCGGTGGATCGTCCCTGCCAGAAGACCTTCAATTGTCCGGACGAGCAGAGCGGCGCCACTGATAGCCAGGCGGTCGTGGAGTTCCCCGGCGTTCTCCTCCGGTCCGATGGGGGTCTCTTCCTGGAGAAGGATGTCTCCCGTGTCCATCCCCTCGTCCATGAACATGATGGTAACGCCGGTAATCCGCTCACCCCGGATCAGGGTCCAGTTGATCGGCGCCGCCCCCCGGAACTTCGGGAGCAGCGAGGGATGAACATTGAGGCAGCCCAGCAGAGGGGCTTCCAGAACGGCCTTGGGCAGGATCTGTCCGAAGGCGGCCACAGCCACCAGGTCCGGGCGGAGGCGGTGGAGCGTCTCCAGAAAGGCCGCGTCCCGGACCCTTTCGGGTTGGAAAACCTCGATGCCCAGTTCTTCCGCTCTCACTTTCGCCGGCGGGGGGGCAAGGTGTTTGCCCCTGCCTTTGGGGCGGTCCGGCTGTGTCACGACTCCGACGACCGGGTATCCGGCCTGGACCAGCGCCTCCAGGGATGGAACGGCAAATTCGGGGGTGCCCATGAACAGGATGGCGGGTTTGGCCATTATCATATCCCTCTAAAGTTTCCCCATCAGGGAGGCCAGGGTTTCCTCCGGATTCCGGCAGGGCATGCAGGCCAATACGCCATCGGGTCCGATGATCGCAAGGGAGGGAACTCCCCGGACGCCGAATGCCTCCGACACTTGTCCGGTCTCATCCAGGAGGGTCCGATAGGGAAGCTGGTACTGGGCGGCGAAGCGGGACACCTTATCTCTCGACTCGAGAATATCGATGCTGACCATGACCAGGCCCTTTGGCTGCAACCGGGCATAAAGCTCTTTGAAATAGGGGATTTCGGACCGGCAAGTGGAGCACCAGGTCGTGGAAAAGACGATCAGGGTCGTTTTCCCCTGCTGGTCACGGAGGCGGAATTCCCGGCCGTCGATGTCCGGGAGTGAGAAATCCGGGGCCTGTCCCGCTGCAGGTCGAGGCCCTGTCCGGGCGGGCGGAGCCGGGGTATCGCAGGCAGCAAGGAGAAGAATCCCCGCCAGCAGGAACAGCAGAAAAGGAGTTCGCATCCTCCTGTTATATTTATAGAGCTGTCTCATCATGCTTCCTTTAACCCCTAACCCCAGAGGATACCGGCCTGGATCAGGAAATACTCCCCGCTTCCGATGAGTATCCACCCAAGAAGCCGGCGAATCCTCTCCATCCAAAGCCCGGACTTCGGCAACCCCGCCAGCAGGGCCGAGAACGTTCCCAGTATAATCAGCAGGGTTCCCATGCCGAAAGAGAAAACGAAGAGCAGGCTCATGCCGAAGGGGACATTCTGCTGCGCCGCAACGTAGCCGAGCAGAACGGCCAGGATCGGCGCCGTGCAGGGACCGACAATGAAACCGGCCGTTACGCCCATCAGGAGGCCTCCTGTCATTCCCTTGAGCCGCTCGCTGATCCGGAGCTTTCCGACCCAGTCGGGGGTCTGGACAGGAAGCGCGAAGACATCCAGCATGGAGAGCCCCATCAGCAGGCAGAGATTGCCGACAGCGAAGGAAACCCAGGGACTGGACTGAAACTGGCCGAATAGACGGCCTGACAGGGCCGCCATAGCGCCAAACCCGCTGTATGTCAAGGACATGCCTGTAACATAGATGACGGACAGGAGCAGTGCCCGGCGACGCGATCCGGTCCCCTGGTTCCCGATGTAGGCGATCGTGATGGGGATGACAGGATAAACACAGGGTGTAAAGCTGACCAGGACACCACCCAGATAGGCGACGAGGAACGGAACCAGGATGGACCCCTGCAGGGAGGCTGACAGCCAGTCGGACAGGTATAGTTCCATTACAGGGCGGCGGCTCCTTTCGGTTCGTTCGGGACCCTCTTCCCGGGAAGAAGAGTTGCCTGCCTTATACTTTTTCGCGAGTCAAAGGGAAAGCGGTTCCTTGGGGATCCTCGCTCAAGTGTCTGTAACTATCCGATATTGTTGATTGTTTTGTTATGTGTGCCAATTTGTTGACAAAAAAGCGCATCTCATCTCCTGAGATTCTGTCATAATATTAATACTTGACAGAACGTACAAAACCCTTTACGTAGGCAAACCATAAGCATTGTTTACGATATCACCAAGTATTTTTCCTTTTGCTCATATTTTTTGTGTTGACACGGTTCGGAAGGTCGGGTAGCTTCAAACCATCGGATCGCTATTTATTTGAGGAGATCAGCACTTCTTTATGGTCATCATCAATGGCCAAGCCTTCAACACGGTGGTGGATGCGGCAGAAGCCCTAGGTGTTTCAGCCAAGACGGTTGGAGATTATATCCGTAAAGGCATCATCCCTCCACCCCCTGAGATTCAGTACGGAGTCCGCGTCTTGAGGCACTATCCCCGGGAATATCTGCGTGATGCCAGAGAGCTTCTCGAGGGGTACCGGAAAGACAGAATTGCGCGATTTGGCCCCCATTCCTGACGGGGAGCCTTCGATAAACCATCCACTAAAGGGCGGTATGGCGCCCGGATTCAGGAGGGCATCCCTTGGCCCGGAACGACGATATCACCTCCACGGAAAAACTCCTCGACGTCATCAGGAATAAGAAAGACGAGGCGCCGTCTCCACCCCCTCTCTCGGTTCAGGCGCCAAAGCCGAAAAAGAACATTGTAGCATTCACCCCCCCCAAGGCAGGATCCCGCACCATGAACGTCGGCATTGACACCGGTCATGAATTTGTCCGGTTCGTCAAGACGGTGCGAACGGCCGACGGGAAATGGAAGCTTCTCGATGTCCGCAAACTGCCCTATCCGGTTGGTGTGACAAAAGGCACCCTTGAATTCGCCACCTTCCTGCGGGAGGAACTGACAAAATTCGGCTGTTCGGCGAAAGATAACTGCGGCGTGTGGCTTATCATGTCCGCCGCCGAGGTTGAGGTCCGCCATATCCGAATCCCCAAGGTCGCGAAGAAGCAGATTGCAAATGCCGTCTACTGGGGCATGCGCAAGGAATGCTCTTTCGACGAAAAGGAGTGCATCTTCGATTTTGAGGTCCAGGGAGAGGTCGTCGACCAGGGCATTCCGAAGCTTGCCGTAATGGCCTATACGGCTCCGAAGAAAGAGGTTGAAGATACGCAAAGGCAGTTTGCCCAGGTCGGGATTCCCCTCGAAGGCTTGGTCATCACTCCGTTTGCCATCCAGAACATCTTCCGCACAGGATGGATGGGCACCGCGAAAGAAACCGTTGCCAGCCTCTTCATCGGCAACGAATTTTCCCGCATCGACGTTTATTCCAGGGGAAACCTGGTCATGTCCCGGGGCATCAAGGCGGGTGTCCGGAGCATGGTTGAGGCGCTCATGGAAACCTATAACGACGAGCGGCGCCCGGATCCGGATGCCCCCACGGGCCGTCGGGTCATGACCTTCGATGACGCCCGCCGGATCGTGTTCGGATTGAGCCCCGAAGCGCCATCGCAGGAGGACAGGGAACGCGCGGGATTGACCGAGCAGGAAGTGCTCAAAATGCTCGAGCCGGCGCTGGAACGGCTGGCCCGCCAGGCGGAACGGACGTTTGAGCATTTCATGACGAACGTCAGCAATGAACGGGTCGAGCAGATTTTCGTATCCAGCGTCATGAATGTCTACCGGCCGATGCTGGACTATGTGGGAGAGCAGCTCGCCATCGAGCGGAACGTCTTCGATCCCCTGGATCCGAAAGTCGCTGACATCCCCACCAGCCTGAACCTGTCCCCTTCCGAGCGAATTGCCTTCATGCCGGCCCTTGGGGTTGCGCTTTCCGATAACACCTACACGCCCAACGTCATCTTCACGTATCGACAAAAAGATGATGCGGAGCAGGTGCAGAAGATCAACCGTAATATTTTAGGGGGTTTCATCGCCTGCCTCGCCGTATGCGCCCTCGTCCTGGGTTACCAGTTTCTGCAGATGAGCCAGAAAAAGGAAGCCGTGGCCAAACTGGAGACGAGACTCGCCCAGTTCTCTCCACAGGTCAGCCAGTCGATGATCAAGGATCTTCTTGCGAGTTTGAAACAGCGCCGAGAGGCTCTCCACGACTATTCGGTACGATACCTCGGCATGGCTGTGCTCGGGGAGCTTGCGGCCCTGACACCGGCGGATATCCGGCTCCTTTCCGTGAAGTCCGGATTGGACTACCCTGTCATCGCAATACCGGCAGCCGGGCAGCAGGCCCAGGCGCCGGCCAGCCCGCCACCACCGAAGGCTGGTGCGGCAGGAACCCCGGAGAAAGAGATGGCGCTGGAGGGGTTGGTTTTCGGCGACCCTGCAACGTTTGAATCGCAGTTGTTCCGTTATCGAGTGGCCCTTGAAAGCTCCCTGCTCTTCAAGAATGTTACGGTCAAGAAACAGGATCTCGAGCCTTTCCGGAAAGGGCGGGTCCTCCACTTTATCATCAGCATGCAGATCGGGTGACGGCATGGAAGAATCCAAGAAAACCTTTCAGATGCCCAAAAGCAGCATCAGGTATTTGTTGATTTGCCTGGGTGGGGTTGCACTCGTCATCCTCATCGGCATCCTGCCGATGTTGTATGCCCTGACCTCGCTGGACAAGCAGGAGAAGGACCTGGCGCTCAGGATCGAAGAGCAGGAGCAGCTGGCACCGCTTTACCAGGTGCTTCAGAAGAAGGTATCGGACAGGAAGGTCTCTGTCTCCCTGCCCATGCCGGCCCGGACCAGGGTCTTAAAGGATCAGGTCGATCAGGTGTCAGTAACCGTGAAGGGCTTGGCCCGGGCCGCTCAACTGGAGGTCATGTCCGTCAAGCCGGAGCTGGGTTCCGTCGGGGGGGACGCGAAGATGGCGCCGGTGGTGGTCATCGTGCGCGGCGGGATGCCCCAGTTTCGAAACTTTATCACGGCCCTCGGAGGGCTGTCCTACGTTGAACGATTCGATGCGATTGAGGTTCGGCCGTCCCAGACTGGTCTCGAGCTGAAAATGAACCTCATGGTTGCGTTGAGCTGACAACCCTTACAACCCTTTAAGGAAGCGAGCAGGCGGACGATGCCAAAACTGAACACAAGACAGATCGTTATCCTGGCCCTCATGGTTGTTGCCATACTTTATGGCGCTTACGAACTCCTTGCGCCCAGGTTGGGTACGAAGAAAGGTCCTTCCAACGCAGCCGAACAGTCAGTGGACGTCAAGAAGTTCGTGGCTGATGTGACACCCGGCATAAGCGCGGAAACAGCCGGAGAGTTCGAAATCTACGCCGCCATCCGGGCCGATACGCCGTGGGGAAGGGATCCCTTCTTTGAACGGGCGGGCTATGTTGAATATGCCGCGCTTCAGGAAGGGTATATGAAGGCCAAGGCGGCGGAGAGTGGTAAAGCAATTGCCTTTGCCTATACCGGATACCTGGACTCGGGCAGGAGGCGGGTGGCCATCATCAATGGGGTTGAATATGTTGCGGGTGAACCGCTGGTGGAAGAAGGGTATGTATTGAGGGCAATCGACAAGTCTAAAGTGGTCATCGAAAAAAAACTGGAAGGAGTGAAGTTTGATGTTCTCATACAGGAATGATCGGATCGCGGAAAAAGCTCCGAGGAGCCTGGCTCCCGGGATGAGAAGCTCCTTATTCGGGTTCGCCTTCATCCTGCTTTTTGTTTTCGCCCAGACGGGCTGCTCAAAACCTCTGAACGTCAAGCAGGACCCCTTCTTCGACAAGTGGCAGACCCTATCGGAGAAGTCGGCAGGAAGTTCTCCAACGCCGAGAGCACGCGAGTTCAACCTCGATGAACTCGTGGCCAAGGAAGAGGCGCGCCTGGCGGACGAAAAGGTGCGCTCGACGGCGGGCCGCCATCTCCCGACGATGAAGGTCAACCTGAAGATGCGCCAGGCGGAGGTCAAGGCGGTGATCCGCTCGCTTGCCAAAGCGGCGAACCGGAACATCCTGGTGAAGAATGACATCAAGGGCGACATCACCGTCGATTTTCACAACACCCCCTGGAACCAGGCCTTCGAAAGCATTCTCAACACCCAGGGATTGACCTATGTCTGGGAAGGCGACGTCATCCGGGTCATGACCGAAGCGGACAAGGAGCAGGACCTTAAGCGCAAGACGCAGGAAAGCGACATCCGGCGGGTAGAGCCACTCCTGAACGTGGTTGTGGCGGTCGACTATGCCTCCCCGAAGGACTTGAGAGAAAATCTCGAGACCTTCCTGACGAAGGAAAAAGACGGCAAAACATATCGTGGTTCCGTGAAGGTCGACAGCCATACGAATTCCCTGATCATCCAGGCAATTCGCGACGACCTGACAAAGATGATCCCCATCATCAAGAAGCTCGACAGGCCGACCCCGCAGATCCTGATCAAGGCCCACATCGTTGAGGCGACGAAAGATGTGGCGCGGCGGTTGGGTGTTCAGTGGGGCGGCGGCTATCAGAACACTTTTGGTAAAGAAAGTTACTGGGTAACCCCCGGCGGAACCAATACAGTGGGCACGTTGCCGACAAACCCCACCGCCGGAGGGTATAATCCTCTCGGGACGGGCGGAGCCGGCGGCGACATCGGAAGCTACGGGCTTTCCGGACAGGGGACAGGTTTGAATTTCCCGGGTTCGGCCCTTACGAATGCCGCTTCGAGTTTCGGTGCCTTGGGGCTCATGTACGGAACCATCGGCGGCAATATCCTGGAACTCCAGCTCAATGCACTACAGACGGACGGCAAGGTCAACATCCTTTCGAGTCCGTCGATCACCACTTTGGACAACCAGAAGGCCTACACGGAAAGTGGCGAGCGCGTCCCTTACGAAACCACCAGCACAACGGGCGGTACCTCGAGCACCACGGTCAACTGGGAAGATGCAGTCCTGCGGCTTGAGATTACGCCTCATGTAATCGACGACATTCATTTGAAGATGTCCATCAACGTCAAGAAAAACGAAGTGGATCTTACCCGTACGACAAAGTCCGGTTACCCGTTCATCATAAAGAAGCAGACAGAGACGAATCTGATCGTCCGCAATGAAGAAACGATCGTCATTTCCGGCTTGAGCAAACAGAGAGTGGACAATCGGGATACAGGGCTTCCGTGGGTGAAAGACGTTCCTGTCCTTGGATGGCTAGTCAAGAGCGATAACAAGAGCGACTCCATGGAAGAACTGCTCGTTTTTGTCACTCCGAAGATTCTGCCCCAGTACAAAACGGCCTCTAACGGGGAGACCGAGAAGGTGGAAGCGAAAGATTCAAAACCGGTCAAGTAGGAAACAGTCTCATTCATCGGGATATCAACCACGGGCCGCTCGTACACGGATGTACGGGCGGTAGTGCGCTATGGACTACTTCAGGATACTTCATCTCAAGAGAGAGCCTTTTTCCAATTCGCCGGAGCCGGATTTTTTTTTCGAGTCCGACCAGCACCTGGGGTGCCTCCAGCGGCTGGA
>PHBD01000030.1 GCA_002841865.1 Deltaproteobacteria bacterium HGW-Deltaproteobacteria-19
CATCGTCCCGGAGGAGTACATCTCGGAGGGCGTGGTCAAGGCGTTTGAAAAGGTGGACCTGAAGGGCGCCCGGGTCCTCCTGCCCCGGGCGGCGGAGGCCAGGGACGTGATCCCCGAGGGGCTCACCGCCATGGGGGCGACCGTGGACGTCGTCACGGCCTACCGGACCGTCCGCTCGGAGAAGACCCGGGAAGAACTGGAGGCGATCTTCGCGGAGGGCAAGGCCGACGTCGTCACCTTTACGAGCCCCTCTACGGTGAAACACTTTCTGGACATCCTGGGCGGGGTGGAGGCCCTGCCCGCGGGCCTCAAGGTCGCCTGCATCGGCCCCATCACCGCCACCGCGGCCCGGAAAGCCGGTCTGGCCATCCACATCCATCAGCAGGAATACACCATCCCCGGAATGGTGGCTGCTATAGAAGAATACTTTAAAAATAAGTCAGATTGATTTTCCCGGGAACTTTTTCCTTCTTCCTCCTGTCCAATCCACCAAAAGGCAGCACCCAAAATCCCAGGATGGAAGAAGGAGGAAGTCATGAAAACCCTGTTTGCGATCTTTGCAGCGCTGTTGATTCTGGCCGGGGGCCCAGCCTGGGCCTCCATCGGTGACTCGGTGGACGTGAGCATCGTTACCGACGACGGCCGGACCCTGCCCCTCCACATGCAGAAAAGCCGGTCCGGTCTGAAGAAGGTCTATGCCGAGGCCGTTCGGGGCGACCACTACCGGATTGTCGTCCACAACCGGATGAGCAGGAGGGTCGGTGTCGTCGTCGCCGTGGACGGCCGGAACATCATCTCCGGCGGGAAGTCGTGGCTGAAGAACACGGAGCGGATGTACATCCTCGAACCCCACGCCAGCAACGAGTACAGCGGCTGGCGGAGCGGCCGGGACCGCGTGAATCGCTTCTACTTCACCGATGTCCCCGACTCCTATGCCGCCGCCTTCGGCGACACCTCCGCCATGGGCGTCATCGCCGTGGCGGTCTACCCGGAAGTCCGGCGCTACGAACCGCCGATGGACTTTTCCATGTCCGCGCCCCTGGGCAAGGCCAAGGGCGATGCGGCCCGCCGGCAGGCAGCTCCCTCGGTGCAGCGGGAAGAATCGAAGAGCGCCGGCACGGGCTACGGCCGGGAAGAGTACTCGCCGTCGCGGCAGGTCCGCTTCGATCCGGAGGCGAGGGCCGTTGAGACGATCCTGGTGAAGTACGAGTGGCGGGAGACCCTCTGCCGGAAACACGTCATCTCCTGCGGCCACGGGTACCGGGAACACGGAAACCGCCTGTGGGACGGCTACGGCTTCGCCCCGCCCCCTCCGGGGCGCTACTGATCAAGCCCGTCACGGGGGAATCGTCACTCCCCGGCCGCAGTCATCCCGTTGCGAAGTCCTCGGGGTTGATTTCCGGCCGGGGTTCCGGTAGGTAGATGTTTCCCTTTCGGGACGGGAAGGCAATATGATCGGAATTTCAAAACTCTACTGCGGCGCCGTGGAGGCCGCCGACGTCCTCCGCTACAACCGGGAGTCGAAGCGGCTGCCTTCGCACCTGCTCCAGTTCTCCGCCGACAAGAAGCCGGTGGTGGTCTGGAACATGACCCGGCGCTGCAACCTAAAGTGCATCCACTGCTACTCCAGCTCGCGCAACATCCCCTACCGGGACGAGATGACGACGGAGGAGGGGAAGGCCCTGATCGCCGACCTGGCGTCCTTCGGCTCCCCGGTGATCCTGTTCTCCGGCGGCGAGCCCCTGATTCGCAAGGATCTGCCGGAGCTGGCGCAGTTCGCCGTGGACCGGGGCATGAGGGCCGTCATCTCCACCAACGGAACCCTGCTCACGCCCGAGCGCATCCGCGTTTTCCGGGAAATCGGCCTGTCCTACATCGGGGTGAGCCTCGACGGCCTGAAGGAAACCCACGACTTCTTCCGGGGTGTCCCCGGGACCTTCGAGCGGACGATCCGGGGCATCCGGGACTGCCGCGACGCAGGCATCAAGGTGGGCGTCCGATTCACCGTGAACCGCCACAACGTGCGGGACGTCCCCGCCATCTTCGACCTTCTCGACGCGGAGGACATCCCCCGCTGCTGCTTCTACCACCTCGTCTATTCCGGCCGCGGCTCGGCCCTCGTGGAGGAGGACCTTTCCCACGACGAAACGCGGCGGCTCCTGGACCTGATCATGGACCGGACGCGGGACCTCTTCAACCGTGGCCTCGAGAAGGAGATCCTCACGGTGGACAATCACGCCGACGGCCCCTACGTCTACCTGCGCCTCCTCCGGGAAGACCCGGCCCGGGCCGCGGAGGTCCTGGAACTCCTCAAGATGAACGAGGGGAACAGCTCCGGCAACGGCATCGGCTGCGTGAGCTGGGACGGCGCCGTCCACGCGGACCAGTTCTGGCGGGGCATCTCCTTCGGGAACGTCCGGGAGCGGCCCTTCAGCGCCATCTGGACCGACACGTCCAACGAGCTGATGGCGAAGCTCAAGGACAAGAAGCCCCACGTCAAGGGCCGCTGCGCCACCTGCCGGTGGCTGGGCGTGTGCGGCGGGAACTTCCGAGCCCGGGCGGAGGCCGTCGCGGGCGACATCTGGGCGCCCGATCCGGCGTGTTACCTGACGGACCGGGAAATAGCGTAAAAAAAGGAGGAGGCGACGATGCAGTTCCCCCTGTACCGGCCGAGAAGGCTGAGAAAAAGCGAGAATTTCCGGCGCATGGTCCGGGAGACGAGGCTTTCCGTGGACGATTTCGTGTACCCGCTCTTCGCCGTCCCGGGAAAGAGCGTCAAGAAGCCCATCCACTCCATGCCGGGGAACTTCCAGATGTCCGCGGACTATCTCGTCCAGGAGGCGAAGGCGGCGAAGGAGCTGGGGATCCCGGCGGTCCTCCTCTTCGGCATCCCCGACAAAAAGGACGAGTTGGCCACGGGGGCCTTCGCGAAGGACGGCGTCGTCCAGCGGGCCGTCCGCGAGATCAAGAGTCGCGTCCCGGATATCCTCGTCATCACCGACGTCTGCCTCTGCGAGTACACGAGCCATGGCCACTGCGGCATGCTGGAGAAGGGATCCGTGGACAACGACTCGACCCTGGAGGTCCTGGCGGAGACGGCGGTGTCCCACGCCAAGGCCGGGGCGGACATGGTGGCACCCTCGGCCATGATGGACGGCCAGGTGGGGGCCATCCGGGAAGGGCTCGATGAGGCGGGCTTCGACGATCTTCCGATCATGGCCTATTCGGCCAAGTACGCCTCCTGCTTCTACGGGCCGTTCCGGGAGGCGGCGGAGAGCACCCCTCAGTTCGGCGACCGGAAAGCCTACCAGATGGACCCCGCCAACGGGGACGAGGCAATCCGGGAGATCACCCTGGACGTGGAGGAGGGGGCCGACATCATCATGGTCAAACCCGCTCTGGCGTACCTGGACGTGATCCGCCGGGCCCGGGAGGAGTTCGACCTGCCCATCGCCGCCTACAACGTGAGCGGCGAGTTCGCCATGGTCAAGGCCGCCGCCCAGATGGGCTGGCTGGACGGAGAACGGGCCATGATGGAGTGCCTGACCTCGATCCGGCGGGCCGGGGCGGACATCATCATCACCTATTTTGCCCCCGAGGCGGCGAAGGTCCTCGCCCGCTGATTTTGCGGACAGCGAATGGCTGACACTGGAAAAGAAAGGCGCCTCCCCATCCTGGAGGACACCTTGCGCATGGTGGCCTGGGAGATAACCCGGCGCTGCAACCTCGCCTGCGTGCACTGCCGGGCCTCCTCCGAGCGGGGACCCTACCCGGGCGAGCTGACCACGGAGGAAGGGCTCCGGCTTCTGGACGACATCGCCGCCTTCAGCCGGCCCGTCATCATCCTCACGGGAGGCGAACCCCTGCTCCGGGAGGACGTCTACGACCTGGCCGCTTACGGGACGAAGAAGGGCCTGCGGATGGTCCTCGCCACCAATGGCACCCTCGTGACGGAGGACGCGGCCCGGCGGATGATCGGGGCGGGCCTCCAGCGGGTCAGCATCAGCCTCGACGGGGCCGACGCGGCGAGCCACGACGCTTTCCGCTGTGTCCCCGGGGCCTTCGCCGGTGCCATGGCGGGCATCGAGGCCATGAAGCGGGCGGGCCTGGAATTTCAGATCAATACGACGATCACCCGGGCGAACCTGGCCGCGATCGGGCGGATCCTCGATCTCGCCGTCCGGATCGGGGCGGCGGCCCACCACATCTTCCTCCTCGTCCCGACAGGGCGGGGGCGGGAGATGGCCGACCAGGCCATCTCGGCGGAGGAGTACGAGGACACCCTGAAGTGGTTCGCCGGACAGGAGCATCAGGCGCCCATCCAGCTCAAGGCCACCTGCGCTCCCCACTATTTCCGGGTCGTGCGCCAGCAAAAGAAGCTGACGGCGGGCGATGAAGACTCCGGGTCGGCCGGGGTGGGACGCGGCGGTGCACTTTCGGTCGGTGGATCGGCTCCCCATGGCCACCCCCTCCACGCCATGACCCGGGGCTGCCTCGGTGGGAGCGCCTTCTGCTTCATCTCCCATACCGGCCAGGTGCAGCCCTGCGGCTACCTGGAGGTGGACTGCGGCCGGGTCCGGGAGCGGGGATTCGAGGCGGTGTGGAAGGAATCGACAGTCTTCCGGGACCTGCGGGATCTGAACCGCTATGGTGGCAAGTGCGGACGCTGCGAGTTCATCCGGGTCTGCGGCGGCTGCCGCGCCCGCGCCTACGAGGCGACGGGGGATTACCTGGCGGAGGAGCCCCTGTGCATCTATGAGCCGGGGGGCAGTCGATAGAAGGCATGCCGGGCCCTGTCACGGTCCGGCGGATGCGGAACAACGGGGCGCACGGGATGCGCCGACAGGGAGAACGGAGCGAAACGATGAAGAAAGCATGGCTGACGGTGGCGTTGATCCTCACCTTTCTGGCCGGAACGGCCCTGGCGGCGGGGCCTTCCTTTCAGGAGATGGACACGGACAAGGACGGGAAGCTTTCCCGCCAGGAAGTGGATGCGGCGGCGGAGAAGGTTTTCAAGGAGGCCGACAAGGACCGGGACGGATACTTGAGCGAGCAGGAGTTCAAGGCGATCCAGGGGGCGCGGTCGAAGTTCAAGGACCTGGACAAGAACCGTGACGGCAAGCTGTCCATGGACGAGCTCGGGAAGTCGGCGGACCGCAGATTCCAGCACCTGGACCGGAACAAGGACGGCTCCCTGGACGGACTGGAGAGCAATGTCCGCCGGGCACCCGAAGTGAGCCCTCTGTTCAGGGTCTATTTCTGATAATTGTTGCGATGGGCGGGGACCCGCCGGGGCGACCCGCTCCGGGCGGTCGGGCAGCCCGTTCGGGATGAGGGAAGATGGACGGCAAGGACCGGGAAATCCTGAATATCCTCCAGAAGGGATTCCCCCTGGAGGCGGCGCCCTTCAGGGCCGTCGGGGAAGAGGTGGGCCTCCCGGAGGAAGAGGTCCTGCGGCGGGTCCGCAGGCTCAGGGAGAAGGGGGTGATCCGGCGCATCGGGGCCTCCTTCAATCCCCGGAAACTGGGGTTCGTCAGCACCCTCTGCGCCGCCCGGGTTTCCGATGAGAAAGCCGGCGCCTTCGTGAAGACCGTCAACGCCTATCCCGGCGTCACCCACCACTACCGCCGGGATCACGAGTACAACTGCTGGTTCACCTTCATCGCCCCGTCCGAGGAGGCCCTGGAGACGGCCCTTGCGGAGATCCGGGAGAAGACGGGAGTCGAGGTCCTGAGCCTTCGCGCGGTCAGGACCTACAAGATCGACGCCACCTTTGAGCTGTAATGCCGGCCGCTACGCCAGCGCCCGCCGGCACAGCTCCGTCACGAAGACGGGTTCAAGCCCCTCGTCGCGGGCAACCTTCCGCAGGTTCAGGAAACACATCGGACAGAGAAAGACCATGGCCTGGGCTCCGGCGTCCTTCGCATCCTTGATGTTCCAGCCCTTCACCACGGCCGCGCGGTCCCGGTCGCGGGCCATGAGGGGCGCGCCGCAGCAGAGGGCGTTGATCCGCTCGAACTTCCTCAGGGGGCGTTCCACGCCGAGGAGCTCGAAGATCCGATCGAGGTAGTAGTCCTTTCCCGGGGTGTAGCGGGAGGCACAGGGGGCCTGGTAGGCCACGCGGAGCGCAACCTTCTTCAGCTGGTCCTTCCGCTTGAGGAGTTCCCGGTACAGGTACTCGAAGATGTGGACGGGGTGGAAAGGCACCTTCAGGCCGAACTCCGGCGCCAGGGACGTCAAAAGTGTGTAGCAGTCGTCGTGGAAGCAGACCACCTCTTTGGAATTCAGAGCAGCGAGGTTGTCGATGAATCGCTGGGCCTCCTTCGCGACCGGGCTCGGCTTGCCGAGGTGGATGTAACCGACGGTGCAGAAGTAGTCGGCCCCCTCGACGATCGTCAGCCCCTCGAACAGCGGGTTCTCCAGGAGGTCCCGCACCATGTCGCCGACAATGCAGATATTCATCACCGGTTTTCCCGGGTCGCCTTGCTTCACCACGGAGGGAAGGCCGGACAGGCCCGCGAAGTTCTTGAAGGCCTGCTCCGGGATCCCCAGCGCCCCCGACGCTTCCTGCCGTTCGTTCAGGAGGTCGAAGGGATTGGCCTGGGTCGGGCAGACCATGTTGCAGGAGGCGCAGGTGACGCAGGCCCCTACGATGGGCGGCGTTCCCCCCGCCACGAGGTCCCGCATCTCCGTTTGGGCGCGCTCCAGGTCATAGTTGACGTAGGGGCAGAATTCCAGGCAACGTCCGCAGAAATCACACCGTTCCGCATGAAACATGGGCATCCTCCTTATGATTCATCCAGCGACCGGTTCTCCTCCCTGTCCTGGATCGTCTTCCGAATCTTCTCCACGGCCATGTTTTTCATTTTTACAAGTTCACGCCGCTGTTCCGCCGTGAGTTCCTTCAGGGCCTTGAACTGGATCTCCGCTTCGACCTTCGTGAAGGAGGCCAGGACTGACAAGGCCTTCTCCGTCTGCCGCAAGATGCCCTTTTCATCCAGTCTGTCCGCTGCAAACAGCTGATCCAGGGCAGCCTGTTCCTTCCGGAAGGTTTTTCTCAACTCGGCGCTCTTTCTGACGTCATTCCTGGTCTGCTTCCGGATGCGGCTGACCTGCTCCTCCGAGATATGCAGCACCTGGACAACCTTCGGGCGCTCCCACCAGTACTGGCCGGGAGTGTCGTCGCTCCGGGCCGGGGCCGCGGACACGGCGGCATTCGCGATCAGCAGGAAGAGAAGCGCCGCCATTGCTCCGAGGGAGATCTGCCGTCGATGGACGACTCTCTTCATGGTACCCCTTTCGTTCCCCGTCAGCCCCGCCGGTATTTCTCGTCCAGCTGGGCGTTGATGGCCTTCATGATGACTGCGGTGGCTCCCTCGAACTGCTCCCTGTATTTCTGCTGCGAATCCCGGGACAGGAGCCGGAATTTCTCGGAGATTCGAAACGCCTTCAACTGGTTGTCCAGCGTGATGGGCTCCCCGATCCGGTAGGTGATCCATCCGCTCTGTGCGACGGGACTGCTGCCGGGATAAACGGCGTCGGAATTGTTGCATCCAACCGGTACGATGGTTTTTCCCGTGTGCAGGGCCACCTGGGCGATTCCCGTCCGCCCTTCCCCGAGCTGGGAACCGCGGGTTCCTTCAGGGAAAATGATGACGCTCAGCCCCTTTTCGAAGAGTGCGTAAAGGCTCAGGTCCGCCACCTTCTCCATGATCTTCTCGTACAGGTCGCGGATGAAATCCACAAAGCTGTCCCCCATCAGCCGGGTGATCTCAGCCAGGTCCTTCCGGTACGCCTCCAGGTCCTCGTATTTCCCGTCGATGATATCGCGGAACTTCCGGTATTCTTCCCGATCAATCAGCTTTCCGAAGCGCTTTTTGTAGAATTCCTCAATGAGGTAACCCATGGACGGCACCGGAATCAGGTTGCAGAGATCCAGGCCCTTGGCGAGCAGGGAGTTCCGATAGTACTTGCCCTTCACCCAGACCGTCGTGAACGGGAATTTCAACCGCCACAATTTGTACTGGAAAGGCCAGTAGTTGAACCGGTCCGTGTGGTTCATCGCGAAGATGACGTTCTCGTCCCGGGGGATCCGCTCGATGTTCTCGAACCGGATGTCCAGCTTGCGGAAAATCTCGTAATTGGGTTTCAGGAACAGCGTGGCCACGATCTTTTGCGCCGTGGGTTCTGCCACCAGTCGGATATTCTTCAGATATTCCAGGTCCACCATCGCTTCCGTTCCCTCCTTCTTTTGTAACCTCCTTCAGGATGAGAATTGCTCCTCCAGGAGCCGCCGGATCCGGTCCAACTCCTGGGGCGTGTCCACTTCAATGGAGTCGTGTTCCGTGACCACCACCCGGATGCGGTAGCCGTGCTCCAGGGCCCGAAGCTGTTCCAGGGATTCAAGGCGTTCGAGGGTCCCCTCGGGGAGCTTCGTGAAGGTGTCGAGAAAGTGTTTCCGGTACGCGTAGATGCCGTGATGCTTGAAGTAATCCGCCGTCTTTCCCCGGTCCCGGACGAAGGGGATCGTGGAGCGGGAGAAATAGAGCGCGTTGCCGTCCCGGTCGAATACCGTCTTCACGGCGTTCGGGTGGGTGATCTCCTCGTCCCGCCGGATCCGGTAGATGAGGGTGGACATGGGCAGGGAGGGATCCGCGATGAGGGGTGCCACCACCTCGTCGATCTGGACCGGCTCGAAGACGGGCTGGTCGCCCTGGACGTTCACGACGATGTCGTCCTCCCGGAGGCCCAGGATCCCCGCCGCTTCGGCGATCCGGTCCGAACCGGAGCGGTGCGTGTCCACCGTCATGACGGCCCGTCCTCCGAAGGCCTCCACAGCCGCGAAAATGCGCGGATCGTCCGTGGCGACGGCAGCCAGGTCCGCCGTTCCGGACATGAGGACGCGCTCGTAGACGTGCTGGATCATGGGCTTCCCCGCCAGGTCCGCCAGGGGTTTGCCCGGGAAGCGCGTCGATTCGTACCGAGACGGGATGATAACGGCGATGGTCATGGTCACTGGATTGCGCAGCACTGGCCCAGATAGGGATCGTGCTGCGAGAGATGGTTTGCGACGTAATCCTGCACGGCTTCCTCCAGGGGGGCGGATGGGACGGGACAGCCCGTAGAGGCGAGGCGGTCCATCTTCGCTTCCGTGAAGTACTGGTACTGCTCGTCCAGCCCCGGCGGCATGTCGATGTAGTCGATGACGGCGGGACGGTCCATGGCCCGGAAGACCGCCGCCATCAGGTCGTTCCAGGTCCGGGCCTTTCCGCTCCCCAGGTTGAAGATCCCGTTGGCCTCCGGGTGGTTCAGGAGCCACCACATCGCCTCCACGCAGTCCTTCACGTAGACGAAGTCCCGCATCTGCCCGCCGTCGGGATATTCGGGGCGGTACGACTTGAACAGCCGGACCTTCCCGGTGGCGCGGATCTGGTGGAAGGCCTTGAAGACAACGCTCGTCATGTCGCCCTTGTGGAACTCGTTGGGGCCGAAGACGTTGAAGAACTTCAGGCCCGCCATGTGCTGGTCGGCGCCGCGCTTGAGCGCCCAGAGGTCGAAGACCTGCTTCGAGTAGCCGTACATGTTGATGGGCTTGAGGAGCGAGGTGGTCGCGTCGTCGTCGGAGAAGCCCAGGGAGCCGTCGCCGTAGGTGGCCGCGGAGCTGGCGTAGAGGAAGCGGATGCCGTTCCGGATCGCCCAGTCGGCCAGGCGGCAGGAATAGAGGTAGTTGTTCGTCCAGAGGTAGTCGGCGTCCTTCTCCGTCGTGGACGAGCAGGCGCCCATGTGGACCACGGCCCGGACGGTGAAGGGAACCTGGTCGGCATAGACCATCTTGAGGAAATCGTCTTTGTGGATGTACTCGACGAACCGCCGGTTCACGAGGTTTTTCCACTTGTCGGAGGTCCCCAGGCGGTCGACGACGACGATGTCCTCGATGCCTTCGCTGTTGAGCTTCCACACGAAGGCGCTGCCGATGAAGCCGGCGCCGCCGGTGACGACGATCATGCCTGCATCTTCCTTCCGCATGGTTGAAAGGCCTCTCGCGCTTCCCGGCCCCGCTACAGGGCCTCGGCCGCCTTCTTCACCGCCGCCCGGATCTGCTCCAGGCGCCCCTCGGGCATCCGGATCGGGAGGCCCAGGAAGAGGGTCCGCCCCAGCAGATCGTGGGCCTGCGGGTACTGGCGGATGCTGTAGTCCACCTTCCCCCGGTAGATGGGATTCGTGAAGGGGAAGCTCTTCGGGTTGGCCGTGGACCAGGCGATCAGGTGCTCCCAGTTGGCCAGGTAGTGCCACTTGTTCTTCTTGAAGCAGACCGTGTCGACGCCGCCCGCGCCGAGGGCCGCCTGGAAGGCCTCCGCCTGTGCCTCCGTGGGGAAGTTGAAGGCCAGGTGCGTCGCCGTGTCGCCATCCGGGTCCGGGATCGCCCGGAAGCCGATCCCGGGGATGCCCGCCAGCATTTCCTTCACGGCGGCCTTGTTCTTCTTCTGCTCCGCGATGATGAAGTCGAGCTTCCGGAGCTGGGCGAGGCCCAGGGCTCCCTGGAATTCGTTCATCCGGAAGTTGAAGCCGAGGATGGTGCGGCCTTCCATGGCCCGGCTGACGTTCGGGTTGTGGTCGTGACCGTGGTCGTGGTACCAGTCGGCCCGGTCGTAGAGGTCCTTCCGGTTCGTGATGACCATCCCGCCCTCGCCGGTGGTCAGGGTCTTGTAATAATCAAAGCTGAACGTGCCCATCTCCCCGAAGGTGCCGAGTTTTTTCCCCCTGTAGCTCCCGCCGACGGACTGGGCGTTGTCCTCCAGGACCATCAGCTGGGAGCTGCGGCAGGTCTCCAGGATCCGGCCGATGTCCGCCGGGGCGCCGCACATGTGGACGGGGATGACGGCCTTCGTATAGGGCGTCATTTTCCGGACGATGTCGTCGGGGTCCATATTCAGGGACGCGTCGATGTCCGCAGCGACGGGGATGGCCCCCACCTCGAGGACGGCCTCGTACGTTGCGATAAAGGTAAAGGCCGGGACGATGACTTCATCGCCGGGGCCCACGCCCATGGCGGAGAGAGCCACCGACAGGGCCGTCGACCCGGACGTGACGCCCAGGGCGTGGGCGGCTCCGTGATATCGCTTGAACTCCTCCTCGAACTGGCGGACCTTGAAGACGCCCTTCCGCTCCGTATCGAATCCGTAACGCGCGAAGACGCCCGTCTCCAGGACGTCCAGGACTTCCTTTTTCTCCTCGCTGCCGATCAGTTCCATTCCGGACATGGCTTTTTCTCCATCCTTGTCGTTTTTGATCGCGGGAAGGGACGCTCAGAGGGCATCCCGGTAAATATCGATGGCGTCCTCCCGGGTGACTTTCCGGGGGTTGTTGGCCAGCGGGCGCGCCACGGTGAGGGCGACGTCCGCCAGGGCCGGCAGGTCCTTCTCGGCGATGCCGAATTCCTCCAGGGTCATCGCCAGGCCGCAGTCCTCGATGAGGAGTTCCACTGCGTCCAGGGCTAGCGTGGCGGCGTCCCGCATCGAGAGATCCTCCACTTCCTGTCCCATGGCATCGGCCAGGATGGCGAACTTCTCGATGGTGCCGGGAAGGTTGTAGGCCATCACGGCGGGAAGCATCAGGGGGTTGGCCATCCCGTGGGGGATTCCCCAGGCGCCGCCGAGGGGATACGAGAGGGAGTGGACCGCCGTGACGCCCGCATTTGCCAGGCCGAGGCCCGCGTAAAGGCTCCCCAGGAGCATGCGCTCCCGGGCTTCCAGGTCGCTCCCGTTGTGGACGCAGGTCCGCAGGTTCTCGGCGATGAGGCCGACGGCCTCCAGGGAAATCGTCTCGCTCATGGGCGACGCGTTGATGGAGGTGTACGACTCGATGGCGTGGCAGAGGGCGTCGATCCCCGTGGAGGCGGTGGCCTGCGCGGGCAGGCTCAACGTCAGTTCCGGGTCCAGGAGGGCGACCTCAGGATAAAGGAAGGGGCTGTTCATGCCCTCTTTCTTCTTCAGGTTCTTCCGGACGAAGACGGCCGTGAACGTGACTTCGCTGCCGGTGCCGGCGGTGGTGGGGACCATGATGGTCGGAAGGCCCGGGCCGGGGACCTTGTTCAGGCCCAGGTAATCCAGGGCCTTGCCCTTGTTGCCGGCCAGGGCGGCCACGGCCTTGGCCACGTCCATGGAGCTTCCGCCTCCGATCCCCACGACGAGATCGCACTTGCCCTTCAGGGCGGCCTTGGCGCCCTCGTCGGCCCGCTCCAGGGCCGGCTCCGGCTCCACTCCGTCAAACAGCGAATAGCGCAGGCCGCTCTTGTCGAGCAGGTCCTTCACGGTTTTCCGGAAGCCTGCCTCGGCCAGGGCGTGATCGAGAACGATCAGGGGGCGTGCCCCCCCCAGTTCCCGGATGTGGTCGGCCAGGCTGCGGAAGGAGCCCGTGCCGAAAACGATCTTTTTTGCCCCCGTATAGGTAAACGGTCGGATCATCGTTTTTTTCCTCCTGTTCCGCCGCTGAAGCGGCCAAGGTGTTGAAACAAGGCATGCTTATACATGATGAGGGACCCTATGGAAAGGGAAAAAACGGGACCGCCGG
This sequence comes from Deltaproteobacteria bacterium HGW-Deltaproteobacteria-19, assembly GCA_002841865.1. Lineage (GTDB taxonomy): Bacteria > Desulfobacterota > Syntrophia > Syntrophales > PHBD01 > PHBD01. The sequence continues at coordinate 12,571 of PHBD01000030.1, forward strand.
TTCGGGCAAACCCCGGTTTGCTTTGCCTTTTCAGGGAGGTGTGATAGGAGGGGACCCATGAATCCTTGGAAAACGTCACGCCGCATCGTCCTCACCTGCGCCCGGGGCATGGTCCCCTTCCTTCTCACGGAAACGGCCGGGCTGGGATTCGCCATCCGCGGGGAGACGGAGACGGCCGTGGAAACGGAGGGGTCCCTCACGGACTCCCTGCGCCTGAACCTCCGCCTCCGGACGGCCCACCGGGTCCTTTACCACCTCGCGACCCTGGAGGCCGACGGCCCCGGGAGCCTTTACGGGGGAATCACCGATCTCCCCTGGGAGGAATACATCCACGAGGACGGCTACCTGACGGTGACCTGCACGGTGAACAACCCTACCATCAACGACTCCCGCTTCGTGAACATGAAGGCGAAGGACGCCATCGTGGACCGCATGACCGCCCGGCGCGGCCGGCGCCCGGATTCCGGTCCGGAGCGGACCGGGGCGGTCGTCCACGTACACTGGCAGGGCAACCGGGCGGAGGTCTTTCTGCATACCTCCGGAGAGCCGCTGTCCCGCCGGGGATACCGGCAGATCCCCATGGCGGCGCCCATGCAGGAGACCCTGGCGGCAGGAGTCCTGATGGCGGCGGGCTGGAAAGGGGAAGGGAACCTCGTCAACCCCATGTGCGGGAGCGGCACGCTGGCCGTCGAGGGAGCCCTGATGGCCCTGAACCGGGCCCCGGGTCTGCATCGTGAGCATTTCGGGTTCATGTCCGTCCGGGGTTTCCCGGAAAAGGAATGGGACGCCCTCCTCCGTCAGGCCCGCAAAGAAGGCCGGCGAAGTCTTCCCGGCCGCATCGTCGCCACCGACATCGAGCGGGAGGCCGTGGCGGCAGCCCGGCTGAACGCCCGGCGGGCCGGGGTGGAGGAGCACATCTCCTTTTCCGCCGGCGACTTCATGAGAACGGAGGTCCCCCCCGGAGATGGACTCGTGATTTTCAACCCCCCCTACGGAGAGCGCCTTGGGGATCAGGCTGTTCTCGGGGAATTGTACGGCCGCCTCGGAGACTTCCTGAAGAAATCCTGCCAGGGATACGCCGGCGCCGTCTTTACGGGGAACCTGGCCCTGGCCAAGCGGATCGGCCTCCGCACGAACCGCAGAATCCCCTTCTTCAACGGGGACATCGAGTGCCGCCTTCTCCTGTACGATCTCTACGGCGGCAGCCGGAAACCGGACCGCGGAGTTTGAATTTTCCTCCTTCGTGGGGTAAGAAGAAGGTCATCGATTCGGCGAGGAGAGGCTCATGGCGGACATGATCAGGCAGCCCATCGGCGTGTTCGACTCCGGCGTGGGGGGGCTCACGGTGGTGCGGGCTCTCATGGAGCGGATTCCCTTCGAGGACATCATCTATTTCGGGGATACCGCCCGGGTGCCCTACGGCGTCAAGTCCGTCGAGACGGTGACCCAGTACGCCGTCGAGATCACGGACTTCCTGCTGAAGAAGGGAGTCAAGCTCCTCGTCATCGCCTGCAACACCGTCGCCGCCGTGGCCGGTGACGCCGTGCGGAGCCGCTCGCCCATGCCGGTTCTGGACGTCATCGACGCCGGCGCCCGGTCCGCCGTCCGGGAGACCCGCTCCGGCCATATCGGCGTCATCGGGACCCCCGCCACGATCAACAGCAACGCCTATGCCCGGGCCATCCATGCTCTGGATCCGGCGACCCGCATCTTTTCCCAGGCCTGTCCGCTTTTTGTGCCCCTCGTGGAGGAAGGATGGCTCGATCACCCGGTAACGCGGATCACGGCCAACGAATACCTGAAGCCCGTCCTGGCGGAGCACCTCGATACCCTGGTCCTGGGGTGCACCCATTATCCCCTGCTGAAGCCACTCCTCGGAGAGATCGCCGGTCCCGAGGTTCACCTGGTGGATTCGGGGGAGGCGATGGCGGATGCCACGGCGGACCTCCTGGCGGAGCTTCACCTGGGAAACCCGCGCCGGGAGAAGCCCTCCTATTCCTGCTACGTCAGCGACGTTCCCTTCCGGTTCCAGACCATGGCCGAGCGGTTTCTCGGCAGGACGATCGGCCACGTCGAACTGGTGAAACTCTGAATGATGGAACGGGTCGTCGTCACCGGGCTGGGAACCCTCAACGCAACCGCCAAGAGCGCCCCTGGCTTCGCGCAGGCCCTGCGGGAGGGCCGCTGCGGGATCGGGCCGTTTTCGGTCTTCGATCCCTCGACGTTCCGGACGCAGATCGCCGCGGAAGTGAAGGATTTCAATCCCCGCGACCACATCCCCCGGCCGTACCCGATCAAGCGCATGTCCCGGGCGGACCTTCTCGGGTTCGCCGCCACCCTGGAGGCCCTGCAGGACGCCGGGCTGGCCCCCTTTCCGCCGGAGCTGGCGGAGGAGACGGGCGTCGTCATCGGCGGAGGCGGGGGGGGACTCCTGGAAGGGGAGCGGTTCTACGGGGAGTACCTGCGTACCGAAGGCCGGCTGGCCCGCTTCTCCGCCCTGTCGGCGGTCTACTGCGCTTCCTCGGCGGACCGGATCGCAGCCCTCCTGGGGCTCTGGGGACCCAAGACCACCTTCATGACGGCCTGCTCTTCCGGGGCCACGGCGATCGGCTACGCCCGGGACCTGATCCGGGGGGGGACGGCGCCCGTCGTCATCGCCGGCGGGACCGAGCCGCTCTGCCGCATCACCTACGCAGCCTTCAACGCCCTCCAGGCGGTGGACCTGGAGCCCTGCAAGCCCTTCGCCGGGAACCGGGCCGGCCTGTCCCTGGGGGAGGCGGCGGGGATCCTGGTCCTCGAGTCCCTCCGCCACGCCCGGGCCCGGGGGGCGCGGATCTATGCCGAGGTGCTGGGCTACGGCGTCACCTGCGACTCGCACCACATGACGGCCCCCGACCCGGAGGCCTCCGGGGCGGTCCGGTCGATGCGGGAGGCCCTGCGCGACGCCGGCGTTTCCGCGGAGCGGGTCGATTACGTCAACGCCCACGGCACCGCCACGCCGGCCAACGATGCCATGGAGAGCCGGGCCATCCGGCACGTCTTCGGAGACCGGGCCGGGCGGATTCCCGTCAGCTCCACGAAGTCCATGACGGGCCACACCCTGGGCGCCTCCGGGGCCCTCGAAGCGGTCGCGTCCGTCCTGGCGATCCGCCACCGCTTCATCCCGCCGACGATCCACTGCACCGTGCCGGATCCCGAGTGCGACCTCGACTATGTCACCGAGGGGGCGCGGGAAGCGGACCTTTCGGTGATCCTGTCCAATTCCTTCGCCTTCGGGGGGAACAACACCTCGCTCGTCATCGGACGGTTCGATGGAGGGAAGGGGTAGCATGGACCGGCGCGTCGCGATCACCGGCATCGGTATCGTCTCTCCCCTCGGCTCCGGCCGCGAGGCCTTCGGGAAGGCCCTCCTCGCCGGACAGAGCGGGATCGCGCCGCTTGCCGCCTTCTCCGCGGAGGCCTTCCCCTGCAGGCTGGCCGCGGAGATCCGCGATTTCCAGGCGAGGGATTTCGTCTCCATCAAAAACCTCCGGCGGATGGATCGCCTCTCCGCCGTGACGACGGCAGCGGCCCGGATGGCCCTGGACGATGCGGGTCTGGCGATCACACCGGCCAACCGGGACCGCACGGGCATGATTCTGGGAACGGCCTGGGGCGGAACCGACGTAACGGTCTCGTTTGCCCGGGTCCTCGTGACGGAGGGTCCCGGGTCCGTCAACCCGATCCTGGTGCCCAACGTGGTCATGAACGCCCCGGCGGGCCACGCGTCCATCGAGCTGGGATTCCGGGGGATCAACACGACGGTCAACCACTATTCCGTTTCGGCGGAGTCGGCCCTGGCCTACGGCGCCCGGGAGATCCGGCGGGGTGCCGCGGACGTCCTTCTTGCCGGCGGGGCCGATGTCCTGGCCCCTTTCTATTTCGAATCCCTGACGCGCTTCAAGGCCCTGTCGCCGCTCCAGGGCGGCGGCTCCGAGGGGGCGCGTCCCTTCGACCTCCGGCGGAACGGGCCGGTGGCCGGGGAGGGCTGTGGCATCCTCTGCCTGGAGCCCCTGGAGGCGGCCCGGGAGCGGGGCGCGACCGTCTATGCGGAGATCACAGGCTCCGGGATGGCATCCTCGCCGGCGCCCATGACCGGCTGGCCGGATGGTCCGCGGGGATTCATCCTGGCGGCCCGTCGGGCGCTCAAAGCTGCCGGTTGCACTCCGGAGGAAGTCGACATTGTCTTCGCGGCCGCCAGCGGTGGCCTCCAGCCGGACCTCCTGGAGGCGGAGGGTCTGGAACGGATTTTTGGAACGGATGGTAAACGCCCGCTCGTGACGGCCCTGAAGGGCGCCCTCGGAGAGAACTTCACCTCCGGGGGGATGAGGGCGGCGGCCCTGGCCCTGGCGTTGCGGGACGGCGTCGTGCCGCCCACCCTGGGCCTGGAGGAGCCGGTCCGGCCTCTGTCGGTCGTCGTGGGGCAGTCCGTCCGGGGGGCATTCCGGCGGGGGCTCCTGAACGGGATCTCACACGGGGGGACCTACGTCTCCCTTCTGTTTTCGAGTGTCGAGGAAGAATCATGAACATCGGAGAATGGATTGAAAAGAGGGCCTTCACCCACCCGGACCGGGAATTCCTGAAAGACGGGGAGCGGGTCGAGAGCAACCGTGCCTTCAACGAGCGGGTCAACCGGACGGCCCGGGCGCTCCAGAACCTGGACATCGTGAAGGGCGAGCGCTTGGCCCTCCTGATGGGTAACACGAGCGAGTTCCTGGAGATCTTCTTCGCCTGCGCCAAGACGGGGGCCATCCTGGTGCCGGTGAACTACCGCCTGGCGGGGCCGGAGATCGAATACATCCTCCGCGATTCGGCCCCCCGGGGGCTCGTCTATGCCGCCGAGTTCACCGAGAAGGCGGCGCCCCTCAAGGATTCGAACCTGGGGATCCGCCACTGGATCCGCCATGGCGGCGACTCTCTTCCCGGGGAATCGCTCCTGGCGGACCTGACGGCAACCGAGTCGGATGGCGAGCCGTCGCCGATGGAGGAAGTGACGCCGGAGGACCCCCTCTTCATCATGTACACCTCCGGGACGACGGGCGATCCGAAAGGGGCCGTCCTGACCCACGGGAACATCCTCTTCGGGGCCGTCCATTCCCTCATCGGCTACGGCGTCAACCGGACCTACCGGTCCCTCGTCGTGGCGCCCCTCTTCCACATCGGCGCCCTGGCGGCGTCGGTCACGCCGGTCATCTACGCCGGCGGGTCCGTCGTCCTGTCGGGATTCTTCAACGCCTCGGAGGTCCTCCTGACCATCGTCCGGGAGCGGATCAATTACATGTTCGCCGTCCCGGTCATGTTCCAGCTTATGTCGGACACGCCCGAGTGGGCCGGGGCGGACCTGTCCCACGTCCACTTCTTCATCTCCGGCGGTGCGCCGATCCCGCTCCCGGTCATCCGGAAGTACCAGGACGAGAAGGGAATCGGCTTCGTCCAGGGCTACGCCCTCACGGAGACGGGGCGACTCACGTCGCTGGACCTGGAGGACGCCGTCCGGAAGGCCGGGTCCGTGGGCAAGGAGGTCTTCCACGTGCGGCTCCGCATCGTCGACGACCAGGACCGGGACGTCGCCCCCGGGGAGCCCGGGGAGATCGTCGTCCGGGGCCCCAATGTCTTCGCGGGATACTGGCGGAAGCCGAAAGAGACTGCGGAGGCCAAGAAGGGCGGCTGGTTCCGCACCGGCGACATGGGGCGGCGGGACGAGGACGGGTTTCTCTACATCATCGGCCGCAAGGTGGAGATGATCATCTCCTCCGGGGAGAACATCTACCCCGCCGAGGTGGAACGGGCGATCCAGTCCCTTCCGGCGGTGAAGGAGGCGGCGGCCGTGGGCATGCCGGACCCGAAGCGGGGCGAGGTGGTGGCGGCCTTCGTTCTGCTCAGGGAGGGCGAGGCCGTGACGGAGGAGGAGATCCTGGCGGGGCTCCAGGGGAAGATCGCCCCCTTCAAGATGCCGAAGCGGGTCTTCTTCGTCGATTCCTTCCCCCGGAATCCCGGCGGCAAGATCCTCAAGCGCATCCTCCAGAAGCGCCTGCGGGAGGGATGATGGAGATCCTGCCCTGGACCGGCGAGCACCGGGCCTTCCGTGAGGACTTCCGCGGGTTCCTCGCCAGAGAGGTCTTTCCCTTCGTGGACCGGTGGGAGTCCGACGGCATCGTCCCCCGGTCAGCCTGGCGGGCCATGGGCGCGGCGGGGTTTCTCTGCACCGACGTGCCCCGGGAGTACGGCGGCCGCGGCCTCGATTTCCTATATTCCGTCATTGTCGTGGACGAGATGGCGAAGACGAACTGCTACGGCCTCTCGCCCCGGCTCCACAGCAACGTGGTCGTCCCCTACATCACATCCTTCGCCTCGGAAGAGCTCAAGCACCGCTATCTCCCCGGGTGCATCGCCGGCGAGATCGTCACCGGCATCGCCATGACGGAGCCCCACGCCGGGAGCGACGTGGCGGCCATCCGAACGAGCGCCGTGGAGGACGGCGACGTCGTGGTCCTGAACGGCCAGAAGACCTTCATCTCCAATGGAACCAACGGCGACCTCTTCGTGGTGGCCGCCAAGGACCCGGCGACGGAGGACCCCCACCGGGCCGTGGACATCTACCTGGTGGAGGGGAAGACCCCCGGGTTCGAACGGGGGCGCCGGCTGAAGAAGGCGGGCTGGCACAGCCAGGACACGACGGAGATCTTCTTCCACGACTGCCGGGTGCCCCTGACCCACCGCCTCGGCGGGAAGGGCTCGGGATTCAAGAACCTGATGCGGCACCTCCAGCCGGAGCGCCTCGTCGTGGCCATCGGCGCCGTCTCCGCGGCGGAGTGGGTCCTGGAGCACACGATTTCCCACGTGAAGGGGACGGACGTTTCGGGGCGGGCCCTGTCGTCGTTCCAGCACGTCCGCTTCGAGATCGCCGAGATGGCGACGGAGGTCCGGATCGGCCGGACCTTCGTGGACAAGCTCATCGCCGACCACATCGAGGGGATGAACGTCGTCCGGGAGGTCTCCATGGCCAAGTGGTGGACCACCGAGACGGCCTGGCGGATCGCCGACCGGTGCCTCCAGCTCCACGGCCGTCTGGGCCTCGACGAGAGCGGCCCCCTCGCCCGGGCCTGGCGGGACCTCCGCGTCACCCGCATCCTCGCCGGCACCAATGAAATCATGAAAGGCATCATCGCCCGGATGACGGGGGTATAAAAGGGTCTGCTCTCTTTTTGAGGAAGCCATGAACGTCCGGATCGTAAATCTTCACCCGGGGTGCGAGAACAACGCCCTGTTTCTTTCCCGGGCCAGGCGGTACTTCGAGCTGAATGGCCATGGGGTAGGGGGCGACGGGGAGTCGGACCTGGTGTTCGTGGGTGCTTGCGTCGTGACCGATCAGATGAGGCGGCGTTGTGAGGCGGCCGTTGTCGAGGGGATGCGCCGCCATACCCGGGCTGACTTCATCGTCTTCGGCTGCCTGGCGGCGTTTCCCGAGGACCTGCAGGCGTGCCTCGGCGGGGAGGCCGCCCGGATCCGGTTCATCCCGTACGGAGCGAGCGCCGAACTGGACGCCCTCGTCGGGGCGCGCGTTCCTTTCGAGACCGTCCACGTCTCGCGCCTGGACGGGCACCGGCCCTACCAGCCCCGCATGGGACCGGACGACCGCTACCTCCTGATCGCCCAGGGATGCGCCAACGACTGCAGCTACTGCAGCATCCGTCTGGCCAAGGGGCGGGTCCGGAGCCGGCCGGCGGAGGAGATCGAGGCGGAGGCCCGCGAGCTGTATGGCCAGGGCGTCCGGACCGTGACCCTGCTTGCGGACGACTGCGGCTCCTATGGCCTCGACCGTGACGACGACCTGCCAGGGCTGCTCGGGCGGATCTGCGAAATCGCCCCGGACCTCCGGATCAAGCTCTACACGGTGTTCCCGGCCCTGTTCCTGAACTATGCCGACCGGCTGGAGCCGTTTTTCGCCGCCGGGCGCATCCCCTATGTCTGCCTGCCCGCCCAGTCCGCCTCTCCGCGCATCCTGGACCTGATGAACCGCCGCTACGACCCGGGCCGCCTGGCTGAAACGGTCTTGCGGCTCCGTTCCCTCGATCCCGGCGTCTTCGTCTATTCCCACTTCATCTTCGCGTTTCCCACGGAGACCTGGGAGGAGCTGGCAGAAAGCGTCTCCTTCGCCGGCCTGTTCGACCACTCCGTCTTCATCGGCTACGGCGGGAACCGCCTGACCCGGGCGGCGGTTCTGGCCTCCCGGTATGACGACCGGGACCGACAGGCCAAGGCGGATTACCTGGGTCGGCTGGTGGCGGAAGGAAAGCTCGCCTCGTTCGTGGTGCCCTATGCCTGATCCCGCGGCAGCCCCGAAGCCCGGCATCTTCGTCTTCAACCCGAGCAGGCGCTGCGCCCCCGGGGCATACCTCTTCACCCAGGCGGTCCGCTTCTTCCTCCTGAACGGCCACCCCCTGGTGCGGGACATCCGGGAGGCCGGGATTATCCTGGTGAACTCCTGCTGCGTCACGGAGGGAAAGATCGACACGTCCCTGGCGGCGCTGGAGACCGCCAGGGCTCAGGGGAAGGGGAAGACCGTGATTCTCCTGGGCTGTCTGGCCGGCCTGCCGGATGCCCCGTTCGACCCGGAGGGGATGCTGTGCGTCGGTCCGAAGGACCTGGACCTTCTCGACGCGCATTTTCCCCACCGGATCCCCGTCGGGGCGGCCGCGGCGAGCCGCCTGCCGCCGGAGTTCTTCCTGCCGGGCCAGCACCTCGGACCGCAGGACGCCTTCCTCTTCATCGGGCAGGGGTGCGTCAACGGATGCTCCTACTGCAACATCCGCCGCGCGAAGGGCGGCCTGGCGAGCGTACCCGTGGAGGCGGTCCTCTCCCGGGCCCGCAGCGGGCTGGACCGCGGCGTGCGGGAATTCGCCCTGCTGGCGGACGACTGCGCCAGCTACGGCCGGGACATCGGGAGCGATCTGGCCGAACTGGTTGCCCAGCTCCTCGGGCTGGACGGCGGCCTGTCGCTCAAGCTGAGCTATGTGTTCCCGGCCTTCGTGGAGGAGCGCTTCGACGATCTGGCGCCGCTTTTCGCCACCGGGCGCATCCGCTATGCGAACATCCCGCTCCAGTCGGGCTCGCAGCGCATCCTGGACCTGATGAACCGGCGCTATCCAGTCGGCCGGGTCGTGGAGCGCGTGCGGCGGCTCCGGGAGATCGCCCCCGGGTCGCTCCTCTGTACCCATGTCCTCATCAATTTTCCCACGGAGACCCGGGATGATTTCGAGGCGTCCCTCGCCCTGGCGGACGCCTTCCGCGACACGTATTTTCTCCACTATTCGGACAACCGGGGGACCCCGGCGGCCCTCCTGGAGCCGAAAGTGCCGGCGGAGGAGGCGCTGTGGCGGCTGGATGCCGCTGCGGATTTCGTGAACGCCCGGGGGCGGGGGGTGGTGATCCGGGATTTCGACTGCGACCTGCCCTACAACCTCAGCCGGGATCGGGGTGCCTGACATGGCCCTGCCGCTCATCAAGGTCGTCCAGCTCACCCTCACCAACCGGTGCCAGCTCAACTGCGGGCACTGCGGGGTGGCGGAGCTCAGGAACGTCATGCCCGGCGAGCTGACCCTGGAGCAGATCGACGACGTCTTCCGGGACCTCCGGCTGGCCGGCTGCCTGGTGGTGGACCTCTTCGGCGGCGAGCCGACGCTGCGGAAGGACCTGTTTGAGATTATCCGGCGCGGAAAGGCCTCCGGATTCATGATGTCCCTGGAGACGAACGGCTGGCTCCTGGACGGGGCCTTCGTCCGGGATCTGGAAGCGGCGGGCCTGGATCAGATCTACCTCAGCCTGGACGATTACCGCCCGGAAGAGCACGACCGGCGGAGGGGAAGGGCGGGGAGCTTCGAGCGGGCCGTCCGGGCGCTGGAGCTGGTGGCGGCGACCTCCATGATTGTTCACGTCTCCATCGTGCCGCAGACGGCCGAATTCTTCACCGGTGGCGGCATGAATCGGTTCATGGCCTTTGTCCTGGCGAAGGGGGCTGAGAAGGTGCGGCTCCTCCTGCCCCGCTTTTCCGGCCGGTCGGCCCGCCCCGACGGGACCCCCTTTGCGGCCCGCCGGGAGCGGGATCTCTTCGCCTGCATCGCCCCGGAGTACACGCCCCATATCTACGTTCACACACCGGGAACGCCGGTGGGAGAGACGAATAAGTGCACGGCCAAGAACATCTTCTGCCACATCATGAGCAACGGCTGGATCGCCCCCTGCCCGTACCTGCCCCTCGTCTTCGGTGACGCGACGCGCGAGTCCGTGGTGGAGGTGTTCGAGCGGATGCAGTCCCATCCGCTGGTCCGGCTGGGCGGCGACACCTGCCCGATGCGGAACCCCGACTACATCGAGGAGCATATCCGTCCGATGGGAGCGGGACGCCCCTTCTATCCCATCGCCTCGGAGAACCAGGTGGATCTCGGCGCCCCCTGCCCGCCGGACTGCCGCGGCTGCGATGCCGCCGGAAGGCCGCCACGCAGGCCCGCCGAGGCGGTGATCCGTGACCTTCAGGCCGTGGATCCGAACTACCGGAGCATCGAGTTCTACGGCGGGGATGCGCTGGTCCGGGCTGATCTGATCGGCATTCTCGGCCGGGTTCTCCCGGGCATGGATATCAGCCTTTGGACCACCGGCCGCTTCGTGCCGGAGGATCCGGGGTTCCGGGAACGGCTGCGCTCCTTTCCCGTCCGCGCAATCCGGGTGATGATGCCTCTTGACGGTGCGGGGACGCCGGGCGGCTTTGGAGACGCCCTGGGACGGATCCGGGCCGTTCAAGGGCTGGGCATCCCCGTCCATCTGTACGCGCCGGCGGACGCCCCGGCGGAGGCGCACCGTATCATGGCCGAAAACGCGGCCCGACTGGGGGTGGAGCGGATCTATCTCTTCCTCCGGGATTCGGCAATGCCCCTGCCGAACGCGGTCGCCTGTTTCGGCAAGGCCCTCGGCCGGGCTTCACTGGCCTGGGCCCGACCTTGAAAAACAGGCTTGGATCAATGCCCCGTCTGCAGGAGGAGGCGGAATGGCGCGAATTCACGGGACGATGCCCGATTATGCCGCAAGCCGGGGGAATTTTTCGTTGTATTTTGGGGGACGGATAGGTAAAAGGCCATACTGATCGTCCAGGCAAACCCGGCCTTCGCGGAGCGGAAAAATCAGCGAGGGCCGCAGGAATCCACGCGGGGAGGGAAGGTTCCAAAATGCAGGAAATCTTGACGGCCGTCACCTACCTGGTGGTCTGGCTCCTCTGCGAGCGGGTCATCGGGATCGAGAGCGGACTGGTGAATCTGATTGTCTCGCTGGGGGCGGCCGTGGGCGTTTACGTCTTCATCGCCGTCCGGGACCACCGCAAGAAGAAAGAAAGCGGAGAGCCCTAGCGGCCGCCGGTTTCGAATCCACGAAGACCAGCGCCGCCGCCGTCATCGCCGGCCCCATCCGCCGCCCGGCCGTTTCAGCGGCGGACACGGGATGAAGACCCGTCCTTTCCCCGGGACGCATGGTTTTCCATTGCTGCGGTTGCAGGTCCGTCCTTTATCCCCCCGCCACAAGCACCTTTGCTCCCCGGATCTTTCCTTCCGTCAGTTCCGCCAGGGCCCGGTTCGCCTCCTCCAGGGAATACGCCAGCACTTCCGGCCGGATGGGGATCTCCGCCGCCATGGCCAGGAATTCCGAAATGTCCCGGCGGGACACATTGGCCACGCTCTTGATCTCCTTCTCCATCCAGAGATGTTCGGGGTAATGGAGGGAGAGGATGGTCTCCTTGTCGCCCTCCTCCTTGCGGATCGCGTTGATCACCAGCCGGCCTCCCGGGGCCAGGTTTTTCAGGGCCTCCACGATGGGCTTCCAGGCGGGGGTCGTGTCGATCACGGCGTTGAGCCGTTCCGGGGCCGTATCGGCCGTATCCCCCGCCCAGACGGCGCCCAGTTCCCGGGCGAAGGACCGCTCCCGTTCGCTTCGGGCGAAGACGAAGACGGGCGTGTCGGGGAAACGGTGCCGGACGAGCCGCAGGACCAGATGGGCCGAGGCTCCGAATCCTGTCAGGCCCAGACGCTGCCCGTTTTGAAGGCCCGACAGCCGGAGGGACCGCCAGCCGATGGCTCCCGCACACAGGAGAGGCGCCGCCTCGATGTCGCTGAAGACCGGCGGCAGGGGATGGGCGAAGGCTTCCGGAACGGTCATGTATTCAGCGTACCCTCCATCCGCGTCCCGTCCCGTCGCCTTGAAGTCCGGGCAGAGATTCTCGTTTCCCCCCAGGCAGAACGAGCAGCGGCCGCAGGCACGGTTGATCCAGCCTACGCCGACCCGTTCTCCGACCGGAAACCGCTCCGCTCCGGGTCCACGCCCGATGACGCGGCCCACGACCTGATGGCCCGGAATGACGGGGAAGCGGGGCGGCGGCGTCCGTCCCTCGATCTCGTCCAGCTCCGTGTGGCAGACGCCGCAGGCGGAGACCCGGAGCAGGACCTCGCCTTCTCCCGGAACGGGGGTGGGAACCTCTGCAAACTCCAGGGGAGCGCGGTTCTCGCTGAAATGGGAGATTCCCTTCAGGATCATCGCCTTCACGGGGGCGCTCCTATTTCCCTTTCTTCATGGCCAGCTTGAGGGCCGTGAAGAGTCCCTTTTCCCGGATGGCCTTCGCGGCGATCCCCCCGGGGGTGATCTCGAAGAACTTCTCCCCGTAGCGGGCGAGCCTGTCCTCGTCCAGGACGATGCCGAGACCCGGGGCCTCCGGCAACGGAACGGTGCCGTCGGGAGAGATGCGGATCGGCTCCGCCAGGATCCCGTCGCGGTACTCGGGGATCCAGGCGGGCGGTTCATAAGGGTACTCGAGAGGGGGTTTCCGGGGACCCGCGGCGTAGAGCTGGAGATTGACGAGAAAGCCGATGCCGTTCGTCCAGGTGTGGGGACTGAAGTCCAGGCCCTGGGCGGCGCAGGCGTCCATGACCTTCTTCGAGTCGCCGATGCCGCCGCCCATCGTGGCGTCGGGCTGGTAGATGTCGAAGCTCCCCTTCTCCAGCATGATCTTGTACTCCTGCCAGCCGGCGTTGAGTTCCGCCCCGGCGATGGGAACGTCGGAGCGGCGGCGGAGTTCCGCCAACTCGTCCCAGGCGTACATGTCCAGGGGCTCCTCGAGCCAGGAGACCCCAAGGTCCTTGCCGGCCCGGGCGAATTCGGCGGCCCGCTCGAGATCCCAGACCGGCGGCTTCTCGATGATCGTGACAGGCCAGCCCTGGTTGGCGTCGACGCCGATCTCCATGGAGTCCCCCACGGCCCGGCGGACTGCCTCTACCTGGGTGACGTCCTCCTTGAGCGTGGCGCCGTGGACCCGGAGCTTCACCGTCCGGAACCCCATCTCCCGGAGGCGGAGCACCTCCTCGGCCCGCTGTGCCGGGGGATGGACCTCGCCGGTGGAGGCGTAGACGGGGACGGGCCGGTCATCCGTGCCGCCGAGGAGCGCCCGGACGGTCTTCCCCTCCGCCTTGCCCCGGATGTCCCAGCAGGCCGCCTCGATCCAGTAGTTTCGCCAGCCCAGATAGCTGATTTCACGGAGGCGCCGGCGGACCAAGTCGATGTCCGTCGGGTCCAGGCCGATCAGGTAGGGGCCGATGAGTCCGCCCAGGCCTTCCCGCTCCCGCTCGAAGGCCATGCCGGCCGAGAGACCCTGGAGCCCTCCGTCGGTGGTGAGGCGGATCAGGGTGAAGCGGTTCACCGTCTGGGGATAGCCGGGAATCCAGGACGGCCAGAAGGATTTGGGCAGGGGGATGGCCACGTGGAATAGTTCGATCCGGTCGATTTTCATGGCAGTCTCCTTTCTCTTTAAAAAAAGAATTCGATCGATCGCGCCTTTGGGCGGCGCGCTCGTTTCCGCCACGGATGAGAAGCCGGGGGCAGGCCGATCAGGCGATGCGTCCGATCAGTTCTTCCAGTTCCTCCCGGTTGAACCGGTAAGCAATCCGGCAGAAGTGACAGTTCACCTTGGCCTCTCCCTGCTCTTCCAGCATCTCCTTGAGCTCGTCGGCCCCCAGGCTCAACAGGACCCGTTCGATCCGGCTGCGGCTGCAGGAGCACCGGAGGGTCAGGGGCTGGGTCTCCAGGATGCGGAACGGGATTTCGGAGAAGATGTCCCGGAACAGGTCTTCCGGAGTCTTTCCTTCCCGGAGAAGCGTAGTAACGGGGGGCATCGCCTCCAGGCGCGAAGCGATGCGTTCCACCGTCTCCGGATCCGGCGGGGGGAGCGACTGGACCAGGAACCCCCCGGCGGCGGACACTCGGCCTTCGGATTCCACGTAAACGCCCAGGGCGACGGCGGAGGGGATCTGTTCAGATTCGAGGAGATAGTAGGCCAGGTCCTGGGCGATCTCGCCGGAACGGAGGCGAACGATGCCCTGGCAGGGCTCCTTCAGGCCGAGGTCCTTCAGGACCGTCAGGAAGCCGTTTATCCCCAGAGCGCCGGAGACGTCCAGCTTTCCACCCCGGTCGGGCACATCGGCCCCCGGGTTCTGGACATAGCCGCGGACGCAGCCGTTCCGCTCCGCTTCCACCACGATCTTACCCAGCGGGCCGTCGGCCTCGAACTTTACGGCCAGTCCCTGACCTTCCTTGAGGAGAGAGGCAAGGAGCGCCCCACCGGTGAGAGCGCGTCCGAGAGCGGCGGCAGCCACCGGGGATGTCCTGTGGCGTCGGGCAGACCGGGCGACAAGATCCGTGGTGACGCAGGCCAGGGCCAGGACCCTGCCGTCTTCAGACATGGCCCGGACCAGGTAGCTCTTCGAGTCATCTCGTCCTGAAGGTGTTGTGATCATGGTTTCTGCCTGGGGCTTGGTGAGCGTTTCGGGCCTCTCGAATGAGCCCTGCGGGCGATCTTCATGACCCGGGGATGTAACAAAAAACCCTTTACGTTGCAAGTGGTTGTTCTCTTTCAGGGGTCTGTGTCAGGTATTCAATTGGGGGGTGAAATCGACTTGACAGAACGCCCTAATCATGGTAGCGGCACCGACGGCTTAAGGCCCCTCCATGAGGGGCGACGTGTCAGGCCTGTTCTCTATTAAAGGTCCGCATTTCCGCCCATTTCAGATTCTGTCGTTTCATCCGGGGCGGGATGACGGGACGCACGCAAACATTCTGAGATATCCCGAGGTGGTGTCCAGTGGCTCAAGCAAGTGAAAAAATCGGTGCGGTCATGGTGGTGGGATCCGGAATCGCCGGCATTCAGGCGTCTCTGGATCTGGCAAACTCCGGCTTGAAGGTTTACCTGGTGGAAAAAGGCATCAGCATCGGCGGCGTCATGGCCCAGCTTGACAAGACCTTTCCCACCAACGACTGTTCCGCCTGCATCCTCTCCCCGAAGCTGGTGGAAGTGGGCCGGCATCCCAATGTGGAGATTCTCACCCGGCGGACTGTCGAGTCCGTCGAGGGCGAACCGGGCCACTTCAAGGTCCGGATGACGAAGGCGCCGCGGTTCATCGACCTCTCCAAGTGTACCGGCTGCGGTGACTGCGCCAATGTATGCCCCATCTCCGTTCCTTCCGACTTCAACGAAAACCTGAGCGAGCGGAAGGCCACCTACCGGCATTTCCCCCAGGCCATTCCCAGCGGCTTCGCCATCGACAAGCTCGGCACCTCTCCCTGCAAGGCGAACTGCCCGACCCACATCAGCGTTCAGGGGTATGTCGCCCTCATCGCCACGGGGAAATTCAAGGAAGCGCTGAAGCTCATCAAAAAAGACAACCCGTTCCCCATCGTCTGCGGCCGGGTCTGCAACCATCCCTGCGAGACCGCCTGTATGCGCGGCAAAGTGGACGAGCCCATCGACATCATGCACCTGAAGCGGTTTGTGGCCGATCTCGATCTGAAGGACGAGACCCGCTACATTCCCGATAAGAAGGAGAGCAAGGGGAAGAAGGTGGCCGTTGTAGGCGCCGGCCCCGCTGGTTTGACCTGTGCCTACTACCTGGCCGCCGAGGGCTATGACGTCGAGGTCTTCGAATCCCTCCCCGTGGCCGGCGGCTGGCTGGCGGTGGGTATTCCCGAGTACCGTCTCCCCAAGGACGTCCTCCGGGCCGAGATCAAGGTCATCGAGGACCTGGGGGTCAAGATCCACCTGAACAGGCCCGTGGGCAAGGACCTTCCCTTCGTCCAGCTCCAGAAGGACTTTGACGCCGTCTTCATCGGCTGCGGAACCGTCAACAGCAGCAAGCTGAACATCCCCGGAGAAGACATGCAGGGCGTCATCCACGGCGTCGATTACCTGAAGCGGGTGAACCTGGGCGAGAAGGTCTTCCTGGGCGACAAGGTTGCCGTGGTTGGCGGCGGGAACGTCGCCATGGACGCCGTCCGGACGGCCATCCGCACGGGTTCGAAGGATGTCTTCATCCTCTACCGCCGGTCCCGCGCGGAAATGCCCGCCGCACCGGAGGAGATCGAGGAGGCCCTGGAAGAGGGCATCAAGATGGAATTCCTCGTGGCCCCCAAGCGGGTCGTGGGAGAGGGCGGAAAGGTCACGGGCATCGAGTGCACCCGGATGGAGCTGGGCGAGCCCGACGCCAGCGGCCGCAGGCGGCCCATCGAGATAAAGGGATCCGAGTTTGTCGTTCCCTGTGATGCCCTGATTCCCGCCATCGGCCAGGAGGCGGACCTGGGTTTCGTGACGCCGGAGAGCGGCGTCGCCATCAACAAGTGGAAAAACTTCGACGTCGACGGTGTGACCTTCGCGACGAACGTCCCCGGTGTCTTTGCCGGCGGCGACGTGGTCACGGGTCCGCAGACGGTCGTGAAGGCCGTCTTCGCCGGGAAGGAAGCGGCGGTGTCCATCGATCGTTATCTTCAGGGCGAGGACATGGCAGCCGGTCGGGCGAAAGACTGGACCAAGGACCTGGCTGACAAGGCCGACGTGAGCGCCGTTCCGAAGGCCCCCCGGGCGAAGTATCCCCACATGAAGCCCGAAGAGCGGCGGACCACCTTCCAGGAAGTCGGCATCGGCTTCGACGAGGAGGAGGCCGTCCGGGAAGCCCAGCGCTGCCTCGCCTGCGGCATCTGCTCCGAGTGCTACCAGTGCGTCGATGCCTGTATTGCGAAGGCGATCAACCATGACGATACGTTCGAGGAAGAGACCATCGAGGTCGGCGCCGTTATCGCCGCCCCGGGTTTCGAGACCTTCGACGCCTCCATCCGCGGCGAATACGGCTTCGGCACCTACGCCAACGTCGTGACGGCCATCCAGTTCGAGCGGATCCTTTCCGCCTCGGGTCCCTACTTCGGGCACGTCCAGCGCATCTCCGACGGTAAGGAACCCAAGAAGATCGCCTTCATCCAGTGCGTGGGCTCCCGCGACACCTCCTGCGGAAACAGTTGGTGCTCCTCCGTGTGCTGCATGTATGCGACGAAAGAGGCCATCATCGGCAAGGAGCACGCCAAGGAGCTGGAGCCGACGATCTTCTTCATGGACATCCGGGCCCACGGCAAAGACTTCGACCGCTTTGTCAACCGGGCGAAAAACGAATACGGGATCCGGTACATCCGCTCCATGCCCTCCAGCGTCAAGGAGCTCCAGCAGTCCAAGAACCTGCTTCTGAAATACGTCACCGAGGACGGAAAGCTCGTCGAGGAAGAGTTCGAGATGGTGGTCCTTTCTGTCGGCCTCACGCCTCCCCCGGAGGCGGCGAAGCTGGCCAAGGCCCTCGGAATCGACCTGGAGGAGCACGGCTTTTGCCGGACCGCCCTCGAGAATCCCGTCCAGACCACCCGGGGCGGCGTCTTTGTCTGCGGTGCCTTCGGCGGGCCCAAGGACATCCCCGAGACGGTCATGGAGGCATCCAGTGCCGCTGCCTGCGCCTCCGGACTCCTGGCTGAACGCCGAGGCACGATGATCACCGAAGAAGAGTTGCCGCTGGAGACGGACATCCGCGGGGTCGGCCCCCGGACGGGCGTCTTCGTCTGCCACTGCGGCATCAACATCGGCGGCGTGGTCGACGTCCCGGGAGTTGTCGAGTACGCCAAGACCCTGCCCAACGTGGTCTTCGCCACGGATAACCTCTTCACCTGTTCCCAGGACACGGCTGTGAAGATGGGCGAGGTCATCAAGGAGCAGAACCTGACGCGCGTTGTCGTCGCCTCCTGCTCCCCCCGGACCCACGAGGGTCTTTTCCAGGAGAACTGCGAGAAGGCGGGGCTCAACCGCTACCTCTTCGAGATGGCGAACATCCGGGACCAGGATTCGTGGGTCCATATGCATGAGCCCGAGGCGGCCACCGAGAAGGCCAAGGACCTGGTCAGAATGTCCATCGCCAAAGCCCAGTTCCTGAAGCCCCTGAAGCCGGGACAACTGGGTGTCAACAAGAACGTCCTCATCATCGGCGGCGGGCTGGCGGGCATCACTGCGGCCCTCTCCTTCGCGGACCAGGGATTCCAGTCCTACATCGTCGAGAAGAAACCTTCCCTGGGCGGAAATTACGCGAGCCTGTATTACACCCTCGAGGGGCTGGACACGAAGAAGCACCTGGCGGGCCTGATCGATCGGGTGAAGAAGAGCGAGCTGATCCAGGTCTATACGGGAACGGAGATCAAGAAGATCGAAGGCTTCATCGGCAACTACAAGACCACCATCACCACCAAGGATGGAGAGAATCAGTTCGAGCACGGCGTCGTCATCGTGGCCACCGGCGGTTACGAGCTGGAGACGAAGGAATACCTGTACGGCCAGTCGGACCGCGTGTTGACCCAGCGCGACCTGGAGAAGATGATCGCGGAAAAGGACGCGAAGGCCACGGCGGCCAAGAGCATCACGATGATCCAGTGCGTCGGGTCCCGCATCCCGGAACGCCCCTACTGCAGCCGCTACTGCTGTTCAGAGGCGATGAAAAACGCCCTGAAGCTCAAGGAGATGGACCCGGAAAAGGACGTCACGGTCATCTACCGCGATATCCGGACCTTCGGCCTCAAGGAGGACTACTACAAGAAGGCCCGGGAACTGAACGTTAAGTTCGTCCGGTACGACGAGGACCGGAAACCCGAGGTGAGAGCCGAGGGAGACAAGCTGGTGATCCGCCTGCTCGATCCCATCCTCAACGAGACGGTGGAGTTGAAGACGGATCTCCTCGCGCTCAGCGTCGGCACCGTTCCGAACCCGGAAAACGCGGAAATCGGAAAGATGCTCAAGGTGCCGACCAACCAGGACGGATTCTTCCTGGAGGCCCACGTGAAACTCCGTCCGGTCGATTTTGCCACCGATGGCGTCTTCATGTGCGGCATGGCCCATGCGCCGAAGCTCAGCGAGGACTCCATCGTGCAGGCCAACGCAGCGGTATCCCGGGCCTGCACGATCCTGACGAAAGACTTCATCGAAGCCGAGGGAAAGACGGCTTATGTCAACAAGGAGCGATGCGCTGCCTGCGGGCTCTGCGAGGCCAACTGTCCCTTCAGCGCCATCGCCGTGGACCTTGCTGAGGGGTGCGCAGCAGTCAATGCCGTCCTCTGCAAGGGCTGCGGGGTTTGCACGGCATCCTGCCGCATGAACGCCGTGGACCTTAACGGCTTCAACAACGAGGAAGTGCTGGCGCAGATCGCCGCCATGTAACGGGCGGCGGGGATACGCGGCTGAATTGAATCCCAAGAGAAACGGAGCCGATATGTCTGGACAAGAAGCCAAGGAAAACTGGGAGCCGAAAATCGTGGCCATCGTCTGCAACTGGTGCACCTACGCCGGGGCGGACCTGGCCGGAATCAGCCGGATCCAGTATCCTCCGAACGTTCGCATCATCCGCGTCCCCTGCACGGGACGGATCAATCCCTTTTACGTCGTGAAGGCCCTTCAGGAAGGGGCCGACGGCGTCCTGGTTTCCGGCTGCCACCCCGGTGAATGCCACTATCTGTCGGGTAACCTGTCGGCCCGCCGGAAATTCGCCACGCTGAAACGTTTCCTCTCCTACATCGGCCTGGAGGGGGATCGGACCATCTTCACGTGGGTGTCCGCCTCTGAAGGGGAACGGTTCGCCAAGGTCATCAAGGGGGTGACGGAGCGGGTGACCGCCCTCGGGCCGGCAAACAAGCTGGTGAAAAAGCTCTGAGCCGTTGGGAGCCGCCCCGGCGGATCAATGGCATCCGGTGAGGGAAACCGATCCGGAAACGGTTCGGCCGGGCGCAGGGTACCAGACGAAATTTCGTATTCAACTCGAAGACGAGGACTCGAACAAAGTGGAAAACATTCAGAAAAAGCTACGGGAAGAGGCAGGTAGGCTCCTGGAGGAGAAGAAGGTGGATGTCATCGTCGGCTACGAGGCGGGAACACTGCCCGCAACGGCGACTCCCTGTTTCATCACCCTTCCGGAAGAAGCCCAGAAGCTGGTGTGGAATTCCTTCTGCACACAGAACCTTGCCAAGTTCGTCCACGACATGATCTCCCAGCATCGGAATGCGCAGAAGCGGGTCAAACCCGAGGACCGGAAGAAAAAAGTGGTCGGTGTGGTGGCCCGGGGCTGTACGAGCCGGTCCATTGTCCTTTGTCTCCAGGAGAGGCAGTACAATCGGGACGAGGTCGTGATCCTCGGCGTGCCCTGCACGGGATATGTGGAACGGAAGAAGCTCTCGGCAGCCCTCGGTGGCGAGGAAGTTCTCGAAGCAATCGTCGCCGGCGACTCGATCACCGTGAAAACGCCCGCCGGCGAAAAGAAACTGGCCCTGAAGGATGCCCTGGCAGACTGCTGTCTCACCTGCCGCTTCAACAATCCGGTCATCTCGGACGTGATGCTTGGAGAGAATGCCGCACCCATGGACGCCGACCGGGAATATGAGGAAGTGACGGCCTTCGAAAACCTCCCGATCGAGGAGCGCTGGGCCTATTTCGAGAAGGAGATGGCCAAGTGCATCCGTTGTTACGCCTGCCGACAGGCCTGCCCGTCCTGTTATTGCGCCATCTGCTTCATGGACCAGAGCCAGCCCCAGTGGGTCGGTATCGGTGAGGACGCCACGGACACCCAGGTCTTTCAGCTCATGCGCCTCTATCACATGGTGGGCCGCTGCGTGGATTGCGGCTCCTGCGTGTCCGTCTGCCCCATGGGAGTGGACCTGAGAAAATTCCTCAAGAAACTCGACAAGGACGGCCTCGAGATGTTCAACAACCGGGTCGGTGCTTCGATGGAAGATGTTCCGCCGCTGTCGGCCTACAGCGAAAACGACAAGGACGATTTTATTTTCAATCCGTAGAGAAATGAGCAAGGTGATGGTCAAATCCTTCGGGTGCTGGCCGTTGACGGAAGATTGCGAGACGAACGGAGAGGATATGAAGACATTTCTCGATGAAGTGAACGAAAAAATCCACGGGGTCCCCATCCAGCGATGCTACCACTGCCGGAAATGTACCGCCGGCTGCCCCTTGGCCTCCGTCATGGAATACAACCCCAACAAGATCATCAAGATGATCCAGTTGGGAATGAAGGAGAAGGTACTGGGCAGCTCCACCATCTGGTTGTGCGCGTCCTGCGAGACCTGCATCACCCGCTGCCCGAACGAGGTGGACATCGCCCGCATGATGGATGCTCTCCGCGAGATGGCCATCGTCTCCGGCGTCGGAGCCCGGGAAAAGAACGTTCTCCATTTCCACGAGGCCTTCCTGGCGAACATTCGTTCCAACGGCCGCATCAATGAGACGATGATGACGGTCAATTACAAGCTCAAGTCGGGAGATCTTTTCTCCGATGCCGCAATGGGGATCAGCATGTTCATGAAGGGAAAGCTGGCACTGATCTCTCCCAAGACGAAGGATATCCAGTCCGTGCGGGGCATCTTCGATAAGACGAAGAACGCCTGACGCAACAGTCCACCTGAAGGAGGCACGCGTTGAAAGTTCAATATTATCCGGGATGTTCCCTCCACGGGACGGCGAAGGAATATGACCAGTCCGTAAAGGCGGTCAGTCGGGCCCTCGGGATCGAGCTGAAGGAAGTGGAGGACTGGTCCTGTTGCGGGGCGACATCGGCCCACGCCACCAATTTCAAGTTGTCCGTGGCCCTTCCCGCCCGGAACCTGGCGGCGGCCGAGAAATCGGATCTCAAGGATGTCATGGTCCCCTGCGCTGCCTGCTTCAACCGCTTCAAGTCGGCCCAGCATCATCTTGCCGGGGATGCCGCCCTGAAGACGGAAGTTGAGAAGATCCTGGGCCGGAAAGTCGAGGGGACGGTTTCCGTCCGCAACCCGATTGATATCTTCTGCAAAGACATCGGCCTGGACACTTTGGAAGGAAAGGTCACCCGGAAACTGACCGGTCTGAAGCCCGTTTCCTATTACGGATGCCTCCTGCTGCGTCCGCCGGAAGTATGCCAGTTCGACGACTACGAAAATCCCGTGCTTCTGGACAAACTGCTGGGGGCGATGGGCGCGGATGTCCGTCCTTGGTCATACAAGACCGACTGCTGCGGCGGCAGCCTGACCATCAGCCGGACGGACATCGTGATCAAGATGGTGGACAAACTGGTCGCCATGGCCCGGGAGGCGGGTGCAAACTGCGTCGTGACCGCCTGTCCTGTCTGCATGGCCAACCTGGACATGAGGGCCAGCGAGAATGTCCGCCTGCCCGTTTTCTATTTTACGGAACTGGTGGCTCTGGCGATGGGGCTCCAGGGACCCGCGTCCTGGTTCAAGCTCCACAACGTGGACCCGACTCCCCTGGTGAGCGGGCTGGGCCTCCTGTAGCGTATAGGACCCTTTCGGCCGGCCGCCGCGAACCGGTGGTGACAAACATCATTCAGACAGAAGAAAAAGGGACGTTATGGAAAAACGGTTGATCAAGAAGGACGCCCTAGGGGGCATCATCAGGAAGATCGGTGAGGACGGGCCTGTGTTCGCGCCGGTGAAGGTGGAGGACAACGTCCTCTTCAAGCTGCTGGAGAAGGGGGAGGAGCCACTCACGGCCTTTTCCAACAGCAAGAACGCACCGAAGAACTTCTTCTTTCCGCGGACGGAAGTGATGATGCGCTATACGCGGACCCCGAAAGGGACTGAATTCGCGAGCCTGGAAGCAGATAGCGGGCAGGCCGTCCTCTTCGGCGTTCGCCCCTGTGACGCCCGGAGTTTCGCCCTCCTGGACATGCTCTTCGATCAGGAGAAATACAAGGATCCCTTCTGGATCGACAAGCGGAACAAGACGACGATCGTGGCCTTGGCCTGCAGCCGTCCGCCTTACACGACCTGCTTCTGCACCTCCGTGGGGGGACACCCCGTTTCGTCCGAGGGGGCCGACGTCCTCCTGACGGATCTGGGCGATCAGTTCCTGGCGGAGTTCGTCACCGAGAAAGGGGCAAAACTTCTGAAGTATTTCGGTGACGTCCAGGCGGACGAGGGTGCTGCGAAGAAAAAGGAAGAAATCGCCGCCCAGGCGGAGCAGGCCATTTCGTCCAAGATTCCCGCGAAGGAAATCAAGCCGATTCTGGACGTGAATTTCGAACACCC
>PHBD01000063.1 GCA_002841865.1 Deltaproteobacteria bacterium HGW-Deltaproteobacteria-19
CTACGACTGTAAGGAATGGGACCACAGGGACGATCAGCGGCGGCAAGGACGGCATGCTGATAAACGGCCTGGGTTTAATTTACAACTATGGGGAGATGAGGGGTGGTACGGGTTCAGCCATTCATGTGGCCAGCGGTGGTCATGGCGAGCTTGTCAATTACGCCGGCGGCAAGGTTACGGGGGGGACGTCCGGTGCAGCCGTCCAAGTGGACAAGGACGCGTATGCCTTTGTTGAGAACCAGGAGGGTGCAGAAATAAAGGCGGAAGGCAAGGCGATTGACCTCCTGGACGGGGGAAAGGGCGACATCAAGAACAGCGGAGAGATCGAGGGGACCGGGACGGAGGGAACCGGAATTCATGTGGGCAAGGCTACGGATGCGGACGGCAATTTAGTGCTTTCGGCGGTTACGACGAATGAGGCCACGGGGAAGATCAGCGGCGGCAAGGACGGCATACTGATAGATGGTTTGGGTGTAATTTTTAACTACGGGGAGATGAGGGGTGGTACGGGTTCAGCTATTCATGTGGCCAGCGGCGGTCATGGCGAGCTTGTCAATTATGCCGGCGGCAAGGTTACGGGGGGGGCGTCCGGTTCAGCCGTCCAGGTGGACAAGGACGCGTATGCCTACATTCTGAACCGGGAGAACGCAGAGATAAAAGGGATCGAGTCTGTCATCGATATTAAGGGGGCGAGCGACATTGAAAACAGCGGCACGATTCAGCAGGAGAGTAAATCCGGTGCCGAAGCCCCAAGTTCCATATCGGACAGCAGCATTATTAAGACCGATGGGACCGTCAGGGCCGCCATCGGCGGCAACAATGCAGGCACAGTCACCATCCTCAACAAGACATTGGGCACCATCAAGGGGGAGAGCGGAATCTTCCTGACCGGTACCGGCAACGATACGCTCGATAATTACGGTACGATCATCGGCACCGGCGGCACGGCCGTCAATATGGGCGCTGGCGCTGACACGGTCATCATGCGTTCGGGGTCCCGGGTCACGGGAAATGTAGTCGGCGGAGCCGGAACCGATTCCATCCTGTTTGAAGGAACCGGGGAACTGATGGGCGGCACGGCCCTCGATTTTGAAAACATCACGAAGATGGGCTCCGGGACGTGGACCGTCAACGGCGACCTCCACAGCGGGAAGACCATCTCCGTCTATGGCGGCCGCACCAGTGTCCTGAAGGTCAATGGTGATTACACGCAGGATGCCAACTCGACCTTTATCGTGGAGTTCTTGGACGGGTATGCGGGAAAGATCCATGCCACAACGGCGCACCTCGAGGGCGGCCTGGTCGTGGCCCTTGGGTACATCCGTGAAGGCGTCCACACGATCCTGGAGACGGAAAAAGGTGTGACAGGCACGTTTGACGGGCTCGGTGAACCGGGAGTGGAGCATAAGCTCGGCCGCTACATTTCGTATGTGCTTCTTTATGACGACAAAAACGCGGCCATTTCCTACTTCTGGCGGTCCAGGCACTTCGCGGAAGACGCCCTGACCCGCAACGAGAAGGCCGTCGCTTGTTATCTAGACGGCATCTACAACAACATTTCCGGCGACCTGGCAAACAACGTCTTCCGGGAGCTGATCAAGATGGACGATCCTGTGCTCTTCCGCTCCGCCCTCAACCAGATGGGAGGGGCGAGCCATACGGCCTTTGTTTCTGTCGACAGGGACCGCCAGAGCAATTACTACCGGAGCCTCCTCCGGCGCGAAGCGGACCTTCCGTTCAAGACGACGGCGGACGAAAAGCTCCAAAGCTTCCTGGGACAGACTGCTGCCACGGATGTCGACCAGATTGCCAATGCCCTCTCTGCCGCCGCCACACCCCTGGCTCACATCGCCGGCGGGATGGGGCTTCCCTGGAGCGTCTGGGGCAAGAGCTACGCAACGAAAGGCGAACGCCGGGGAGACGACATCGCATCCCGGTACGATTACTGGATCGGGGGTGCGCTGTTCGGGATGGATTATCAACCGCTGCCGGAGCTTCGGCTTGGCATCTCCATCGGGTATTCGAAGACAGACATGACGATGAAGGACCTTAAGGACAACGGCCAGGAGGACAGCTTCCAGCATTCGCTGTATGCGTCTTACACCCAGGACCGCTGGTATGTCGATGTCGCCCTTACCCAGACCCGCAACAACTACACCATGAGCCGCTCGATTGACTTCGGAGAACTCTCGCGGACGGCCGAGAGCAGTTACGACGGGTACGAGTTTTCGGGATACGTCGAGGCGGGCTACAGGCTGCAAGCGCGTGGCTTTCAGATCACGCCGGTCTTGTCCTGTCAGGCCCTCCGCCATCACCGGAACGGCTTCCAGGAGAGCGGTGCGGATTCCCTGAATCTGAACTCGGAAGGCGAGGACACCGACTCGCTGCAGACGTCCCTGGGTATGAAGATCAGCAAGACGTTCAATGCCGGCGAGAGGCTGACATTGACACCGGAGTTTGCCGCCCGCTGGGTCTATGAATTCGGCGATCCGGAGGCGCGCCTGAAGGCCCGTTTCGCCGATGTGCCGACGGGCTCGTTCGCAGTGTACTCCGATAACGCTCGCCGGAGCAGCGCTGCCGCCACGTTGGGCGTCACCGGCGACATGGGAAAAAGCCTCGGCTTCTTCCTCCATTACGATGTCGAGCTGAGAGAACGCCAGGCCAGCCACGCCGCCAGTGGCGGCATGCGATACAGTTGGTAATGGAATGAGAAAAACAAAAGAAACCGTTCCTGTCGTAATTTTTTCAAAATGAGAAAGGCATATGATGAAGAGAAACATAGGTCCCTGCGACATGTTTTTTCCCGTTCCCGCAGCCTTGATCGTGAGCGGAGAAGGGGAGCAGGCGAACATCGCCACCGTATCCTGGATCGGCATCCTCAGCTCCGATCCTCCCACGATCGGGATTTCTCTCAGAAAGGACCGCTATACCCTGCAATTGATCCGCAAGGGGCACGAGTTCAGCGTCAACATCCCTTCGGAGGACCTGTCGATCCAGGTCGATTACTGCGGAATCATCTCCGGGCGCGATGCCAACAAGTTTGAGGCGACCGGCTTCAGAACGAATGCTTCACTTTATATCAGGCCGCCGCTGATTCAGGATTGCCCCTATAACCTGGAGTGCATCGTGGTGGGCGAACAGGAGATCGGGGATTTCGTCCTGGTCATGGGAAAGATCGTCGCCAACCATATCGATGAGAACCTGCTGTCTCCCGAAGGCAAAGTGGAGATGAGCGCCGTCAGGCCGCTGGTCTACTGCGCCGGACCCAGGGAATACTGGAACCTGGGCTGCAAACTGGACGATGCATACACGGTCGGACTGTTCATGGACGCAATGGAATGAACCCATTATTGGAAACGGAGGCACCCTGTCGTGACG
This sequence comes from Deltaproteobacteria bacterium HGW-Deltaproteobacteria-19, assembly GCA_002841865.1. Taxonomy (GTDB): domain Bacteria; phylum Desulfobacterota; class Syntrophia; order Syntrophales; family PHBD01; genus PHBD01. The sequence goes on from PHBD01000063.1 coordinate 3,379, forward strand.
ACATTCCCGGATCCCATTCGAATTCTTCCTGAAGCGGATATACCGATTGACGGCATCAATGCGTATCTGTCCCAATCTGATACGCACCAGATCATTTTCATGGAGTTCGAGAAGGATGTCGATCTGCCGGAGCATTCCCATGCGGCTCAGGTCGGAATCGTTCTGGAGGGCAGGATCGATCTGGTAATCGGCGGCAGAAAGGCCACCTACTCAAAGGGCGACCGGTATTACATTCCCAAGGGGGTATTGCATTCCGGGAAGATCTATTCCGGGTATGCGGACATCACCTTCTTCGATCAGCCGGATCGATACTCGCGGAAATCAGCATGATCTGAAAGGACCGCCAGGGAAAGAAGTTAAAGGGACATGGCAGGGGATCCAGGGAACACTTGGAATAACAACCAATAGAAGGGGGGAATGCATTGAAGACAATCGGTTTGATCGGGGGGATGAGCTGGGAATCGACCATTCCATACTATCGGATCATCAACGAAACCGTCAGGGAACGGCTGGGGGGATTGCACTCCGCCAAGGTTCTTCTCTACAGCGTTGATTTTCATGAAATCGAGCGGCTGCAACACGAAGGGAACTGGGACGGAGCCGGTGAAGTGCTGGCCGGAGCGGCATGCTCCCTTCAGAAAGCCGGCGCCGAGATGATCGTTCTCTGCACGAACACCATGCACAAAGTGGCTGAGCGGATTCAGGACACCATAGACATCCCCTTTCTCCACATCGCCGATCCCACGGCCGAAGAGGTCAAGCGCAGCGGATTCTGCACAGTGGGCCTGCTGGGCACCCGATTCACGATGGAACAGGATTTCTACAAGGGGCGTCTCCTGGAAAGGCATGGCATCGAGGTCATCATTCCGCATGAAGAGGACCGCGAACTCGTGCACAGGGTTATCTTCGAAGAACTGTGCCTCG
>PHBD01000031.1 GCA_002841865.1 Deltaproteobacteria bacterium HGW-Deltaproteobacteria-19
CCCGGGATCGCTGCCGGCGATGACGACGGGATGGGTGACCCGGGCATGGCTCAAGAAGCAGCACCCGAAGTGGCTCAAGGAGATGGAGCACGAGGGCAAGCTGGTGGTCTCCGGCGAGGAGAAATCCGGCGGCGGCCACTGAGTTCCAGCGTCTGCAACGGAACAGCAACGGAGGGGGGACGGATTGAATCCGTCCCCCCTCCGCCTTGTGGACTGATTCAGCATTTGTTCCCTTGTATCTACCCTGCACCTATGCTATATCTGCCATATGTCATTGTCTGCATATCGATTTACCTGATATTCCGGTTCTCGTGAAAGAAGGAGGTTCCCGCTGATGAGACGTCGCGTTCTGAAATCCCGCCTTTTGTTAACCCTGTTCACCCTCTTCACCCTGCTGGTCACGGTTTCGATGCCATCGCCGGTTTGCTCCGCGGAGCCCCTCCGCGTGGCCGTGGCGGCGAATTTCCAACAGCCCTTCAAGGATATTGCCGCGGCGTTCACCCGCGAGACGGGCATCCCCGTGGAAGGTGTCTTTTCCTCTTCGGGAAGCCTCTATCACCAGATCACGAACGGTGCCCCCTACGACGCCTTTCTCTCCGCCGACGAAACGCGGCCTGCGGACCTTTTCAAAAAGAGTTTCAGTGGAAAGCCCTTTGTATATGCAACGGGCAGTGTCGTCCTGTGGGCCGAGGGAAAGAAATTCTGCGGCGCCGCGAACTGGCGCGAGGTTATGAAGAGAAAGGATGTCCAGAAGGTCGCCATCGCGAACCCGGTGGTGGCGCCCTACGGAGCCGCCGCAGAGGCGGCCCTGCGCAGCGCGGGCCTCTGGAACAACCCGGACAAGAAATGGATCACGGGCCAGACGATTGCCCAGGCATTTCAATACACCGCCACGGGCGGAGCGGACGTCGGCTTTTGCGCCCTTTCCTCCGTGCGGGCCGCCAAGACGGACGGCTGTCACTATGACATCGCCGAGGCGCCGCCCATCCGGCAGGGGGCCTGTCTCCTGAACCGCACGAAAAACCGCACCGGAGCCGAGCGGTTTCTCCAATACCTCCAGTCACCGGCGGCCGAAGCCGTCAAGAAAAAGTACGGCTATCGATAAATGGAGTTTTTCCCCCTTTATCTCTCGGCGAAGCTGGCCCTGATCACGACACTGGTCCTGATCGTGATCGCCTCTCCGCTGGCCTATGTCCTCGCCTGCTTCACCTGGCCGGGCAAGACCTTCGTCGATGCCCTCATCAACCTGCCCATCGCCCTGCCGCCCACGGTCATCGGATTCTACCTGCTCTGCCTGTTGGGTCCCCGGGGAACGATCGGCTCTTTCTGGGACAACCTCTTCGGCGGGTCCATTCTCTTCACGTTTGCAGGCATTGTCGTGGCCTGTGCCACCTACAGCCTCCCCTTCGCCATCCAGCCCATCAAAGCCACCTTCGAAAAGCTGGATCCCCGGCTCCGGGAGAGCGCCTTCGTCCTCGGACTCTCACCCCTGGCCACTTTCTTCCGGGTCGTCCTGCCCAACAGCAAGAACGGCATCGCCGCCGCGGCGATCCTGGTCTTTCTCCACAGCCTCGGGGCCTTCGGGGTGATCCTCATGGTGGGAGGAAGCATTCCTGGCGAGACAAAGGTTGCCTCCATCGCCATCTACGAGGCCGTCGAGTCGTTCCAGTACGAAAAGGCCTGGCTCCTCTCCCTGGCCTTCCTGCCCGTCAGCTATTTCTTCCTCCTCCTCGTGAACCGGCTGACCCGGAGGGAGGCTTCATGAAGGGACTGCACGTCCGCCTCTCGAAGCGGCTGGGAAAACTGGAGATCGACGTCGCCTTCTCCTGCCCCGAAGGATCGACCCTGGCCCTGATCGGCCCCTCGGGAGCGGGCAAGACCACGATCATCCGGATGGTGGCGGGACTGGAGCGACCCGACGACGGGGCGATTCTCTTCAACGGAGAGACGTTTTTCGATCAGGAGAAAGGCATCCGCCTCTCTCCCCAGAAGCGTGGCCTGGGATATGTCTTTCAGGACTATACCCTCTTCCCCCATCTGTCGCTGTACGGCAATGCCGCTTTTGCGGCGAAGGACCGGACGGAGGTCGAAGGGCTGTTCCGCTTCTTCGGCCTGGGTCCGATGAGGGACCGCAAGCCCCACCAGGTCTCCGGGGGCGAGAGGCAGCGGTGCGCCATCTGCCAGGCCATGGCAACCCGCCCCCGGCTCCTCCTCCTGGATGAGCCCTTCTCCGCCCTCGATGTGGTCACGCGCCGCAAGCTCAGGGACGAGTTGAAAAAAATCAAGGAAGAGCGCAGGCTCTCCGTCGTGTACGTGACCCATGACGTCACCGAAGCCCTGTACATGGCGGATGTTATCCTCCCGGTCGTAGACGGAAAAATCGACCGGGACTGGCTGGAAGAGATTACAAGCGCCTCCGGCACCCGGAACCTGCTGGCGAAGGCCGTGAGGGAGCCGAAACTGTCGCTGGCCTTCTAAAGGACAAGGGAAACCCCGCAGACGGGTGTTTTGCATCAGCATACAGAAGGAGTTTTCATGAAAATCGGAACCTATTCAATCGAGGAATACCTTCACCTGATCAAGTCCTTTCACGGAAGCATGGCACCCGGACTGATCATCGGCGGGTTCATGGTGGACCTGGCGCAGCAGAACCTCCCGAAGGGGGAGTTCTACGACGCCCTCTGCGAGACCCGGGTCTGCCTTCCCGACGCGGTTCAGATCCTGACGCCCTGCACCATCGGCAACGGCTGGCTGAAGATTTTCGATACCGGCCGCTTCGCCCTGACCATGTACGAGAAGAGTACCGGGGAAGGTGTCCGGGTGTACATGGACACGGAGAAACTCAAGGCGTGGCCCCAGGTCGATTCCTGGTATTTCAAGCGGGTCCCCAAGAGGGAACAGGACTTGGAGGCGCTTCTCAACGAGATCCGGGAGGCCGCTACCTCAATCCTGAGCCTGCAACGCGTTTTCGTGAAACCGGAGTTTCTGGAGAAACGTCGCCTGGGGCCGACGGCCGTCTGCCCGTCCTGCGGGGAGGCATACCCCCTCCGGGACGGGGGATCCTGCCTGGCCTGCCAGGGCCGATCCCCCTATGCATAGGAAAGGAGGGCCGACATCATGAAGATCCGTCACAAGGTCTGGCTGGAGAGCGACGGCAAGGTCATTTTCGGGCACGGCCGGCAGGAGCTGTTCCGGGCTGTGGAGGCCTGCGGCAGCCTGAACGCGGCGGCAAAAAAGCTCGGGATGTCCTACCGCGCCGCCTGGGGCCGTGTGCGGGCGTCGGAGCAGCGGCTCGGAATCTCCCTGATCGAGAAGGGATCCCATGAAAAAGGCGGCCACCTGACGGAGGAGGCAAAACGTCTTCTGCAGCAGTTCGAGGAGCTGGAAGAACGCCTCAATGCCTGCATCCGCGCAACGGAAGAGTGGTTCGACAAGCAGCGCTATGTAAAGAAATAGGAATCACGTCCGGCCCCGTCCTCGTAGCACGAATTCCACATATGTAATATTACATCCTTTCTGGCAACTTCCCCTTGACATTATGCCTATCCTGACATAATGCATCGGCGTCTCGTTATGCTTCCTTTGGCATAACCGGACCGCCGGGAATTTTTCCAGACCCCGTTCCGGGGCGGATATTCCGATCCAAGCTGAAAGGGGGAAGTATGGCACACCAGAAAAGCGCGCAATACGATCGTGTGGTGCGGAAGCAGTACCGCGAACTCATGGACCGCTGCAAGGTCAATCTGGACAGGATGGACAGCGAGCTGCCCCCGCCTGTGGAAGACTTTCAGGATGTCCTGAAAGACCGCGGTGTCAGTCGCCGGTCTTTCATCAAGTGGACATCGATCATGACGGGAGCCCTGATGCTTCCGCCCATGTTCAAGCCCATGGTGGCCCGGGCGGCGGAGCAGTTCAGCCGGGTCCCGGTTGTCTGGCTTCACATGGCCGAATGCACCGGCTGCAGCGAAGCCCTTCTCCGGACTTCTTATCCCAACATCGACGACATTCTCCTCGACACCATTTCCCTGGAATATCATGAGACCCTGATGGCCGCCGCCGGCGATCAGGCCGAGCAGTGCCTCGAGAAGGCCCTCCATGATTTTCCCGGAAAGTTCGTCTGCGTCGTGGAAGGCGCCATCCCCCTGGCGATGGGCGGCAAGTACCTGACCCTGGGGCCGAAGGGAAAGACGGGTCTCCAGCTGGCCAGGGAAGTGACCTCCAAGGCGGCCATGACGATCTGCATCGGCAGCTGCTCCGCTTTCGGAAACGTCCAGGCCGCGAAGCCGAATCCGACCGGCGCGGTTGGCGTCGGCCAGGCCCTGGGCATCGAGACGGTCAACATCGCCGGCTGCCCCCCCAACCCGAACAACTTCGTCGGCACCATCCTCCACTGCCTGATGTTTGGCGGCCTGCCGGCCCTGGACGGCCTCGGACGGCCGGTCTGGGCCTATGGCAAGCGCATCCACGACTACTGCGAACGCCGTCCCCACTACGATGCGGGCGAGTTCGTCGAGGAGTGGGGCGACGACGGTGCAAAGAAAGGCTGGTGCCTCTACAAGGTGGGATGCAAGGGACCCTATACCTTCGCCAACTGCGGCCGGATCCGGTTCAACGATGCGATCTCCTGGCCCATCATGGCCGGCCACGGCTGCATCGGCTGCACGGAGCCGAATTTCTGGGACACGATGGCGCCGCTGGAAAAGCCGATCCAGGATGCAACCATCGGCGGCGGCGAAGCGACGGTGGACCACATCGCCATGGGACTGACGGTCGCAACCGTCGCCGGCATCGCGGCCCATGCCGGGGCAACGGCCTGGGTCCACCGGGACGACAAAGACACCGCAAACAAGGAATAGGCACCGGGAGGAATTCTTATGGCCAAGCGAATGATCATCGATCCCATTACCCGTATCGAGGGGCACCTGAGAATTGAAGTCGAGCTGGACGCCACGAACACCGTCAGGGACGCCTGGAGCAGCATCACCCTGTGGCGGGGCTTTGAAACGATCCTGAAGGGACGCGATCCCCGGGACGCCGGCCTCATCACCCAGCGCTTCTGCGGCGTCTGCACCTACGTCCACTACGAAGCCAGCATCCTCGCCTGCGAGGATGCCTTCAAGGTCCGGCCGCCGGCGAACGCCCGGCTCGTCCGGAACCTCATCAGCGGCGCCCAGTATCTCTACGACCACGTCATGCACTTCTACCACCTCCACGGGCTCGACTGGGTGGACATCACCAGCGCCCTCACAGCGGATCCGAAGAAGGCCGTGGAGATGGCCCGGGCCTACTGCCCCAATCCCTACAACTGCTCCGAGACCCACTACAAGGCTGTCCAGCAGCGCCTGACGAAGTTCGTCCAGTCGGGACGCCTGGGGCCCTTTGCCAACGCCTACTGGGGAAACCCATCCTACAAGCTGCCCCCGGAGGCCAACCTGATCATCACGTCCCACTACCTGGACGCCCTGCAGGTCTCCAAGATCGGCGCCACCATGACGGCCATCTTCGGAGGCAAGAACCCCCATCCCCAGAGCCTGGTCGTGGGCGGCATCTCCTCGGTCATGGACGCCCTGGATGCTTCTCGCCTCGGCGAGTACCTGTTCCGGCTCAAGGAGATGAAAAACTTCATCGAAAACGCCTACATCCCCGACGTCCTCCTGGCGGCGGCCTACTACAAGGAAGAAGGCCTCAAGGGACTCGGCGGCGGCGTCAAGAACTACCTGGCCTACGGCGGATTCCCCCTGGACGACGGATGGACAAATCTGCTCTTCCCCCGGGGTCTTGTAAGGGCCGCCGACGTGGCGCATCCGATGACCCTGGACGAGGAAAAGATCACCGAGGAAGTCAGCCACGCCTGGTACCAGGACAAGGGTCCGCTCCATCCTTACAAGGGCTGGACGTATCCCGAATACACGGGCTACGACAAGGAAGGGCACCTGAAGGGGAGCGAGAAGTACTCCTGGTGCAAGGCGCCGCGGTACGATGGTCTCCCCTACGAGGTGGGCCCCCTGGCGCGGCTCGTCGTGGCCTATGCGCAGGGACACAAGGAACTCAAGAATCTCATCGACGGGACCCTGAAGGCGGCGGGTCTTCCGGTGACGGTTCTCTTCTCGACCCTCGGCCGGACGGCCGCCCGGGCCATCGAGACGAAATACGTCGCCGACCATATCGAAGGGTGGGTGAACGAGCTGATCAAGAACGTCAAGGCCGGCGATACCCGCACCTGGACCAAGTGCGACGTACCCAAGAAGGGTGAGGGCCGCGGCATGACGGAGCCGCCCCGGGGCGCTCTTGGACACTGGATCCGGATCGAGGACAAGGTGATCGCCAACTACCAGGCCATCGTCCCCTCCACCTGGAACTGCTCGCCCCGCGACAAGGGCGGGCGGCGCGGTCCCTACGAGGAGTCCCTGATCGGGTTGAAGCTGGCCAAGGCCGACGAGCCTCTGGAGATCATCCGGACGATCCACTCCTTCGATCCGTGCATGGCCTGCGCCGTCCACATCATCGACCCGCAGACCAACGAGATCCGCAAGTACCGGGTGGCATAGGAGAAAGGAGTCTGCCATGGAAAACATCGTCCCGAAAAAGGAATGGTCCGTGGCCATCCGCTACAACCACTGGATCATGGCCTTCTCCATCTTCGCCCTCATCGTGACGGGATTCTACATCGCCTTCCCCTTCACCCTGACCCAGGGCGAAACGGTCAACAAATTCTTCATGGGCAACACGCGGGGGGTCCACGTCTTCTTTGGCGTCATCCTCCTGTTCCTGTTTGTCTGGCGCCTCTACCTGGCCGCGTTCTCGCGTTTCCATGCCGACTGGAAGGACTTCTTCGCCTGGACGGATATCAACAATACGGTCAAGCAGATCAAGTTCTACCTTCTGGTCTCGAAGGAGCCGCCGGCCCACAAGTACCTCTACGGACCGCTCCAGTCCCTGGCCTACGGGGGACTTTTGTTCCTGGTACTCCTCATCTGCCTGACGGGCCTGATCCTCATGGGAGCGGGCTATCATGCCGGATGGACGGCCCTGATCTACCCGGTCGTCAAGCCCTTCGAGATCATCCTGGGGGGGCTCGCCAGCGTCCGGTACATCCACCACGTCCTGACCTGGGCCTTCGTGCTGTTCATCATCGTTCACGTCTACATGGCCTTCTGGTACGACGTGATCTTCAAGGAGGGCACTGTGTCCTCCATGATCAGCGGCGTAGTCTTCCGGAAGGGCGACCATTGATCGGAGCACATAGCGGCGGCAGCACACCTGCCGGGTCATGAAAACGTTCCGGGAAAGGGGGGAGGCGTTTGACCGCTCCCCCTTTTCTTATAAGGCAGTCTCTCCATGACGGATAAGAAGAAACTCATCATCCTGGGACTGGGCAATATCATCACGAAGGATGAAGGCTTCGGGGTTCACTTTCTCCGCTGGTTCCTGGAGCGCCACCGTCTGCCCGAAGAAGTGGAGGCCGTGGACGGGGGAACCCTGGGATACGTCCTGCTGGGCCTTTTTGACCGCTGCGAGCGGATGATCGTCATCGATACGATCAAGCTGCCGGATCCGCCGGGATCGATCTACCGGTTCACCCATGAGGAAATGTCCACATATCTGCCACCTCCCACGACGGCCCATGAAGTCAGCTTCTCCGACGTCCTGTGCAAGGCCGAGATGATAGGCGACCTGCCGGAAATCGTTTTCCTGTGCATCGTCCCTCATCAGTGGCGGGACATGGGGCTGGAGATGACGGAGGAGATGACGGGGCGGCTGCCGGTGATGGAACGGCTTCTCCTGGAGGAAATGGACGCCCTGGGCATCCGGACGGAACCGATGCGCGATGCATGAACTGTCCCTCGTTCTATCGCTTCTGGAGATCGTGGAGGAGCAGGCAAGCAGGGCCCCTTTCGAAAAGGCGGACAGTCTTCTCCTGTCCTTCGGGCGCCTGTCCTGCATCGATCCCCAGGCGCTTCAGTTCGCCTTCTCCGTCCAGGCAAGGGGAACAAGGGCGGAGGGTGCCGTTCTCCGGTTCGACATCCGGCCGGTGACCATCTACTGCCTGCACTGTGAAAAGGAGCTGTCGCCGCCTTTCTTCACGGGTGCCTGCCCCGCCTGCGGCGGCGTCGAGGTGGTGCTGACCGGGGGGACGGAGGAGATGAAACTGATCGAAATGGAAGTGGACGGCTGCTGAAAAAGGGTTGCTCGCAAGGAACTAGCCATTCGGCAGTCTGACAGGAGTAAAAAACCATGTGCATCGGCTTTCCCGGGAAGATTCTTTCCATCGACGAGGACAATTTCGCCGTCATCGAGATCGGCGGCACGACGCGGGAGGTCTGCCTCGATATTGTGGACGAGCCGGTCCGGCCCGGGGACTACGTCATCTCCCACGCCGGCTATGCCATTCACCGGATCGACGAAGCTCTGGCGGTGGAAAAGCTGGCGTTCCTCAAGGAACTGATCGATCATGAGATTTATTGACGAATACCGGGACCCCTCGCTGATCCGTGGGCTTCTCGCCCGGATCGGGGAGACGGCCGATTCGCTCGCGGACCGGGTTGTCACCCTGATGGAGGTCTGCGGAACCCACACCCAGGCCATCGCCCGCCACGGCCTGAAGGCCCTCTTCCCCCGGAACCTCCGCCTGATCTCGGGCCCCGGCTGCCCGGTCTGTGTCACCTCCACCGGTGACGTGGATGCGGCCCTCCACCTTGCCGGCCTGAAGAACGTGACCTTCGCCACCTTCGGCGACATGCTCCGGGTCCCCGGTTCGGGGGGCCGCAGCCTCCAGACGCTTCGGGCCAGCGGCGCCGACGTCCGGGTGGTGTCTTCCGCGGCCGACTGCCTCGCCATGGCGGAAGCCGATCCCGCCAGGAACATCGTCTTCATGGGCATCGGCTTCGAGACGACATCTCCCACGGTGGCCTCCGCGATCCTGGCGGCCCGGAAACGCGGCCTGTCCAATCTGTCCGCCTTCTCCGTCCACAAGGTCGTTCCCCCCGTCCTTCAGGCCCTTCTGGACGATCCGGCCCTCCACATCGACGGATTTCTCTGCCCGGGCCACGTGAGCACCATCACGGGAACCGCCGCCTACGAGCGGATCCCCGTGTCGGGCCGGGCGGCGGTCATTACCGGCTTCGAGCCGGCGGATATCCTGGAGGGCGTCCTGATGCTTCTCCGGCAGATCGCGGAGGGGACATTCAGCGTGGAGATCCAGTACGCCCGGGGGGTGAAGGAGGAAGGAAACGCCCGGGCCAGGGAGATCCTGGAGCGGGTGTTTTGCCCGTCCGATGCCGAGTGGCGGGGCCTGGGAACGATCCCCGGCAGCGGCCTTCAGTTCCGGGAGGAATTCGGAGCCTGGGACGCCCGAACCCGGTATCCCATCCCCGAAATGGCCGTGGAAGAGATCAAGGGCTGCTCCTGCGGGGAGATTCTCCGGGGCGTCCGCACCCCCGAAGAGTGTCCCCTCTTCCGCCGCACCTGCACGCCATCGAAGCCCGTGGGCCCCTGCATGGTCTCCTCCGAGGGGACCTGCGCGGCGCATTTCAAATATTCCTGAGCAACGGGAGGATTTTATGAAAGTCAGAGTCGTCCAGAACGTCCTCGACGCCAACGACCGGATCGCCAACACCAACCGGGCGCTTTTCGACGAAAAAAACCTTTACGTCATGAACCTGATGAGTTCCCCCGGGGCCGGCAAGACCACCCTGGTGGAGCGGACCATCCTGGCCCTCCGGGAGCGGTTCCGGATCTCCGTGATCGAGGGAGACATCCAGGACACCTGTGACGCGGACCGCGTGGCCGCCCTGGGGATCCCTGCGGTACAGATCAACACCGGCGGGGGCTGCCACCTGGACGGCAACATGGTTCGGGAGGCCCTGGCGGACCTGAATCTCGACGAGACGGACCTTCTCATCGTGGAAAACGTCGGCAACCTCGTCTGCCCGGCGGAATTCCGGATCGGGGAAAACGACAAGGTCATGATCCTCAGCGTCCCGGAAGGCGCCGACAAGCCCGCCAAGTACCCCCTGATGTTCCAAGAGGCCTCCGTTCTGCTCATCAACAAGATCGATCTCCTCCCCTACGTCGATTTCGACCTCGCCAAGGCCCGCCGGGACGCCCAGGCCATCCATCCCGGGATCGAGATCTTCGAGGTCTCCTGCAAAACCGGGCAAGGCCTCGAGGGGTGGATTGCGTGGCTCACCCGAAGAATGGAGACCCGGCGAACGGGATGATAGGTCCGATGCCCGGCAAAAGCGCCGCCCCGGCACCCGCAACCATACGCCTCGCCTACCGTTTCACCGGCATTGTCCAGGGTGTGGGCTTTCGTCCCTTCCTCTACCGCCTGGCGAGGGAACGGTCCCTGGCGGGATTTGTCCAGAATCGCACCGACGGGGTGATCGCCGAGGTGGAAGGATCGCCGGAGGCAGTCCGCCGATTCGGCGAGGACGCCCTCGGGACGCTGCCCCCGCTGGCGGACGTTACCTCCGTCACATCCAGGGAAGTTATCCCCCTGGGAGACCCGGACTTCCGGATCGCTCCCAGTGCGGATGCGGGGCGGGCGGAGGTCCGCCTGTCACCAGACGTGGCCCCCTGCCCAGCCTGCCTGGCGGAGATGGACGACCCGGAGGACCGGCGGTACCGCTATCCCTTCATCAACTGCACCGACTGCGGCCCGCGGCTGACCATCATCCGGGACATTCCCTACGACCGGGAAAACACATCCATGGCCTGTTTTCCCCTCTGCCCCTCCTGCCGCCGGGAATACGAGGATCCCCTGGACCGCCGATTCCACGCAGAGCCCAACGCCTGCACCACTTGCGGGCCGACCCTCCGGCTCCTGGACGGCGAGGGAAATCCCGTTGCCTCCGGGAGCGAAATCGAGCGGGCCATCGACCTTCTGAAGGATGGCCGTATCCTCGCCGTGAAAGGGCTGGGGGGATTTCATCTGGGTGTCGACGGGAAAAACGAGGAAGCCGTCGCCCGGCTCCGGCTTAGAAAATACCGCGAGGAGAAGCCTCTGGCGATCCTCGTCCGGGACCTCATGGAGGCCCGCCGGCTGGCGGACCTGAGACCGGAGGAAGAAAGGCTTCTCACCTCCCCCGAACGGCCCATCGTCCTGGTCCGGAAGCACCCGGACATCCCCCTGGCGCCGTCGGTGGCGCCGGGCATGGCCACCCTGGGGATCATGCTCCCCTCCACACCCCTGCAGCACCTGCTCCTGAAGGGGGATTTTCCGGCCCTGGTCATGACCAGCGGCAACCAGACCGACGAACCCATCTGCATCGGCAACCGGGAGGCCCTGGCGCGACTCCGGGGAATCGCCGATTTCTTCCTCGTCCACGACCGGGACATCCTGGTCCGGTGCGACGACTCCATCGCGATGGTCGCCGCCGGCGGACCCGCCGTCCAGCGGCGCGCCCGGGGTTACGCTCCCCGGGCCGTGGCGCTCCGGAGGAGATACCCCTCCGTCCTGGCCCTGGGCCCCCAGGTCAAGGCCACCGTCTGCATCATCCGTGAAGACGCCGCCTTCCTGAGCCCCCACATCGGCGACCTGGAAACGCCCCAGGCGAGGGATTTTCACGAAGAGAGCGTCGCTCTCGTCCGGCGGATCACCGAATCCGATCCGGACCGGATCGCCTGCGACCTCCATCCCGGGTACCACACGTCCCGCATCGCCGCCGGCCTGACGGACCGGCAGGTCTATCGGGTCCAGCACCATCACGCCCACATCGTGAGCTGCCTGGCGGAAAACCGCGCCGGGGGCCCCGTGATCGGCCTTGCCATGGACGGCACGGGATACGGAGTCGACGGCCAGGCCTGGGGAGGCGAGTTCCTGGTGGCCACGGAGACGGACTTTACCCGCGCCGGGCACCTGAAGCCCTTCTCCCTGCCCGGGGGCGAAAAGGCGATCCGGGAGCCCTGGCGCACCGCCGTGAGCCTGCTGAGGGAGGCTTTCGGATCCTCCTGGCCCGAGGCGGCCCGGCGGGCCGGCATCCTGCCGGAAGACACATCAACGGACCTGCTGGAGCGGATCATGGACAGCGGCCTCGCCGGCCTCAAGACGACCAGTCTCGGCCGGGTCTTCGACGGCGTTTCGGCCCTTCTGGGACCCCGCTATCGGGTCAGCTTCGAGGGTCAGGCGGCGATGGAACTGGAGGCCCTGGCCGGCTCCGCGGAAGGGCGGCTTCTTCCCTTCACAATCGGGGAAGACAACGGCACCTATGTCCTGGATCTCTTCCCGGCGGTCCGGGCGCTGGCGGACCTTCTTCCTTGGGGAGAAAGCCCGACGGCGCTGGCGGCGGCGTTTCACCGCACCCTGGCCGTGTCCTTTACGGCCCTGGCCGACCGCATCCGTGAAACAACCGGACTGAACACGGCGGCCCTGAGCGGCGGGTGCTTCCAGAACCGCCGGCTCCTGGAGGAAACGACGGCATCCCTTGAAGGGGCGGGCTTCGAGGTCCTGCGTCACCGCCTGGCACCGGCCAACGACGGCGGCATTGCCCTCGGACAGGCCGTCATCGCCGCTGCACAAGCCCTGAACGAAGCAGAACAGAAATAAACATCACGGAGGCACGAAACATGAGCAACGACCGGATCCTGCTGGAGCACGGCGGGGGCGGCCTGCTGTCGCACGAACTGATCGCCGAACGGTTCGTTCCCCTCTTCCGGAACCCCTGGCTGGAAAAACTGGAAGACAGCGCCGTCGCCGAGATCGATGGATCGAGGATCTGCCTGACGACCGACTCCTACGTGGTCCAGCCGCCCTTCTTTCCCGGCGGCGACATCGGCTCCCTCGCCGTTCACGGCACCGTGAACGACCTGGCCGTCTGCGGCGCAACGCCCCTGTTCCTGAGCGCCGCCTATATCCTGGAGGAGGGTTTCCCCCTGGCGGACCTGGACCGGATCGTCCGCTCCATGGCGGAAGCCGCCGAAAAGGCCGGGGTCCGGATCGTCACCGGGGACACCAAGGTCGTTCCCCGGGGCGCTGCCGACGGAATCTTTATCAACACCTCCGGGATCGGCATCGTCCGTTATCCGGGCCCCCTCTCGGTCCGGAGCATTGCCCCGGGTGACGCCGTAATCCTGAGCGGGTTTCTCGGCGACCACGGAACGGCGGTCCTCAGCGCCCGCCAGGACCTGGGGCTCCGCACGGCGATCCTGTCCGACTCGGCGCCCCTGAACGGACTCGTCGCGGCGGCCCTTGACACCAGCCTGCGGGTCCACTGCATGCGCGACGCCACCCGGGGCGGACTGGGGGCCATCCTGGCGGAGATTGCTACCCAGTCGGAGCTGGAGATCACAATCGACGAGAAGAGCATCCCCGTCCGTGAGGAGGTCCGCGGCGTTTGCGAAATCCTCGGGCTGGACCCTCTCTTCCTGGCGAATGAAGGGAAAATGGCCCTTTTCTGCCCTGCGGAAGAGGCGGATATCGTCCTGAAGGCCATGAAGGAACATCCCCTGGGCCGGGACGCTGTGCTCATCGGGGCCGTCGGGAACACACGGAAGGGCCGGCTGATCCTGCGCACCGCCATTGGCGGCTCCCGGGTCATCGACCTTCCCACGGGTGAGTTGGTCCCCAGAATCTGCTGAAATCCGCTCTCCTGTAAAATCGGCCCGGCCGGGAAATCGCCGCCGGAGGAACATTGCCACCAGCAGCATCTTGAAGCGAGTTGACATGACGGTTGCTCTCCTGCTAAATAGTTCATGAATCCCCTACAGGAGGGTAACTGAATGTCTGAACTGGTGCGCTTCGGCGTTTCCCTCGAAAAGAGCCTCCTCGACAAGTTCGACCGCCTGATCCGGGAGCGACGTTATACCAACCGCTCCGAGGCCCTGCGGGACCTGATCCGCCAGGAACTGGTCAAAAAGACCTGGTCGGAAGACCTTGAGGTGGCCGGTGCCATTACGTTTATCTTTGACCACCACCAGCGGGACCTCCTGAACCGCATCACCGATATCCAGCACGATTACCAGAAACTCATCATCTCCACCCAGCACGTCCACCTGGACCACGACAACTGCCTGGAGATCGTCGCCGTCCGTGGGAAAGCCGGCAGGATCCAGGACCTGACGGACAGCCTGAAGGCCATCCGGGGGGTGCGCCACTGTTCCCTCTCCATGTCCAGCGCCGGCAAGGACGTCCGGTAACGAGAGGCAACAACACGAGAAGACAGGATGAGACCATGAATCCGGCAAGATTCCAGAGAATCATGCATTGTTTTTCCATCCTGCTGGCTCCGGCAATTGTCCTGCTCATGCTGTGGCCGGCCGCCGCCACCGGAACCGATTTTTACCAGTGGACAGACGAAAACGGCGTTCTCCAGATCTCCAACATGCCCCCGGAGGAAACCCCGAAGAAACAGCGGCGGGTGAAGACCACCCGTCTCCAGGATCCGGGCTCTACACCCGCGATCGTCAACGGAACGGCCGCCTCCGGGCCGGTCCCCGGATCCGCCCCGATCGGTAAAACGCCCGAGGTCCGTCCGACTTCGGCGACCGGCGACCCGGGAAAAACAGCCGTACCGGCTCTCAGGACGTCCGGAGGGAGTTCTTCAACGACGGGAGCATCATCCGCCTCTCAAACGGCATCCGACACAAAAACCTCCTCGGAACCCTTCCGGTCATCCCAGCCTCCCCCCGATAACGTCGGGCAGGATAGCGGAAGCACCGTCAAAAGCACTGCGAGCCCCAGGTATCAATAACCTGAAGCCCGGGTCTCTTTGACGTCCCCTCCCCTCATGTCGGTTGGACGCATGCAATCCTTGCCCGGCTTGCCATGCGCAGGAAATGCATGGAAACGGCTTGCGTTCTCATCCGGATGCGAGTATCATTCTCGGCGTTTGGATTCCCCAAGGGAGTTCCGTTTCTTTCACAGATCAAGTTGGGTACAGACAGTGTTGAGGTGCAAGGTAGACCGCCGCGGACCCCAAGGGTCTCGGCGGTTTTTCTTTCTGCCGAGGTCACTATCCGACTTTGACAATTCCGGGAAAGGAGGAAGTCAGACCATGCCAGAAGGGAAAGTGAAGTGGTTCAACGAAAAGAAAGGCTTCGGGTTCATCCAGACGGACGAGGGGGAAGATATTTTCGTTCACTTCAGCGCCATCCAGGATAGCGGATTCAAGACCCTGCAGGAAGGACAGCGGGTCTCGTTCGACATTGAGAAGGGCCGCAAGGGCCTCGCGGCGGCCAACGTCAAAGCCCTGTAATGCCAGATTCCGGAAGAGGCGCATCCACATTTTGGCAGGAACGCCTCTTTTTACGTTATAGGGCTGGTACCCATGAAAGGGGAAATCGCATGAGCAAAAAACTGTATGTAGGAAACCTGACGCAGAACGTCACGGAGGATGATCTGAAGTCCAACTTCGGAGAGGTTGGGAAAATCGTCTCCATAACGATCATCAAGGATCGGTACACAGGATACTCGAAGGGCTTCGGTTTTGTGGAGATGGAGACGCCGGAGGAAGCCAAGGAAGCCATCGTCCGTTTCAACGGCGGCCAGCTCGACGGGAAAACACTGACCGTCAGCGAGGCCAAACCGAGGAAGGATGAAGGCGGAGGAAGGCCGGGTGGCGGCGGCTATCGTGGCGGCGGACGACCGGGTGGCGGCGGCGGCGGTTACCGCGGCGGCGGTGGCGGCGGCGGACGCGGCCGTTATTGATCCTGCGCAGCAGTCCCATGTTCGACCAGACATCGAAGGCGGCCCCCAGGCCGCCTTTTTTGCATTCTTTGACCGCTTCCGGCCCGAACCGGGTTGTTCCGGCGGCAAAAGGTATGGTAGGAAGGGCGGCGGAAAGAAAGGGGGAGCGGACATGGATTTCCGGGATCTGCGCAATCGGACGTTCAAAGGATTTCTGGCGGAAGAGGAAGCGGCCAGGCTCTATGATCTGGCCCGTGAGGCCAGTAGCCTGGGAGCCTGCCTGGAGATCGGCAGTTACTGCGGCCTCTCCGCCGCCTACCTGGGCCTGGGGTGCCGGGAAGGAGGCGGTGTGCTCTATTCGATCGATCACCACCGGGGATCTGAGGAGCAGCAGCCCGGGGAGGCGTATTTCGATCCTGACCTCCTGGATTCGAGAACCGGACGGATCGACACCTTTCCCCTGTTCCGCCGGACCCTGGAGGAACTCTCCCTGGACGGGACGGTCATTCCCATCGTCGGCCGCTCTGCAGAAATCGCCGCGCACTGGCGAAGCCCGCTCGCCCTTGTCTTCATCGATGGAGGCCACACCTTCGAAGCCGCCTTCAACGATTACAATTCCTGGGTCTCCCACCTGATTCCGGGAGGCTGTCTAGCCATCCACGACCTCTTCCCCGATCCCGCCAAGGGAGGCCAGGCCCCCTGGTGTGTCTACAACCTCGCCCTCGCCTCGGGCCTCTTCGAGGCGCTGCCCACGACGGGAACGCTGGGAATCCTGCGGCGGGCACCCTGCGGGACGATCACGGCCACTGCGGCCGCCGCCTGGGAAAAGATCCGGCCGTAATTGGACACAGGGGAACAAAAATCCTCTCGGTGGCAGCGGGCAGCCAATCTGGAATATAAAAAAAGGGGGACAGATGTAAACCTGTCCCCCGCATATTGTCCCCCTTACAGGTGATCCACCCGATTATTGTGGGTCCAGAACCACTGGTACCGGTCACCCTGCCGCTCAACCTTCAGAAATCCCTTTCCCTTCAGCTCGCCGATCACCTTTTCAACCAGCGGCAGGCCTTCATCGGCCACGGCCTTGATGCGGCGACAGAACTCCGACAGGCTGTCGCCGGGACCGCCGTCGACGGGAAAGGTCCCCAGGGTCTCCACCAGGTCCCCGGCCAGAATTTTGAAGATCAGTTGCGTACGGAAGTGCCCCTCCACCCGGAAGAGGGCGTAGGGCGAGGCTGTGCCGTTGCGGTAATCGCGGATCATCCGCTGCCACTCCTCGTCGATGGCTCCCTCGAATTCCGCCACAAAACGCTCGATGTCCGCCGGGGCGAGTGCGGACGTCCGCGCCACGGCCCGGTTCGCATCATAGAGAGACCAGTCGCTGGTCAGGATCTCCAGGTCGTAGGAATCGACCTCCTCGCGGACGGTCGTGCCGGGGAACGGGGCAAGGATGTGATAGCCGTACATGGCCCCGAGGCCCTGGGCGAAGGCGTCGGTCTCCTTCAATGTCTCCATGGTTTCCCCGGGCAGGCCGGCGATAAACGAGGTGTGGCAGACCATCCCCGTATCAAGGCACATCTTTACAGCATTCCGCACCTGCTCCAGGGTGATGCCCTTCCGGATCATGTCCAGCATTCCCTGGTTTCCCGACTCCACGCCATAGCTGATGCTGTCGCATCCGTTGTCGCGCATGAGCGCCAGGGTCTCCGGATCCACCGTGTTTACCCGGGCGAAAGCGCTCCAGGTGAATTTCAGTCCCCGCCGCCGGATCTCGTCGCAGACGTCCCGCACTTTCTTCTTGTTCGATACAAAGAGGTCGTCGGCCACGTTGATCCGGTCGATGCCGTAGGACAGGATGTGCTCGATCTCGTCCACCACCCGGGATGCAGTCCGCTGCCGCACCTTCTTGCCCACCATCCGCCGGCCCTGGCAGAAGATGCAGGAATAGGGACAGCCCCGGCTCGTGATGATGCTCACCGGATAACCCAGGGCCTGGTAGCGCGACAGGGGCAGGAGATGGCGGGCCGGCAGGGGAAGGTCGTCCAGGTCGGGGATGAAGGGTCGGGTCCCGGTCTCCGTCACGGAACCATTGTCGCGGAAGGACAGCCCGAGGATGTCCTTCCATTTCTTCCGCTCCTTGAGGGCGGGCAGGAGTTCGGCGATCGTGTTCTCTCCCTCACCGCGGACGATGAGGTCGATGCCGGGATAAGTGTTCAGGGTTCCCGCGGCATCGAAGGATACATGGGGGCCCCCCATCATCGTGACGATGTCCGGGTTGTGCTCCTTGACGGCGGAGACGATCTGCGCCGCTGCGGGAAAGTTCAGGGTTACCGACGTGCCGCCCACGGCGTCGGGCTGGAAGGCGTCAAGCTGGGCTTTCAGTTTTTCCGGCGTGTAGCGGCTGACGATATAGTCGAAGATCCGGACTTCCGCTCCGGCCCGCTCAAAGGCGGCGGCAACATAGCTGACCCCGAGGGGCGGCGCCGGCGCCTCCTCCAGGGGATAAGGCGGAGCGATGATGGCGACTTTCATTTTATCTGTATTCCCTTTCTTAGCTCGACTTCCACGATAACCGATTTTTCACGAGTTCCTCGCGGCCCTTCCTCACAGGGGGATGGATCTGCTCCCCGAAAGGGGTTCCCGTGAGAGCCTCCGCGCCCTGATCCGGCCATCCATCCGCGGGAGTGCGGCCACGATAGCGTCAGTCTCCCTTGCGGGGGAAGAGCAGGGACCGGATCCAGCCGGCCCAGGTGTTGCCCTTCGTGTGGTGCCGGTCGATGATCGCGAACTCCTCCGCCAGCCCCCGGGGATCGGCCATCCAGTCCGCCCGCGTCTTCATGGGCATCGCAGGATCCAGCTCCTTCACCAGCGCGGCGGGATTGCCCGCCACCACCGTATAGGGAGGCACGTCCCTGGTCACAACGGCACCGGCACCGACGACGCTGTGGTCGCCGATGGTGACACCCTTGCAGACAATGGCGCTGTCTCCGATCCAAACGTTGTTGCCGAGCCTCACGGGGGCCACTGCCAAGGCCGAATTGGAACGGTCATAGAGGCCATGCCAGTCCGCGTCGGTAATGTAGGCCCCGTGGGCCATCATGCAGCTGTTGCCGATGATGATTTCCCGGGCGGCGGAGATCCTCACGCCGGGACACAGGAGACAATAATCGCCGATGCTGATTCGGCCTCCCGTCTCCAGGGTGGACCAGACGGTAAGGCGGACTCTCTTGTCGGGGGCGGCGATGACGTGGGCATAGTCTCCGAGCGAAATGGGCCCGCCGAAGACCTCGACGTGCCAGGGCTTCATGTAGGTGCCCCCCCGGCCCAGGTAATCGAAATGGGGCCTGAGAAAGTATTCCGCGTACCAGACCTGGAAGGCCTGATCCAGGCGCTTGAGGATATATGGGCGGTGTTCTCTCAGCACGGGACCCTCCGGACCGCCGCCGGTCCTCCCCTCAACGGGGCTTCCCGTTTTCCCAGAAACCGTGCCGGAACAGGCGGCCTCCCGGGGTCAGTCCACAGAGGGCGTCATAGGCCAGGAGAACCGCCGCTGCCGTCCATGCCGTCCGCTCCTCCGGCCAGATGACGGCGTCGGGAAACGTCACCCCCATCCAGTAGGAACCATCGTCGTACTTCTTGTCCAGGATCCAGTTGAAGACGGCCTTGGCCCGCTCATGCTCCCCGACCGCGTCCAGTGCGAGGACCAGCTCCGACGTCTCCGCCATTGTTGCCCAGGGCCGGTCGCAGACGCACCGGACCCCCCAGTCGGGAACAACGAACCGCTCCCAGTAGCGGTCGATGCGCCGCCGGGCGTCCTGTCCCTGGAGGGCGCCGCAGAGAACCGGGTAGTACCAGTCCATGGAGAAGCGGGACTTGATCATGTTGAAGCGGTTCGGTTTGTACAGGATGGCGTGGCCAAGCTTTTTGAGTGCTTCCTCCCAGCGGGGCCTCTTCAGACCCTGGCGTTCCGCCATGGCCAGGGCGCACTTGACGCTCATGAAAATCGAGCTGGATCCCGTCAGGAGGGCCATGGGATCGGCAACGCCTTCCTTGTTCCGGGCCCAGTAGATCTCCCCCGTCGGGGCCTGGAGAGCCAGTGCAAATTCGATCCCTCCCTCGACCATCGGCCAGAAGGAGAACGCATCGTCCCAGTCGCCGGTGACCAGGCCGTAATGGAAAACGCCAACGGCGGCGTAGGAGGAAAAGTTGGAGTCCTTTGACGAGTCCTCCACGACGCCATCCCGGACCCCGGACCACCAGCTTCCGTCCGGGAGCTGCGTGTCCGCCAGCCACTGGTAGGCCCGACGCGCTTCTTCGAGATATCCGGCCACGACCAGCCCCATGGCACTTTCCACGTGATCCCAAGGATCCGTCTTGCCGCCGACGGACCAGGGAATTTCCCCATTTGTCTTCTGCACGCCGGCGATGAATCCGGCGGTGGCCTCCATATCCAGTTTCAGATCCGGCTTCAGGGCCGGGCGGGTCAGTGTGCGCTCCATGTCAACAACCCTTCTTCAGGTAAAATACGACGCTCTTGGCGATCAGCGGGTTCAGCATCCGGTCCAGGATTCCCGTGAGCCGGGGTTTCTCCATGATGTCCCACTCGAGAAAACGCTTGTAGAGATTGACCGGCCGCGAGTCTTCCCGCTTGTGGCCGACGAGGCACTTGAGCCACCAGTAGGGAGCGTGAAGACCATGCCGGTAATCGATCCCCCGGCACGTGGCGCCCGCCTCCTCCAGAAGCCTCCGAATCTCCTGCTTCCGATAGATCCGGATGTGGCCTCCCGGCTCGTTGTGATAGGCCTCCGAGAGAGCCCAGCAGATCCGCTCCGGGAGCCAGCGGGGCACGCTCACAACCAGATCCCCGCCCGGTTTGAGAACCCTCATCAGCTCGGATACGGCCTTCCGGTTGTCCGGGATGTGCTCCAGCACCTCCGAACAGATGACGACGTCGAATGCCCCGTCCGGGAAAGGCAGTCGCGTCACGTCCGACTTGAGGGCCATGACATTGCCCCGGCACGAGCCCTCCTGGCTCATGACCCAGAGCGTGCCCCCGGCCTTGCGGAGGTCGTTCTCGTTCAGGTCCAGCCCCACGGCCGTGACATCGGCCCTCCGGAAGGCCTCGCAGATATGCCGGCCCGTCCCGCAGCCTGCATCGAGAACCCTCATTCCCGGCCGCAGGTCCAGGCGATCAAAGTCGACGGTGAGCATTCATGGCCTCCCGGTAGACATCCACGCCCCGCTGGGCGGCATGCCGCCAGGTGAACGCCCCTTTTACGCGCTCAAGGCCGGCCCGGCCGAGTTCTTCCCGTTTTTTGGGGTTGTCCAGGAGATCCTCGATCGCTTTCTCCAGGGCCTCCCGGTCGGCCGGGGGAACCAGGATGCCGGCATCGCCCACCACTTCCGGCAGCGCCCCGCCGGTTGTGCTGATGACCGGTACGCCGCAGGCCATCGCTTCGCCGGCGGGCATCCCGAATCCCTCGTAGAGCGAGGGGATGACGGCCATCGTGGCCTTGGCGTAATACCCGGCAAAGTCCTCCCAGGCGATCCGGCCGGTGAACGTTACCGTGTCCCCCAGCCGGAGGTCCCGGACCTGCCGCTCGATGGCCCCGTCCTTCTTGGGCTGACCGATGACGGTGAGCTTGACCGGACGGCGCCGCCGGAGGGAATCGACGGCTTCCAGGAGGTACCGGAGCCCCTTGAGGGGCGTATCGGCGCTGTTGGTCACGAGGATCGTGTTCTCCGGGCGCCCGTTTCCGTTGGCGGGGTAGAAATAGTCCATGTTGATGCCGTTGGGCACCACCCGGAACCTGTCTTCCGGCACACCGAAGGAATGGCTGATGTCCCCCTTCGAACACTCGGAGACGGTGATGATCCGGGAGAACAGCCGGGAGACCTTGATCTGCATGTCGAGAAAGGTGTACCAGCGGCGTACCTTTAGTCTTTTCAGAATGTTGGGAGCGGCATCGATCTCCGTATCGCGGTCCACCGTGATGGGGTGGTGGATCGTGGCCACCGTCGGGTAGCCGAGCTTTTCCAGGTCCAGAATGCCCCAGGAGAGGCACTGGTTGTCATGGATGACGTCATACGCCGGCTTCCGGTCGCAAAACCAGCGGTGGACTCGGGTGCCGAAGGTCCGGGGCTCGGGAAACCCTCCCAGGCACATGTCCAGGAACTCCATCGTGTTGACGGGCGACAGGAGATCCCGGTACCGGGCCGGGCGGAAGAGGTGATCCGGGTTGTACAGGTCCAGGCCCGGCAGCTTGTGAAGGGTGACTCCCTCCACCACTTCCGGATAGGGTGGGCCCGAGATGACGTCCACCTTGTGACCCAGGTCCCGAAGAGCGCGGCTCAGGTATTTAATGTAGACCCCCTGCCCGCCGCTGGCCGGATTGCCGCGGTAGGTCAGGAGGCAGATCTTCAGCGATCCGTTTGATCGTTTGGACTTCTTGGCTTTTGTCTCTTTTTTCCGTTTCATGACACATTTCTTCCAGGCAGGCTGAAACCGCAGGGAGGGGTGATGGCGGGCACGGGGCGCTGCCCCGGACGGAATCAGGACCCCCCGGCGGTGGCCCGCCGGACTAGCTCCTCGGAGTTTTTCATCATCTCTTCCACTTCCCGGAGGTTCATGCCGGCCCCGAGGGCCACCCGGACGGCCTGGTCGCGGGTGATGAGATCCTGCGGGCCGTGGCTGTCCGTATTGAGAACCAGGGGAACTTCGAATCGGCGGGCCAGGGCAACGACATGACCGTTCGTGAGGCTGTGCCCCTTCCGGGCTGAGATCTCCAGGCAAACGCCCTGCTCTTTCGCCCGCAACACATCGGCCTCCGTAATCAGCCCCGGATGGGCGAGGATATCCACGGCCGCCTCAATGGCGGCCCGGTTCGTTCCCGGCAGGACGGGCTCGGCGATGGTCTCCCCATGGACGACAACGAGGCGGGCGCCCCGTTCCCGGGCCTCCCGAACCAGTTCGGCGATATATTCCGGCGGAACGTGGGTCAGTTCGATGCCCGGAATGACGGGCATTCCCAATGCATCCGACAGTTTGCGGCAGGCCTTCGCCACCCGGGGAACGATGAAATCCACATTGGAATGGTCCCCGTGATCGGTGATGGCGAGGGCGCGATATCCCCTGTCCTGGGCCCGCCGGGCCATTTCGGAGGGGATCAGCTCTCCGTCGCTGAAGATGGTATGGGTATGCAGATCGATCACAGAATCAACACGTTTCCCTGTAATATCGGCCGATTCCTGAACCGGCAACGGAGTAATTAGCAGATTTCCACGGGGAGGTCAACGAAATATCGCGGGCGATCAACCGTGACTCTTGAAGAGTTTCGATGGGATGGACCGAATCGAACCACCGGAAAGGGCGCGCCGCCGTTTCCGGAAATCCCCGTCAGGAAGTGCGGCGGGGAAGCTGGATTCGCCGCCGGCTCGGATCCGGCTGCATTCGATAGAAAATCGCCGTGTGGCCGATGAGCCCCACAAGGGTCGCCCCGGTGGAGGCCTCGATTCGGGCGGCAAGTTCCCCCTTCTGGTCTTTCTCCTTGAAATCGTTGAACTTGACCTTGATCAGCTCGTGCTCTGCCAGGGCCCCTTGCGCGGCCGTCAGTACACCTTCGGTGAGACCCGCCTGACCGATCAGGACCAGCGGCTTGATCCCATGCGCCAGGCCGCGGAGATATTTCCGCTGGAACCCCTGCAACTCCATCAGCGCCCTCCTGTCCACGGTCGGCCCAGGCCCAGCATGACCTTCCAGTGCAGATCCGCGACATCGATCATGAGGCGGGTACAGCGAAGCAAGCCGTCAAACCAGAGTTGCCGGAAACGGGACGCCTCCTGGCAGACCGCGTTCGACGCCTCCCCAAAGGCCCCCCAGTCCGCTCCCGGAACGGCCTGAAACAAGCCTGCTTTCCAGGCATTCCAGCGGACCGTCGTCCCGGAGCCGTCCGACGCCGGCGACGCTTCCTCCCGGTTGAACGGCGGCGGCTGAACCGCTTCCTCCCGGCCCCCGGCCAGTCGAGCCGCAGTTTCCGGCACCGCCTTTTTCCCGATCGGTCCAGCTGGTTCCGGCGCCCTGTCCACTTTCACCGCTTTCACCAAGGAGGATTTCGATCGTGCAGGTTTTTTGCCTGTGGCTGCGGTTGCCGTTCCGGAAGCCGCTTTCCTTTTCATCGCGCCCGGGGCCGAGGGCTTCGCCTTCCGAACCCCCGTCGAGCCGGAGGCCTTCTTCCCGCCGCTCTCCTTCTCTGTACCGTCCAACGCCTTTCCCTTCGTCGCTTTTACAGCCCTTGTACGGGTCGGCGTCGACGGCTTCAGGGCGCTCAGCTTCCTGAGCAGTTCTTCGTTCTTCCTAGCCATTCAGTATTTCCTCCGTCAGTGCCCAGAAATCCTCCGTCCCGGCGCTTCGGGGACTGTAGTCGAAAATGCTCTTCTGGGCGATCTGGGCCTTCACCAGGTCCACGTTGACCCGGATGGCCGTGCGAAGCAGGCGTTCTCCCAGGTCGTCCCGGAGAACCTGCAGGATCTGGTCGGACAGGACCGTCCGCCGGTCGAACTTGGAGAGCAGGACTCCCCGGAGCTTCAAGGCGCGGTTGTATTCTTTCCGGATTCCCTCGATCTCCTCCAGAAGCTGCTTGAGTCCGAGGATGGCGAAGAATCCCACTTCCACCGGGACGATGACCTCGTCCGCCGCCGCCAGGGCGCTCCGTGTAAAGACGTTGATGCTGGGCGGGCAATCGTAGAGCATAAAGTCGTAGGATCGCTCAAGGGGGGCGAGGAGTTTTTTCAGGCGCCGCACGCCGTCGTCCCGGTGCAGGAATGGCTCTATGTCCTTGAGGGCGTTGTTGGCCGGCAGGACATCCCCTTCCCCCGTGGCAACGAGATAGTCCGAAGGATTCCCGCCCTCCGCCAGGAGGTCCTTGACGGTCCGCCCGTCAGCCCCGATGATGAGCCCCAGGGAGGCCGAGGCGTTTCCCTGGGCGTCCAGATCCACCAGAAGGACCCGCTTCCCCCGGCGGGTCAACCCGCCGGCGAGCCCCAGGGCGGCGGTTGTCTTGCCGACGCCGCCCTTCTGGTTCGTTAAGGCGATCTTTCTGGCCATGCTCCGCCTCCTTATCCGTAAGATGAGTTTGAAGACAGGCGACTGACGTGGATTGATAATATCAATCGGCCCGCGGCGCAACCACTTTTCCTCTGAATCCCCGGAATCAGGACCCGCCCGCATTTCATGCCTCATTTCTGCATTGGCCGCTATCACTCCGGCCATGAAGTGTAGTATGATCCGGCCCGATCATGTCGACCCGCGGGCAGGAATCCCGGCAGTTCGCAAGGACCGCCCGCACGGCATTTCCGGGAGGACAGACGATGGAATACAGGATCAAGGAAGACTGCAAGGGGATAGACTGGCACCAGATTCAGACCGCTCTCCGGGAGGCGGGGATGGGCTCTTACGACCACGCACGCCACCGCCGGGCCTTCGAAAACAGCGAGGCGGTCGTCTTTGTTTACTCGGGTGAGCGGATCATCGGCTTCGGACGGGCCATTTCCGACGGGGCCTACCAGGCGGCTGTGTATGACATGGTGGTGACACCGGAACATCAGGGCCGGGGGCTGGGCAGGAGGATCCTGGAGACGATCCTGAAAAAGGTCGGTCCCTGCAACGTCATTCTTTATGCCAGTCCGGGGAAAGAAGGGTTTTACGAGGCCATGGGATTCGGCCGCCTGAAGACGGGCATGGGCAGTTTTCTCCGGCACCAGGAAAAACGCGACAGAGGCATGGTGGAATGAATCCCGGAATGGATCCGGAACGACCTCGAAAAAAACCCGCAGACAAGGTGCGCAAGTCCTGAGGAGTGAGGCGTACTCTGTCCGTACGCCGCAACGACGAAGGATGCAGCGCAACGCAGTATCCGGGTTTTTTGCGAGGTCGTCAGAACAGCCAGAGGTGGTCCAACCCCTCCCCCTCCCTCCCCTCCGTCTTCCGCATCCGGACGACCTGCGCGGGGATCCCGGCCGCGAGTGCATTGGCGGGGACGTCCTTCACAACCATGGCGCGCGAGGCGACGATGGCCTGTTCCCCGACGGTGACCCCCGGCAGGATGACGGCACCGGAATAGATCTTCGCATAATCCCGGATGACAACCGGCCTGTATTCCCGGATGATGTGAGACGCCTCCGAGTGGCTGTGCGTGAATATCCGCACATCTTCCGTCAGCGCCACATGGTTGCCGATGGTGACGCCGCCCTTGGAATCCACGAATACGCCCCGGTTGAAAAAGACAAAATCGCCGACCTCGATGTTCTGCCCGAAGTTGAACCTGCAGTTCTCCTCCGCGATGAACCCGGCACCGCACTTCTTGAACAGGCGCTCCGCGATCAGCCTCCGGAACAGGATCCCGAAATTCGCGTCCAGGCACACGGGGAGCCTGTCGAAGGCGTCCCACAGGAAGTGAAGGCAGCGCTGCTCAGGCGTGAAAGGATGCTCGCGCCCCAGCGGGAGCAGCTCGCTGTAGAGCGTCATCTCCTCCAGGAACTCCCTCGGGTAGACGGGACCGTCGAGTATCCTCAGGATGTGGAGTGTCCCGTCCTCATCGAGGCCGCCCCGGATGATTCCGCCGATCTCGTCCAGCATCAGATCCACCGTCTTGCCCATGATTTGCTCCTCGAAGGTTTCGATTCAGGATTTCTTCCGGTTTCGCACCATCTTTTCCAGGCCGATGGCAAGATAAACACCATATGATATCAACAAGATGATACCCCAATCCCGGACGGAGACAGGGGCCGTCTGGAAGAGCCGGTTCATGACGGGGGTGTAGGTGAACAGAAGCTGGAGGACCACCATCATGGCCGATCCGACCAGGACCCAGGGGTTGATGAAGAAGCCGATGCGGAAGGCGGAGCGGGTCAGGGACCGGCAGTTGAAGAGATAGAAGAGCTCGATCATGACAAACTGGTTGACCGCCACCGTGCGGGCGACCTCGATGGGATATCCCTGTCCCTTCTGCCGGAGGAAGAGGGAGAAGACGGCCCCCAGCATGAGGATCGTCACCAGGAGGATCCGGCCGATCATCACCTTGTCGAGGAGCGGCGCCCGGGGGTCCCGGGGCGGTCGCTCCATGACGTCCTTCTCCTGGGGCTCGAAGGCCAGCATCAGGCCCAGGAGGACCGCCGTGGTCATGTTGATCCAGAGGATCTGGACGGGAAGAATCGGCAGGGTCGTTCCCGTCAGGATGGCGGCCAGGATGACCAGCCCCTCGCCGCCGTTCGTCGGGAGCGTCCAGATGATGAACTTCACGAGGTTGTCGAAAACGCGGCGCCCCTCTTCCACGGCCCGCGTGATGGAGGCGAAGTTGTCGTCCGTGAGGACCATGTCCGCCGCCTCCTTGGCCACATCGGTTCCGGTGATGCCCATGGCCACACCGATGTCGGCCTGCTTCAGGGCCGGGGCGTCGTTGACGCCGTCCCCCGTCATGGCCACAATCTGCCCGCGGGCCTGGAGCGCCTCCACGAGGCGCAGCTTCTGCTCCGGCGCGACCCGGGCAAAGACGGAGACCTCCGCCGCGGCCCGGATCATCTCGTCGTCGCCAAGATGCGCCAGGTCTTGGCCGGTCAGGGCCGCCGGGGCGGCCCCCTCCCCGCCGTCCGCCCGCCCGATCCCGATCTGGCGGGCGATCGTCGCGGCCGTCAGGGCGTGGTCCCCGGTGATCATCTTCACCTCGATCCCGGCGGCCCGGCAGAGCCGCACGGCCTCCAGGGCCTCCGGCCGCGGCGGATCGATCATTCCCTGAAACCCGAGAAACGTCAGGCCGGAAGACACATCATCCTGGCCTATGCGGCCGCTTTCAGCCGTCGTTTCCTTCCGGGCAAGGGCCAGCACGCGAAGGCCCCCGGCGGCCATGTCCTCCGCCGCTCGGTGGACCGCCGGGCGATCCACCGGCTGGAGGCCGCCGCCGGTGTCGAGGAAGCGTTCGCACTTCGTCAGGATCTTTTCCACGGCCCCCTTGAGGTAGACGATCCCGGCACCCTCCTGCCCGCCGCCGTGGAGGGTGGCCATGTACTGACGCTCCGACTCGAAGGGGATGGAGTCGAGACGCGGAAAGGCGTCGACCGTCTCCTCCACGTCCATTCCTCCCTTGGCGGCGGCAACGATCAGGGCTCCCTCCGTGGGGTCTCCCTGGATCTTCCAGGCTTCATCCTCCCGGAGGAGACGGGCGTCATTGCAGAGGAGACCCGCCCGCAGGCATTCCGCCAGTGCCTCCGGGAGCGGCGCCTGGAGATCCTTCTCCGCAATCGAGAACGAACCTTCCGGGGTGTAGCCGACCCCGGAGACGCTGTAAAATTCTCCTCCCGCGTAGATCCTGCGGACCGTCATCTGGTTCTCTGTCAGGGTCCCCGTCTTGTCGGAGCAGATGACGGTGGTGCTGCCCAGGGTCTCCACGGCGGGAAGCTTCCGGATGATGGCCCGTTTCCTGGCCATGCGGCTCACGCCGATGGCCAGCGTGATCGTCACCGCCGCGGGAAGCCCCTCCGGGATAGCCCCCACCGCCAGTGCGACGGCGGCCATGAACATGTCGACGGCGCTCTCGCCCCTCCAGAGTCCGACGCCGAAGGTCAGGCCCGCCAGGACCAGGATGGCCCAGAGGAGGATCGTGCTGAACCGGGCGATCTTCTTCGTCAGGGGGGTCGACAGGTCCGCCGCCCCGGCGACCAGCTCGGAGATCCGGCCCGTTTCCGTCTTGTCTCCCGTGGCGACGACGATCCCCCGGCCCTGTCCGTAGGCAACAAGCGTCCCGCCATAGGCCATGTTCTTCCGGTCGGCCAGGATCGTCTCGGGCGGCAGCTCCGCCTCCGTTTTCTCCACGGGAACCGACTCTCCCGTGAGGGCCGACTCGTCGATCCGCAGTTCCCGCGAAATATGGAGGCGCAGGTCCGCCGGGACCTTGTCGCCCGACTGGAGGAGGACGACGTCACCGGGCACGAGTTCCGCCGAGGGAACAGTGACGTGCTTTCCGTCCCGGAGAACCGTCGAAGAGGTGGCCATCAGGTTCTTCAGGGACTCGATGGCCCGCTCGGCCTTGTCCTCCTGGATGTAGCCGATGACGGCGTTGACCAGGACGACCCCCAGGATGACCGAGGAATCGACCCATTCCCGAAGGAGCGCGGTAGTTCCCCCGGCGGCCAGAAGGATATAGACAAGAGGCTGGTGGAACTGCTTGAGGAAGCGCATGAAGGGACCGGTTCGCTTCTTGACGGTCACTGTATTGGGTCCGAACTTCTCCTGGCGGTGTTTGACCTCAAACACCGAGAGCCCGCGTTCGGGGTCGGTGTCCAGGAACTGGGCCACGTCCCCGGACCGGCAGTGGTGCCAGTGTTTGCAGAGCAGGGTTTCCATCGCCGGTCTTCCTCCTTTGCGGGTTGTTTCGGGCGGCTTCTCCCCCCGGGGCCCCGTTCCGGCGCACGACGGCGGGACCCGGCGACAGTCTACAGGCAAGCCGGGGCTGCGTCAACGGGATGAGGCGTTGCAGTGCCCCGGCACGATCCCCGGGGCGTTACACGAAATACTTGATGGCGGCGAAGCCGCCGATGAGAAGCACGGTGAAAAGGACGGCCAGTGCGTTGAAGTAGCGGTCGATGAAGCTCTTGATCGGCCCCCCGAACTTCCAGATCAGGAGCGCTACCAGGAAAAACCGGGCGCCCCGGGAGATGATCGACGCGACCAGGAACATGGGCAGGTTCACGTCGAAAGCGCCGCCGGAGACGGTGAAGACCTTGTAGGGAATGGGGGTGAAACCGGCGGTGAAAATGATCCAGAAGTTCCAGGTCTCGAAGAGTCCCTGGATGTAGCGGAACATGTTCACGGTGAATCCGGGCACGTGGTCGAAGAAGAACAGGGCCACCGGGGAAAACACGTTCGGAGCGTCCCACCAGACGAAGTATCCGATTCCGTAGCCCAGGAGCGCCCCCAGAACGGAGGCTGCCGTGCAGTTGGCGGCGAAGCGGAAGGCCTTGGATTGGGCTCCCAGCACCAGGGCGATCAGGAGCGGATCCGGCGGGATGGGAAAGAAAGATGCCTCCGCAAAGGAAAGAACAAACAGGGCCGGGACCCCGTAAGGGGTATCGGCCCAGTGGAGGACCCAGTCGTAGAGGCGTCTCAGAAGATTCATCAGCAGGCGTGTCCGATGGAGATGGAGAGGGTATGCGCGGCCCGGCGTCAGCCGGACCTGCAGTGTTCCCGATTTCGTTTCCCCGTTACGGATAAGTTAATTGGCCATTTTCTTCAGGATCTGCTCCAGCTTGCGGACCTCTTCCCCATAGCCGGCCCAGTTTCCCTGCCGCTGCATCTCCATGGCCCGCTGATAGGCCTTCATGGCCTCCGAGGCTTGTTCGCGCAGAGACGCCTTCTGCTCCACCGCAGGTGTCACCGCTCCCGCTGCGGAGGCGACGGCCGCCTTCCTGGCCCCGAAAAGGCGCTGGAGGGCCAGGTCGAGGTTCTCCTCCATCACCACCTCGTTCTCGTAGGCGACGATGACCCGCCGCAGCTCAGGAAGCCCGACGGCGTCCGAGGCGGCAAGGTACAGAGGTTGCACGTACAGGAGGGACCGCTCGATGGGAATGACCAGCAGGCTCCCACGGATCACCCGCGAGCCATGCTGGCTCCAGAGGGTCAACTGCTGGGAGATGTAGGAATCCTGGTTGATCCGAGCGTCCACCTGCTTGGGCCCGAAGATGAGCCGGTCGCGGGGGAAGGTATAGACCACCAGCTTTCCGTACCCGGGGGCGTCGCAGCGCGCCGCCAGCCACGCCGCCAGGTTGTCCCGCTTGGCCGGCGTGTAGGGAAGGAGCAGGATGTACTCCTCCCTCTTCGCGTCGGGCAGCTTCATGATCGTGTAGTACGGCTGCATGTACTTTTCGTTGAAGATCGGAACTTCCCAGAGGTCCTCCTTGTTGTAGAAGACCTT
Source organism: Deltaproteobacteria bacterium HGW-Deltaproteobacteria-19 (assembly GCA_002841865.1). GTDB lineage: Bacteria > Desulfobacterota > Syntrophia > Syntrophales > PHBD01 > PHBD01. Next base: position 30,586 of record PHBD01000031.1, read on the forward strand.
CGGATCCGTCATGTGGTAGGCTGAGTACATGGAGGCCTGAAGCTGCAGAAGCGACTGGGGATAGCGGATGTGGCGCTTCAGGTCGGCCGGCATCTCGTCCAGGCTCCGGAACAGTTTCGGGAAGATGCGCATGTAGACCTGGATGATGCTGTCGCCGGGATCGCTGATGTAAAAAAGGACGTTGCCGTCATAGGCGTCCATGGTGACCTTGACGGCGTTCCGGATGTAGTTGGCGTTCCGGACCAGCGGGTTGGTGCGGGGCGCCGGCTTCGAGTAAGGCATCCGGGACGATGCCGTGTAGGCGTCGACCATCCATACCAGTTTTCCCTCTTCGTTGATCACCAGGTACGGGTCCGCATCGAAGATGAGAAACGGGGCGATTTTCCGGATCCGCTCCCGGACGTTCCGGTAGATCAGGATTTTGCTCTCGGCGGTGATGTCGGAGGAAAAAAAGATCTTTTCCGTCTGGAACTTCATGGAGAAAAGCAGCCGTCGGGCCAGGGACCCTGCCGACACTCCCCCGGTTCCCGCATAGGACGTGTAGATATTGCCTTCGGGAGTCGGATAGCTGAACTCGGGGATCTTCGTCTTCACGATGACATAATCGTTGGACATCTCCCCGTAATAGATCTCCGGCCGCTTCACCTTCAGGTCCGTTTCGCTCGCCGGCGGTATATCCTTGATGAAGAACTCCGGCAGCCCTTCCTTGCTGATCCGGCTCACCGGTCCCAGGGTCAGGCCGTTGCCGTGGGTGAAAATCAGGCGCTCGTTGATCCAGGTCTTGCTCGGCAGGTCGTTGTAGGACAGCTCCCGCGGCGACAGCATGACCTGAAGATACTTCCCGTCGACGGTATAGCGGTCGTTGTCGACGTCCATGAACCGGTAATACGTCCGGATCTGCTGCAACTGGCTGTAGGTGCGGAGCAGCGGGGCATGATCCCAGAGGCGGATGTTCCGGATGGTTGCATCGTTCCGATCGATGTCCCGGCCCGTGAGGTTGTAGGCGACGTCGAAGGGGATTTCCTGGATGCGGTCCAGGTCGTAGCCGAGACGGGTGAGGCGGATGTTGTTTTCGATATACGGTGCCTCCAGGAGCAGCTCGTTGGGCGCAACCTTGAATTTCTGCAGGACCGCCGGGTAGATCGCAACGCCCAGGAAATAAACGACGAACGCCAGCCCCAGGGGAATCGTCGCCCATTTCATGGATTTCTTGTGGATTCCCAGGATCACGCCGATACCGGCGAGAGGGGCAAGCACCGTCAGGATCCGGTAACCCAGGAGCCTGGCGTGGACATCGGTATAACTCGCGCCGAAGACGACCCCGTGATCGGAATAGAGCATGCGCAGCGAGTCCAGGTAAAATCCGAAACCCATGTTCACGATCAGGAGCCCCAGCAGAAACCCAAGGTGGCGGGTTACCCGGGGATCGACCCGGATCTGACGCTGGGTCAGCAGGACACCGCCGCTCAGGAAGTAGAAAATCCCCGTCACAAGGACAGCCAGGATCAGGCAGAAATCAACGACCTGCTTGAGGGAGTCGAAAAGGGAATATTGAAAGAGATAAAAACCGATGTCCTTTCCGAAGACCGGGTCGTTGACGCCGACGTTCAGGGCGTTCTGGAACAGCAGGATGTCATCCCACAGGGAGGCCCCCCATTTGCCTATCATGATCGTCGCAAAAAACAGGATCAGGCCCGTGACAATCAGCCGCACCTTTTTTACGGCGCCGGGAGGGATCGGGAGGGGCGTGCCGCCGATCTGGTACGAACTCGGCTGGGGGAACTCGGCCCGGCCGGCGATGAACAGGTTCGCCAGAGCAACGCCAAGGAACAGCAGGGCTAAAACGGCCCCGGAGGCGATCTGTGTCGTCAGGGTTTTCATGAAGACACCCGTGTAACCGGTCTCGGCGAAAAACAGCCAGTCGACGTACAGGTCGACGAGAGATGAAAGCAGCGGCAGCACGACCAGGAATACGACGAGTATCCCGAGGAAAATCCATCTGTTTTTTCTCATAACCTCTCCTGATTGTCTTTTGCTGTCCGAAACCCGGCCGGTTTTGTCGGGTATTCCGCTCTTTCAGACCGCGCACGGAAATGCCCGGCCCGGAAGAAGCTCCAGGCGGGGATTTCGCCGCGGGAGCGTCGCGGTATCCATTTCCTCTTTCATTTCCCCCAGGGTTGCAACGCGGCAGCCGGCGGACCGGACCCGTTCAAGAAGGGCCATGAAGGGCCGGTCCCAGATGCCCCCCTCCGCCTCGGCGTGGACGGGAAGCACATGGCGTCCCCCTCCCCGGAGGGTCCGGAGGACCGTCTCCGTCGCCCCCTCGATGCCGGCCTCCTCGAAGCAGGGCAGATCCGAGGGAATCTCGGGAATCCCCAGGGTATCGTACACGAAAGGCTCCGCCGCACGGGTGCAGCTCAGATACTCGAACCGGTATCGCCCCAGGATTTCCAGGACCCGGTCATCGACCCTCCAGGAAGGGGCGCCGAAGGCCGTGGGCCGCCGGCCCGTGAGGGAACGAAATCCCTCGGTTCCCTTCTCGAACCAGTCTTCGATCCACTCCCGGGGTCTCTCCGCGAGGTCGTCCTGCCAGCGCCGGTGGTCCCAGGCGTGGAACTGGACCTCGTGGCCCTCATCCAGGATCCGCCGGACCAGCCCGGGAAAGGACAGGGCGATCATGGGCGACGGCAGGAGGGTGCCGTAAAGGGCCGTCCGGAAGCCATAGAGCCCCGGGGCATTCGTCCGGAGCATCTTCTTCAGGAACCGCCGATTTTTCAGGAGCTGGAGGATCGCCCGGCCCGAGGCGTCGGGGCCGATGCTGAGAAAGAAGGTCCCCTTCAGGCCGAAATCCTTCAGGATGCCCAGGAGACGCGGAACCCCTTTCTTCATCCCCTGATACGTGTCCACGTCGATCTTCAGGCCCAGAACGGGATCCATCAACCTCCCCTTACCCTTCCACAATCACAATTCACAAGGAATTGATCGGCGACGGGTTGTACGACGTTCGAGCATTCCGGGAGAGGGACTCCCCTCGCGCTCAGAAGCGTTTTTTCGACCCTGCATCGTCTCGCTCCGCTGCAAAGTCATAACTCGCGCCTGGCGGCGCTCAGACAGATGACTTTGCGGG
>PHBD01000032.1 GCA_002841865.1 Deltaproteobacteria bacterium HGW-Deltaproteobacteria-19
GGTACAGAAGTGGTACCGGGATGCGAAGATCCTGGAGCTGTACGAGGGGACGAAGGAAGCGGAGATCATGACCATCGGTCGGTATCTCCAGACGAGATAAGGATAACCGCAAAAGTGGTTGTTTTGTTTGAGGAATAGCCCCTCTCCCCGTCCGGGGAGGGGGGTCCGATTAAGGCATGAGGAGTCAGGCTGTGAAGACGAAGATAACGGAGCTTTTTGGAATTCAGTATCCCATTCTGCTGTCCGGCATGAGCTGGATCAGCACACCGAAAATGGTAGCGGCCGTTTCCAACGCCGGAGGGCTTGGCATTCTGGCCACTGGAGCGCTGGGGGGGGAAGAAACCCGGAAGGCCATCCGGGAGATCCGGACGCTTACGGACAAACCCTTTGGTGCGAACGCCTCCCTGCTGTTTCCGGGGGCGATGGAAAACGCCAAGATTCTTCTGGAGGAGAAGGTCCCGGTCATCAATTTCGCCCTCGGCAAAGGAGACTGGATCGTCAAGCGTGCCCATGAATACGGCGGCAAGGTGGTCGCCACGGTGGTCAATGCGCGCCATGCCCTGCGAGCGCAGGATTATGGGTCCGACGGCGTCATCGCCACGGGGAACGAGGCGGCAGCCCATGGTGAGGAGGTCACGTCCCTGGTCCTGGTGCCGAGCCTGGCGGATGTTCTGAAGATTCCCGTCATCGCCGCCGGCGGCTTTGCCGACGGAAGGGGACTGGCAGCCGCACTGGCCCTGGGGGCCGAAGGGATCGCCATGGGGACGCGGCTGATGAACACGAAGGAAAGCCCGCTCCATGCAAATTTCAAAAAGCTGTCCGTAGAGAAAGACGTCTATGACACGGTCTTCTCCAAGCGGATCGACGGCATCTATTGCCGCGTTATGGACACGGATGCGGCGCGCCAGCAGGCAAAGAAGGGATTGGACTGGGTATCGGCGTTTTTCAGCTCCCAGGATATCGCCCGGCAGATCAAGGTGCCATTTTTCAAGCTGTTCCTTGGCGTTCTTGCTTCCGGATACGGCAATGCCAAGCAGCTGGCCTACATGGCCAACGCCTTCCGGTTCTTCAAGGCGGCGACGGAAGACGGCGACGTGGAGAAGGGAATTCTTCCCATCGGCCAGAACACGGGATTGATTCACGACGAGCCGACGGTGGCGGAACTCTTCGAGCGCATGGTCGCGGAAGCGAAGGCCGTGCAGGAGAAGATGGCTCGACAGGTGGCCTGAGACAGGCCCTGAGACAGGCAAAGCCAGGCCCCCCTCCCGGGTTCGAGAGGGGGGCCTGGTTGCATCCCGAGATCATATTCAGCCTGCGGCTTCTTTCAGAAGCCGGATCTTTTCTCCATAATCAGAACCGCCGAAAACGGCGGCCCCGGCCACGAAGACCCCGGCTCCGGCCGCGGAAACCTGCCCGATGTTCTCCGGTGTGATTCCGCCGTCCACCTCCAGAATGATCCGGGGAGCAATCCGGTCGATCATCTCCCTCGCCTTCTGGATCTTCGGAATCATGCTTTTGATGAACTTCTGCCCGCCGAATCCGGGGTTGACCGTCATAATCAGAAGCAGATCCACATCCGGGAGAATCTCTTCCACCAGGGCCAGAGGGGTCGCCGGATTGATGGAAACCCCGGGGCTGATCCCCTTCTCCCGGATCTGGGACAGGGTCCGGTGCAGGTGGCGGGAGGCCTCGGCATGGATCGTCAGGAAGTCGCTGCCCGCTGCGGCAAACGCGCCGATGTAGCGTTCCGGCTCCTCGATCATCAGGTGGACATCGAAGGGAAGCTTCGTGCATTTCCTCAGGTGTCCGACCACGGCAGGCCCGATGGTGATGTTCGGCACGAAACGGCCGTCCATCACGTCGATGTGGATCCAGTCTGCTCCGGCCCGCTCCACGGCGGCGATTTCTTCTCCAAGCCTGCTGAAGTCCGCGGACAGGATTGAGGGGGCGATGCGTTTCACGGAATATCCTCCCGAGTTTGTCTGTCGGTTCCATACACAATTGGCATCCCCCTGTCAATTCAGGGCATTCTTCCTTTGACCCAGCCGCGCCCCTGCGGATGGTCGGTCAGTCCGGAATGCATGGGCTGGGCTGATTGGCCTTGACAGGCACCTGGAAAAGAACCAAGATCCTCGCCGCATCCCCGGTCCCCGGGGGGCTGAATCCTTTTCGCAACGGGGAGTTCATGTTTTTTTTATACAACCTTCTGATGTTTGTCGCAGGCCTCTTTGCGATTCCCTACTACGCCATCAAGATGTGGACGACCGGGAAGTACAGGAAAAGCCTGACGCGGAAGTTCGGTTACACCGAACCCCGGTTTTTCGAAGAATTGGAAGGAAACCCCCGGATCTGGATCCATGCCGTTTCCGTCGGGGAGGTAACCGCCGCCGCTCCCATCGTGGCGTCCCTGCGGGAGCACTATCCCGGCGCCTGCCTGGTTTTCTCAACAAGCACGGAGACGGGTCAGGATATGGCCCGGCGTATGGTCAAAGAGGCATCGGCGTTTCTTTACTATCCCCTCGACATCCCGCGGGTCATCCGGAAGATGCTCGACGGAGTCCGCCCGGATGTTTACATCATGGTGGAAACGGAACTATGGCCGAATTTCCTGCGGATCTGCAGGGAACGGGGGGTGCGGACCCTGATGGTGAACGGCCGCCTTTCGCCGAGATCGTTCCGGGGGTATCGTCTGACGCGTTTCTTCTGGAAGCCCCTTCTGAACAACGTTGCGGATGTGGGAGTTATCTCCGCTGCGGATGCCCGACGGCTTGTGGAACTGGGGCTCCCAAGAGAGCGGGTGCATGTCCTGGGTAATGCAAAGTACGACGGGCTGGCCGCCAACGCCTCGCCGGTACATCACCAGGAGACGCTCAAGAAACTGAACTTCAGCGGATCGGAAGAGGTGCTGGTGGCGGGTAGCACCCACGAGGGAGAGGAATCGGTCGTCCTTTCGACCTATCGCCGCCTCCTGGAGATTCATCCGGATTTCAAGCTGGTCCTCGTTCCCCGACATGTCGAGCGCGCACAGGCGGTGCTTTCGCTGGTACGTGCGGCCGGCTTCGACGATGTGATCACCCTTTCGGAAATCCAGAAAGGTCGCTCACGGCAAACCGAACGGATTGTACTCGTGGATGTCATCGGGGAACTGTTCAAGCTTTACAGCGTGGCCACTGTCGTGTACTGCGGCGGCAGCCTTGTCCCGAAGGGAGGCCAGAATATCCTGGAGCCCGCTGCATGGGGCAAGGTCGTCTTTTACGGACCCTCCATGGATGATTTCCTGGAGGAAAGGTCGCTCCTGGAGGAATCGGGGGCCGGTGTGACTGTAAGAAATGGTGAGGAGTTATTCGAGGGAATCGTCCGACTCCTCGATCATCCCGAGGAGATGGCCCGGCGAGGCTCCCGTGGCCGGGATACGGTCATCGCCAACATGGGGGCGGCACAGCGATATGCCGCCATGGTCCGGATTCAGCTGGAGAAGAAATAACCGCCCGCCATCCGCGCGACCCGGCTTTCCCCTGAGTCTGCGTGCGGCCTTCCCTTTTCTATTCTTCAACCTTCCGCAGGTATTCTTCCCATTTGGCATCCACGTTGGCCTGAAACTGGCGCAACTGCTCGGCATCCATCTTCCGGAACCGCCCCTGTTTCTCAAGGTAGTTGACGACAGGCAAACGATTTCCCCGCTCTGCCTGGGTCTTGCTGCGACCGGTGAAACGGAACTTCCCGTTCTCGATCTCGAACAGCGGGAACAGCCCCGTTTCCACGGCCAGCCGGCCGATTTTCACGGTATCTTTGGGCGGATACACCCAGCCTGGCGGGCAGGGGACGTGGATGTGGATGTACCGTGTTCCCCTTATTTTCTTGGCCTTGACGAACTTGTCATACAGGTCCAGGGGATAGGAAGGAGAGGCCGTGGCGATGTAGGCAATGTTGTGGGCCTCCATGATCTTCAGAAAGTCCTTCTTGGGCTGCTGCTTCGTGAGGATCGGCGTCGTCGTCGTCAGAGCCCCCATGGGTGTCGCGCTGGAGCGCTGGGTCCCTGTGTTCATGTATCCTTCATTGTCGTAACAGACGTAGATAAAATCCGTTCCGCGCTCGGCGGCTCCGCTCAGTGCCTGAATTCCCATGTCGAAAGTCGCGCCGTCCCCGGCGATGGCCACGACGGTGATATCCGCCTTGTTGAGAGCCCTGAGCCCCGCCACCAGGCCGGATGCCGACGCAGCCGTGCTGGCGAAGGAGTTGTTGAGGGCGGGCACACAGACTGGCGTACTCGGGTAAAGGCCCTGCAGAACGCACAGACAGCAGGCCGGAAGAGTGACGATCGTGTTTTCCCGGAGCGCCTTCAGGGCGTATCGGTAGAAAAGGGACAACCCGCAGCCCTGACAGGCCCGGCTTCCCGGGAGGATGTATTCCTTGCTGTTGATCTTGAAGAGATTTTCCGGCATCGTCTCACCCCGTGATGCAGTTGAGCCAGGTCGTTTTCTTTTCCCGTCGGCCCGCTTCCAGGTCGGTCCAACACTCTGCGGCTGCAGCCTCCAGTTCGCGGGACTTCACATCCCGTCCCCCCAGGCCGGCAATGTAGTTGTATATCGCCGGCCGGATTTCCGTTCCGAACAGGGCTCCCTTGATTTCGGTACACAACGCGCCTTCGTTCCCGTAGCTGATGCTCTTTTCGAAGACAACGGCAGCTTTCGCTTTGGACAATGATTTCCTGACCGCTTCTTTCGGAAAGGGCCGGAAGGCCCGGATGCCCGTGACGCCGGCCCTGATTCCCCGGGCGCGAAGCGCATCGGCGGCGAGGGTGGCTTCGCTGGCGAGGGACCCCATGGCGACGAGGTAAAGTTCCGCGTCTTCCGTCCGATAATCCCAGACCAGGCCGCCATGGTCCCGACCGAAACGTTTTGCAAATGCGTCGCTCGCCTCGGTTATGGCCTCGAGGGCATCCTCCAGGGCGGCCTCCAGCTTGTACCGCATCTCCATGTATCCGTCCCGGAGGACCCCTTCGCTGTCGGCCCGGCGGTTCGGGAAGAGCACGGGATTGAGGCAGCGGGGGTCATCGGGGGTGAGGATTGTGTGGGGTTTGTACGGGGGCAGGTACTCCCGCACGGCTTCCTGCTCCGCCAGCTCCACGGGCATCATGGTGTGGGAAAGGACAAAGCCGTCGTAGCAGACCATGACCGGGACATAGACCGATTCGGCAATCCGGTAAGCCTGCAGGAGCGTGTCATGGATCTCCTGGTTGTTGCGGCAGTAGAGCTGAATCCATCCCGTGTCGCGTTGGGAAAGGGAATCCTGCTGGTCGTTGAAGATCGTCCAGGGAGCCCCGACGCCCCGGTTGACGCAGCACATGACGATCGGCAGGCGTGCCCCCGCAGCCCAGTGAAGCTGCTCGTGCATGTAAAGAAGGCCGTTGGCGCTGGTGGCGGTAAAGACCCTGGCACCCACGGTGGAGGCGGAGATGCAGACGGTCAGGGCGGTATGCTCCCCTTCAACCCGGACGTATTCGGCCTTCAACTCTCCGCTTTCGATGTACTGGGACATCATCTCCGCCAGCTGCGACTGGGGGGTGATCGGGTAGGCAGCCACAACCTGGACGTCGCAGAGCATCACGGCGGCGGCGGCCGCCGAATTGCCGGTCATGATCCGCACTTTACTCATCGGATTGATCCTCCCTCACCATCTGAATGGCTTTGGCCGGACACTCCTCGGCGCAGATGCCGCAGCCCTTGCAGTAGTCCAGGTCGATCTCGACGGGGATGGCGGCCTTGACAACGCCCTCGGGACAGTAAAGCCAGCAGAGGAAGCACGCGGATTTCTTTTTCACCGAAGGGATGCATCGTGTCTGATCGATGACCGGGCGAAGAGTGCGCCAGTCCCCGGTTCGGCCCGCTTCTCCGATGGAGGGCTTGCACATGGCCGAAATGTTTTCGTCTCGTTTTTCCATAACCGCCTCAAATTCGTGTGGGGAGTCTCCTGACCGACTCCCGGACCGCGACTTTCCGGCGACGCGAAAACTGCCGCGTCAGCCGGTGACGACCGTTGTTTCCTGGTAGGCCTCTGTCACCGTGGCGAAATTCCGCCGGACCGCCTCCGGGGATAATTTATCCCCCAGCGCCTTCTCCAGGTTTTCCAGGGACACCAGACCGGTGGCCTTGGCAAAGGCCCCCAGCATGGGGGTATTGACGACCGGCGCCCCCTCCCGGATCAGGTGATTCTTCAGGGCGATGGATGCCCCGTCCACGAGGGCTGTCCGGATTCCCTCCGGATGGGGAAACTGGTCCGGGGGCTTTGCCGTGTTGATGATGACCATGCCTCCCGGTTTCGAGCGTCCCCAGATGTCCGCCACCTGAAACAGCGTATCATCCAGAACGACCGTGATGTCCGCCTTCTCGAGCTGGGAGAAGGTGCGGATCGGTTCCTCGGCGATCCGGGTCGATGCCGTTACGGGAGCTCCCCGGCGCTCCGGACCAAAGGTGGGAGCCGAAGTGACGCCCTTGAAACCTCCCATATAGGCCGCTTCCGCCAGCATCTGTGCTGCGATGACGACGCCCTGGCCTCCTCTTCCGTGCCAGATGATCTCGTACATGCATTCTCCCCGTTGGCTGAAATGTCCGTTACAAACAAAAAGGCCATGGATGGTCACCCATGGCCTTTAGGATCGTTTCATTGTGCTTCGGTCAGCACTTCCTAAAAACGATGGGCGTCGGAAGGGACCCCAAAAGGAGCAGGGGAAGGCACAATAGGAGCAGCAGACCCCTCATCAAACCCCTTGCTTTGTCCAGCCCGAATGCCATCGTCATTGGAAAACCTCGAAAAAAGTTCGTGAACTGTAAAACAAGGGATCGGGGTTGTCAACTATGAAAATTGCATGAAGCTGCATTTCTATTGGGGATGTGACAGGCATTTTAAGGCATCCCCCGGGCCGTGTTTCCGGCAGGGCGCCATCAGGATTTTTCCCAGTCCTGGAGGGAATGAACATCATCCCCTCTGCCATTGTCATGCATCCGGCAACATGGTATCAATGGTTCACCAATGGGATTCGCTTGTGGGAGCCGGGGCGGCAACTATCGGGCTCCGGTATAAAGAAAGCAGGAAGCCGCGTCCGTACTGCACAGGGGAGTAATTCAGTTTCCCGGACCGGGAGGGAAGGGTGGACCAACGGCAGGCGAAAGACATTGTCCAACGTGTCCTGGAGGGTGATACCAATGCCTATGCCCTTTTGGTCGATGCTTACAAAAATCCCATACTCCAGTTGGCATACCGAATGACAGGCAGCCTTCAAGATGCCGATGACCTGGCCCAGGAGGCCTTTATACGGGCCTTCCGGAACCTTCATCGCTATGATCGTGAGCGCTCGTTTTTCACATGGCTGTATACGGTTGCCATCAACGGAATCCGGAACCACTTGAAAAAGAAGCAACGGGAGGAAGCGGGTTTCATCGAGTCGGATCGTCAGGAAGAAACAGCCGATGATGCTCCGGGAATGGAAGATCGTCTGGATGAAGCAAGAGAAGCAGAACGGTTGGAACTGACGCTGCGACGCCTCCCTGCGGACCAGCGGGAGGCCCTGATTCTCCGATTCTACCAGGGCCTGTCCCTGGAGGAGACATCGGAAATCCTCGGCATTTCCCTCAGTGCCGCCAAGATGCGGATCTATCGCGGACTGGAGAGGCTCAGGCAGCTCCTTTCCCGTCGCAAGCCATAGGATGAATCGGTCGGATTCCCTTTCCCGCCATTTCCCCTGCCGTTGTTGCCATGAGACCGACCCCACTGTTTCTGTCGGTCAGACTCGGACAATCTGCCGTAGAAAAAGAAACGAGGAGAAAGAGAATGCCTTTGCCTCTGGAAGGAACTCGGGTGCTGGACCTCTCGCAGGTGCTCCCGGGGGGGCTGTGCACCCAGATTCTGGCGGACCTGGGGGCCGATGTGATCAAGATCGAGAATCCAAAGGGCGGCGACGGTTTTCGCAAATCACCGCCCCAGATGGGGAATACGGGAAGTTTCTTTCTTGTGATCAACCGCAACAAGCGAAGCATGACCCTCAACATGCACGAGGAAGAGGGGCGGGCGATCCTGCGGCGCATGATCCCGGAGGCCGACGTGTTCGTGGAGAACTTCCGGCCGGGAACGATGGGCCGCTGGGGATTGGATTATGAAGCAGTCCGGGAGATCAATCCCAGCCTCGTGTATTGCTCCCTGAGTGGTTTCGGCCAGGATGGCCCTTACAGCCAGAAACCCGCTCACGATCTCAACATCCTGGCGATTTCCGGAATCCTCGATCTCCTAGGGGAAAGAGGGCGGCGGCCCATCGTGCCGGCGGTCCAGATTGCCGGTGCGGGCGGTGCGATCCTGGCCGCCCTGGGCATCCTTGCCGCACTCCTCCGGCGTTCGTTGTGCGGATCCGGCCAGTACCTTGATGTATCACTGCTGGACGGCCTTTCCCCGTATCTGGGCCTCATCATGTCCGAGTTTGCGGTCCGGGGATCCGCGCCGGGAAGAGGGGAGGCCAGGGTGGGTGGCGGCTATGCCTGCTACAACGTCTACGAAACGAAAGACGGCCGCTGCATCGCCCTGGGCTGCCTGGAGGAGAAGTTCTGGGAGTCCTTCTGCCGGGCGATCCGCCGCGACGATCTGGCCGGCGATCTGCTGGCGCCGCTGGATCGGCAGGCGGAGATCATCGCGGAACTCCGTACTGTTTTCCTGCAGCGGACCCGTGGGGAATGGGTGGATCTTCTGGACCGCTTCGATGTCTGCTTCTCCACGGTGAACTCCCTGGACGAGGTTCTGGACGACCCCCAGGTGCACCACCGGGGACTCTGGTTCCGGGCTCAGCAACCTGGCAATGGTGAAATCCTCCAGCAGGCTTTTCCCATCAAGTTTTCCGGAGAGCAGCCGGGCTGGAGGACGCCGCCGCCGGCGTTGGGGGAGCATACGGATGACCTGCTGGAAAGTATGCTGATTGATGCCCCCGCAAGGACCAGCCTGAGGGATCGCGGGATCATTTGATCGTGAACCTGCATGCCGATCGGACTCCGGAGGTGCATGCCGGCCTTTATCTTTGACAGATATCGGCATCTCTGATACATTTCTTCGGTATCACCATCATAAATTCATCTTGGAGGAAGTAACGATGGTGTTAACAGGGGCGAACTCCAACTTCTGAAGCGAAGTTGGAGTTTTTTTTTGGGACCCGGCCTGTTTGGGGGGGCTGTGGTGCTCACGTTCTGTTCTTTCAATAAGGAGGTGTTCTATGATTCGAAGATTGGCAGGTTTCTTCACTTATTTCATGAGGCATTTCCTTCCGGATGCCTACCTGTTCGCCATTCTCCTGACCTTCCTGACCGCCATCCTGGCCCTGCTTTTTGCGGGGGCGGACTTCATGAAAGTCATTACCACCTGGGGAAAGGGCGTGTACGGAATCCTCGCCTTCACCATGCAGATGATCCTGGTCCTGGTAACGGGATACTGCCTGGCCTTGACGCCGCCCTTGAAGAAAGTCCTGGACTGGGTGGCATCCCTGGCGACGACGCCGGTGAGAGGTGCCATGATCACCGCCTTCGTGGGAAGCTTCGGCGGATTGATCAACTGGGGATTCGGTCTCATCATGGGCGGTTTCCTGGCCCTGGAGATCGCCCGCCGGCAGCGGAAGTCCGACTTCCCGCTCCTGATCGCCGGTGCCTACAGCGGCCTGTGCATCTGGCACATGGGATTTTCCGGTTCCATCCCCCTGCTCCTGGCCACGGCGAAGCATCCCCAGAATCTCGTCGAGAAGGCGACGGGACTGGTAACCCCCATATCGGATACGATCCTGGCTCCCTGGAACCTGATCCCGGCGCTCGTCCTTCTGTTCACGATCCCCATCCTTTTCTACTTCATGCATCCCAAAGAGGAAGAGACCCAGACGATCTCCGAGGGTAGGGTGAAGGAGCTGCTGGGAGAAACCGTCCATGTGGATAAACCGGCCAGTCCGACCCTGGCGGAGCGGGTGGACCACAGCTACATCATCAATTTCGTCTTTGCGGCGATGGGGCTGATCTACCTTTACAGCCATTTCTCCACAAAGGGACTGGACCTGAACCTGGACATCGTCATTTTCACGTTCTTCATCCTTGGCGTGATCCTTCACGGAAAGCCCATCAATTACGTCCAGGCCATGAACCAGGCTATCCGCTCCTGCGGCGGCATCGCCCTGCAATTCCCGCTCTACGGGGGGATCATGGGCATCATGATCGGCACCGGTTTGGCCAAGATCATAGCCGGTTGGTTCGTCGCTTTCTCGACGAAGGAAACCTTCTACATGTTCCAGTTCTGGGGGGCCGGCATCATTAACGTGTTCGTGCCTTCAGGCGGCGGCCAGTGGGCCGTGCAGGGACCGATCACGGTCGAGGCGGCGAAGATGATGAACATCGACATGGTCAAGTCGGCCATGATGGTGGCCTGGGGAGACCAGTGGACCAATGCGATCCAGCCGTTCTGGGCGCTGCCGCTCCTCGGACTGGCCGGCCTGTCAGCCAAGGACATCATGGGTTACACAACCATGGTCCTCCTGTGGATCGGTCTTGTCCTGTCCCTCTTTGCCCTCATGATCGGGTTCGGGGTCTTTTAACCAAGACAACATGCTCCGGAACATCCGGGGCCGCGCGGCATTGCCGTGCGGCCCTTTTTTGTGGACCGTTCACGATCGGACCGACGCCGATGCCCGGCATGAATCTTCTCCCACGCATCTTTGCGAAAATCGCGGATTGCACTGCCGCCGGGTAGGAGCACAATCAGTCCCGGATGGAAAATATGCATAGGGAGGTGATGAACATGAAGCGGACAAAAGACAGAGCGGCATGCGAGGAGCCGCGCCTTGTCTGTGCCCGGGAACTGGTGCCGGTCAGGGACAGGGAGCATGAGAGGGACCTTACCATAGCTGATGTGCTTGGCAGATTCATGCTGGGTTAGTCGGGGATCCCGTGAAGAACGAGACCGGATCGTCGGGTGGCACATCCGGATCCGATTCGATGAACTCTTCTTACAGGAACCCGCCAAAGGACAGTGCGCGCCGGTCCACTGTCAGCCCCATGGTGGCATGAACCAGTTCGTTCTGCCTGAGGACAAAGGGGTGGTAGACCAGCCGGGATTCCCCGGGGTGGATCCGCACGTCCGGCAGGCCGGCCAGGAACATCCGTTTGTTGGCCGCGATGCTGGCCATCGTGATCGGGATGGTCTCGAAGGCCTCGCAGAGCGGCAGCGTGACCGGGTGGGCCGGGACCTTCGGCAGGTTTCCCATGGCCGTTTCGTCCGGCTGGAAGACGGTCATTTGCCGGGCCCAGCGGATGAAGAGGGCGGGATTCACTTTAAAGGCGGGAGACCAGAAATGGACCGGTGCCGCCTCCAGGGCGGGGGTCGCTACCCTGGGGAGATTGCCCAGGCGGATCAGGTCGGCAATGGAATCCATGGGAACGCCTTCAAAGCGGGCCGACAGGCGCCAGAAGGGAAGGTAGATGAACGCTTCGGAGGGGCTCTTCAGGTAATGGAACGGGACCGGGCGAAATTCTTCTTCGTCGCAGCTCCAGGCGGAACTGCAGTTTCGGCAGGTCATGACGAGGGCGTCTCTTTCCCCCTCCATGTCCCAGCCGCAATGGGGGCAGAGGGTCGAGACGAACCGGACCTGCCAGGGGGCAGCATTGGGTAAGGTGAGCAGAGTATTCCGGGCTTCCTTCCCGCAGTCGGGAAGGGGTTTCCGGAGGATGGCGTCATGAAGGAAGTTTCCTTCCAGGTAGACTGGGGCATAAATGATGCTGACCGTTTCGCCGATGTAGGACTGCTCGGTCAGGTGGGTCGGCCGGCCGTCGGTGTCGAAGCGGGACGCCGCCTCCCGGGGGAGGCGGCCCGTGGCCAGAAACCTGCCTTCCGTCTTGGCGCTCACGAAACGGAGCTTCATTGCCTGGGGTCGGAGGCCCAGCGAGGTCGGTGGCCCGGCCGTGTCGAGGGCGAGGATATTTGTATCGACGAAGCGATTCTGAAACTCGAGGTCGGCCATCCGGTAGGCCAGCCCTTTGAGCCGCCAATAGGGAATGAAAAGAATTCCCCTGTCCGGGAGAGGAGGAGGAATGTAATACCGGAAAGGTCCTGCCGAGGCCAAATAGAGCTTCGTCCGGCAGTACCCGCAAAGAAAAAGGCGCTCCGTCTCGTCCAGGATGACGGGGGCTCCGCACTGCGGGCACTGCTGCTCGATCTGCCAGGTCCTCTGGACGTTGTAAGGGCTTGAAATCATTAGGTGCAAAAAATTGGAAAAAGACTGTTTCAGGGGCATGAAACGCACCCCAGGCGCTCCCAAAAGACACGTTTTGCAACCTACCCGAAGCCGGGAAAGAATGTAAGGAAAAAATCAGGGGGGCAGGCCCCGGCTGCCCCCCACCCCCGCAGGCTCCTCATGCGTATGTTGCAAACGGTCCGAACTGCAGGAAGGACGGTGAGCCGCAAGTTCGAGGCGCTGTTCATCACGCTTGCCCCGGAAGAGGAGCTCTCGAAGCGGCGCATCCTTAAAATTTGCCTGAACATCATCGAATGAGGCGAAGGAGTCTACGGCCCGGCGCCGGCGTCCCGCCATTGCTTCGCCTGGGAACCCGACGAGTTGACGGAGATGAAATGCGCGCTCCTCACTTCCATCATCGCCCGCCCGAAAGACGGCTGGAAGCAGGACCCGCTCTCGAACCTCCATCTCGGCTGGCGTGAGTTTCTGAAACGGATTGTCCGGAAGATGCCTTCGAAGGAGATCCCCTGACGGTCTGGCCGCCCGCGTCTGCCACCCGCGCCGTCAGCGGGCGGGGCGGAGCGACCGGATGAACTCCGCCTGGTCCCGGGGGATGTGGCTGCCGCGGTAGACGATCGCTCCGCCAGCATCGATGCCCACGACGTGAGGCAGACCCGAGATCCCGTAGAGTTGTTCCGTCACTTTCCCGTCCCGGTCGAGAAGGATCTCGTAGGTCATCCCCATGCTTCTCTTCGACCGCTCGATGACCTCTTCGAACTGTTTGTAGTTCACGGCCAGGACGACCACGTCGTCGTTTTTCGCAGACTCGTGCAGCCGGATTACGTCCGGCACCTCCTTCATGCAGGTGACGCACCACGTCGCGAAGAACACGAGGACCACCCCTTTCCTGCCCCGGTAGCTGCTCAGTGTGAGCCGTGAGCCCGTCAGGGTTGAAAGCGTGAAGTCCGGCGCCGGCTTTCCGGCCAATCCTTTTCGGACGCCCGTCCGTTCCGAGGGCGCGGGGGGCTCTGCGGCCCCGGGTGCCGGCGGCGCTATCGCCTGATGCTGCCGCGGAGGCGCGGCGGGGGACGCCGCTGTCGGGGCGGATTCCGGGCCAGCCGGCCGGGCGGCGGTCATCGGTCCGGTCGGAGAGGCCGCATCCCCACGCGGCGGTGTTTCCGTCTTCGCCGGGAGACCTGAGGCAGGAACGCTCCTTGCGGCTCCCTCCTGCCGAGCCCTCTTTTCCGGCGCCTCGCTCTGCGCAACGGCATCTCTTCGCTCCGACACCTGCGGTAGAGCCGTCCCGGCCTTTTCGACGGGAGCAGCCTCCGGAATGACGGCAGGCGAGGCCGGTCCGGCCGGCTCGGGAACCGCCACCGCCCCGGATCCGGCAAGCAGGCCCGTCAGGCTCGGGAAGTCCGTGTGCTGGCCGACGAAAACGAAGAGGAGCGTCGATGCCAGGATGATCAGGAAGGCAAAGCCCTTTTGAATGGCGACCATCCAGGCGCCGGCCCGGGGCAGCATGACGAGGAAGCCCGTGAACATCCCCGCGACAAGGATCAGCGCCCCCTGCCCGAGGCCGAACAGGAACAGGAGAGCCCCTCCCTTCACGATCTGCAGCGCGTACTCGAGTCCCTGGGCCTTCTGCAGGGTCAGGGCGATCGTTCCGAGGGCCACCGCCAGGATCGGTCCGGTGCAAGGGCCGACGATCAGGCCGCTCACCCCGCCCAGCATCAGCGCCCCCGGAATCCCCTTGCGGTCGGCCGACTTCGCCTGGAGCCCGGCGAGGAAGCGGGGAGTCGGAAAATAGAAGACATCCAGGAGAAACAGACCCATCAGCAGGAAATACAGGGCAATCCCGTAGAGGATCCAGCCGTTTCCCATGATGGAGCCGAAGGTGCCGCCCACGGCCGCCACGATTGCCCCCATGACGGCGTACACGATCGCCATGCCGATCACAATAGAGAGGCTGAGCAGAAACACCCGCCAGCGGCTGGCACCCGCCTGGTTGCCGATGTAGCCGATCGTCAGCGGGAGAACCGGATAGGTGCAGGGTGTCAGCGAGGCGAGGACCCCGCCCGCGAACACGAAGAAGAAGACGGTGATGGAGCCCTGGCGAAAGGCCTGCTCCATGAGATGTTGAATCTGCTCGATCATGACTCAATGTCTCCGCGGGGGCACGCGGGGATCAGCCCGCTCCCGCGACGGCGGTCACCGCCGCTGCGGCCGGAAGCCGGACAGCCGAAGGATCTCCTGGAGGAACACTGTGGCGTCCTCAAAACCGCCCTCCTCCCAGTAGAACCTCCCAAGCGGTCCCTCTCCGCGCAGCCTCAGGCCCACGAAGGTCGGCGTGCCCCTGGCTCCGAAGCGCCCCGATATCTCCATGGACTTGTCCGGGAAAAGCGGGAAAGGCGTGTCGTATCGCTTCTGGAACATCTCCACCTCAAAGGCCGTATTCGACACCCCGATTCCGATCATCTTGACCCTGGGGCCCTGCGGTGGCTGCTTTTCCATTTCCCTGTACAGATCATTAACCCGGCTTGCCATCCGTTGGCAATGGGGACAGTAAAGACTGAAGATCTCGACGATCAGGACATCTGCGTCGATCTCGCCGAGACGGAAACCACCGGGGCCGGAGACGCCCAGATACGTCTTTCCCGCCTGGTCCGGCACCGGAAGCTCCATGGAAAGGAGGTCCGGCTCCGTCGCGGAGCCGGGCATCCGCGTTTCCGGGAAGGAGGAGAATCCCGTGGCGCAGTTGGCCGGGTGGTCCAGGAAGACGAACAGGGCCCAGAAAAGGACCAGCACAGAGACTTTCGCCAGGCCTGATTTCATGATTCCTCCTTTTTCCGGGAATTCTTTTGAGCGGGAGGTCCATCCGCATCCGTATCCATGTGCCGGTCAGGACCCGGACGGCAGCCGCCCTCTCTTCTTCCGGCAGCCTTCCCGCCCGGCCTTCCTGCCGCCGGACCTTGGAGAAAAAAAGCCCCCGGCTCGGGCCGGGGGCTTTTTCCGATGGTCCATTTCATTGTTACGGACCCGACCGGGGTGTACCGAACAGCTGCTTGTAAATGTCTTCCTCCCACTCCTTCGCCCAGGCCTGCCGCCAGGACCTGTCGGCACCCATGACTTCGAGCTTCTCCGCGGCGATGGATTTCATACTCATGTTGGCTTTTCCGGTAATCCTCGCCGTCTGATTGATGTGTCGAGCCATGATCCCTCGATCCAGGTTCGGAACGAAGTAATACTCGCCCTTCGCTGCATCCACCAGAAGCACGAACACGTTCTCGGCCGCGATTACCGGGTCTTCCTGACCGACCGGACAAAGCTTGCCCTGGGTCACGCAGTTGAACCCCTGGATCGAACCGACGAATTGCGCCCCCACCGCATAG
Organism: Deltaproteobacteria bacterium HGW-Deltaproteobacteria-19; assembly: GCA_002841865.1. Classification (GTDB taxonomy): domain Bacteria; phylum Desulfobacterota; class Syntrophia; order Syntrophales; family PHBD01; genus PHBD01. The sequence goes on from PHBD01000032.1 coordinate 15,631, forward strand.
ACCGGAGCCGCCACGATCGCCAGCGCGATCAGCATCGGTACAAAGAATCTCTTCATCTTATTTTCCTCCTTTTCTTTTTTTTATGGTTCATGACCGTCTCTCAAACCGCTGCTTCGCGAAAGTCCTTGCGCACCTCCCTTCTATCGTCCCGTAACGATCAGCTGATTGGGGTCGCCTCGAATTCTGGTCCGTTCCATTCGTTTCATCGCGATTCGGCTTCCGTACGTTATGTGTCCGTCCACAACCCTTCCCGAGTTGCCGGCCTTTCGGCTTTTGCCCCGATCTACCGCTCGTCCGGATCGAAGAGCGTGCTGAAGGAGATTTCGTGCTGTTCCTTCAGCAGGCTCATCGCGCCCCGCAGGACCCTGAAACTCCTCGATTTCATGTGTTTCTTCAGATCCGCCTGACTGGCCCACTCTTCCAGGAGGCAAAGTCTGTTTTCGTCCTCCACGTTCTGCCAGAGATCGCATCGCCTGCACCCCTGTTCGGTCCGGATCGACTCGATCAGGGACATCAGCGTCTGCGTGAGCTCCCGGTGCTTGTCCGGACTGATGTGCATGCGTACGATCGTTGTAATCATGACCACCCTCGGAGCAAGGAGTCTGCCAATATTCGCGAAGTTCGGCGGTATGATGATTTATCAGTAAATACAGGTACAACCACCTCGGTGACCTGCGTGACCCTGTTCGTCTCCCGTCGGGCCGGACCTCAGCATTTGGTGGGGCCTCACGGTATTGAGGGCACCGGCGCGGCGGAACCGTTCCGGAGATTTGCCGCATCGGACGGATTCCGCCTTTCGGCCTCATGATTCCTGGCCCGGACTGGGACGCTTGATCCCCAGCTTCTGCATCCGCGCCCTCAGGGTGCTTGGGTGGAGTCCCAGGATCGCTGCCGCCCCGTCCTTGCCCTCGATGCGCCACCCCGTCTCCTGGAGGATCATGAGCATCTGGTTTCGCTCCATCTGTTCCAGCGTCCTGGCGCTGGAGGAGAGCGGTGAGGACAGGAGCTCGAGCTTGTCCGCCAGCTGCAGGACCGGGCCTTCGCACAGGATCACCGAGCGCTCGATGATGCTCTCCAGTTCCCGCACGTTACCGGGCCAGGGATAATCCTGGAGAGCGTTCATGGTCTCCTTCTTGATCGACGTGATCTGTTTGCCCAGTTTCTTGGCGTAGCGCTCCACGAAGGTATGGACGAGAATCGGAATGTCCTCCTTTCGCTGGCGAAGAGGCGGGATCGTGATGGGGAATACGTTCAGCCGATAGTAGAGGTCCTGCCGGAACCGCCCCTTCCTTACCTCTTCCTCGAGATTGCGGTTCGTCGTCGCGATGATTCTCACGTCGACCTTGATGGTGGCGGGAGACCCGAGGCGCTCGAATTCCTGGTGCTGGATGACTCGAAGCAGTTTTGCCTGCGCTTCCATCGGCAGTTCGCCGAGCTCGTCCAGGCACAGGGTGGAGCCGTTGGCGAACTCGAAGCGTCCGATCTGACGCGTGTCGGCTCCGGTAAATGCCCCTTTTTCGCGTCCGAAAAGCTCGCTTTCGATCAGGTTTGGCGGCAGGGCCGCGCAGTTCACAGTAATGAGAGGGCGGTCCTTGCGGCGGCTCATGTTGTGGATGGCAGCCGCGATCAGTTCCTTTCCCGTTCCGGTCTCCCCGAGGACCAGGACCGTTGTGTCCATGGGCGCCACCTGCTCCGCACGGTAGAGCACGTACTTCAGGCCGTCACTTTGTCCGAGGATGTAGTTGAAGGCATGCATCCTCTTCATTTCCTTGCGGAAAAAGATGTTCTCCGTTTCCAGTCGATCTTTCAGCGCCTTGATCTCGGCCAGAGCCGTCTGGAGCTCCATGGTCCTCTCCTGGACCCGCTGCTCCAGTTCGTTGTAGGTCTTCTGCAGGCCTTCCTCGACGGATTTGCGCTCCCGTATGTCCCGGATATGGCACTGGACGACCTCCTGACGGCCGGCCTGGTAGAGGCTGCAGACCATCTCGACGGCGACGGGGTCCCCTTCCCTCCGGGCCAGCGGCAGATCGTCGTATCGTGCGTATTTCTTCGTCCGGAGCTCGGCGAAGGTCTTCCTCGAAGCGCCGGCATCCTCCAGGAGGCCGATTTCCCAGACGGTCATCCGGAGCAGCTCCTTCAGTGAGAAGCCGGTCAGTTCCAGCAGGAACGGATTCGCGTCGATGATCCCGCCCGTGTCGGCGTTCACGATCAGGATCCCGTCCTTGGCTGTCTCGAAAAGACGGCGGTAGCGGGTCTCGGAGGTCCTCAGCGACTCCTCGATGCTCTTGCGCTTGGTCATGTCCTCGACGGCCAGGAGGATCCGGTCGGTGCCCCTTCCATTGTGGTTGATCCTCCGGGCGTTGAGGAGCATGTGCATCGGACCGATATTCGGGAAGGTGTGGTTGAGTTCGAAGTCGTGAAGCGTGTGGCCCTCGGGAATGATTCTTTCGAGGACTTCCCGCAGCTCCGGGATGTTCCAGGCCTGGTTCCCGATTTCGTAGAAGGATCGGCCGTCCGTCTCGTCGGCCGATACCTGGAACGTCTCGTAAAAGGAGCGGTTCGCCGAGTCGATTTGGAGGTCCGGGGTCAGGACAAGGAGGGGCTCACGGATGGTTTCCAGGATCCCTGCGGTGTACTGCTCGAACTTGCGCTGATGCTCAGCCCGGCTGTCCGTTTCATGCCCGGCGCCCAAGGCGTCGTTCGCGTCCCTCAGGCATCGGTCGGTCTCGTCGAGCCGTGCACGCAGACCGTCCATCTGCTTGAGCAGTTCGTGTATCTTCTTCTCCTGCGTCTGATTTTCGGGGTCCATGAGGCGCCATCCCGAGTGTGAGGAAAGACCGTTACGCTTCACGGACACGGTCCCACAGAGGCACCCGTGCGTCCATCGGTGGAATGCCCGGAAGAACTGCCGATTGTTCTGATTTCCCTCTCAGGGATTGCGGGAGGGGGGGACAGGAAATGGGACTGCAACGGGAGGCGGAGCGCTCGCAGGCAGGGCACTCCGCCCGGTTCCATCCGATGTCGACGACCCGGATCTCGAAGATGAGGTTGCGGCCCGCCCGCGGATGGTTTCCGTCGACTGTCACCGGGTGGTCCTCGATCTTGACGACGCGCCCCACCAATTCGCTCCCGTCGGCCAGCGTGAATGCGACTTTCGCTGAACGCACGACCGGCGCGCGGCCCTTCCGGGCCGAGCCCTCCCTCAGGCACCGAGGCACTGGGACGCAAACGGCCAGTTGACCAGGTGGTCGAGGACGGCCCGGACATATTCGGCGCGCCGGTTCTGGTAGTCCAGATAATAGGAGTGCTCCCAGACGTCGATGACCAGGAGCGGCGTCATGCCCATGGTCAGGGGCGTGTCCGCATTGGCCGTCTTCACGACCCGCAGCCGGCCGCCGTCCAAGGCCAGCCAGGCCCAGCCGCTCCCGAACTGTCCCAGCGCTGCCTCCGTCCAGGCCTTCCTGCATCCCTCCAGGCTGCCGAAGGAAGACTCGATCCGCCGCAGCAGCGGGGCCGGCGGTACGCCCCCTCCTCCGGGAGTCAGGCTGCGCCAGTAGAGATCGTGGTTCGAGGCCTGAGCGGCATTGTTGAACAGGGATGCCGTCTCCGACCGTCCGGCGGAAGCTTTGACGATCTCTTCGAGGGGCCTGCCGGCGAACTCCGTGCCTGCGATCATGCGGTTGACGTTGTCGACGTACGCCTGGTGATGCTTCCCGTGATGGAACTCAAGGGTTCTCACTGAAACGTAGGGCTCCAGAGCCGTGATGGAGAAGGGCAGGGGCGGCAGCCGGACGGTCTCGGAGGCCCGTGCCTTCCCCGGGAAACCGCCGAGAAGCACCAGCAGCGCGACGGCAGCGGAGCCACGCAGGAAATCGCGCCGGCTGCGTGAGGCGGGCCCGACGGCTCCCTCGGGCACATCGAAAAACAGGATCTCCTCTCCTCTCATGCCTTCCCTCCTCTCGAATCGGTAGTGCCCGCCCGCAACGGTCCCGCTCACCGGACCACGAGCACCTCGCAGCCTGCATTTCGGACGACCCGCTCCGCCACGCTCCCGATGAGGCTCTTCAGGAGACCCGTCCTGCCGTGGGAGCCCATCACGATCAGATCGATCCCCAGGTCCTTCTGCTCCTGGAGGATTGTCTCGACCGGCAGCCCTTTTTGGATGTCGTAAGCGATCTGGACCTTCCCGCCGGAAGCGATTGCCTTCACTTCCTCGTCCAGACGCTCTTTCGAAGTCTTGATGGCCGCATTCTCAAGAGAAGCCACCTGCTCGAACGGAAGACAGTAGTCGACCGCACACTGCTGCAGCCCCTCGTCATACACATGAAGAAGAAAGATCTTTGACTTGTACTGCTCCGCGATCGCCACCGCCTCCTTGAGAGCCTTGTCGGCGTGCTCTGAGAAATCTGTCGGCACTAAAATGTTCTTGGGCGCAAACATGGTTTTTCTCCTTTCTTTCCGCCATCAAGAGGACTTATGCCCGGAAACGGTAACGTCAACGACCGGACCGCACGGCTTCACCCGGCAAGTTTCGCCGCGATCTCGGCCACATGTCTTCCCTGGTACCGGGCACCGTCGAGTTCGTTCTCCGACGGCAACCGCTCACCCTTCCCTCCGGCAATGGTCGAAGCGCCGTAGGGCGAGCAGCCGGTGATCTCGTCCATCCGCGTCTGGCCCGTGAACGAGTAAGGCAGGCCGACGACAATCATGCCCAAGTGGAGGAGTGTCGTGTGAAGACCCAGAATCGTCGATTCCTGGCCGCCGTGCTGGGTGGCACTGCTCGTGAAGACGCTCCCGACCTTTCCCACCAGCGACCCCTTCGACCAGAGGCTTCCCGTTCCGTCGAGAAACTGCCTCATCTGGCCGCAGACAGTCCCGTATCGGGTCGGGGCGCCGAAGATGACGGCGGCCGCCCGAGGCAGTTCCTCCACGGTGCAGACGGGAATGTGCACCTGCTTCTGCTGGGCCTCGAAAGCGCCCATTTTCCGAAGGACTTCTTCCGGGAGCGTCTCTGGTACGCGGCGCAGCTCGACATCCGCCCCGCTCACGCCCTTCGCGCCTTCCACGACGGCTTCGGCCATTCGGTGGATGTGCCCGTACGATGAATAATACACGACCAGGATCTTCATCTGCTTCCTCCTTTCGCTCGAGAATGGTTGTTCTCCGCGGATTCTCCCCGTCCGTTTATGCCGGAGGCACCGGCGGCTTTCGTGGGCCCCGAAGCCCCTCTGTCACCGCATCATCACACAGGGCAGCCCCAGCTGGTTGCGGATGTCCTCGTCGGTGATCCTCTCTCCGTAAAGGGTCTTTCCCGTCCGGCACTCCGCCTCTTCGTTGCGGTACAGGACGCCGATGGGAATCCGGTCGCCCCACACGGCGGCGGTCTTCATGGCCTGGAACAGGCCTGTCCTCGGCTTCCTCAGCCGGTAGACCCGATCGCCGTACCACTCGTAGGTGTTGGTCCTGTTGAAGCTGACGCAGGGCTGGAGAATGTCCACGACGGATGTCCCCCGGAAGAGGATCGCCTCGCGGATCAGGTCCTTCAGGTGGCTCTTCTCGCCGGCGTATCCCCGGGCCACGAACGGCGCCCCCATCGAGAGGGCCAGGAGCACCGGATTGAGGGGCAGGTTCCGGTTCCCCTCCGGATCAAGGGAATTCACGGTGCCGGGATCGGTGGTCGGTGATGTCTGGCCCTTGGTCAGGGCGTAGACCTGATTGTCCGACACGAGAATCGTGATGTCGAGCCGCCTGCGGATGGTCTGAATGAAATGGTTGCCGCCTTCCCCGTAGTGGCACCCGTCTCCGGAGTAGGCGATCACCGTCAGGTCCGGCCTGGCCAGCTTGATCCCCACTGCCAGCGGCAGAGAGCGTCCGTGGAGTCCGTTGAAGAAGTTGACGTCGATGTAGTGTGGCATCTTCGCCGCCTGCCCGATGCCGGAGGTCAAGACGATGTCCTTTCGCGGGACGGGCAGCTCCCGGATCGCCTTCTCAAGCGCGTCGCGGATGGCGAAGTTACCGCAGCCCGGGCACCAGGCGATATCGGATCGTGCGGTCGTCATCGGTCACCTCCGGTCACGATGCGTCTGAGGGACCGGCACAGTTCACCCACTGTGAAGCATTCCCCGTTGTATTTCAGGACGGACTCGGACACCTCGATCCCGAGCTCTCGCTTCAGGAGCGCTGCGAACTGTCCGCCGGCGTTGTTTTCCACCGAAACGAGCCTGCGCGACTTCAAGCCGTGGGGCGCGATCATCTCCGCCGTCAGCGGGTAGACCTGCCCGAAATGGAGGCCGGCGAGCCGGATCCCTTCCCCGCCCAGCCTCTCCACCGCCTCCTGGAGGATAAGCCGGTTGGAGCCCCAGCAGAGGACAAGGGTGTCCGCTTCTCCGTTCCCGAACAATGTCGGCGGGACAGCGGCGTTCCTCAGGAGGTCGCGCCTGCCGAAGCGCTTGTCCACCATCCGCGTCCGGAGTTCCAGATCCTCCGTGATCTTCCCCTCCTCGTCATGCTCGTCGGAGTCGACCCGCACCAGGGAGTCCGAAAGCCCAGGGAAGGCGAGAGGAGAGATGCCGTCCTCCGTCAGCCGGTATCTCCGGTAGGCGGCGTCCGCCGCGGGCGGCTCACGGAACCTCGGCTCGAGGGCAAGGGCCTCCTCCACGACCTGGACGGAGTCGGCGAAATACTGGTCCGTCAAGAGAAAGACGGGGATCTGGAAACGATCGGCCAGATCGAAACTGTCCCTTGCCAGCCGGATCGCCTCGTTGATCGACCCCGGCGCGAAGACGATCCGTGCGAACTCGCCGTGGCCGGCGTGAACGACGAAGTTGAGGTCCGCCTGTTCCGTCCGGGTCGGCAATCCTGTTGCAGGACCGGGCCTCTGGGCGAGGACGATCACGATCGGCGTCTCCGTCATCCCCGCCAGGGAGACGCCCTCCTGCATGAGGGCGAAGCCGCCGCCGGACGTGGCGACCATGGCCCGGACACCCGCATACGACGCCCCCAGGGCCATGTTGACGGCGGATATCTCGTCTTCCGCCTGCTCGAAGTGCACGGGGGCGGACCGCGCCGCCATGCTGAAATGGTGCATGATTGAAGTCGCCGGCGTCATCGGGTAGCCTGCCATGAACTGGCATCCCCCCAGGATTGCGCCAAGCGCCAGCGCTTGGTTTCCGTCCAGCCGGCAGCCCGTGCCGGCTCTCGGCGGAATGGCAAAGTGGCCCGCAAAGTTCCAGCGTTCGGCGAACGATCGGCCCCGCTTCAGGAGTTCCCGGCGCTCCTCGCCCGACGCGTTTGCGACCCGGTCGGAATCCGCGCCGATGACGGAGAGGAGGAAGCCCACGAGGACGGAGTTCGAGGCGACGACGCTTCCGAAGGCGGACCGGGCTTCGCTTTCGATTTCCCGGGTCATTTCGCGGGAAAGGTAGATGCCTCCCTCCCGAAGGTTCGGCCGGTGGCGCCTCTCGGTTTCACCGTCCAGGGCCATGATCATGTCCCAGGGATATCCGCTGAGGGCGTGGACCGGGTGATCGGCGATGCGGATCATGTGAAAGTTGTGGCCGCCCCGGACCCTGGACATGTAATTCTTGGTGGCGAAGAAGTGATAGCCGAGGGCCGCCAGCATCTCCGTCGCTTCCAGCTCGACGGAAAAGGCGCCCTGTCCGGCTTCTCCGCCAATGACAACGCTGAAATCCATGATGGGACCTCCCTCCGGGCTATTCCCCGCAGTCAGGCCGCATTCCGTCAGGAACGCGTCAGGACGGCCTCGGCGGCCTCGGCACCGAAGCCGGGCGTAACCGCCAGTCTCTTCTTGAACTCATCGATCAGGGCCGGAATCACCGCGAAGAGGTCGCCGACGATCCCGTAATTTGCGACCTGGAAGATCGGGGCGTCCGGATTCTTGTTGATGGCGACGATGACCCGGGACGTCTTCATCCCCGCCAGGTGCTGGATCGCGCCGGAGATGCCGCAGGCGATATACAGGTCCGGCCGAACGGTGCGGCCTGTCTGCCCCACTTGGTGGGCATAGGAGATCCAGCCGGCGTCCACGGCTGAGCGGGACGCCCCGACCGCACCTCCCAGCATATCCGCGAGGCGGCGGATCGGCTCGAACCCCGCCGCGCTTCCGACGCCCCTCCCCCCGGCCACGATGACCTTCGCGTTGGCCAGGTGGACCGTTTCCGTTTCCTCCGTGAAGCCGACAACCCGGGTCGGGACCTTCTCTTCCGGAAGCGCGGGGGCGACCCGGACGATCTGCCCCTGCCGGGTCCGGTCCGGTATCGGCAACTCGAAGACGTGGTGCCGGACGGTAGCCATCTGCGGACGGTAGTCCCGGCACAGGATCGTGGCCATGATATTCCCGCCGAAGGCCGGCCGCGTCTGGAGCAGGAGCCCCGTGTCCGCATCGATGTCAAGTCCGGTGCAGTCCGCCGTGAGCCCCGTGTGGAGATCCGCCGCCATCGCGCCCGCCAGGTCGCGTCCGCGGGCGCTGGCACCCAGAAGAAAGATTTCCGGCATGTGTTCCCGGACGAGCCCGAGGAGTGTCCCGGCATAGGGGATCGTCCGGTACGATTCGAACAGCGGATCGTCCGCCAGAAACACGTGGTCGGCCCCGTAGGAAACTGCTTCGCCAGCGATGTGCTCTACGTTGCGGCCCAGCACGCAAGCCGTGAGAGCCGTGCCGCGGGTGTCCGCGAGTCTCCGCCCCTGCCCGAGCATTTCCGCGGAGACTTCGCACATCCTCCCATGGAACTGCTCGATCCAGACCCAGACACCCCGGTAGGCCGACAAGCGCTCCGCGTCGCCTCCCGAGAGCCTGGGGATCAGAAGCGCCATGACCGGGCAGGCGTCGATGCAGGCCCCGCAGGCGGTGCATTTCTCGTTCACGACGACGACGTCATCCACGAGATCGAGCGCACCGTAGGGACAGGCATCGATGCAGGCCCCGCACCCGAGGCATTTTTCCTTGTCGATCTTCAGAAGCCCCATTCGTATCCCCGCAAGCCACCTCTCTTTTCATCCCCGGAGGGAGCGCGGCACAGCCCCTGCCGGTCCCGCCGGAGCGGCGATTCTTCCGAACGGGATGCCCCGGCTCCGCAGCGGTTCGCGGACCCGTTCGCGATCGACTAGAGCACGTGTTCGGCGAGAAGCCGATCCGCCAGGAGCGACGCCGCGGCCTCGACGCGCTCCCCGCTGAAGATCTCCGGACTCCCCTTCCGTCCGGGGGGGCTGAAAATCCTCACAACCTGCGTGGGACTGCCGGACAATCCCAGATTGGCGGGATCGGCGCCCGGGAGGTCGGAGGCCTTCCACGTCCGGATCCCGACCCGGAACGAACGGCGCAGGTCATAGAGCGTCGCGGCCCGCGGCTGGTTGATGTCCTTCACCACCGTCAGGAGGGCGGGAAGATTTCCTTCCGCGAGCTCGCGCCCTTCCTCCAGGAGGCGCTCTACGACGATTTTGCCCGCCTCCGGATCGAGGGAATGGATGCGGAACACATAGGTCAGCGGAGTGAGGCCCAGCTGCCGGGCGATTCCCGGCCCGACCTGCCCCGTGTCCCCGTCGATGGCCTGTTTTCCGCACAGGACCACGTCGCAGGCGCCCAGTTTCCGGATCGCCAGCGCCAGTGTGTACGATGTCGCCCAGGAGTCGGAACCCGCAAAGGCCCTGTCTGAGAGTAGAATGCCCTCGTCGACGCCCATCCCCATGGCCTCTCGAAGGGCCTCCGCGGCCTGCGGCGGCCCCATGGAAATCGCCGTGACCCTGCCGCCGAACTCCTCCCGGAGGCGGACCCCCTCCTCGATGGCGTACAGGTCGAAGGGGTTGACGATGTTCGGGATGCCCTCGCGGATCAGTGTGTTCGTCTCGGGGTCGATCCGGACATCCGCCGTGTTGGGCACCTGTTTCAGGCAGACGATGATGTTCATGCAGACCCTCTCCCCGGCCGCACTATTCCAGGAGGGCGGCGATGATCTCCCGGCAGAAGGCGGGGAGATCGTCGGGCTTCCGGGATGTGATGATCGTCCCGTCGCGGACGACGGGCTCATCCACCCACTCTGCGCCCGCATGGATCATGTCGTCCTTCATGCTGAAGAAACTGGTGACTCTGCGGCCGCGAATAATGTCCGCCGACGCCAGCATCCAGCCTGCATGACAGATGGTCGCCACCACCTTGCCCCGCGCATGGGCCTCCCTCACGAGCCTCACCATCGGCGGATGCCGTCGCATGAGGTCCGGCGAGTAGCCGCCCGGAACAATCACGGCGTCGCAGTCACCGACATCGATTCCGGCCGCCGCCTCGTCCGCGGTTACCTCCATGCCCCGTTCGCTCCGGTAGGTCCGTCCCTTCTCCGGCCCGACGGTGACGACGCGGGCGCCGGCCTCGCGCATGCGGATCAACGGGTACCACAGCTCCAGGATCTGGTAGCGGTCCTCCACAAGGATGATGATCTTTTTTCCCTTCAATTCCATGAACCCCCCCCATCCACTCTCGAAGACTCCGCGCATCCTGCGGCCGGCGGCCGGCCGGTCCGCTCTTCATCTTTGCCCCGGGACGACCTTCTTGAAGGCCGAGGCGGGGAAGAAACAGTAGGGACAGGATTCCGGAGGCTCCCTGCCCACGTGGACGTTGCCGCATACCCGGCAGCGCCACAGGAAGACGCCCTCTCCCGCCTCGTCCTCCCCGGGGGGCGGGATCCCCGTGACGGGCAGATCGTGCAGCGACGGCATCACGGGCCGGTAGGAACCGAGCACCGTCGCGGCGAGGATGAGCCGCTGGATCTCGCTGGTACCCTCGTAGATCTTGAGCAGCCGGACGTCGCGCAGCAGCTTCTCCATCGGGAACATTCTCGTGTATCCATATCCCCCCATGATCTGCATCGCGTCGTCCACGATCTGCCAGGCGGCTTCGGTGGCAAACATCTTCGAAATGGCGGACGATGTCGTGGCATCCATGCCGGAATCCACCTCCCAGGCGGATTTCCAGGTCAGGAGGCGCGCCGTCTCCAGTTTCTGGTACATCTCCGCAAGACGGAACTGCGTGTTCTGGAAGCCGCTCAGGGCTGTTCCGAAGGCCTGGCGCTTCCTGGCGTAGTCCAGGGCGAACTCCATGGCGCTGCGGGCCGCGCCGACGGCGAGGGCGCCGATGGCCGGACGGGTCCGGGTGAAGGTCTTCATGGCAAGGACAAACCCCTTGCCCGGCGGGGCCAGGACGTTCTTTCCCGGCACGAAGACGTCCCGGAAATGGATGCCCGTCGTGTTCGACGCCCGCTGGCCCAGCTTCGGGATGGGGGCACTCCGGGTAACGCCGTCCCAGTCCAGGTGCGCGAGAAACCCCCCGATGCCCTCGTGGCCCTTCTCCGGATCGGTGGTGGCGAAGACGCTGATGTAGTCGGCGATGCCGCCGTTCGTCACCCAGTACTTCGTTCCGTTGAGGACATACCCGCCTCCCTGTTCGGTGACGCGGCAGCGCAGACTCGCGACGTCCGAGCCCATCGTCGGCTCCGACGTCGCGAAGCAGATCCATTTCGCTTCCCTTGCCAGTTCCGAAAGATAGTGTTGCTTGAGGGGTTCGTTCCTGGAGAGGACCAGAGGAGTCAGCCCGAGGGAGTTGTCGAAGATCGAAGTCGCGACCCCGGAGCACGCCGCGGCCACCTCCTCCACCATGAGGACCATCTCAAGGAGGCCGTACCCCTTGCCGCCGTATTCGCGGGGCACGCCTGCGCTGCTGATCCCCTCCTCAAAGGCTTTTCTCAGGAGGGACAGCGGAAGCTCGTCCCGTGCGTCGCCGGGCCAGGCCAGGGGCAGGACTTCCCTCAATGCGAAATCCCGCGCCTTTCTCTGGATGTCCACCTGTTCCGGAGTCAGATCGAAGCCCAGCATGAATCACCTCCAGGGTCGGGAATCAGGATGCGGAGAGGGTGTTCCCCATGCCCGTTGGGGGGCCCTCTCCCTGTGCCGAGTGAGGAGTGGATTGGATTGCTTTGCCTGACCTGCAGAGTGATGCTTTCGGGCTGGATTCTCAATCGGGGATGGACGGGTTTGGGATCGGGGCAACCCTGATATGGAGCGTCGAAAAGGATGAGGGGAGTGCCGCAGCGGAACAGCTGCGGTTGCGGCTCAGCGATTGGTGATCGTCAGGTGGACGAAGGCGGCGCGCTGCCGGTCCATGACGGCCATTCCGAAGGTCTTAAGGGCAAACCGGTTCCGGATACGCGTGACGAGCACGCTGTTGACGCAGTATCCCTGCTCGTCCCCCTGGACCAGGAACTTCCGGACGTTCTCCTTGTGCCGGCCGTCTATTCCCTGGACGACGGCACACCCGTCCGCACCCCAGGCGAACCGAGCAGATTCCGCAGTCGGTAAGCCCCTGATCTTTAGGGCATTTCACGTCATCTTGTTCGGTCTGCCGGTTAGATCCGCTCGCCGCAGGCGTTGCAGAAAGAAGAGCCCGGCAGGTTTTCCGTCCCGCAGGCTCCGCACTTCTTCATCGACGGCTTTTCGTCCGCCGGCTTGCCGCAGCCCGGGCAGAACCGGCCCTGGGGGGGGATGTCCCCGCCGCAGGACGCGCACTTCTTGTAAAGCAGGAGCGGTTGGCCGCAGAAAGAGCAGAACTTGGCCCCTTTCGGCACGGGCTGGCGGCAGCCGGGACAGGAAGGGGCGGCCTCAGCCGCGCCCGCACCCGCCGTTCCGCCGGGCCGGAAAGCATCGGCGAACATGGCGGGCATCATGAATCCCATCCCCATGCCCAGGGCCGAGCCGGTTTCCCCCTGGTTCGCGGCGGCGCTTTCCAGGGCCATGGCGGCCTTCATCTTGAGCAGCTTGTTCAGGTCGTCGAATACACCCAGTTTGCTCTTGTCGTCGATGGCCTTCTGAACCTCCGGCGGGGGCGTGATGGAGTTGATGTAAAGGTCCAGGAGCCCCAGCCCGAACTGCGACAGGTCTTCCTGGAGGAGCTGCTTGAGTCCCGCCGACATCTCGTCGTACTTCGCCGGCAGATTGAAGATGGTGTCGATCTGCTCTCCCATGTAGTCGTTGAACCGCGAGACGATGACCCGGTTCAGGTATTCCTCCAAATCCTCCGTCCCGAAGGAAGCCTTCGTTCCCACCAGGCTGTTGATGAACAGGACCGGCTGCAGGATCCGGATATTGAAGATGCCAAAGGCCCGCAGGCGGATCAGGCCGAGTTCGGAGTCGCGGAAGGCCACGGGATCCCGGGTCCCCCATTTCAGGTTCGGGAAGACCTTCATGTTGGCTATGTAGACCTCGGCCCGGAGCGGGCTGGTCATTCCCCAGGGTGCGCTCAAGATCTTCGTCAGGATCGGGATGTTCATCGTCTTGAGGGTGTGCCGTCCCGGTCCCAGGGCGTCCACGGCCTTGCCGTTGTAGAAGAAGACCGCCGCCTGGCTCTCCCGGACCGTCAACTGGGCCCCCCACTTGATCTCCCCCGAGCCTTCCTGGGGGATGCGGTGTACCAGTTCCTGCCCCGAATCGTCGAACCACTCGATGACTTCCAGAAAGACGATGTTGTTCGTACCCATGGAAACCTCCCCGACATCGATTGACACCAGCCCCGGAATGGCGACCCGGACGGCGCTGATGATAGGGAGCCCCCCGAAATCTGTCAAGAACAAAAGGGTTTGGCCGTTTGAACTTTCACCCGGAATGGTATAATAGAGCGCTCATGGATGCACCAGGGAACGATTCCAGCCGGGTCTACCAGGGAAAGGCCCTCATCGCCGACCCGATCTATTCGTATGCTTTCTTTACTGTGCCGACGCCGGAGGCAACCGGGGAGGCAACAGAAAAAGACTTGGTCGATACACCATGGCTCCAGAGGCTGCGACGGATCTATCAGCTCCAGAGTGCCCGCTGGGTCTATCCCTCGGCGGAGCACACCCGGTTCCAGCACTCCCTGGGGACCATGCACAATGCCGGCGAATTCGCCCGGCACCTTTATCCCAGCCTGAAGAACGTCTGCGCCGATGTCCCGAGCCTGCCCTTCGTAGAGGAGCTCCTCCGCCTGGGGGGCCTCCTTCATGATGTCGGCCACGGTCCCTACGGGCATTTCTTCGATGATCATTACCTGTCACGCTTCGGCCTGACCCATGAGGACCTCGGCGGGCTGATCATCACGCGCCGGCTCGGCCGGATCATCGCCCGCATCCGGCGAAGCCCCGAGGGGCCTTTCGCACCGGGCGAGCGGCTCAATCCGGGCGATGTGGCCTTCCTGATCAAGAGACCATCCCGCTTCGACGCCCGCAGGCCTCTTTGGCTTCGCTTCCTCCGCCAGCTCTTTTCGGGAATCTACACGGTGGACAATCTCGACTATGTCCAGCGGGATGCCTACATGACGGGCTTTTCCCTGGACATGGTCGACATGGACCGGCTTCGCTTCTACACCTTCTTCACCGAAGACGGACTGACCCTTCACAAGGCGGGTGTCACTGCCCTGAGCCGCTTCGTCAACGCCCGTCTGAACCTCTACACGAACGTCTATTTCCACCGCACGACCCGGGCGCTGGATCTTCATCTCCAGGAAGTCTTTCGGGAGACCCTGGATCTCATTCTGACGGGCAGCCCGGCGGAAGACCTGGACGGGTATCTGACCTGCGACGAATGGCGGCTTTTCCAGGAAGTTCTATCTTGGTTGGGCTGTGGAGACCGGAAGAAGGAGCGCCTGGCCCGCCAATGGCAGCGATTCCATAACCGGCAGCTGAAGTGGAAAATGGCCTACTCGACAGAGATCCCTGTGGATCGGCTCCAGCGGGGTACTCAGTTCTCCAGCGCCGCCCACTTTGAGGAGCGGATCCGTTCTTTTCTGCCGAAGCCCCTGCGGAGACTGTCCTTCCGGGTCGACCTGGCGACTCAGGATCCCCGTCCCCTCAACCCCATGGCGGAGACGGAGAAGCGCATCCTGATCTTCGATCCGGTGACGGGACGGACCTCTGCTGAGCCGCTCAGGGAGATCTACCGGTTCATCCCCGCCCGGGTGGTCCATTTCCGCGTTTTTGCGCTGAACCACCTCCATGACCGATCCCTGTCAGAGGCCGCGGAAAAGGCCCTCGAAGTGATCGAGGAAGCGTCCGCCACCAACGTATGATGCCCCGACCCCCCTCCGAAACGACCGATATCACGCTTTTCGTCCGGACTTCCGGCGAGGAGATCGCCCGCTGGAGCCGCCAGCGCATCGTCGACGCCCTGATGCGGGAGACCGACATCGACCGTGAAACAGCGGATGCCGTGAGCCGGGAGGTGGAAAAACAGATCGTCGCGTCGGGTATCGCCGTCCTGACCGCTTCCCTGATCCGGGAACTGGTGGACGCAAAGCTCATCGAACGGGGCCTGGAGCAGGCGAGGAAGATGCATGCCCGTCTCGGGTTCCCCCTGTACGACGTGCGGCAGCTCATTTCCCACGAGAACAAGGAAAACGCGAATATCCCCCACGGCCCGGAGGGAACCAACCTCCTCCTGGCTGAGGGTGTCAAACGGGAATACGCCCTTCATGAGGTTTTTCCCCAGGAGGTCGGAGATGCCCATGCCGCCGGGGACATCCACCTCCACGGCCTCGGCTCCATTGACCGGCCCTACAGCGCCTGCCTTACCCTGGAGCACCTCAAGAAAGCGGGGCTTTGTCTCCCCCATTCTCTGAACGCTGCCAAACCGGCGAAACATCCGGAAGTCCTTCTGGCCCACATGGTCCGATTCAGTACGGTCCTTCAGGGACACTTCGCTGCCATGGTGGCGTGGGACGGCATCAACCTGTCCTTTGCTCCTTACCTGGCGGGAATGTCCGACCGGGAAATCCGCCAGTTCGCCCAAATGCTCGTGTATGAGTTTTCCCAACTCACCGCCGGCCGGGGCGGCCAGGCGATGTTTACGGACATTCATCTCTACTGGGATATCCCTCCGCATTTCAAGGGATTGAAGGTCATCGGACCCGGTGGAGTGGAAGGTCAGGGGGGCTATGCCGAATGCCTGTCCGATGCCCGTCGCTTCATATCGGCCCTCCTGGAGGTTTTTCGCAGAGGAGACGCTACGGGGAGGCCTTTCGTCTTTCCCCGGCCCCTGATTCACCTGACCGAAAGCTTTTTCCTCGATCCCCAGGGTCAATACCTTCTTGAACTGGCCTCCGAAGCGGCCGTAGAGAAGGGGAATCCCTGTTTTGTCTTTGACCGGGGAGGGCGTCCGTCCCTGTTCGGTCCTGGCTTTCCGGATGCGGAATCCGGGGCGGGGGCTGCCCGTTCATTCCTGCTTCATAACGTTACCCTCAACCTGCCCCGCCTGGGGTATCTGGCCGGGGGGGATGACAACCGGCTGTTTGACCTGCTGGCGGACCGGATTCATCTGTCCGCTCAGGCTCATCTTCAGAAGAAGCGATACCTGGAGAGCCTGATCGGCCTGGGTGATGAAGGACCGTTGGCGTCCCTGGCCATGGCCGTGGACGGGGAACCGTTTCTGGATCTCGCCCAGTCGGTATCGCTTGTGGGCATGGTGGGTCTCCATGAACTTGTGATGCTTCACCGGGGCAAGGGACTGAACGGGTCCGAAGACGCCTGGAGGTTCGGTCTGGAGATCGTCCGACGGCTGGAAGCCGTTACGGCGGACCTGGGAAGCCGTCTTGGAATCCCGTTGCTGGCGGGACAGACGCATGCCCCCCAGAGCCGGGCACACGGTCCGGGGGAACCTTGCCCGGGGCGAGCTGTATTATACGAACTCAACCCATCTGCCCATATCCGTTCCTGTGGATCCCTTTGAGCGGGCCCGGCTGGAAGGAACCTGCCATCCCCATCTGCCCGCTTTTCCGATCACTCAGATCTGGCTGGGGGAGGAACGGCCATCGGCGAGCTCGGTTGCCCGTTTCCTCGAACGGGTCTTCCGGGAGACGACCTGTGCCTGTATTTCCCTGTCCCCCGAGTTTACTTCCTGCCTTGACTGCTGCACCGTAGAGCGGGGACTCCAGGATGTCTGCCGGCAATGCGGTTCCGTCCGGGTTGAGCAACTAGCCCAGATCACCCAGTATTTCAGCCGCGTATCGGCCTGGAATCGGGGGAAGCGGGCGGAACTCAGGGATCGGCATCGAGGATTCATCTCTTCTTCCGGATAGATTCGGACGTCATCTTCCCCAACTCCTGACAGGTCCCCTTTCACTATCCTGTTCAGACTTCCGAACTGATACGCGTAAAGACGGGAAAGAGCCCTGCACCCTTGACATTGCGGGGTTCGATCCCTACATTATGCACGCTTTGGAAAGCCCGTATTTAATGATATAGAAGAATGATATAAGGTGGTTATGGAAGATAACATCGTTCAGCGTTTTCGTGAAAGCGCGCATCTGAAAGATGTTTTCGTCAACGACAACCTGGGGAAAATTGTCGCGGCCGTGGTTGCGATAACCGGTGCGCTGAAGGCGGGAAACAAGATTCTGCTCTTTGGAAACGGAGGGTCCGCCGGCGATGCCCAGCATCTGGCCGGGGAATTCGTCAATCGCTTTCTGATCGAGCGACCCCCTCTGCCGGCGATCGCCCTGACGACCGATTCCTCCGTTATCACGAGCATTGCGAATGATTTCGATTTTTCAGAGATATTCAGCAAGCAGATCAGGGCCCTGGGACAGCCCGGAGACATCGCCTGGGGAATCAGTACCAGCGGAACGTCGGTCAATGTCCTCAAGGGGCTGGAAACGGCCAAGAAAATCGGGATGATCACGCTCGCCATGACGGGGCGGGATGGTGGCCCGATTGCCCGTATGGCGGATCATTCCCTGCATGTAGCTTCCAGCAGTACACCACGCATCCAGGAAGTGCACATAACGGCGGGCCATGTAATCTGTGAGATGGTGGATTATAAACTTTTTCAGAAACCGGACCTGAAGTAGACAGATTGTATCAGGACCCCGGCGGACGGATGGATAATGAAGATGGTGAAGAAACCGAAGCAGGAAAAAGACGAAATGCACGGCAGGAAGGATGAAACGGTATCCGGTGCCGAGGCTGAGATTTGTGATGCGGATTCTATCGAAGATTCGCGAGAAGTCCTAAAGGCGAAACTGCAGGAAAAGGAAATGGAAGCGGCGGAAAATTACGACAAGTACCTGCGGGCCGTGGCGGAACTGGATAATTTCAGAAAGCGAGCCGCGCGGGACAAGATGGACGCCATCAAGTACGGAAACGAACAGATCCTGAAAGACCTGCTTCCTTTGACGGATTCCATAGACCGGGCCCTGCAGCAGTCCGAGACGTCCTGTGACTTCGAGGCCTTTCGGAAGGGCTTGGATCTGCTGCGCTCCCAGCTGGTGGCCTGCCTGGGCCGACATGGCGTCGAGGCCATTGATTGCCTCCGCAAGCCCTTCGATCCGAACGTACACGAAGCGCTGATGCAGGTGGCCGGAGATGGTCACGAAGAAAATGAAGTCGTGGATGAACTGGAGAAAGGATATCTGCTGAACGGCCGGCTGTTGAGGCCCGCCAAGGTGTCCGTCTGCAAACGAACCCGCGGCGAACAGACTTGTGAAGATGAAACCGTCCAAAACGGCGGCTAAGGAGGAAGGATCATGGGAAAAATTATCGGAATTGATTTGGGGACGACCAATTCGTGTGTTGCCATCATGGAAGGGGGAGACCCCGTCGTCATCGCAAACCAGGAGGGAAACCGTACCACACCGTCCGTTGTCGCGTTTACGGACAGCGGAGAACGGCTGGTTGGGCAGGTGGCCAGACGACAGGCCATCACCAATCCCGAAAACACGGTTTATGCCATCAAGCGCCTCATCGGCAGGAAGTTTTCGTCGAAAGAGGTTCAGTACGATAAGTCCATCACGGCATTCAAAATCTCGGAAGCCTCCAATGGCGACGCTCAGATATCCGTCCGGGGACGGGACTACAGTCCTGCCGAGATCTCTTCGATGGTCCTCGGAAAAATGAAACAGACGGCGGAGGACTACCTGGGCCAGAAAGTGACGGATGCGGTCATCACCGTTCCGGCCTACTTCAACGACTCCCAGCGGCAGGCGACGAAGGACGCAGGAAAGATCGCCGGGCTCAACGTCCTGCGTATCATCAATGAGCCTACGGCGGCAGCCCTTGCGTATGGCCTGGAAAAGAAGAAGGACCAGAAAATCGCGGTCTTCGATCTGGGCGGCGGCACCTTTGACATCTCGATCCTGGAGATCGGTGACGGGGTGTTCGAGGTAAAGTCTACCAACGGGGACACACACCTGGGCGGAGAGGACTTTGACCAGAAGTTGATCGACTTCCTGGTGACGGAATTCAAGAAGGATCAGGGGATCGACCTGAGAAACGACCGGATGGCCCTTCAGCGCCTCAAAGAGGCAGCGGAGAAGGCCAAAATGGAGCTGTCCACCTCCATGGAGACGGACATCAACCTCCCCTTCGTCACGGCAGATGCCTCGGGGCCCAAACACATGAATATCAAGCTCACCCGGGCCAAACTGGAGGCTCTCGTTGAAGACCTGATCGAGAAGCTCGAACCTCCCTGCCGGACGGCCCTGAAGGATGCCTCCCTCACGCCGAAGGATATCGACGAAGTCATCCTCGTAGGCGGGATGACCCGCATGCCTCGGGTACAGCAGAAGGTCAAGGATATGTTCGGGAAGGAGCCCCACAAAGGGGTCAACCCGGATGAAGTCGTGGCCGTGGGGGCTGCGATCCAGGGAGGAGTCCTGGCCGGAGACGTGAAGGATGTGCTCCTGTTGGACGTGACGCCCCTGTCCCTTGGCATCGAAACCCTGGGCGGCGTCATGACAAAGCTTATCGAGAAGAATACGACCATTCCGACGAAGAAAAGCCAGGTCTTCTCGACGGCGGGGGACAATCAGACGGCCGTGACGATTCATGTTCTCCAGGGAGAGCGTCCCATGGCGGCGGACAACCGGACCCTCGGGAATTTTGAGCTGATGGGCATCCCCGCAGCCCCGCGGGGAGTCCCGCAGGTCGAAGTCACCTTCGATATCGATGCCAACGGCATCGTCCATGTCGCGGCGAAGGACCTCGGTACAGGGAAGGAACAGAGCATCCGCATCACTGCCTCCAGCGGCCTTTCGGAAGAAGAGATCAAGCGTTTCGTCAAGGAGGCGGAACTCCACTCCGACGAAGACAAACGGAAACGCGAACTCATCGAGGCCCGGAACCACGCCGACGCCTTTGCTTACAGCGTGGAGAAGAACGTAAAGGAATTCGGTGACAAGATCGATGCCGCCGAAAAAACGCGGATCGAGGAGGCCATTGCCCGTTTGAAGAAGGCCATTGAAGGGGACGACCTCCAGGCGATCCAATCGGCCCAGGAGGAGTTGACGACCGCTTCCCACAAGCTGGCCGAGGCCATGTACGCCAAGTCCACGGCCGGACCCGGAGCGGGAGACCCCCAGGGCGCCGGTGGAGCCGCGGGCGGATCCCAGCAGTCCTCCGGCAAGAAGGACGACGACGTCGTGGATGCCGATTTCGAGGAAGTCAAGTAGGCATAACCCCGCTGATTTGAGGCCCGGGACCGATTGGATCGACTCCCGGGCCTTTTTTTGTCGACGGAGGGAATCATTTCCTGTAGCATACGATCCGTTTGAATCCGGTGGTCCATCCATGAAACGCTTCCTTTTGGTTATTCTCACACTTCTTGCCCTGGTCATTGCCGTCCGGGAGGTCCCTTGTGCGGACCATCCGGTTTCCCCTGGTGTAGCTTTCGCGGCAGCAGGGCATAGTGGAACGGAAACGATCGGGGTCATCCTCCCTCTCACCGGCAAGTACGCCAACTATGGCAACCATGTCCTGGATGCCATCCTGATGGCCTCGTCCATTCTGAACGGGACACAGCCGACCCCTCTCAGCCTTCAGATCCGGGACTCCGAGAGCCGCCCCGAAACCCTGCCCGGCCTGGTCGCGGAACTGGCGGACCGTGAGAAGGCAATTCTCATTCTCGGACCACTTGGGGAAGGAACAGAGGCGGCTCGCCTTGCCCGGGAAAAGAAAGTGCCGATACTGGTGTTTACCCAGCAGGAGGGGATCAGCAGGGACAATGCTTATATCCTGAGAGATTATCTTACAATCCGGGCCCAGATTCAGGCCCTGGCCGATTATGCCGTCACCCGGAAGGGGCTGCGGCGTTTTGCCATGCTCTATCCCGGAGACAACGGTGGCCGGGAGGCTGCAAGGCTCTTCCGGGAAGAGATAACCCGGCGCGGCGGGCGAGTCATTCGTGAGAGAACGTATGGCCGCCGTCAATCCGATTTTACGGACGAGATCCGGTCTCTGGCCGGTGTCAAAGAGGCTTACAGAAGGGAGATCGTTGAACCGGAGGGAACCATCGAGATCGCCGTTTCTCCGACCGTGGATTTCGAAGCCATTTTCTTCCCGGATTCCCTGGGACCGGCCATGCTGGCCGCCTCGCAACTGGCCGATCTTCAGCTCCAGGGTGTTCGCATGATGGGCCTCTCTTCCTGGAACCAGACCGCCAGAGTCAGGACAGGCGGAAGTGTTATGGAAGGAGCCGTTTTCACGGATATGTTCTGCCAGAACGAACCCTCCCGAACGGTCCAGGATTTTATCGAGCGGTATTATGCGGCCACCGGCCGGGAGCCGGGAAGCCTGGAGGCGATGGCGTATGACGGGATGACCCTTGCTGTTCGGACCATCGTGAACGAAAAACCCGGGTCCCGGGAGGAACTGCGCAGGATGATGATTGCGAACCGGGATTTCCGGGGTGTTTCCGGGAAGCTCCCCTTTGCGCCGGATGGAGAGAGCCGGAGGGTCGCCATGATTCTGAAAATCACCCAGGGCCAGATCGTGCCGGTGAGAGAATAGAGGATTCCCGATGAGGTTTCTGCTGACGAATGACGATGGAATCTATGCCCGGGGACTTGCCGCCCTGCAACGGGAATTGTCCCGGGACGCCGAGTGCCTCGTTGTGGCCCCGGAAGTGGAGCAGAGCGCCGTGGGGCACGCCATCACCCTCTTCCGGCCCTTGATGGTTCGAAAGGCGAGGAAGAACGGCCGGGCCATCGGTTATGCCGTGGCGGGTACTCCGGCGGACTGCGTAAAAATCGGCATCAAGGAACTGTCCGGCGGGGCCGTAGACCTGGTGGTATCAGGCATCAACCTGGGGGCCAACGTGGGGATCAACGTCATTTATTCTGGTACGGTCTCGGCGGCCACGGAGGGGGCCATCATGGGTGTGCCTTCGATAGCCATCTCCTTGGATTCCCACCGGGAGGCGGATTTTTCCTTTGCCGCCCGGTTTGCCCGGAAAATCTGCGGCTTTGTGCTTGCACACCCTTTGCCGAAAAACCTGTCTCTCAATGTGAATATACCGGCCCTGCCGGAAGACAAAATCAGGGGGGTGACCGTCGTTAAACAGGGGAAGGCTCGTCTCATCGAGAGCTTCGAGAAACGCGTAGATCCGCGGGATAACACCTATTACTGGCTGGCGGGAGAGACGCAGCCGGCCCCTTCGGAGGATGCCGATTCGGATATCAGCGCCCTGCGGAAGGGGTGGATCACCATCACGCCCATTCACAGCGATCTGACCCGGATGGATGTCCTGGCCGATCTGACGGCTTTGGTGCAGAGTGACCTCAACGGGTCAGGAGGACGGGAACGGGGCTCTTCCGGATGACGTTGCTGGTTGTGCTTCCCACCAGGAGCTCCCGGAGCCGGTTGTGGCCATAGGCCCCCATTACCAGCAGTTCGGCTGAGCCATCCTGGAGGAAGCGAAGGATTTCCCGGTCTTCCTTCCCGGTCAACTGAATGATGTCCCAATCGATGATCCAGGCATCGAGCAGCGTCTCGGCCTGTTTACAGACTCGGTCCGATACGGCGGGATCGTTCGATACCGTGACGACCGTCAGGGGCCAGGCGGCCTTTTCGGATAGCTCGGCGGCCATTTTCAGGGCCTTGTCGGCGGGAGGACTGCCGTCATAGGCAAGGGCCATGCTTTCGATATCCCGGTATGTTGCGGGAGTGACCAGGACCGGCTTCCCCGATTTCCGGACCACCGATTCGGCGGTTGTGCCCAGAATCGCTCCGCCCCCGAGATGGAAATGCTCTCCTCGCTGGGCCAGGATGATCCAGTCGGCCTGCCTACCCTCTTCGATGATGATCTCGTCGATGACGCCGAGGCGCTTTTTTACGTCCGGTTTCAGACCCGCTTCTTCACACCTTTGCCGAAATCCCTTCAGAATGGAGTCCGCCTTTGTCTCCAGCGTGTTTTCCATGACCGGAAGAAACTCCTGGCACGGGGGGATGCCGATGGATCCTGAGATGTCGCTGAAGACGGGAGCCTGCAGCTGCAGAAGTTCCATGACGTGGAGTCCCGTCAGCCGGGCCTCGAGTTTCCTGGCGATGTAAATTCCGTATTCAAGAGCCGTCCGGCTGTGGGCGGAGCCGTCCGTGGCAATGAGGATGTGCTCGATCATGGCTTTTCCCTCCGATTCGATTCCACGTCCTCCTCGCGGAAGGTCTCCAGGTCCCGCAGCATGTTATCCGCCTGGCGCTCCTTATCCAGCAATTCCTCCTCCGACTCCACAACCTCTTCGTCGTCGATGAGGGTTCGGATCTTTTCGCCCTTTTCGTTGAAAGACCGGAACTTCCCGGCAAGCTTTCCGTTCCGGTAGGCAGCCTGCTCCTTAACCTGTCCGTTTCGGTGATAGGCCTTGTATTCCCCTTCCCGCCTGTCGTTCTCGAAGAAGCCCTCCTCTTTCAACTGGCCTGTTTTATACCAGGATCGGTAAGGTCCGTGTAGCTTCCCGTCTTTAAACGACTCCTCCTCCTTGGCCTGTCCGTTCCGGTAGTACATCAGGTAGGGACCGTTCAGCTTGCCTGACCGATATGTTTCTTTTTCCCGGATCTGCCCGTTTTCGTACCAGCAGGTGTAGTCCCCTTCGAACCGGTCGTCCAGGAACGCAGCTCGTTCCCGAATCTGTCCTTCCCGGTAATAGGCTTCAGCCTCCCCCTGTCGCATTCCGTTCCGGAAGCTCATCCGTACCATGACCTGCCCATTGGCGTAATAGGATGCATAGTCGCCGTCGAGCTTCTTCCCGAGGAGGGTTTTCCGCTCCTTGATATGTTTGTTTTCCTCGTCGTAATAAACAACGACCTCTCGGGGAGTCTCGGCTTTCTTGGCCATGAGGCGGTTTCCTCCGATTTGTTTCCGAAACAGATTCGCAGGAGAATTTCAACGATCCATACCGTTGATCCCGCCTCCCTGTCAAGGCGGAGCGAGGACTCAGCGCCAAGGTGGATTCGATCCGCCCCTTTCACGTTGACAAACGAGGGCTCCTTTCATAGACTGACCGCCGTTTGTCATCGCATCTTCGAGGTCTTGCCATGAATCGCCGTATCAGGATACGAAGCGCCCAACCCATTGTGCCGGTCATGTTCCGGGTCGTGTCCTGTATCCGCAGTAAAGCGATGGCCGTCTCTGACGATCGCGACGGCAACCCTCAAGCCCTGAAAATCCCTGGAAACGGGCACGCATGCTCCTGACCGATCTCGATACCTCCCGCATTGCCATCATCGGACCCGGCCGTCTGGGAACATCCTTTGCCTACAAGTTCGGCCGGGACAACAAGCGCGTGACCATCTATTATCACGATGCGGCGGTCTGCAAGGCCATCAACCGGGATCATCTCAACCCCATCCATCTCACGGAGGACCTGGCACGGCGCCTGGGGAGCATGGACGAGGTTCCCCGGCTGGGCCCCAAGGTTTTTGCCACCAATGACCTGGAGCGGGTGGTGGAAGACAATGATTTCATCGTTCTGGCCCTGACGATGAACCGGCTTCCGGACTTCCTCGATTACCTGAAGCCCATCATGGAAAGAAAAGGCGGGGATACCTGCCTCATCTCCCCCATCAAGGGCCTGGCGGCGGATCCGATCACCAAGGAACTGCTCACGCCGTCCCAGATGATCAACAACAGCCTCTACAAGCTCAAGTACAAATACGACATCGTCTGCATCGGCGGTCCCTTTTTCGATACGGACATCGCCCTCGGGAATCCCGTGTGCGTAACCGTAGCGGGAAAGAAACGGATCGCCATGCTCATCAGGGAACGCATCATCAAATTCAACCGGCGGGAGTTGTCTTCCTATTACAACTTCGACATTGTCGGCGTTGAGGCCTGCGGCTCCCTCAAGAACATTGTAGCCAACATCAAGGGGGTCGCGGACTGCCTGAAGCTCGGGGACTCCATCCCCGGGACCCTGTTCGCCCGATCCGGCGTCGAGATCCGATCCCTTTCGAAACTCCTGGGAGGGAGCTTCCAGGCCTTTTTCAGCCAGGCGGGCGTGGGCGACATGTATGTCACCGTTTCCTCCGAGGCGAGCAAGAATTACCGGTACGGGAAGTTATTTTACGAATTGTACTCGGGCAACCCCATCGAAACGAATCTGAAGGTCCTGGAAAAGATCGACGGTACGCCGGAGGGTCCCAACACCATTCGCAACGTCCAGAAATATCTGGAGAAGAAAAACATGTACAGCCCGCTCTTTTCCTGCGCTTACCGCATCTTCAACGAGGGGGGGAGCAAGAACGACATTCGTGAGTTGCTCATTCAGGCCTGCCAGTTCGACAAGCGAACGAAGGAATACATTGGCCCCTTCTCCCGGATCCTGTACCGGCTCATTCCGAATCTCTGGTACCGGCGCCACAAAGGCCTTCTGGGCCGTGTCGACATCTGAGAGCAGGGAAAATCCGCTTGACTTTCCTGATTTCCATGTGATATCCCCCTCCCACTTTTGCAAAGAGGCGTTCTCATGACCGTATGCAGGACCATGATAGTCCGGTTGTGGTGGTGGCAGGCGCACAGCGTCTGCCCCTAGCGTTCTTTGCCGAAAAGAGCCGTGGGCAGGGGATCCCTTCCCATGACTCTGATGAAACCAGAAAGAGCATGCCATGGGAAAACCCCATGGCATTTTTTTTGCCGTGACGGGTTCTTCCCGAAGGGGCCGTAGGACTTTCCGGATGGGTGAGTCCGGGGCCGATCATCATAAAATGAAAGGAGAAAACCATGGAACAGACGAAGATCCTTCTTGAAGACCGGGAGATCCCCAGGCAGTGGTACAACATCCTGGCGGACGTACCCACGCCCATGAGTCCGCCCCTCCACCCCGGAACGGGACAGCCCGTCAAGGCGGAGGACCTGGCTCCCATATTTCCGATGAACCTGATCGAGCAGGAAGTGAGCACCGAGCGGTGGATCGACATCCCGGAGCCGGTTCTGGAGAAGTATGTTCTTTATCGCCCAAGTCCCCTGTGTCGAGCCAGAAACTTCGAGAAGATTCTCGATGCGCCGGTAAAGATCTATTACAAATACGAGGGTGTGAGTCCTGCGGGATCCCACAAGCCCAACACCGCCATACCGCAGGCGTATTACAACAAGGTCTTCGGAATCAAACGGCTGTCCACAGAAACGGGAGCAGGCCAGTGGGGAAGCGCGCTCAGCATGGCCTGTGCAATGTTCGGCCTGGAGTGCCGGGTCTTCATGGTCCGGGTCAGTTACGAACAGAAGCCCTACCGGAGAATGATGATGCGGACCTGGGGTGCCGACTGTTTCCCCAGCCCCAGCACCCTTACCCAGGCAGGCCGGAACGTCCTGGCGGAGCATCCTGATTCCCCCGGCAGCCTCGGCATCGCCATCAGCGAAGCCATCGAGGACGCCGTCACGAAACCCGATTCCCGCTACTCCCTGGGGAGCGTGCTGAACCATGTCCTTCTTCACCAGTCGATCATCGGGCTGGAGGCTCAGAAACAAATGGAGAAGGCTGGTGTGTATCCCGATGTGGTCATTGGGTGCGCCGGCGGCGGAAGCAACTTTGCCGGAATCTCCACGCCGTTTCTGCGGGACAAGATCCATGGCAAACAGGTGCATGTCATTGCGTCCGAACCGACTTCCTGCCCGACCCTCACAAGGGGGCCATTTGCTTATGATTTCGGAGATCTGGCGAAGATGACCCCGCTCCTTCCCATGTACACCCTGGGGCATGATTTCGTGCCGGCGCCGATCCATGCCGGGGGCCTCCGCTATCATGGCATGGCCCCGATTGTCAGCCACCTGGTCCGGCTCGGACTGGTCGAGCCCCGAGGATATCACCAGTTGGAAACGTTCGAGGCGGGCGTTCAGTTTGCCCGGACAGAAGGCATCATACCGGCGCCCGAATCGAATCATGCCATCGCCGCGGTTGTGGATGAAGCCCGCCGGGCCAAGGCCGAGGGGAAGGAAAAGGTGATCCTCTTTAACCTGAGTGGCCATGGAATGGTGGACCTCGCCTCTTACGATGCATATTTCGACGGGAACCTGATTCCCTATGAATTGCCCGAAGAGGAGATCGAACGCGCGCTGAAGGCGATAGAGGGTTTCCCGAAACCCTGACGAGGACCGGTTTGCTTTCGATGCCTTGTCGTCCTGCAAACCCGGTGGCGGCGGTACAGCCGCCGTCACCGGGGCCGGGCCGGGCAAAAAGTCCATCGTGTCGCCGAAGGATCGATTGTCCGGACCGCGCCTGATGCAGGATGAATCCTGCACCGGCAAAACGTTCAATCCCCTTCCATTGCTCCTGTTTTATTCCGTTGCCAACCCGTCAGACATGCGGCATGATGCATTCATCGTCGACCCCGCTGCGCCGGTATGTGAGAGAAAGAGGAAACATGGTTGACCCGTCCAGAAAGCTCATCCTCCGCTGTCCCCGCCTGGGCGGGGAGGTAGACCTGACCTATTGTCTCGGGGAGTCTGCGGGGCGTCCCTGCATCCGGACCCTGCAGTGCTGGGATGCGGTTCCACCGGTTCGGAAGCTCCTGATGGAACGCCTGCCGGAGGAGGAGATCCGGCGTCTGCTGGACCCGACGCCGCGGGATCGAATGTCGATTATCCTGGATGCGGCGGATCGAGGAAAGGGACGCTGACGGTCAGGCGGGCTGAATGATGGATCTTTTCGAAAGGGATGAAACCGGAATTTCCGGCCGCCCCCTGGCAGAGCGGATGAGGCCTCATACCCTGGAGCAGTACTTCGGCCAGGAGCATGTCATCGGGCCGGATACGCTTCTGAGACGGGCCATCGGTCAGGATCGCCTGTTTTCCATGATCCTCTGGGGCCCTCCCGGCTCCGGAAAGACCACCCTCGCCCGGATCCTGGCCGGGGAGACAAAATCCCATTTTATCAGCTTTTCCGCCGTGCTGTCGGGCGTGAAGGAGATCCGCGCGGTTATCGAGGAAGCGCGACGCATGAGGCAGCTCGGTCGGCAGACCATCCTTTTTGTTGACGAGATCCATCGGTTCAACAAAGCCCAGCAGGATGCGTTTCTCCCCCATGTGGAAAGCGGTCTGATCACCCTGGTCGGAGCGACGACGGAGAACCCGTCCTTCGAGGTCATTGCCCCCCTCCTTTCCCGTTGCCGGGTCCTGGTTCTAAAGCCCCTCTTGGAAGGAAGCCTTGTCCGTCTCCTCCGGCGGGCCATCGATGATCCGGACCAGGGACTCGGGAGCATGAACCTGCAGATTGAGGACAGCGCCCTGGAGATCCTCGCCCGTTTCGCCGATGGGGATGCCCGGGCGGCCCTGAACGGCCTGGAAGCGGTGGCGGCCTTTCTCTCCTCCGAGGAGGGCGGCGACGGCGAAGCGGTCACGCCCGAACGGATCGGGCAAATCCTCCAGCGGAAGTCTCTCCTGTACGACAAGGAGGGAGAGGAGCATTACAATCTCATCTCGGCCCTCCACAAGAGCCTTCGGGACAGCGACCCTGACGCCTCTCTCTATTGGCTGGCGCGGATGCTGGCGGCGGGCGAGGACCCTCTTTACGTAGCCCGGCGAATGATCCGCTTCGCTTCGGAAGACATCGGCAATGCCGATCCCCGGGCTTTATCCCTGGCGATTGATGCCCTGCAGGCATACCATTTTCTGGGTTCCCCCGAGGGTGAACTGGTCCTGGCCCAAGCGGTCCTCTATCTGGCCACAGCCCCCAAGAGCAACGCCGCTTACATCGCCTTCGGGAGGATTCAGGCGGAAATTCGAAGAACGGGAAGCCTCCCGGTGCCCCTGCACATTCGAAACGCCCCCACCCGGCTCATGAAGGATCTGGGGTATGGAGACGGATATCAGTATGCCCATGATTATGAAGATGCAGTGGTATTTCAGGAGCATCTGCCGGAAGAGCTTCAGGGGAAGCGTTTCTATAACCCGACGGACCGGGGGTATGAAAAGATGATCGGGGAGAGGCTGGCCTGGTGGCGGAAACGGCTGCAGGAAGAGAAGGGCAGGCACAAAAAGGAAGAGGAGGCCTGATGGCCTCCTCTTCCGGTTGTCTTGTTGGATTGCTTTTTGAAACGCTTGCTTTGCTATCGGCCGACCCTGCCCGGTTGATCAGCCGTATTGTTTTGTTTGTTGCCCTTCTTTATTCAGGAATCGTGCCAAGGCGCATAAAATTGCATCATCATGATATTATTGCATTTGTTTTGAGTCGATCGGCCCGTAAAAACATCCGCGGAAAACAAACCCTGTCCACCCCGCTATTCGCGCTCCAGTTTCGTTTTCTGAAATATATATAAAATTAAATGGTTAGCGAGGCGTGACAAAAATTGTCACGCCATGACAAAAAATGTCTGCCTGCTGTCCCTTCCGATTTATCGGAAGGGCTTTGGGCAGGATCTGGACTCCTGCTGATTTCCTGCCCGTCGTCGCGGTTGACTTTTCACGGGAAACTCCTATGATGCGGAAAACTTCCAGAATATTTCCCGAGGAAAACGACACCGTGAAGAACCCTGGAAAAATTGTTTGGGAACACAACGCCGTCCAGGACCGCCGTTCGTTCCTGCCTCCCGTGGCCGGGCTGATTGTTTGCGGCGTTTTCATCGGTCTGATCCTGATCATGGGCCTGTTCACCCGCCAGAGCATCGATCGGACCCTGACACGGTTCATGGAGGAGCGTGCTCAGGGATTTGTCGGCGTCGTGGAGCGGCTTGCCCAGGAGAACATCGACAACCTCAATCGGCTCGTGCAAGAACAGCGCCGTCAGGGGGGGCGGTTTACTCCGCTCTCGGAGTCGATGCTGGCTACCCAGCGCTCTTTCATGGCCTCCCTCGTCGAGATTGCCCGGGATGTGGATCGGGAATGGAAAGAGGGACGGTTGAGCAAAGCGTCTCTCGAAAAACTCGCTTCCGAACGGGGAGTCTGGCTCATTGCCGCCCTGAATCGGGATGGCATGTCCGTTTTCTCGAGCCGGCTCCTGCCCGGGGATGCCGAACGGAACGATACGCAAGGATCCCGGCCCGTTACGCTGGAAGCCCTCAATCGCCTGTCGGAGAAGAAACGGATCTCTTTTATTGCCCTGCGGAGACCCGATGGAAGCGGGACAACCGTTATTGCCCTGGACGCTGACACAAACCGTTCTTTCGGCACGAAACTATCCGTGGAGCGGGCTCTCAGGGAACTGGGAAAGGGCCAGGGGCTTGTTTACCTTGTGGCGAAGGAACCGCAAGGTCGCCTGCTGGGGAGCCTGGGGAAGCAACCCGAGGCCTGGGCCGAGGGAGAGGTTCCGCTTTCCCAAATCCTTTCCGGCTCCCAGGCGATTACCAGTCGAAAGGTTACCTTTGAGGGAAAGCGGCTCTTCGACTTTACCACCCCGCTGAAACTGAACGGCCAGGTGGCGGGCTATGTCCGCGTGGGGCTCGATCGGGACGCCGCTGACCAGATCCTGTCTGAAAACGAACGCCAGATTTTTATTTTTGCGGCCCTGGTCATGGTCATCATGCTTCTGTCAATGTGGTTTCTTTATCAGAGTCAGAACCGGCACATTACACGGATTGTCGAGATGGAGCGGCAACTGGAAAAGGCGGAGCGTCTCTCAGCCCTGGGAAAACTGGCGGCAGGCGTTGCCCACGAGATTCGCAATCCCTTGAATGCCATCAGCATGGCCAGCCAGCGCCTGAAGCGGGAGCATGTCCCCGAGGAGGAGAGCAAGAAGGATGAATTCCAGGTCCTGACCGGCGTGATCCGGGATGAAATACGCCGTCTCAACGGAATTATCGAGGAGTTCCTCACCTTCTCCAGGAGCCGCCGGCTCGAACTTCACGATTATCCGGTATCGGAGGTTCTCCAGAAGATCGTCAACCTGATCCGGGTGGAGGCCGATGAGAAAGGAATCGCCATCGAGACCCGCTGGGGGGATCCGCCGGTCATCGTTCCCATGGATGTGGACAAGCTCCAGCAGGCGCTCCTCAACTTCATCAAGAATGCCATGGAATCCATGGAAACCACCGGTACGCTGACTCTTGCGGTGGGCAGATCTTCCCGCGGCCGGGTGAACATCCGGGTGGCCGATACGGGATGCGGGATGACGGAAGAGCAGATCGAACAGATCTTCAATCCGGAATACACGACCAAGGAAAAGGGGCTGGGATTGGGGCTTCCCCTGGCCCATGAGATCATCCGCGGGCACGGCGGAGAGATTCGCGTCATCAGCCGCCAGGGGGAAGGGACCACGTTCGAAATTTATTTGCCGGCCGAGAGGGCCGGCTCCAAAGTGTGACAGGGCTGCTGAAAAGTGGCCGCCTGTAACGTTTCAGATTGTGGACAGATTGAATCTTTCCCCGATCTGACAAGCTGTACTCTATATCACGACCTAGAGGGACGGAAATGAAGAACCTCAATATCCTGATCGTCGAAGACGGCCAGTCGCAGCGTCAGATGCTCCGTGATTTCCTGGACCGGGAGGGATACAGCGTAGCCGAGGCGGAAAACGGCGAGGCCGCCCTCTCCCAGGTGAAGAACCGTCATTTCGACCTGCTCCTCCTGGACTACAAGATGCCCGGCATGGACGGGATGCAGGTCCTCAAGGAGGTCAAGCGGATCAACCCCGAAATCGACGTCGTCATCGTCACGGCTTTTGGAACCATCGAGACGGCGGTCGATGCCATGAAGGCAGGTGCCCTCGATTACATTACCAAGCCCATCGAGTTCGACGAGCTACTCCTACTGGTGGACCGGGTGGCGGAAAGACGGATCCTGATCCGGGAAAACGAGATGCTCCGCCAGGTACTCCAGCAAAAAGGGGTTACCTCGGATCAGATCATCTACTCGAGCACTGCCATGGGGGAACTCATCAACCTGGCCGGGCGAGTCGCCGCCAGCCGCGCCACCGTTCTCATCCAGGGAGAGAGCGGGACAGGGAAGGAACTGATGGCTCGTCTGGTCCACCAGCTGAGTCCGCGGTCGGCAAAGCCGTTCATCGCCGTCAACTGCGGCGCCCTGCACGAAAATCTCCTGGAGAGCGAACTCTTCGGCCACGAGCGGGGAGCCTTCACCGGGGCTGTGGTTCGGCGCATCGGCCGGTTCGAGGAGGCCGACGGGGGGACCCTTTTCCTGGACGAGGTGGGGGAGCTTTCGCCGGCAGTTCAGGTGAAACTGCTCCGCTTTCTCCAGGAGAGGGAATTCCAGCGCCTGGGAGGAAACCAGATGCTTCGGTCGGATGTGCGGATCATCAGCGCCACCAACCGTAACCTGGAAGTTCGCGTCCGGGAGGGTGCATTCCGGGAAGACCTGTTCTATCGCCTCAACGTGGTCGTGATGTCCGTTCCGCCGCTCCGCGACAGGAAGGATGACATTCCCGTCCTCGTGCAGCATTTCCTGTCCCACTTCGGATCCGAGAACGGAAAGGAGATCGAGGGATTAAGCCGGGAGGCCCAGGATCTGCTCATGAAATACGACTACCCGGGGAATGTCCGGGAACTGGAAAACATCTTGGAGCGGGCTGTCGTGATCGCCAGGAACTCGCTGATCATGGCGGAAGACCTTCCCTTCCGCGATGACTGGACCGAGACCGATGAGGATGGCGCAGGAGGGGAGGGACCCCTCAAGAACGCCGTGGAGGACTTGGAGAAGCGGTTGATCCTGGAGGCTATGGAAAAGGCGGGGGGCCAGCATCTCAAGGCGGCGGAAATCCTTGGGCTGAACAAGCGGATGCTTCGGTACAAGCTGAAGAAATACGGAATCCGTGGCTGACGTGGAGGAATGCGGATGGAGGTGTTTATCCAGGTGATCACGACGGTGGAAACCCGTGAAGATGCAGAGCGGATCGCCAAGGCCATGGTGGAAAGCCGCCTCGCCGCCTGCGCCCAAGTGGCCGGGCCGATAACGAGCACCTATTGGTGGAAAGGGCGGATTGAGGAAGCGACGGAATGGCAGTGCCTCCTGAAGACGCGGGAGGACCGGTTCGAGGTGCTGGAACGGGCCATCCGGAAGATTCATCCCTACGAAGTCCCGGAAATCATTTCAATGCCTCTGGCTCAGGTGAGTCACGCCTACCGCGAGTGGCTCCGGCAGGAACTCAATTGAGAAACAGGTCAGATTTTTTGCTTCTTGACGGCCCGGGCATAGAGAGCCGGGGTCCGTAAACCGATGACACGAATTTCCTGAACCGCAAGGGAGGCTTCTTCAAGCAGCTCTCTGAGCCGGGACGGGGTGAAGAGAATCAGGCCCTCAGGGGGGGGTGGGCCGAACATTCTGTAATATCGGAGCGCCATCCAGAATGCCTCCCAGGGGGACATGCCGAAATTCGTGTAGGAAAGAGCGAGAACCAGACCGTTTTGCCGGACCACCCGGCCTGCTTCCCGAAGGGCTCGCAACGGGTTGGGGAGGGTGTGCAGGACGTTGGCCATGACGACTGTATCGAACTGTTCGTCAGGGAAGGGGAGATCCGAGCAATCTGCTTCCTGCAACCGGACGTTCGGGAATCGCCCGAGCCGGATCATGGCTGTTTCCAGCATTTCTGCGGACAGGTCCGTCGCCAGCACCTGTGACGAGTGCTCCGCGAGGATCCGGGTGAAATACCCCGACCCGCATCCGCACTCAAGAACCTTCTGCAGCGGTTCCTCGCGGAGCAGTTCATCCGCCAGCCCCTCCC
Source organism: Deltaproteobacteria bacterium HGW-Deltaproteobacteria-19 (assembly GCA_002841865.1). Lineage (GTDB taxonomy): Bacteria > Desulfobacterota > Syntrophia > Syntrophales > PHBD01 > PHBD01. Next base: position 49,523 of record PHBD01000032.1, read on the forward strand.
GGATGTCCCTTCCCACGACATATTCCGTGGCTCGGTCGTAGCGGCTGGCGAATCGGCCCCAGTAGGTGCCTTTCCTCGCGTGCATGGCGGGCTTCTCCTTCGACGTTTCGTGTCGCCGATCTGAATCGGATGGAAAGTGAAAGGTGTCAGCCGGCTCGTTCCTGCCGTTTCAAGGTAACACGATCAAATGGAGAAGTCCATGATACGGCAGGCATAATGACCCCGGGGAGGAGCTTCTCTTTTTCCTGTCGGGTCTTTCCCTTTTCTGGTATATGCCTCACACCGCTTCCAGATGAGTGAACAGAATTCCGGCCTCTGTGCCGAAGAACGGAGGAATGTTTATGAAACGATGGTTGGTTCTTTTCCTGGTATGCATCTCCTGGATTCTCGTCCCCATTGCCATGGCGGCACAGGCTGCCCCCGTCCGGATCGGCATCATCGACACCCAGAAAATCATCAAGGATTCCAAAGCGGCCAAGGATGCCCGGGCTGTCTTTCAGAAGGAACAGGTAAAGAGGCAGGCTGCCTATGCCGCGCGAGAGAAAGAGGTCGTGAAGCTCCAGGAGGAGTTGAAGAATCTCGATGCCACAGCACCGGCGGAACTCCGGAAAACGAAAACAGACAAGTTCAATCTCGAAGCCAAGGAATTGAAGCGGTTCAAGGACGATCTCGAAGAGGAACTCCGGCGAAAGGAAATCGAACTGACAACGAAAGTCATCCAGGATCTGAACCGCATTCTGGCGGATTTCCGAAAAAAGGAAAAGCTGACGGTGATTATCTACAAATCCTCTGCTGCAGCCTATGACGAGGCCCTGGACATCACGGACCGGATCATAAAAATATACGACAGCCAAACGGGAAAGAAACCGTAGCGGATTCCGGAGATATCCTGTTACAGCTTGTCCGTCCGGCTTCTCCCTTCCTGCCGCTCCCGGATGTGATGGTCCAGGATGGGCTGAAGGATCGAGAGGAACAGGTCCACGTCTTTACGGGCTGACTCAATCTGCCCGGGGGCCATCCGGTCCCCGAACATCTCGTGGAAATTCTCCACGATCTGTTCGAATTCTTCCTGGGCGGCCACCGATTCGCCGATATCGGTACTCATCATGCAAACCTGCAGGCAGAGCGCGGATATCTTCATCTGGGCAAGAGCTTCATACGGGTCCATGCTCATGGTATGGGAATTCCTCCTGGATTCGCCGCCGCGTTCAAATCGGCGGTTCGGATGGGTGCATTGCTTACCAGAAAAGTTTCAGTCTGACAAACCGCCGCCTTTTCGAATGAAAAAATATCCATGGTTCTCATCCTTGCCGTCAAGGTCCCGGGACGCCTCCAGGACATACAGCCCGGCGTCGTCAAGGAGATTGCGGAAGACCTGGAAAGGAAAGGAAGTCATGGTGATCACCTGGGCGGCGTACGATCCTTCTCCTTCCTTCGTCCGGTACCGGTCCGAGCCATCGGAGTATCGAATTTGCAAAAAGGCCAAGGCGCCATCCCGGAGCAGCGTTTCCATGACCTGAAGAACCCGCATGGTATAGGCCCGGGAGGGAAAGTGCTGGAAGACGGCGATAGAGAGGATGAAATCCACGGAGCCCGCCGGGACGGATTTAAGCACAGACTCCGGATGTTCCGCGGCGATCGGTGCGTCCCTGAAATTCCGATGCCCCAGCCGATTCATCTGCCGGCTGCATTCCCGGAGCGTGGCGCCGGAGATATCGACACCGTAAACGCGGGAAAAGCGCTCGCAGAGAATCCGGGTCAGGGCGCCGCCGCCGCATCCCCATTCGAGGGCCTGGGCTTCCCTCGGGGGGGATGCATGCCGGCGGAAACGGTCTTCCAGAAGGCGCTTGTGGAACTCTCCGTGTTCCATCCAACGCTCCCGTTCCCAGCGTCCGGAGCCGCACCAGTGGGACTGGTCCCGGATTCGGTCGTCATCGGCGCTCATCCGCCAGTAATGACCCGCTTCACGGTCCGGATCATCGGACTCTGCCGTGCATGCCCGGCGGAGAGCCCGTTTCAGCCATGGTATCATGTCACCCCCTCTTTCCCGTCATGAGGCTGTAACCGATTCACGCCGGTTTCGCAACGGGTTCCGTGCAAAGTCGCCGCTGGACCGCTGGCGGACCTGGGACAGGCCGGTTTAGGCATTGTTCCTTGACGGCCGCAGCCGGGGAATCGTAAGATGGCCCTTAATGGCGCTCCCAATCCTGTACGATGGAGATATGGCCCCTTGGGCAACTTGAATGCTTCGCTCCGGCTGAATGCCCCGCTCGGTGATCAAGGGCGGGACAGCCGGGGATGGGATGTGCGGACCGAAAGGAAACGGGGTTGAACGATGATCGATGCACTCAAGGGCGAACTGGAAATGACGTACGAGGAAGTCGTGGACGTCCTGTCGCGGCGTCTGGAATCGGTCTGGGATATCCTGAAGGAGCTGCAGAAGGAATCGAACTCTCTGCGGGAAAAAATCGAGGCGATCAAAGCGGCTGTCGGCGACCTGAGACAGTCAACCGTTCTGAGCTCTCTCGATGATGTTGAAAAGGCCCAATTCGAGACGCACTTGAGGAAAGTGGAAGACTTGCTTGCTTGAACCGGGATGGTTGGAGCCGGGGAGGCTGTTCCATGATCGAGCGGCTGCAGACTCAGATCGAGTCCATTTCGGAAATGGCGGAGAAGCTGGCGGAGCGCATCGATGATATTCGGGAGGCAGTTGAGGATTTGAAGCAGATGATGTATTCCCTCAAACCGGACGACGACCAGACAGAAGAAATGGAAGAGGTTTTCGACCGGATCGAGACCCTTCTTTCCGGGACGGATCCCGAATGATGGTTCGACAGGCATTTCCGCCGGAGCAACCATCCGGCAGTAAAGGGCGATCCCGCGGAGCGGCGGGAATCATGCATTTCGGATTCCGTACGGAAATCGGTATGATTCCCTTTCCGGGCAGTGCCGGAACGACGATGGCCATTCTCCTTGCTTTCCTGCTCCTGCTGACCTTTGCAATCTCTACCCTGCCGCTCGCGCAGGCAGGCGAGATCTATCGCTACACGGCCCCCGACGGAAGCGTTCTGTACACGAATATGCCCCTGGAGCCGGTTCAGGCCGAGCGGATTTTCCACGACCCGCCGCCCCCTTCCTCCGGGCTGGGCTTCTCCGCGCCGCCGCCGAATGCCGCATCTTCACTGAACGGCGCTCCGCAGGCAGACCGGGGTGCAAAGTCCGCAGCATCCTCCCACCTGATCGCTCATTTCCCCCTGGTGAAGCAGAAGGGACCCTGGTGCGTCGCCGCCAGCGCCGAGATGGTTCTGAAGTACTACGGCTTTCCCGGACGGCAGGACGACATCGCCTTCGGCATTTACGATAACCGGAGTACCGGCACTACTCTGGAAACAATCTCCCGTTACATCAATCGGATCTCGGGGCTCAGGGCATGGCTCCGGGATCGGACGAGCTTTGAAATCGTCAAGCGTTGCATCGATTCAAATGTTCCCGTGATGGTGCCCATGAAGGAACTGGGGAAGAAAGAGGGGCACCTTGCCGTAGCCATCGGGTACGACGACGGACGGCAAGTCATGACCCTGGCGGAACCCGCCACGGGGTCAACCATCCAGATCCCCTACCGGAATTTCCTGAAAATCTGGACGGGCGCCTCCGTGACGGTAACACCGACGCGGCTTTGAAAAAAAGGCTTCGCTCCCGCTTAATCCTCGATGACGGCCACCGGCCGGCACCATCCGGCTGAAGCCCCCTTGATCTTGATGGGGAAGCAGCAGACGGTGAACCCATGAGGACGGCCGATTGCGGAGAGGTTGGCCATCTTTTCCATGTGGCAGTAGCCGATTTCGATGCCGGCGAAGTGGGCCTCCCACACAACCCGCGGGTCCCCCTTCTCCTGGAACTCCCTGGCCAGGAACGGCAAGGGCCTGTCCCAGCTCCAGGCATCGATGCCCACAACGCGCACGCCCTTTTCCGTGAGGAAAAGTGTGCTCTCCCGGTCCATGCCGGCTCCCTTGACGAGATACTCGGCTTTTCCCCAGGCTGTTTCCGCCCCTGTCTGGACAAGAACGATGTCCAGGGGTTTGATCTCGTAGCGGATGCGTTCCAACTCCTTCCGGACATCGGCAGCGGTGATTCTCTCTCCGTCCCCCTTGTGCCGGAAGTCCAGCAGGACCCCGTCGCTCATGCACCACTCGAGAGGGATCTCGTCGATGGTCAGAGCCGGCTTTCCCCGGTCCTGGGTGGGATGGTAGTGGTACGGTGCGTCCAGGTGGGTTCCGCTGTGAGTGGCGAGGTGGAGGAATTCGACGGCCCACCCGAGGCCGCCCGGAAGCTGGTCCTGCCGGATACCCGGGAAGAATTCGAGCATGCTGGGGGTGCCCATGGCGTGATCGATGTAGTCGATCTTGGGAATCATCATGGGTGGGTCCGAAGGAAGGCCGGACTCGATGGCAATGCTCAGGTCAACGAAACGTTTTCTGTTCATGGGGTCTCCTCCGCGCAACAGATTCTTCGCTTCCGTGTCAACTGTCATGAATCGACGGCGATGCCGCGGAAGGTGAGGCTGTGTTCCCTCCAGTTCCTTCCCTGATAGATGAAAGGGTGGAGGTGGAAACTCTTGAGGCTCCGTACGGAACCCGACGATGCAGGGAAGGCCATGTATATTGAAATGGCGCTGCCGGCTGCGATGGGCAGACCACTGGTCCCTGCCTGATACATGGTTGTCTTCTTCCCCCCTGATACGGAATAAACATTTGATACCACATGCGACTTCCCGGCCTGATCGGTGATGGTTGACTTGGTCCATCGGTAGGCCGAGTCGTAGAGGGCGATACTCTTGGCTGCTCTGGACTGATTCCTGGCCCGGATGACAAGGGTGACATTTTTCCCTGATGCCCTGGCATCACTCAAGGTGAAGACGATCTCATCGGCTTTCAGAGACTGGGCGTGGAATTCCCGGGTTTCCTGCTCCGTTTCGGTGGCCTTCTTCCCGTCGATAATCGAGGATGCCGATGGAGCAGGCCGTTCTTTTGCAGTCCTGGTTATGTCTGCGCCCTTGCTGGTCTGAGAAGCCTTCTTTCCTCCGGGAACCATCATCAGGATCACGACCAGGATGATCGCCAGGAGGGCTCCGCCGATCCCGAGCTGAATCTTGCGCTCCGACAAGAGGCCCGGCCTGGCCTGCTGTCCTGCCGCCGGAGTTTCTGTCTTTTCTCCGACCTCTACCTTTATCTCTGCCTGTGCCTGTGCCTCTGCTTCTTTTGTCCCGCCCGGTTCGTCCGCCATGGCCTCCGCTTGTGGCTCCTCTTCGACGATCGCGGGTTCCGGTGCGGGTGGCGCCTTCGCGGCCGGCGGGGTTACCTGGTAAATGTCGTGCTCCCGGACATGCTTGTCCGCCCGGGCGCCCAGGTATTGAAAGAGCCGGGAATAATCCTCCGACAGTCGCGATACGACATCGAAATAAGACCGTGAAACCAGCAGCTCTCCTGGGCTGGCGAAGCTCATGATGCGCTGGGCCACGTTGATGCCGTCGCCTACGAGATTGGGGTTGTCGTTGATGTCCTTGATGAGCTTGACCGGTCCCAGGTTGATGCCGATGCGGGCCTCCAGCGTCGGCGACACTTCCCGGGGAAGTCTCCGGATGGTGCCCTGAATTCCCATCGCAACGATCAGGGCGTCTTCCGGATCACTGAGAAAGCTGATAGCCGCTCCGTCGCCTGTATCGAGAACGATGCGGTCATTGACGGCTACATCCCGGATCGAATCTGCGAGAATGGTGTTGAAGTGTTCCTTGAGCCGCATCTGGTCGTCGACGGGCTTCGTCGAATAGGCCACGATGTCAATGAACACAACGCTGCAGATGAACGTCCGGTTGGGTCGAAACTTCAGTTCGTGCGGTTTTTCACTCTCAGCGCTCATGGTTGCTGTTTCCCGGACTCCTCTCCGTGGACGGATTTCCTCAAGAAATCAATGTGCTGCTTTGAGTGGTCCGGGGCGCCGGCACGGCAACCGCGTCCGATTGCGGAATTGCCGTGCCGGGTGCGCCGCGCTTTGCCGCTGTCAGGCGGCCTTCCGCACCGGTCTCGAGTAAAGCAGGGCCAGGATGAATCCGACGATGAGGAGCCCCGCTGCAACGTACAGGGCGATTCCCTTCATCTGGGCGAACACGAGGGGGCCGACGACTCCCGCGGCGCCCCAGGCGGTCAGCATCATCCCGTAGACCTTGCCGATGTAGCTGGGGCCGAAGGAATCCGCGGCGAAGGCCGGCATGGTGGCGAATCCGCCGCCGTAGCAGGCCAGGAGATAACAGGCGATGATCGTGAAGAGAAGCTGGCTCGATATGCCCGGAAGGACGATGTACAGGACCGCCTGGGTGACGAACATGGTCATGAAGACGTTCTTCCGGCCGATGGCGTCGGAGAGCCAGGCCCAGAGAAGCCGGCCGAGGCCGTTGAAGATGGAGGCGACGGCCAGGATCGTTCCGCCGGCCACGGCGAGGGCGGCAGCCGGGATTCCGGGATTCGTGGCCTTCACCACGTCCTGGGCCATGGGCGAGAGTTGGGAGATGAGGCCCAGGCCGGCGGAGACGTTCAGGAACAGCATCGCCCAGAGCATCCACCACTGGCGGGTCTTGATCGCTTCGTCAAACTTGTAGGAATCCGCCGCCGAGACGCCGCCGGCTGCGGCCGGCTTGAAGCCCGCCGGCAGCCACCCCGCCGGGGGGTTCTTGTAGAACTGGGCGGCCGCGGTAACGGCGATCAGGAAGATGACGCCCCAGATGTAGAATGTGTTGGCCACGCCCATGGAGATGACCATGTCCGGGGCGATCTTGCCCATGAAGAAGGCGCCGGCGCCGAATCCCATCACGGCGAGTCCCGTAACGAGTCCCCGCTTGTCGGGGAACCATCGGATCAGGGTTGCGATGGGCGTTACATAACCGAAGCCGTTCCCCAGGCCGGCAACAAGGCCGAAGCCCAGGTACAGGAGCCAGATGCTGCCGATCGAGTCGGCCAGCCCGGCCATGAGTGTCCCGACGCCGAAAAGGACGCCGCCGACGGTGGCCACGAACCTGGGGCCCTTCTTATCCACCAGGGTACCGCCGAAAGCCGCTGCCAAACCGATCACACCGATGCAGATCATGAAGGTGACCTGCGTCTCCGTTTCTCCCCACCCATGGGTGTTCATCAGGGGTTTCTTGAAAACGGACCACGCGTACACCGTTCCCAGGCACAATTGCATTACGATCGCCGCGATCGCGATCCACCATCGTTTTGACTCCAGGTTTTCGTTACTCATCATGTCCTCCCTGGTATAATTTTCCGTATGGTTTGCGAACCATACCAGATTCCGTGGGAATTTGCATCGCCCGTTCCGGCATCCCGCGGGCTCACCGGCCTTTGCCTTCGGGATGAGGCCGGGCAGAACAAAAAAAGCTCCCCTGGGGGAGCTTTTGCCGGATCCGCTTGAACGGAGAAAGAGAACGCTTTGTCACAGGACTACCTTTGTGTCCAACAGGATCGCCAGCAGGAGCAGAATCCCGAAGACCGTGTCGAACTGCGCCGTCAGGGCGTCGGCCATGTCGGGAATCTTTTTCCGGAATGTCTTCAGAAGGCTCACCGCCTTGGGGACGGAGAGGAAAATCAAGAGACCCCAGAAACTCATGACGCCCATGGCGATCATCCCGAGGACATAGGCATAGGAGAGAACGATCAGCCCCGCGAAGAGCAGGTAACTCTTCCGGCTTCCCAGCATGATGCTGATGGTCTTCACGTTCTGGCGGGCATCGTAGGTAATGTCCCGCATGTTGTTGGCGAAAAGAACCAGGGCAACCAGGACGCCGAAGGGAATCGATATGAACAGGGCCTTGCTGGAAAGGATTCCGCGTTGTACGGCATATGCCCCCTCGATCATGAGAGGGCCCCACATCATGAAGACGGCGAACTCGCCGAGGGCGCGGTACTTGAACTTGACGGGACCCGCCGTGTAGAAAACGCATGTCAGGACCCCGATGATTCCGATCCAGAGGACATGCCAGGAGCGCAGGAAAGCCGCCGTTGCCCCGATGGTGACGGTTATTGCAAGCAGGACGGCGGTCTCAACGAGAAGCTGCCGGGGGGTCAGCATCCCCGAGAGAAGCGGTTGGGGACGGTATTTGGCCGTCGGCGAATCCTCCTGATCGACGCCGTAAAGGGTGTCACAGTAATCGTTGATGAGGTTGGCCGCGGCATGGAATGTCATGATGCCAATGGCTGTCAGGGCGAACCAGATCAAGGAAACCGATCCCTCTTCGGCGGCGAGCAGTGTGCCCACCGATACGGAAATGAGAGACATTGTGAACGACCAGGGACGGGTAGCGATCACGTATCTTTTGATTGTCTCGATCATGTGCGGAGTCCTGCCTTTCCGGATGTTTCCACGGGAGGGGACTGTAATCAGGACGGACTATCAAGTCAAGCATTTATGGCGGGGGAGGATGTCCCTCCAACTGTTCCGGGGACGATGTCGCCGTCATCAAGGCAGGATCGGGAATATCCTGACCTGCTTCGCTTCCGCGTATCGTATCGCTGCCAGCCCTTTCCTTTTTTGCAGTCCTTTTCAGGCTATCTCTTCTGAAGCCTCCTTGTAAGCAAGCGGTTTGTTTGACGGTGCAGGTGATATTTTTATCAATTTATCTTTTTTGAAGGGCCTGCTCATTGTATAATAGCTTGCTTTGCATTCCATGCCCGTCAGGTGCAGACGCAAAAGAGCGGCCCGCCCTGACCGGGGACATGGCTCTCTTGCCCGTGAATGGAGGAGGTTGCCGACCACGGGGCTCTTTGCGGAACAGGAGGTGGACGGGATGGAGGCGTTTCGACAGGTTGCAGCCGGGAAAAAACCTTTCCAGAGGGCGTATGTCGCTTTCATGCTCTGGTTCGTCGGCCGGGCGATTCAGGCCGCCGCCCGGGTGGACGATGAGATCGCCGCCGAATTTGAAGCCCTGCCGCCAGGGTTCACCTTTTCGCTGGTAGTTCTCCCTTCCGGCCCCTCCATGGTCATCGGCAAGGATGCGGACGGGCGGGTGCGCTATCTGGAGAGAAGCCCGGGGTCACGGAAACCGGACCTGGAGATGAAGATCAAGAGCATCGAGGCAGCCATGCTCATGTTCACGTTCCGGGAGAGCACGGCGGCCGCCACGGCGCGCAACCGCCTGATCGTGGACGGTGACATCCCCGCCGCCTGCGCCGTCGTCCGCATTCTTGATGCCGTGGAGGTCTACCTGCTGGTGAAACCCATCGCCAGGCTGGCCGTCAAGCGTTACCCCGCCTGGCCCTTGAGCCGGTTCCTGATCGGCCGGCCCCTGATCTATCTCCGGGCTGTGCTGGGGATCTGAGGAGAGAGCCATGACGGAACCCTTTGAATTTCTGAGTCCCATCAAGATCAATTCGGGCCTGAAGGCCCTGGAGCATCTTCCTTTTGAACTGGACGCGCTGAACGCGGGAAAACCCCTGATGCTGACGGATCAGGAGGGAATCCGGGCGGGATTGGACCGGATCGTGGAGGAGTCCTTCGGTGATTCGGGGCTTATCCTGGGGTTCTACGGCGGGATCCCGTCCGAACCCGATCTTGCCCTGGTCCGCGACCTGGCGGTTCTGTACCGGGAGCGGGGCTTCGACGCCCTCGTGGCCGTCGGATCCGGCTCCGTCATGAACATTGCAAAGATCCTGAACATTGCCGTGTCCGGTACACCCGGGGACTTGGAATCCTTCGCCGGGATCGACCGGATTCCGGGACGGCTTCACCCCTTCATCGCCGTGCCCCGCTCCGGAGGGACCGGCTACGAGACGTCGCGCTTCGCCGTTCTCGGGGACAGGACGTACTCGTCCCGCCGCCTGATGCCGGATCTGGTCGTCGTCGACCCCCGGATGCTCGCCTCCGGAAACAGGGGTTTGCTGATTTCAGGTGCCCTCGCGTCCTGGGCGCATGCCGTCGAGGCGTATTTCACCGCCCCGGAAAATCCCCTGGTGGAGGCGTATGCCGGCGGCGCGCTGGCCCTCCTCCGGGAAGCCCTGCTCCCGGGAATCCGCGGAACGGCGGACGAAACCGGGCGGGTCGCCCTGGCGAACGCCGCCGTCTATGCCGCCTGCGCCTTCTCCAATGCCCCCCTCGGGCCGGCCCACGTCCTCGGTGAGGCCGTCGCGCGTGTTGCGAACATCTCGGCGGGAGCCGCCATGGGACTTCTCCTGCCTTCCGTTGCGGCCCGCCTGGCGGGTCGGGATGGACGGGACGTTTCCCGTCTTCTTCTTCCCCTGGCCGGGATGGACCGGTTTGCGGCAACGGCGGAGGAGGAGCGGAGCCGAGTCGTTCCCGCTCTTCTCGGCCGCATGCTGGCGGACGTCCTGACGGCGGCGGGAGGACACGTCCCTCTGAATTTGAAGGAGGCGGGCCTTGCGCGGGAACGGATTCCGGATCTGGCCGGAAATACCGTGAGCGGTGAGAAATCCTGGACGGCGGAGGATTCCCGGGCCGTCATGGAAGAGGCCTGGAGCGGAAGACAAGCCGCCTGAACGGTGAAAGGAAGGAACCCATGAACGTACCCGGCTATTACGAATTCTGCTGCCGTGTGAACGTCCTGTCCGGCCACGACACACTGGAAAAGATTCCCGCTGTCCTGGCGGGATTGCGGGCCGGGAGGCCTTTCATCGTCACGGACCGGGGGGTGTCCGGCGCCGGGCTCCTGGACCTGGTCACGGATGCCATTCGCGGCAGCATCGAGATCGGGGCGATCAACGACGAAGTCCCGCCCGATTCGGATGTGAAGGTCGTCAACCGCCTGGCCGGGCTTTTCCGGGCGAGCGGCTGCGACGGTATTGTGGCCATCGGCGGCGGCTCCGTCATGGACACGGCCAAGGGCGTGAACATCCTCGTTTCAGAGAATTCCGACAACCTCCTGGCATTTGCGGGCGCCAACGCCCTCAAGCGTCCCCTGAAACCATTCGTCGCCATTCCCACCACGGCCGGCACGGGTTCCGAGGTGACACAGGCGGCGGTGATCAAGGACCACGAGAAATCCCTGAAACTGGCCTTTGCCAGCTATTTCCTCCTCCCCGATGCCGCCGTCCTGGACTCCCGCATGACCCTCACCCTGCCGCCCGCCCTGACGGCGTCGACGGGAATGGACGCCCTGACCCATGCCATGGAGGCCTATTTCTGCCTTGCCAAGAACCCCCTGAGCGACACCCATGCCCTGGCCGCCGTGGACCTTATCGGCCGTCATCTCCTGGACGTGGTCCGAAATCCGGGTGACCGGGAAGGAAGGCTGGCCCTCGCCAATGCGGCGACCCTGGCGGGGATTGCCTTTTCCAACTCCATGGTGGGCCTCGTGCACAACCTCGGCCATGCCACGGGTTCTGCCTGCGGTGTTCCCCACGGCGCCTGCATGGCCATGTTCCTGCCCTACGGTCTGGAGTACAATCTCCACAAGCGGGAGGCCGTCATTGCCGAGCTGCTTCTTCCTCTGGCCGGCCCTGCGGTTTATGCCGCCACGCCGCCGGCCGGGCGGGCACTGAAGGTGATCGACCTCGTCCGGCAGATGAACGGGGATCTCCATGGAGCCACGGGGGGGAGGCATTTCCGTTTCCTCAAGGAAGTCGTGGATCGCGACGGGAAGCCCATGGTTCCGCGGGAGAAGCTTCCAGCCGTGGTGGAGGCGGCCCGGCGCGATGGGGCCGTATTCTACAATCCCGAGGAGATGGACGCGGAAGACATGCTGATGGTCCTGGAAGCGGCCTGGGAGGGCCGTCCCCTGGACCGAAGCCGCATCAAGAAGGGGTAAGGCCGGGGATCGCCGCGAGGCACGGCCGCCGGGCCGGGAGCAGGCAAGAAGGAGCGCCTTATGAACAAGGGCTACATGGGAAAGATCCTGATGGTGGACCTGTCCCGGGGAGAAATCTCCGAAGAGGTCGTCCCCGACAATGTCTATGAGAACTATCTCTCCGGTCTCGGCCTCGGGGCCTATATCCTCTTCAACCGGATCCCCGCGGGCGCCGATCCCCTGGGGCCGGACAACATCCTCGGCTTCCTCACGGGCCTGCTCACGGGCACGGGAACCTTCTTCTCGGGCCGGTGGATGGTGGCGGGCAAATCGCCTCTGACGGGATGCTGGGGGGACGCCAACTGCGGCGGAAACCTGTCGCCGGCCATCAAGCGGTGCGGGTACGACGGGATCTTCTTCAAGGGCATCAGCGAAAAACCCGTTTACCTCTACGTCGATTCGGGTCGGGCCGAGCTTCGGGACGCCTCTTCCCTCTGGGGCAGAGACGCGGTGGAGACGGAGGAAACCCTGCTCATGGAAGGCGGAAAGGGAGCCCGGGTGGCCTGCATCGGCCAGGCGGGGGAGAACCGCTCGCTCATCGCTGGAATCTGTAACGACAAGGGGCGCCTGGCCGCCCGGTCGGGCCTGGGCGCCGTGATGGGGTCCAAACGACTAAAGGCCCTGGTTGTGAACGGGAAGCGACGAATCCAGCCCTTCAACCGCCACGAGATCAAGCGCCTCAGTCAGTCCTGCAACCGCTGGGTCCAGTTTCAGCCGCCCCTCTTTTCAGGTCCCGCCCTGTCCCGCGTGGGGACCCTGATGAGGCTCCTCCCGACCCAGATGGCCCAGGACGGCCTGCTCTACAAGTTCTTCCTCAAAAAGTGGGGGACCGTGAGCATGAACCAGGTGTCCATCGAGATCGGGGACTCGCCGATCAAGAACTGGAAGGGGACGAACGAGGACTTCGGGCCCGGGCGCTCACTAACCGTCAATCCGGACGCCATTACCGGCAGGGAGTTCGTCAAGTACCACTGCTACGGGTGTCCCCTGGGGTGCGGGGGAAAATGCTCCCTGCCGGGACAGAAAGGCGGGGAGACCCACAAGCCGGAGTACGAAACGGTCCTGGCCCTGGGCGGGCTCTGCATGAACGAGGATGCCGACAGCATCTTCCACATGAACGAGATGCTCAATCGGGCCGGTATGGACACGATCTCAGCGGGAGGAACCGTGGCCTTCGCCATGGAGTGCTATGAAAAGGGGATCCTCACAAAGGAAGACACCGGTGGCCTGGAGCTGACCTGGGGAAACGCCCCGGCGATCCTCGCCCTGGTGGATAAGATGATCCGGCGCGAGGGAATCGGCGACCTCCTGGCGGATGGGACGAAAGTGGCCGCGAAAAAACTGGGGAAGGGATCGGAGGCATTCGCCATGCATGTCGGCGGGCAGGAGCCGGCCATGCACGACGGCCGCAACGACCCGGGATTCAACGTCCACTACGCCGTGGAGGCAACGCCGGGACGCCATACCATCGGCGCCCAGCTTTATTATGAAATGTTCCAGCTCTGGAAGGAGATCAAGGGGATCCCCAGGGCGAAGCCCCTCTATTCGAAAGACAGGAAATACCTGGCCGATCACGAGAAAGCGGTCATGGCGGCCGTATGCAGCAAGTACATGAACGTGGCCAACGGGGCGGGACTCTGCATGTTCGGCCTGCTCATGGGGGTGACCCGGACTCCCCTGTTCGCTTGGCTCAACGCCGCGACGGGGTGGCGGAAAACGCCCGGGCAGTACCTGGACATCGGGGTGCGTATCCAGACCCTTAAGCAGGCCTTCAACATCAAGCACGGCGTGGACCCGCGCTCGATCCGGGTTGCCGACCGCATGCTGGGAAAACCAGCCCTTCCTGCGGGAGCGAACAAGGGCCGGACGACGGAATTGGAGACAATCAGGGGCGAATACTGGGACCAGTTCGGCTGGGATCCCGAGACGGGAGTGCCTGATCCCGAGGCTCTGGAGCGCCTGGGAATCTCGACTCCGGAAACTGGAACAGGAAGGTAGATCATGGCATACCGGATCACGACCGAATGCAACGGCTGCACCGCCTGCGTTCGCCTCTGCCCGACGGGGGCCATTGCGGGCGAGAGAAAGGTCCTTCACGTCATTAATCCGTCCCTGTGCATCGAGTGCGGAGCCTGCGGGCGCGTCTGTCCCCAGGAGGCGGTGCAGGACGCCTTCGGGATCGCCTGCCGGAGAATTCCGAAGCTGTCCCTGTGGCCGAAACCGGTGGTGGACGCGAAAATCTGCGTTTCCTGCCGGATCTGCATCGAAGGCTGTCCGGCCTCCTGCCTCGCGGGTCGGATGGACGGGAGTGGGAAACACGAGATTGCCTTTCTGGCTGAACCGAAGGCGTGCATCTCTTGCGGCTTCTGCGAGGCCGACTGCCCCGTGGAGGCCATCCGCCTGGTCGTGCCCCAACAACCGGCCGTGGAGGTGAAGCCGGCCTGAAGCCGGCCGGAGCCCCTATCTCAGGAATGACGTTGGACTGGGGATTGCAGGGAAACTGGATTGGAAAACAAATAAAGGAGGAACAGGTTGGGATCGCGATGAACGGAAAATTCATGAGAATGCTGATGATCGTTGCCCTGGTTATGATTTCCCCTCTTTCCGCCTTTGCCGTGACAACGGCCATCGAGGCCACCGGCGAATACATCATGGGCGACAACGACACCGTCATCGAAGCCAAAAAACTGGCGCTTCAGGACGCCAAGCGGCTTGCCCTGGAGAGGGTGGGAACGTACGTGGAGAGCACGACGGAGGTGAAGGACAACGCCGTCACCCGGGACGAAATCAGGCAGTACAGCGCAGGTATTGTGAAAATCCAGGAAATCAACGAGGAACGAAAGCTTCTGGACAACAAGGCGACGCTGATTCGGGTACATGTCTCGGCGACGGTTGACCCGGGTGTTCTGGTGAAACAGCTGCTTTCTCTTCGGGACCGCAAGGACGTGGAGGAAAAGGCGAAGAAGCTTTCGGCGGAAAACGAGGTTCTCCGGAAGGATATCGAACAGTTGAATGCGCAGTTGAGGGGAGCGCTGAACGGAAGGCAGTATCAGCAGCTGCGGTTGAAACGCGAGGCGGCCCTGGACAAGATCCTGGAGAACGACAAAGGGCTCACCATGCTGGTCAGCGGCGAGCACCTGGTCAAGGTTTCCCTTCTGGAGCGGCAGAAGAAACAGGACGACCGGCAACTGGTCAGGCGTTTCCTGAAAGAAGTGGCCGCCGCCTATCGGATCGACAGTCAGGAGCCGGAGGTGGAGGACAACGGGGACGGGACCTCCAACATCTCGATCCACTATTCCATCCAGCTCCCCGGCCGCTACAGCCTGGACAACTCCGTGATCTCCGTGCCCTGCAGCAACGAATTCATGGCCCTGGGTTTCAAGGTCATGGCCTTTTCCAACGGCGGTCTTTTCTTTAAATGCGCCGACCGCGGCAGCAGGAAGTGTGACCGGTCCCTTACCTACTTCAGTGAAGAAGTCCGCAAGTTCAGGATCGTGATCAAGGTGGGAAAGCGAACCCTGAAAGAAGCGGTCGCCGTCTCTTCCGTCGTTACCGACAAGACACATGTTGACAGGCGCGGCAGGATCTACAGGGTGCCGGTGCGGTACAACCCGAAACTCAGCGATTCAACGTTCGAATATTATCCGCTGGTAAAAAATGCGAGCTATATATCCAAATTTGCGAACGTGCCTCATGAAGAGCTGCGAGACGTATCCACGATTCAGATTCACATCGTGTATGATTGATTCTGCTGCTGTCGCCGTGTGAAAAAGCGAAGGGGTTACGGATGTTCGTTCGTGACCCCTTCGCTTTTTTTTCAAAAGGTGGGACGGATCGGGATCGAACCGGTGATCAGGAGGCCGGGCCTCCTCGGCCATTCGCTCGGAGGAAGGGATCATCCTCGCGCACGTCCGTTGGGTGGAACCCGGCGACCGTCCGCGGGATCGACGGACCGGATCATTCAGGAGGAATGGCCACCTTCGGGCGACTCCGTGATCCGGCCGCTTTCAGCGGTCAAAAAACAAAGCCTCCGGCTTTGCCGGAGGCTTTGAGAATAACGATTGGACGGTCGCCGTCCGTTATGCGGCGTTGTGAAAGAGTGTCATCTCAGAAATCCTTGAACTCGCCATCTTCCAGAGGAATGATGTCCTTGGGTTTCATGCCCTTTGCCGGGGCCTTGCCGGCCGTGGTCGGACGCTTCAGGGTCGGGAGACGGAGCTTCCGTGCGGGACCCTCCGACAGCTGGATGTTTCCGTTGCCGTTGGAGTTGCCGCCGATGACGGACAGGAGTTCCATGGATACCTGTTTCATCTGCTCTGCCTGGGCGTTCATCTCTTCCGATGCGGATGCGGACTCTTCGGCGTTTGCCGCCGTCTGCTGGGTGACCTTGTCCATCTCCGCGACGGCCTTGTTGATC
>PHBD01000033.1 GCA_002841865.1 Deltaproteobacteria bacterium HGW-Deltaproteobacteria-19
CCCCCGCCGCTCCGGCCGCTGCCGCCGCCGTAGTTGCGGTGGTGACTGTCGGCATGGCCGCACCCGCGGCGATCGCCGTCTGGCCCGCTGCGAGCGTCACGGTCCCTCCGGCCGTAGTAATTGTCACGGAGCCGGAGATGCAGGTGACCGTCGTCGTCGGGATCCCCGAGGGGCCGATGACGACGACGAACTCAACCACGGTGCCGCGCAAGTTGGCCGCGGTGGTCGGGCTCTCCATCACGAAACTGTTCTTGCCGCCGATGAACCGCTTCACGTCGGCGACGATCTTCCCGTAGGCCAGGAAGATCCGGGCCGTGCGGCTGCCATCCTGGAGCGAGAAGTTCCGTATCTCGAAGCGGCTGTTCTGGTCGATCGTAATGACGCTGTCGTCTTCCAGCGTCACCTTGGCCGCAGCGCCCTTTCCGGTGACGATGGCGTCACCCTGGTACACTTCCGACCGCACGAGGGGTTCGATCTTCGAGCCCGCCCGCAGGATGGACACGTCGCCGCTGATGAAACTGAATTGCCCCACCTTGCTGGTCGGCGGCGCGGCGAGCGCGGAAACGGGAAGGCCGAACTGGACGGTGAATAGGACGGCCAAAAGGAACCGAATCCACGGACGTTTCATAACCTGCTCCTCCTTTCCATTCCATACCGGACGCTGCTGTGCGTTTTGCCTGGCGTCGAATAGAACACATCCACGAAATTCATGTCAATTGCAGGATGGAGCAATCTGGCTGATCCTATTGAGCAAAACGGCAGTCGAAAAACCTTACTCAGAACACCTTGATGATGATCCCCGCCGTGGCGGCGACGTTCATGATGATCTGGGTGATGTCCCGGATCTCCCGGAGCCAGGCGATCCGCTCCAGCCGCTCCGGGACCACCACGACGTCACCCGGCTCCAGGGCGTCGGCGCGCTCTGCGAAGGCGGCCAACTGCCACCGCTCCCTCCCGTCGCTCCAGGCGATGTAGCTGTCCCCCGCCTTCACGGCGCTGCCGTCGGCCTTGAGGATGAAGATGTTCCCTTCGTCGGCGTAGGAGCTGTAGCCGCCGGAGAGGCGGATGTAGTCCTTGTACCCCAGGCTGTCCATGAAGATGTGGCTCGTGGGGCTCATGACGGCGCCGGCCACGTTGACCACACTGGGCCTGGGCGGGATGTGGAGGCTGTCGCCGTTCTCCAGCTCGATGTCAAAGGGGCTGCCCTTGAGGATGCGCAGGTGCGAGAGATGGATGGTCATGCGTCCCGTGGCCTTCAGCTGCTGGAACAGCTCGACCAGCTTCTTCTTCTGCTCCAACTCGACCTTCCGGGCGGAGACCTCCTCCGCCGAGAGGGAGGAGCTGACCTGCAGGGCCCCCCCGGCGAGGATCTCCTTCTCCATCCTCCGGGCGATCTCCTCCAGGGTGGCCTGCTGAAGGGACCGGACACTCTCCCGCCGGAAGACGGCGCCCCGGAGGTAGGCCTTGTCGGTGTAGCCGCCGGCACGCTCGATCAGGGCTGAGAGCCGCTCGCCCTGCTTGATGGTGTACTTGCCCTCGAAGAGGATCTCGCCGTGGACGGTGGCGAACCGTTCCGTCCTCCAGTTGCTGATCCGGCGAACCATGAGACGATCGTAGGGCCGGAGTTCCAGGTTCGCCTCGGCCTTCCCGTCCAGGGCGTCCTTCAGGCTGAACTTCCGGTGGCTCAGGACCCCCGTGGTCCCCGCCACAACGGTCTGCGACGACAGCTCCGCCTCATCCCGGTAGGCCGACTCCAGGAGCCCTCCGCCCTTGAAGACGAGGTCGCTGACCTTCATGTTCTTTGTGTATTCATAGATGCCGGGGCGGCTGACCTCCCCGTCGACATAGACGAACTGGCGCGGCACCTTCTCCCAGATGGAGTGGATGACGATCCGGTCCTTCGGCTGGACCGCGTGGTTCTCCCGCGGGTCGTTGGCCATGGCCTTGCCCAAGTGGAAATAGATCGTCCGGTATTCCCTGTTGTCCTGGAAGCGGACGATCTCTGCCTGCTCCCGGTCCGCGTCGATGGTGAGACCGCCTGCGGCAAGGATTGCGTCTCGGATCCGAAGGTTCTGCGTGACGAGGAACCGACAGGAGGCGCCAAACTCCTTCTCGATGTCGCGGACCCGTTCCAGGACGGCGTCCATGCCCAACTTGCGCATTTCCGCACTTACTTCCCGAAGGTCCTCCCGCGGGTCATACCGGCCGTACTTTTCCAGCTTGTCGGCGACGCGGAGCACGCGCTCCGAGAGGGCGCGGTGGCCGCTGCGGTCCAGATCATCGCCGATCTTCCGGATCTTCGCGGCCTGGGGCGTCCAGTCCTTCTTCGATTTATCCATTTTGGCCGCTTTATCGGGCTTCAGCGGCGCCTTCGCGTCCACCTCCAGGCGGTCTGCCGGCAGTTCCACCACCTCCATGCAGTCGCCGCGGACTTCCCCTTCAATTGTGGCGAAGGGCTTGTCCTCGAATATCCAGCGGGAAAAGACGAAGACCCGGTCCTCGGGTTTCAATGCAACGTTGGCGGCCTCGTCGCCGTCGATGAGGACACGGCGCAAGCTTAAAGCCAGGACTTCCGTCTTCCGCTCCGGCTGGGTGGTGCGCTTGATCAGCGCATAGTCGAAGTAAGTGTCGTCCAAAAGGTTCTCCACGCCCTGGATCAAGTCCCGCACCCGCATGCCGGCCTTGTATTCGTACTTGCCGGGCCGGCGGACGTTGCCCTCCAGATGGACGGCGTTCAGGTCGACCTCGACGACAGAGAAGATCCGGACGAGGTCCGCATCCTGAAGCAGAAAGCCCGACGACTTCCGGAGCTCCCGGTCATTCAGATCGATGACCACCTGCCGCTCGTTGTTCTGAACGCGGGAGACCTGGATCTGTTGGAGGTAGGCCGAGGGGATGATGCCCCCGGCGAGGTCGAAGACGTGCTTCAGGTCGAGGGTTTCCCGGAGCTCGTAGATGGCGGGACGACGAACGTTTCCCGCCACGCCGACGATGGGGCCCACGACGGGGACGAAGACCACGTCGTCTCGCTGGACCGTCATATCGCCCGAGCGGTCGCCCTTGAGAAACAGATCGTAGAGGTCGAAGGTCCCGACAGTTTTGCCCTTCCGGCGGAGCTGCACCTTGCGCATGGAGCCTATGTCCGTGGGTCCGCCTGCAATCAGGAGCGCGTCGGTGATGGTAGCAAAGGAACCGATCGTGTAGGCCCCAGGGCGCCGGACATCGCCGAGGACGAAGATGGGGATCGTCTTGAGGGACCCCATGGAGATGTCCACGCTGGCGCCGACGATCTGCTGGGCCTGGGTGATGACCTTCTTGGACATCTCCTCGAAGGTCATGCCGGCCACGAAGATCGGGCCGATTTGCGGGAGGGTGATCTTGCCGTCCCGGTCCACCGCGAGGTTGTGGGCCGCATTGATGCGGCCCCAGAGCAGGATCTTCACCTCGTCACCGGGTCCCACGATGTAGTTCATGGGGACGGGGATATCCTTTCTGTCGGCGGTGACACTGACGGCGGCCTCCTGAAAGAACTCGTAGCCAAAGGGTTTCAGGTCTTCCGAGATGTCCTGGAATTTCCTGGCGGGCCGGGAGCGCTCGAAGAGAGTCTTGCCCTTCGGCTCCTGCGGTTCCCGGAGGACCTGGACTTCCCGGGTCCTCCGGACCTCCATGCCCCCGGGGGCGGCCTTCTCGATGAGTTCTCTTCCCCTCCGGACGTCCTCCGGCTTGAGGTCCCTGAACTTCCGGATCTCCTCCGCCTTGATGTTCAGCGCCTCCGCGGCGGGGGCCTTCGCCTCCCCCTGGGCGTTGATCATGGCAGAGACCTGATCCTTCAAGGCTTGGCACTGCTGAGGTGTGAGGCTCTTCTGACGGCAGACGGCATCGAGGGAGACATTCTGTGCGAGGGCCGGGGCGGCCATGGCCAGGAACAGGACCAGGATGAGGACGATGGGAATCCGCTTGACAGGCCGCATCTTCATTCTCCCGCTCCTTCTGCTCGTCTTTTCCGCTTTTGCCGGTATTCGAGGAAGAACGTGATCAAAACGGAAAGGAAAATAGCGGCGATCACGGTCTTCACAATCATCTCTCCCCGGCTTGGCGCGAACTTCCGGTCGGGCACCCTGGGCGAGTCGACCACCCGGAAAGCGAAGTTCTCCTTTGCCTCCGCCGTCATGGAACGCTCGATCTGCTGGGCGATCAGGTTGTATATGTTCTGGCGGATCAGTGGGTCCGCCGTCGTGATGAGCTGGTCTTCCAGGTACTTCCGGTTTACCAGAGCAACACGACGGGCCTCGCTGCTCATGTGGTCGTTGAGGGCTGTAAGGAAATACTCCACGATCTTCGTCGCGGCCTCCGGGTCCGGGTGGTTGACGGCGATCGTGATGGTGTTCCACCTTGGATCGTTCCGAACCCGCACCATGTCGTCCAGCTTCCGGAGGCCGTCCCACAGGTCGGGCACACCAGACTTGCCGGACCTGGGCTCGGATCGTCCCGGCTGGATCCAGTCGGCGAGGCGACCGGCGAGGGAGAGGGGATTGAGGTCCAAGCCGGCCCAGAAACCCTCCTTCCAGCGTCTCTTCTCCTTGTCCCAGCGCTCCGGGAAAATGACAGGGAGGAGGTTGTCCTTCTCGATGACCTTCTCCCGGAGGATTTTTGAGTTCAGGAAGTTGATGATCTCCGTGGCCGTTGTTGGGGTGCCCAGCAGGGAGCCGACAGGCAAGCCTCCGAGTTGCTGCGCCAGGGAGGAGATGGCGCTGCTGCTCTCCTTGCCGGAGATTGGAGAGATGACCGCCGTCGCCTGGTAGATGTTTGGTATCATCAGAGTCGCAATAATCGAAACGACCAGGGCGGCGAGGACAAATCGACCGATAAACTGCCGCCTTCTTTTCAGGATTTGCCAGTACGACAGGAAGAAGGTCTTGCGGTCACGATCCCAATCGGTCTTGAGACTTTCCGGTCCCGCCGAGTCATTTTCCCTGTCGATGCCCATCATCCAATTCCCCTGCCAATTTCCCTACCTTTTTCCAGCAATCCAACCCTCCTGTCAATGGACCATTCCCTGATGTGTGCCTCAGGGAATTCCTGATCTCAGTTGTTGGCGGCGTGGGCCTGGACGAAGCGGTCCAGGAGGATGAGGATGCTCTCCGCCACGTTCTGCAGGTTTCCGACGTTCACGTTACCGGTCATGTTCAAAGACCAGGTAGAGGCCAGCGTCTTGACGGATGGCTTCGCATCCAGGCGAACGAGCTGCTCCACGCTGATGGTGGTGTTGTACGCGAAGACATACCGCTCCTTTTCGTGGAGATTGATGTTGACGTACAGGATCGGGCGGCCCGGCGTGTTCATCCAGGCTTGTCCGGAGACAACCCGGATCCCCGCTGCACGGAGGCGCTTCTCCACGGACTGCTGAATCTGCGCCTTGGTCAGGCCGGCCTTGCGGATCGCCTGATCGTAGGGTGACAGTTTGGGATGCATGTCCTCCACGACGACCAGGAAGCCTTTCAGACCCGCCAGTGTCTGCCGTGACAACTCCGAATCGACGGCGTGCGCCGGTCGCGCCTGCATCATCAGGAGACCGAGCCCGACCAGCAGGCACAGGCACCCTTCCTTCCACCATCTCTCATTCATGCGCACCCCCATCTTTACCGGGCTCCCGTGCCGGACAGGACAACCCGCGCCGTCCGGAGCAGGATGTAGAGGTCCAGGATCATCGACATGTTCTTGATGTAGTAAAGGTCGTACTGCAGCTTCTCCATGGCGTCCTTCCGGGAGGCCCCGTATGGGTAGTTGATCTGCGCCCAGCCGGTGATCCCCGGGCGGACGGCGTGGCGCAGGGAGTAGTAGGGGATCTCCCGCATCAGATCCCGCACGAACTCTGGGCGCTCCGGCCGCGGCCCGACGAAACTCATGTCGCCCATGAGGACGTTCCAGAGCTGTGGAATCTCGTCGATACGAAGGCGCCGGATTACATTTCCAACCCACGTGACTCGGCTGTCGTTCACCTGTGCCCAGACGGCGCCGTTCTCCTCGGCGTTCATGTGCATGGAGCGGAACTTATACAGTTCGAACTCCCGCTCGTCCCATCCCACGCGCTTCTGCTTGTAGAGAACCGTCCCCGGGGAGCCGAGCTTGATCAGGATCGCCGTGACGAGCATGATGGGCGCAGCCAGGAGCAGGCCCACCAGGGAGAAGAGCTTGTCGAAGACCTTCTTCAGCCGGTAGTTGTAAATGTTCCGCTTCACGCCGGAAATGTCGGCATAGCCCAGCCACATCTCGCTCGTGTGCAGCACCGGGATCTTCCCGGCCACCCTCTCGTAAAAGGTTGGCATCTCGAACACGTCCACCCCCAGGAACTTCGCCTGGACGAGGCCGCGAAAGACATCGGCCCGGATCGAGTGTGTCATGGCGACAACGACCTGGTCGATCCGCAGGTTCTTGACGAGGCTCCCCAGGCAGCCGCTGCTTTCGATGACGGGGACGCCGCCGATGAAGGTCCCCGACTTAGCCTCATCGTCGTCCACGTAGCCGACGATCACGTACTCGCCCCTCCCGGCAAGCAGCTCGTGAAGCGTCATCCCCGCCTGCCCCGCACCAAGGACAAGGATGCGGGCGGGCTGGGTGCGGACGTGAAAGTAGCCCAGGACGGCGATCCGCCACCCGAGGAGGAGGATGAACGAGACGACGGCGGTGATGGCGATGATCCCGGAGGCGTAGAGGCGGAGATGGAAGATATAGAAGAGCGAGGAGGCGACGAGGTTGACGGCGAGGACGACGAAGGCAAGGCGCAGGGCATAGTAGATGCTGTTGGCGGTCTCGCGAAGGTTGTAGAAGTTGAAGATATACAATGCCAAAAGGTACAGGAAGACGGCCATGGCTTCGGATGCGCCGAACACCATCATGGGGTCGAGAAGGACGCCAAAGCGGATGACCGGGGCAAGGTAGAGCGACGCCATAACCAGGATCACGTCGCCCAGGAAGAAATAGGCTTGTGTTTTCGGGATTCGAAGCTTCAAGGAGCGGCTCTCTTCACAACCTCTTATGCATCTTCCTTCATAACCACGAAATTCGTGGTCCGAAATTGCTCGTCGATCTCACGGTAATCACGGATCTCAACAAGCCGGCCGAACGGTGTGAGCCGGAAGATCCGGTTCATGCCGCAGTCGTGGAAAAAATAGTAGAAATCCTGAAAATACGTTTTCGTGTCGATGTTGGAACCGCCAAACTCAAAGGAGATGATTCCTATGTTCCCGGAACGGATCATGCGAGATCCGCCCCGCAGAACATCGATCTCGTGACCTTCCACGTCGATCTTCAAGAGATCGATCGCCTGAACTCCCTTCTGCCCGCAGTACTCGTCCAGCGTTTCAATGCGTACGCTCTCCTTCAACGAGTGGTTGATCCCGAAGTGGTCAAGCCTCCGCTGGGACAGGGACGCCAGGCCGGAGCCCGGGGCATCCGTGTACAAGTTGAAAATACCCTTCTTACAGCCAAGGCCGAAGGCATTGGCAGTGACATTCGGGTTATCCCGAACTGCATCCGCCAGTTGCCGGAAGGCGTGCTCCGACGGTTCGAACGCGTGAACATGATGGGGCAGCCCATCCAGCCCTCTCTCGATCATTTCAATGAACTGGCCGCGGTTTGCACCTACATCAAAGATGCAAAGCCCCTTTTCAGGTTTCGCACGCCTCAGGACTTCCCTCATAAGGCAACGCTCCCCGCTCGTCTTCACGTGGCTCGCGGAACCGATGCCCATCAGATACTGGGAAACATTCACATTCAGTTCAAGCAAACGCTGGAGCGCACCGTGAAACATGTCGGGCAAGGTTCTCATCATCTCCCAATCCGGGGTGCTGTGATATAGCGGTGCTTCCTGAACAGGTAGACGAGCCCCATAAAGTGACTGATCGCGTGCCTGCTGATGACGTTCCGATGCGTGATCTGTTGCGTATGGTGCAGGACATGGAAATGGGGATCATAGACAATCCGCTTCCCCTGCTTCCGGACCCGGATGCAGTAATCGATATCCTCCGGTGAATAGAAGATCCGTTCGTCCAGATAGCCGACATCGTCCAGCAATTCCTTGCGAAGGAACCAGCAAGCCGATATCGCCGTGTCCACATCCCGCTGCTCACGGAAGGGGAAATCGGAATAGGCATCGAGGTCGATCGGTCGCAGCCTGAAGATAATCTGGGGGATCTTCATCAGCTTCCCCAGGGCGGAGGGATATCTCTTTACGGATCGCTGGATCGTGCCGTCGGGGAGGACGAGGCGGGGGGCAACGATCCCGACCGACCGGTCTTCCAGCATGGCTGATATGTCCGATAGCCTGCCGCCGATAATCTCGGCATCGGAGTCCATGACGCAGATTGTGGATCCGTGTACATCCTTCAATGCAAGGTTTCGGGATAACGTCGTCCCCCGGTTCTCGGCGAGCTCGATCAAGCGGAGCGGAGCGTCATGACCGAACGCCCTCTTGATCGCCTCCGGAGTCCCGTCGTGCGACCCATTGTCGACGACAATGATCTCACAAGCGATGCCTTCCCGGTCGCACACATTACGGATGGACCGGATGCACGCAAGGATGGTTCCTGACGAATTCCAGGTCAGCACGACAAAGGACATGAGCGGATTCGGGATCATGGTTTCACAGGTCGTTGTAGATACAGAAATACTGCTTCCGCATGCTGTGCCAGTCATGTTCCCTGGCATAAGCCAGGCAGTTCTCCGCCATTTCCGTGTATTGAGCAGGGGTCGTCTTTTCCAGGAAAGATGCGATCTCTGAGATATCCCGGTAGACAAACCCGACACCGTGGGTCTCGACCACTTCACGGAATATGTCGATATCCGAGCAGATCACGGGTTTCCCGAACGACAGGGCGTCCTTGAGGGGCCCCGCTCCACCGGGGTAATGCTTCGCATAGGGCAGCAGTACGTAGTCGTGGTCGTCTATGAGGGCCTTCAGCTCTTCCTCAGCCAGGAATCGGTCTATTACCTGCAAGCCCTTCTTCTGGAGAGCACGGAGCCTCGGGTCATGGATCCGCCCCGCCATTGTGATGGAGTAGGCATTGCTTTTCTGATCCTCAAGGAATTCATGGATGCCCTTGTCTTCTCGCATGTGCCCAAAGATGAGCAGTTTCATGCCCTTCAGGGGACGCGGATTCTCCAGGGCGGGATAGCTGCACGGGTATTCGATGACGTCCACACGTACCGCTCCCGCTGTGCGGCACAACTGATGTCCATGCGCCCTGGAGTGGACGACGAATCGATAGCCTCTTCGGCCGGCGTGCCGGATCGCCCGCACGTAGACCCACCGCTGGAGCCGGCTGGCCAGGTCCTTTGCCGGACTCCGGTAGACCATCCTTCCGATGGAATGCAGTGTGATGAGGATTTTCTTTTTCCGAAAGGGGGTCAGTAACTCGAAGAGCATGAACGAAAACGGCTCGAACTCGATGAAATGGATCGACTGGGGCTTTCCGGCGCCATCCCGGTTCGTCAGGTGGGAGATCGTTTTCAGCGAGTGGAGAAGTCGGGCCAGCAGGAAGCGGAGGATGTCCCGATCGTAGTCGATCGGAAGGGACTTGAGCCATGTGGCGTTGGTGTACCGCCGATCCTGTTCATCGCAATAGAGATAGGAATAGCGGTCAGACAGCAGGTTTTCAAAGTACCTGCGGAAATGCCCTCTCCAGAAAAGGTATGGCTGAACGATTACCATGGCGTTACGGTTTCCGGAACCAGAAGAGGCCACAGCCATAGTTGCAGGAATTCAGCTTTTCTGCGGAACAGTTTTCCAGATAGTTGCGATGGTCGTCGATGCCCGACAGCTCAATCAGCTCGAGTCCATGGAAATAGTCCAGGATCTGCTCAACAGAGTGCACCCTGTGGGCATTGAAGCACACCCGCGGCCGGCCGATCGGCACCGAAAAGTAAAGGTTGCCACCCCGGGCAAGGATTCTCTGCAGCTCCCGGGTGGCTTTGGCGGTTCCCTCCGGATCCAGCGGGTCTCCATACCTCCCCAGGCCTATGTGCTCCGCGACGTGCAGGCAGGAAACGGAAACGGCCGAGCTGTCAGCGAATGGCAGGCTTAGAATGCTGCCCGTCTCCATATGGAGCCGTTCGACCGTCACCTCCAGTGGCCTCAGGTCGATGAAAACGACCTCGGTGAATGTCGTCAGGTACGTCACGAAATCGATCTTCGAACCGATGTCAACGTGTCGAAACGGCCTGTCGGCTGCTATTTTCCTGAAGGACCAGATGTTCTGATAGTAATAGTGCCGATCGAAAGGCGTGCGGCTCGTCCGGTCGTGCAGACAGGGATGGGTGTCGAGAAGGCCGACCTTTTCCGCCCCGTGGATGCTCCGGTATTGCATCATCTGGATCAGGTAGCCCGGGAAACGGACCAGGCCGCGGAACAGCCTCAAGGGATCCGCGAAGGTGGACATCCAGTGGTAGGCAAACCGCAGGAACCTGCTGTCTTCAGGCATTCTCATGGATCACTGCACCGCGTGGCGCGCTCATGGCCATGTAAAACTCTACGGTTGCGATCACGACCATCATATACAGCCATTTCGCGAAGGTGACCGACAGAGAGCCGTTCAGCATGACGATATGGACGATTCCGGTGGCGTAAAGGATCATGATGTAAGGGTTGTTTCGATGATTCAGCATGTATAGGTAAAGAACACCGCACAGCAGGCCGACCAGGTACATCCCCGCGGCGATGCCGGCAAGCCCCCCTGCCCAGTACAACTCGCCCAGGATCGTCTGGACCACACCGCCGGCCTTCTCTTCCGGATTGTAATAATTGGGATTCTCAGCTCGCATGAGGTTGTTGAACTGCACATGCGACGGGTTGGGCTTATCCGGCCACAGGGACCGGGGCACGGACACAAGCAGGATGTCCTGAAGGATGTACCAGCCATAGTGGTGACTGGCTCCCTCGCTTTTCATCAGGCTCCTCGTATACAGAAGGCTGTCGGTACCGTGAAAATGATTCCAGATGTTGCTCAGAAACAGATTCATGTAACCCTGGCTCTCCTCGTCAAGGCGGACGACGGACTCCAGTCCTGTTTCCAGGATCCTGGACTCCGCCTCTTCCGTATAGGACCGGTATGAGCCGTAGCTGACATTGAAGATGACCAATGCCACGACGATCGTAACCATCAGCGCGGCCGAGATTCTTCTCTGCCAGCAATTCCAGATCACAAGCAGGTACATGATGGTCTGCATGGCGGCCCAGCGATGCGCCACGATCAGGTTCAGGAAAACCGAAAGCGCTGCCAGTGCGAACAGGAACCAGCCACCCTTCCGGGTCCTGTAAACCTGGATGCCGGCAAGCAGGACGGCAATGGAGAGCAGGTTGACCAGGAACTTCAGATACCCCACGTCCGTCAGGACAAACAGACGAACGTAATTGATGTTTTCCAGGTAATAGAAAAAGCCGCCACCCAGATGGAACAGGTAAAGGCTCGCTCCGGCACCCGCGATGAGGAACAGCAAAATGACATCACCCGTCCTTCGTTCGCTCCATGGCAGATCCCGGAATTTCGGCAGGAATCCCTCCAGGGCCACGACCACCCGGCCGTAATAACCGAAATAGAAGCAAGTGAGGCCCAGGATGGACATGTACAGCACTTCCGTCAGTTCGGCCTGCTTCGTCTCGCCGCTCCCAAAGTCATAGAAGGATAGAGGTACTTCGGACCCGTAGAGGTCCAGTGTCCGGAGCCCGTAGTACAGAAAGAAGAAGGCAACGAAAATATTCCTGGGACTCAGGAAATCCAGCTTGCCTTTCCTCCAGTCATCGAGGACCGGCATCAGCACCATCAGGGAAAATATGAACAGCCCTATGTAGAATTCGATGCCGATCATGAAGAAGTCGTGCCTCCGACGTTCAGGTTTTCTGGCATACGAAAACCGCGTCGACACAGCGAATGCGTCCCAGTTCCGTCAGGGCATCCTCCATTCGGAACAAGGACTCCAGCAACTGAACATGGGAAGGGTCTGTTTCATTGTAGGAGTTCAGAAAACCCGCGCCTGTGAGGCGGGTCATCAGTCCCCCGTTCAGGAGGAAAACATCGCCCCGAGGAAACTCTCTGCGAACTGCGTCCAGGATCCGGTCAGAGCCCACGCCTTCCGACGGATCGACGAGCTTCCAGTATAGAGGGGGAGGCGGAAAGTAAACGCGGCCAAACGATGTCCTGCGGTTCAGAATGTTTATGATCCGCTTGATACCATCCTCGACGACCCCCTTCAGGGATCCTTCCTCCTTGATTTTGAACTGGGGACGGAATTCGGGTGGAAGCAGGTGCATCACGCCATTGAGAACCTCCAACTCCACTCGGGACGGGTAGCTGTAGCGGGGTCCGATCCGCTCGAAGGCAATGAAATAGCCACCTTTCCGGATGCCCCTTGCGACGGTTCCAATCACCGCGTCTACATTCTGCAGGTGGTGTAGTCCGCCACTCACATAAACAATGTCGTACTCTCCTTCCTCAAGGGTCAGGTGATTCACATCCTCGCACCGGTACTGGATGCTGGTGATCCCCTCTTCCCGGGCCATCCGGATCGCTTCGTCCAAGGCCGCCTGGCTGACGTCGATTCCGAGAATTTCTGATCCGAAATTTTCCTTCGCCAAGGCGCGCTCGACATGCCCGAAACCGCAGCATAGGCTTAGAACGCGCCCGAACGGGATCTTCTCACGAAACGTTACGGTGGCCAGAAGGTGCTCAAGCCAGTCCACCCGCCCACCCGCAGGCATCCCGAACACTTTTCGCGCGTAGCGGTCGATGACGGGGCCGAACCGATAATAGGTAGGTGCTGCGTAGGAATCCCGATGCGACCAGAAGGTGACTGTTTTATCAATCGACTTCATGTTGCGCGGGCCTTTTCGATCATTTTACGATCCATTTGCGGATCAAGAGCCGG
This sequence comes from Deltaproteobacteria bacterium HGW-Deltaproteobacteria-19, assembly GCA_002841865.1. Lineage (GTDB taxonomy): Bacteria > Desulfobacterota > Syntrophia > Syntrophales > PHBD01 > PHBD01. Next base: position 12,919 of record PHBD01000033.1, read on the forward strand.
TTGCTGAATGTGCTGCCCAGCCACAGGAGCGGATAGGAGTAGGGATACATCGGGTACAGGATGTCGTAAGCGATAATCGACAGGGTGGACAGAATCGAGCCCTTCATCCTCCGAAGCAGGGATTTGCTGAGGATCCCGCTCTCCGTCAGCACGTACCGGGCATCGAGGAAGGAAAACGTGCGAGGGTACATGCCGCATAAATCATGGTTCCTCCTGATCTCGGGATCATCCTTGAACAGGTGGTACACCCTTCTGGCATCGCCGGCCCCAATGATACTACTGTGATTCTGGTGGAGCGCCGTGACGACTTGCGTGCCGTCAATGAGCCGTAACCCTTCGATGCTTGCCTTATACAGGAACCAGGCATCGAGGAAGGCGCGGCCGACAGCGAACGGCTTGACGTCCCGGTAGCTGCCACGGGGAAAAACAAAGTAATCCAATCCTACATGATCGATCGAAGCATTGGACTTCACGGCACACAGGAATTCTTCCGCCTCGCTCCCGTTGGTGAAGTTGATCTCCTCACGGATATCGACATTCCGTCTCAGGCCTGTCAGCAGGATGCGTCCGTCCGCGAATGTGTCCAGGAGATGCAGAAACGTCTGCATAAAATCGCCGAGCAGGATGATGTCGGCGTTCAGATAACACACGTGCGGGTTCGAGGCCTGCTCCTGGGCGAGCCGGAACATGGAATGCACCAGCGGTGTTCCGTATTCATTCCTCTCTACGTCGGCGATGTGTCGCAACCGATATTCCTCGGCCGCCTCCGCGGTCCCCTGTTCGTTCCCGAACAAGATGATCTCGGGGACGGGTTCGAGGGCCAGCCAGCTCCGGATGGCATTTCTCTGGATGGTTCCGATCGTTCCGTGAAAAGGCTTGGGCAGGCAGAAGAATGTAATCATGGCCCTTCTCCCCGTGTTTCACGGGAGGGTGAGATCAGGCCGCTCACAGACGATATCCGTTCCTCCGGCACGGCAACATAATTCGAAAACAGGATGTGCTCCTCGGTGGGTTCCTTGATGCGCAGCGTGCCGTCGGTGCCGACCTCGAACCACCGATAACCGTATCCCTCCAGAAATTCGATGATGCGGGAAGCCCGGTAGTGCCACTTATTGGTACGCTTGTCCTCAATTTCGCAAAGCACAACGGGACGCCCGTGTTCCCACAGCCGGGAGCCGCCGGCCAGAACGTCCAACTCGCCCCCTTCCACGTCGATCTTGACCAAGTCAATGCGCCCGATGCGAACCTTTTCCACGTAGTCGTCCAGTGGAATCAACGACACCCGGAGGATCTCCTGCTTCACGAGAACATCTTCGGCAGGCTCCCTCAGGCTGCTCAGGGATTCAAAGCCCTCCCTGCAGACATGCATGTCAACGCTTCCTTCTATCCGGCTGACAGCGAACTGCTCGGCCTTCACATGATGATAGCCGTTGAGGTCGATGTTTCTCCTCAACTTCCGCATGACCGAAGGGACCGGTTCAAAAGCGACCACCAACCCGCTTTGCCCGACCTGCCGGGCTCCGATCATCGTATAGAAACCCTGGTTCGCACCGATGTCGAAAAACGTCATGCCCGGCTTCAAAAGCCGCCTGATCAGCTTTTGACACCCGTCCTCATAGGGCCTGCCCAGATACGCCTGAAGGAAAAACCGGCTCCCCATATGATCCCCGTAGGCCAGGATGAGGCCGCCGCCAGGCAGCCGGCAGAGAATGGGAAAATTCAGCCAGCCAAGCCGGCCGCGGCTCATCCACAAAAAGAACAGCCCTTTTTTCATGCGCTGCTTCAGAGCATCAATCCTTCGCATCGTTCACCGGTCGTACTGCTCCTTCATGGTAGTCACAATACGGCTCCGCTCGGCGGAGTTGAGCAGGTAGTACCATATCAAACAAGCATTTGCGGCGACCCACAATGAATACAGGACGCCGGTCACTGCGGCCCGATCTGTCCATGCCTGGCTTGCATACAGGATGACACACGAAAGAACATAAACGGCAAACCCGTGTATGATCCGGCGATCTCGGCAGATACTGTTTCCCGGGGAGTTCAGTTTGGAAAAAAGGGTCGTGAACACGACCAGTTCGAAGGCCGCACGGATGGTCCAGGCAGCGGCCGCCCCCAAAATTCCATACTTGGAGACCATAAACCACAACAACAGGAGAAACGGTGCCGTGTAGAGAAGAAGTGTTCTGGCTTTCAGGTCGGGCCTGCCGATACTGTCCAGCAGGTTGGCCGGTACCTGTGCGATGGCGTTGAAAAAGAACCCCAGCGTCAGGACTTGGAGCACCACGACCGTTTCGTGTGCAAACGCCGCCCCCAGCCAGAGGTCGAGGAAAGGTCTCGCCAGGAAAATGACCGTTACGGTCAGCGTTCCAAGAATGATCGTCAGCCACCTCAAGATGTTCAGGTACACCTCCATGCTTCTGGCCCGATCCCGGAGGAGGTTGATCGCAAATGCCGGGAAAAGGGCCGCGGACACGCTGACAGGGATGATGTTCAGCCTGGAGATGACATCGAAGGGTACCGAGTAATAGCCGACGGCCTCGATGGATACGAGGATACCAATGAAAATCCGGTCCGAATGGTTCAGGATGGGAACGACAATGTTGCTCAGCAGCACCCAACCCCCGAACAGGAAGAGAGGGCGAAGACGTTGCCTGTCCACGGCCGGCCTGGCATTCCGAAGACCCGGATACAGGGTCCGGCTGAGGTAGAAATAAGCTGCCAGGGATGCGATCCAGGACAGGATGAACAAGATCATGATGCCCGGCAGCCGGATGCCGAAAAAAACGGCCACCGCCGGGATGAGAAACAGCAATATGTTGGAGGGTACCTTGACCAGGTTTACCAGGTCGAAACGCTGTGAGGCTTCAATGGCGCCGCGGATGCTCATCGTTCCCGTGACAATCGGAATCGAAAAGCCGAGAATTGCAAACATTTCCAAAGCTTCCCCGACGAGTGGGGCGGGCACCTTGAACAGGTATCGTATCGCCAGATTGGACGACAGGAACAGGATGAGACCACCCGCCGCCCCCAAGACCAACTGCGTGAAAAAAGCCGTGTAAACAATTGGAGGGATCGCTTCCGTCTCATCCCTCCCCAGGGCATCCGCCACGAACTTCGTGGTCGCTCGGCCCAGACCACAATCGAACAGGCTGAAATACCCCACGATGATCTGGGCCAGCGATAGCAGGCCAAAGCGATCGACCCCGAGCCCGGTGATAACATAAGGTATCGTTACAATTAAGACGAACAGGGGTATGATCTGCCCTGCAAGATTGATGAACGAATTGCGGGCAAGAAGGCTTTCCGTGATGCTGATGTGTCGCTGTGCGCCGCTTTTCATGGTTTTTTTATGGAAAGGTTAGAGTCCGGCTGCCCCAATTTGCCTGAAAGGACGCACGGTCTGTAATGATTCGCTTGAGTGGACCGTGATCCGGCATCTCGGAGCGGCTTAATCCATCATCGATGCCTATAGCGGGGGCTGCAGGAAGACAGCCCTGTGAAACGGACGGAGGAGCAGCATAAAAAAGCCGCCGTGCGGGAGAGATTCATCTCCTCCCCCGCATGGCGGGTGGTCCAATGGGCGATCGGGTATAGAGGAAACACGACCTTGATAGCCGTATCATCCTGTCAGAAACCGGTCACCATGATGGTCGGGCTGCCTGGAGAAATGACCGTCCAGGTAGTACCAGCCCGTCTTGCCGACCTATATCCTGTATAGACAGCATATAGATTTGTGACCGACGCCCTAAAGGTAGTTGACACTGACGCGTTCAACCGGCTCCAAGAGAAAACGCTCTTTCTCCCCAAAGCGATTATGCTGTCTCCTCTGCCAGGCCGTCACGAACGATCTCCCGCTGCAGCTGACGCGATCCTCATTAGTAACCGGAAACCATCATGAGCGGACTGTCCGAAGAAAGCTGGCTCCATCCGTTGATTTCCCATTTTGCCAGACCGAACCCGGCAAAGTCCGAATACAGGATCGATCCCGAGGCAATCATGGTTGCGGGAATGGATGTGTTCAGCTGGCTCCAGGACGTACCGTCCCACTTTGCCAGCCCGAACCCGGCAAAGCTCGCGTAGAGGTTGTTGTAGGAGGCCACCATGGCCGTCGGCTCCGCCGTGTTCAACTGGCTCCACTGGGTGCCGTCCCACTTCGCCAGCCCGAATCCCGAGAAGGATGCGTAGAGGCTGCTGCCCGAGGCCACCATGGCCGTCGGCTCCGCCGTGTTCAGCTGGCTCCACTGGGTGCCGTCCCACTTCGCCAGCCCGAACCCGGAGAAGCTCGCATAGAGATTGTTGCCCGAGGCCACCATGGCCGTCGGCTCCGCCGTGTTCAACTGGCTCCACTGGGTGCCGTCCCACTTCGCCAGCCCGAACCCGGAGAAGATGGCATACAGGCTCGTCCCCGAGGCCACCATGCTCGTCGGGATGGCCGTGTTCAGCTGGCTCCACTGGGTGCCATTCCACCTCGCCAGGCCGAATCCGGTGAAGCTTGCGTAGAGGTTGTCGCCCGAGGCCACCATGGCCGTCGGCTCCGCCGCGTTCAACTGGCTCCAGCCGTTGCCGTCCCATTTGAAGACGCCCTGCCCCGTGAACGTCACGTACAGGTTCGTCCCCGAAGCGGCGAGGGCCGACGGAACGGTGTCGTTGATCTTAGACCAGGCACCAAGGTCCCACTGCCAGAGCCCCGTGCCCGCGTTCGCCACGTAGAGCAGGCTGTCGGCGTTCATAGCGAGGGGCCGCATCATGTCCATCTCCTCGTGGCTCAGGATGTGGCAGTGCCACACGTACTCGTGGCCGAAATTCTCCATTCGGTTGGTCACCGGCGGGACCACCGGTTGCGCCGTGAGGGGGTTGATGTTGGTGAACCCGACCGTGGATCCCAGGGGCTCCGAGGGATTCAGGGGCCGGATGCTGTTGGGGAGCGGGAAGGGGGGCGCGGGTGCGACGGGCCGCAGGGCCACGATGGTGTCCTGCAGCGGGTTCACCTTCAGAGTCTCCTTCCAGCCCAGTTCGTTGGGATCCGGCATGGTGATAAACCCGTCCCAGCCGACCCGGTTGAGGAGCTGCACCTCGAAGAGGTGGAAGTGGACGGGGTGGGTGTCCACGCCGTTGTGGGTGATCTTCCAGATCTGGACCTCGCCGTTCTTCACCTTCTCCGTTGCCGGATCCACGAAGTTCTGCAAGACGAAGGTCTGGTTCAGGGCCGTCGTGAAGGGCAGCTCGAGGCCCAGCTTGGCACTCATCCGCCCGTAGTCGTCGAAGGTCTCCCCCATCTCGTCCTGGATGGCCTTGGACTTCATGGGCAGGTTGCTCACGTTCGTCCCGTCCACCCGCTGGTAGCTCAGGTAGCTGTCGGAGATCCGCGAGATTCCCCAGTAAGGCCAGGCGGCGGGGAAGGTCTTGGCATAGGTTGCGTCGTAGGCCGTCTGCCCGGCGATGATCTCGTGCTGCCCCTGGGCGAAGACACTGTTGGCCCCGGTGAAGGCGGCCTGCAGCTTCGGCAGGTCGAAAGCGGCAGCGGGCGCCACGTCGGCGATCTTGATCTGCATGACCGTCCGCGTGTTGGGGCCGAAGCCCGGGAGCGGCGTGTTGGCGCCGCCCACGCTCCGGAGGTCCGGGGCGCCCGTGTAGTAGTCGTAGTGCGGGTCGAGGGCCGGCCAGGGGGCGGGGGCGTCGTTGTAGAGGATCAGGGTCTTGTTGCGGAAGGCGGAGAAGTCGATGATGACGTCGGCCCGCTCCGCCGGACCGATCTGGAGGGTCCCGCCGCCCTCGGCCTGGGGCATCACGAGCCCCGCGGTGAAGAGGGTCGGGTCAGTGATCCAGTTGATGGGCTGATTGGGCATCACCACGGGGGTAGGCAGGAAGCCCCCCTCGGTGCCGATCTGGATCCAGGACGGGCCGGAGGTGGCCGGATCGGGAACGCCCCCCGCCCTGCCGTCGGTCGGCCAGGTCGCGGGCCAGCCGGCGGTCGGCGCGGCCGTGACCATCTTGACCTCCGTGCAGTTCGTCAGGGGCACGCCCTCCGTCCCGTCGCAGAGCACGAGACCGGGGGAGTTGATCGGGTCTGCCGCGTTCGTCGTTGCCTTGTCGGCGGCGACATAGAGCTGCAGGTTGAAGAACCGGTCATGGGCCGCGTTGAGGATCCGGAACCGGTAAGCCTTGGGCTCCAGGGTCAGTGTCGGGTAGGCGGTGCCGTTGATTACCGGGGTGTCCAGGAAGGCCTCCGCCCCCCAGGAGGGGTTCGGCGTCCCGGGCATCTCCGGGGACGGCGAGGCGGGGCCGTAGTAGGGGTTCGGCACCGGCCCGTAGGTAATGTTGGTTGTCGGCGGCCAGAACCAGGGGCCGTACATCCAGCGCCCCATGGGGTTGACGCCGCTCAGGTCGGGGTTGTAGGGGTTCTGGGCCGGCATGTAGACGTGGGGCCACCAGAGGTCGCCGGTGACGGCCGTACCCAACGGCTGCCCCGGGATCGACCCCCATGCCCAGGTCGGGTCGGTGTTCATGACATGGTTGGGGTTGCTGCCGGTGGTGCCCGTGGCGTCCACGAATGTTTTGTCCTGGATGACCAGGGCCACCTCGTCGGCGGGGATCGTCCCGGCCAGAAATTCCCGGCCGTTCACGGTTCCGCCGTTGATCAGCGCGTCCTCCACGGCGTCGCGGATGATATACCCCGCCGCGAGCCCCGCGTAGACGCCCAGCCGCGTGATGCCCCAGGCGTGCTCATGGTAGAACATGAACCGGGCGCTCTGCTGGTTGGACCAGAAGTAGGTCATCGCTCCGGCCCCGGGGTTGTTCGTCGCCCCGGCGACGGAGCAGGTCGTCTGCCCTGCACAGTTGGAGCCGGGGTAGCTCGTGTTGGTGATGTGGGTCCCTGTCGCGTCGAACCACATGTCAGGGACATTGTGGACGCTCACGCCCTTCCCGTAACTCTGGTCCTCCCCTGCCGGGGTGATCCACTGGTGGGGCGTGCCGTCGCTGATCCATGGGCTGCGCCCGCCGTGGAGGTGGATGACCGCCCGGTTCTGGGCGAAGCGGCCGGAAAAGGCAGCCTTCGAGAGCTTCGTCTGGGGGTCATAGTCCACCGTGTAGTTCCCCGCCCCCATGACGGTGAGGTCCACCGGCAAGAAGAGGTTGCCGGGGGCGCCGAAGGGCAGGCTGTTGACCAGCTTGATGCGGACCGGCCGGTCCTTCTGGGTGATGATGAGCGGTCCCAGATAGTGGGGCGTTCGGGCGGGATTGCCGGCGTCCACGTTCAACTGCCGGTACCCTCGCAGCTTGGAGCCCCCTGTCGTGGCCAGCATCTTGTCGGGGTTGTCGAGGGCGGGGAAGGCCGTGTGCATCCGCTCGCGGAACTCCACCACCTCGATTTCGTAGTAGTCCGTTCCCGAGTAGGTCGCCTGGTCCGGAACGGCGAGGGGAATGCACTGCCCGATGATGTTTGTGCCGGTGGGGGTACCGCAGATCCCCGGCATTCCGTCCACGAACTTCTGCAGCTGCGGGCTGTTGGCCCAGTTGGAAGCCGCCCCGAAGTAGTCGGGGATCAGATATCCAAACCCCGGACTGTTCGGGTTCGTGTCCTGAATGAGTGCCGCCTGCACAGGACCTTGCCCGAATCCCAGGAACAGAACCGTCAATGATACGATCAGTCCTGTTATCATGTTCCGCCTGATCATGGCACACCTCCTTCTTTGCTGTCTCTCGTATCTGCTTGTTGCGTCCACTGTTTCAACTTTATATTTCTCCATTTTCGCATAGCTCCGCCCTCTCGTTTCCATCGGGAAGGGGAACGGGTTAACGACCTGCGACACCATATTTATAGAATAGGGAAACATCCGCCTGGAAACGGCTCCGATTGCAGGCAATCGGTGCCGGTGCCATCATCTCCATCTGCCCTGGCATAGCCTTCATGTCACATCCGCCACACACTCAAACGCTTGATTGTCAGGTCTTCCTGCATGGGACTGCACGAATGACAGCCGTCGAAGACCCTGACAAACCTTGAATGGAAGCAATTGCGTTTCTCCATTGTTGTCGATTTTGGACATCAATTTATTCAAAACGGACCTTCCCTTCAATCGGGCATCGCCTTATTTGAACCTGCCAAATCCCCTAAAAATCGACTCTCCCGCGCCCATCCGCGGCTTCATCCCGGCCAAGCTCCGAAATCGGCATCCGGACCATCCCCTGATGCCGAATTAAGAGATTTGCTGACGGGGATCGAGGGGTCCCCTGATGGATTCCCGGGGGGAAAAATGAAACAAAACATGCACGAAGGGTTTGTCGGGGGTTATCGATCCCGGCTTGCCGGATCATCCGGCTGCCGTATTAACCTCCGCCTGGTCCGGACATCGCTTCGCAGGTTCCGTTCATGACCGCCGATAACAGCCCAGACACAAGCCGGACCGCTCCGGTCTGCCGGCCCGAGGACCTCCCCAAGGTGCCCCTCGTCCTGGAGGGGCTGTCCAGCCGCTTCATCCGCGATAGGCGGTTCATCCCCCTGGAGTTGAAGAACAACCGCCTGAAGGTGCTCATGGCGGACCCGGGTGACCGGGAAGCCGTCGAAGCCCTGTCGATCGCCCTGTCCGCGGATGTGCGGGTCTATTCCGGCGACGGCAGGATGATCGACGACTACATCTCCCGGTACTACGGACAGGAAGCGCAAGACATAAGCGAGATTATTGACAAAATCGACGACGTAGGACCCGAATTCGTCGACAGCGGGGGCGAGGACGTCGGCCACCTGAAGGACCTGGCATCGGAGGCGCCCATCATCAAGCTCGTCAACCTGCTCATCACGAGGGCCCTGGAGAGCCGGGCCAGCGATATCCACATCGAGCCCTTCGAGGACGAGCTGAAAATACGCTACCGCATCGACGGCGTGCTCCACGAAATCGAAACGATGCCCAAGAAGCTGCAGGCCGCCATTGTCTCGAGGATCAAGATCATGTCCCGCCTCAATATCGCCGAGCGGAGGCTGCCCCAGGACGGCCGCATCCGGATTCGAGCGGGCGAGAAGGAGATCGACCTCCGCGTTTCCACGGTCCCCGTGCTCCACGGCGAGGGCGTAGTCATGAGGATTCTCGACAAGGAAGGCGTTGTCATCGACCTGGACCGACTGGGGTTTTCCGCGGATATCCTCGAACAATTCCGTCAACTGATCAGGAAACCCCACGGCATCCTGCTGGTGACGGGACCCACCGGGAGCGGCAAGACGACCACCCTCTACGGTGCTCTGGACAAGATCAATACGCCGGACCGGAAAATCATTACCGTCGAGGACCCGGTGGAGTACCAGCTCAAGGGCGTCAACCAGATCCAAGTGAAGCCGGCCATCGGCCTCACCTTCGCCACCACGCTCCGCCACATCGTCCGGCAGGACCCGGATGTCATCATGATCGGCGAGATCCGGGACCTGGAGACGGCGGAGATCGCCGTCCAGTCCGCCCTGACGGGGCACATGGTTTTCGCGACCCTCCATACGAACGACGCCCCGAGCGCCGTCACGAGGCTGCTGGACCTGGGCATGGAGAGCTTTCTCCTGTCTTCGACGATCCGGGGTATCCTGGCCCAGAGGCTCGTTCGCGTCATCTGCCCGAACTGCCGCGAGCGGGACGACTCGGCCTTCACAATCGAGGAGCGGGCCCTTTTCGGTCTCTCCGCGGACACGGTGCTGTACCGCGGGCGTGGCTGCGAAACCTGCACGTGGACAGGCTACTACGGTCGGCAGGGTGTTTTCGAACTCATGGCAATGGACGACGAACTGCGCCGGCTGGTCCTCCGGAACGCCGATGCCAACGAGTTGCGTCAGAGGGCAAGGGAGCTGGGGATGAAGACGCTCCTCGAGGACGGGGCGGACAAGGTCCGGCGAGGGGTGACGACCCTGCAGGAAGTCTTCCGGGTGACCCAGGAGGCATGAGATGCCGCTCTTCGCGTACCGCTCCACAACCCTGGAAGGCGCCGTCGCAGAGGGGCTGATCGAGGCGATCGACCGGCGGGCGGCTATCGAAAAGCTCAAGAACTCCGGGGTGATCCCGCTGGAGGTCAAGGCACCCGCCCCGGTGCGCCTGCGGGCGCGTTGGCGGCTCCGTCCTGCTGCGGGGGACCTGACGGCCTTCACGGCCGAGCTCTCCACCCTGCTGGCCGCCGGACTTCCCCTGGACCGGAGCCTGAATATCCTGGCGGAGATCGAAGAGCACCGGGGCATGCGGGAGACCGTCCGGTCCCTTCTGCGCGCCATCCGGGAAGGGGCCTCGTTCTCCGAGGCCCTCCAGAGGCACCCGGAGATGTTTTCCAGGCTCTACGTAAACATGGTCCGTGCCGGCGAGGCGGGGGGCGTCCTCGACGTGATCCTGGAGAAGCTGAACGAGTACCTGGAGTCGGCGAAGGAGCTGCGGGACCATGTCGTGTCCGCCCTGATTTACCCGGCGATCCTCGTGGTGACGGGGGGCGTATCCATCGTCCTGCTTTTGACCTTCGTCCTGCCCCGCTTCTCCGCGATCTTCTCCGAGATCGGGACCGCCCTGCCCGTCTCGACCAAAATCCTAATGGCCATCAGCGGGGCACTGCAGTCCTATGGATGGTTCTTCCTGGCGATCCTGGTCGCGACTGCCCTCCTGGTCCGGCAGTACCTCGCCACGGAAAAGGGGCGCCTGGGCTGGGATGCGCTCATGCTCCGGCTCGCGGGTGATGTGGTCCGGAAACTGGAGACGGCCCGTTTCTGCCGGACCCTGGGAACGCTCCTCGCCGGAGGGGTTCCCCTGCTGCAGGCCCTGGGCAACGCCCGGGACGTCATCGGGAACCGTGTCGTCGCCGGGAAAATCGATGCCGTAACCCGGGGTGCCAAGGAGGGGCGCGGGATCGCGGACCCGCTGGCCCGGACGGGTTCATTTCCACAGCTGGCTCTCTCCATGATCGCCGTCGGAGAGGAGAGTGGGCAGTTGGAATCGATGCTGATCCGGATCGCCGTGACCTATGAAAAGGGCCTGCGGCAGGCGGTGAAGAGGCTGATGGCCGTCCTGGAGCCCCTGCTGATCCTGTTCATGGGGCTCATCATCGGTTTTGTCGTGATTTCGATGCTGCTGGCCATATTCAGCATTTCCGACATCCCGATCTGAGAGGGAATGGGAGCCACCGGAGGAGACGAGACCATGGGAAGCGGACAACGGGGCTTCACCCTCCTCGAGATGATCCTGGTGCTCATGCTCGCCTCCCTGATCCTGGGAATGTCGTCGGTCTTCTTCGCAGGCTTCCTGCCGACCGCCCGGCTGAACGCTGCGGGCCGCGAGATCACGGCTTCGATCCGCCACGCCCGCTCCCTCGCCCGAGCGACCATGGAAAGCCGTACGGTCTTCCTCGACCTGGACGGCAGGACCTACGGCATCGAGGGACTGTCAAGAAAGCCCCTTCCGCCGAATACCCGGATCCGGGTGTTCGACGACCTTGCCGGCGTGATCGACCGGGGCACGTATGCCATCACGTTCCGCCGCGGTGCCACCACGAGAGGCGGAAGCATCGTCCTCTCGGCCGGAAGGAAAACGTTGCACATCGAGATGGACCCCATCACAGGGGCCGTCCGGATCGCCGACTGAACCTTCGCCTTCCGGAACCGCCGGGAGGTCATGCATGCAGGAGCTGTGACATGAGCATCCAGATTCTTCTCGCAGACGATCACATGATCTTCCGGGACGGCCTGCGCGCTCTGATTGACAGGGAAGAAGGGATGGAGGTCGTCGGAGAGGCGGATAACGGCCGGCAGGCCGTCAAGCTGGCCCAGGAGCTCGCGCCCGGTGTGATCATCATGGACGTGTCCATGCCGGACATGAACGGCATCGAGGCGACCCGAAAAATCACCACCGCCATGCCGGGGGCCAAACTGATCGCCCTCTCCATGCACTCAGACCGGCGCTACGTCCTGGGGATGCTGGAGGCCGGAGCGGCAGGCTATCTGCTGAAGGACTGCGCCTTCGAGGAACTGGCCAGGGCCATCCGCCATGTTTACGCAGGCAATACCTACCTGAGCCCGAAGATCGCCGACGTGGTCGTAAGGGGTTACCTCAGCAAGGGAGCCCGCTCCTCCGGGGAGGGTCATCCGCTTCTGACCTCGCGGGAGCGGGAGATCCTCCAGCTCATCGCCGAGGGGCTGTCGACGAGGGAAATCTCCACCCACATCTGCCTGAGCATCAAGACGGTCGAGACCCACCGGCGGAACATCATGGAGAAACTGAACATGCGCAGCGTCGCCGAACTGACGAAGTACTCCATCCGTGAAGGCCTGGTTGCCCTGGACAAGTGACGACCCGAAACGCATCCCATAACCTCCTCCGTGCCGCCCCCGGCCTCCATCATGCTTCCCGCCGCCCGGGGCTCCGCCCGCCCTCCGTTCCGGCGACGGCGAGGTATTGCGTTCCAGCGTCAAACACGCTACATTCCCCATCCATTCGGATGCGCCTGCCGACGAGAGGGAACCTATGAGCGGGGAGTTGAGGATTCTGATCCTCGAGGACGTGGCCACGGACGCGGAGCTGATGGTCGACAAACTGCGCGATTCGGGCCTGGACTTCACAGCGCTCCACGTCTCCACCCCGAAGGGGTTCCTGGATGCCCTCGCCTCTTTCTCCCCGAACCTGATCCTCTCGGACTATGCTCTGCCCTCCTTCGACGGCCTCTCGGCCCTCCGGCTCACACGGGAGAAAGGCATCGACGTGCCCTTTCTTTTTGTCTCCGGCGCGGTGGGGGAAGAGCGGGCCGTTGAACTGCTCAGGCAGGGGGCCACGGACTATGTCCTGAAGGACCGGCTGTCGCGGCTGGGGCACGCCGTCTCCCGGGCGCTGCAGGAGGCCGAGGAACGGCGCGAGTGCGCGCGCATCGAGCGTGCCCTTCAGGAGTCGGAGGCCAACTACCGGACGATCTTCGAGAACACGGGCACGGCAACCCTGATCGTCGAGGACTACGGAACCATCCTCCTGGTCAACAGGCAGTTCGAGCATCTCAGCGGCTACCCGAAGGTTGACATCGAGAACAAGATGACCTGGACGGACATCGTTCATCCGGAAGACCTGGAAAAGGCGCGGGAACGGCGGCAGGCAGACCGGACGGACACGGAGGGGAGGATTCCGAACTGGGAGTTCCGGGTGATAGACCGCCAGGGGGATATCCGGGACATCATGGCCCGGATGGCCGCCATTCCCTCCACTCCGAGGGTGGTCATCTCCCTTCTGGACATCACGCACCTCCGGAGGGCGGAGCAGAAAATCCTGGCCACCAACGAGATGCTCCGCTCCCTGACCTCGGAGCTGGTCATGACGGAGGAGCGGGAGCGGCGGCGCATAGCCGTGGAGCTCCATGACCATATCGCCCAGACGCTGGCCCTGGCAAAAATGGAAATGGACGCACTCTCGCACCGGGCCGCCGGCTCCGGCATGGAGGCCTCCTGCGGGCGGATCAGTGACATGCTTCGCCAGTCCATCCAGGAGACCCGGTCGCTGATCCGGGAAATCAGCCCTTCCGTCCTCTACGAACTGGGTCTGAATGAGGCCGTGCTTTGGCTGGCCGACCAGTTCCAGTCGAAGCACGGCCTGGATGTGAATGTCGCCGACGGCCTGGGAAACGAAGAGCTCGAGCAGGACCTTCAGGTTCTCCTGTTCCGGACGGTGAGGGAGCTGCTCATGAACGTGGTCAAACACGCCAGGGCCGGGAAGGCCTGGGTCACCCTGGAGCAGGTTGCGGACAACATCGCCGTCTCGGTACGGGACGACGGATCGGGCTTCCACATGTCGGGATCCTCCCAGGATGAGCAGGAGATGGGGGGCTTCGGCCTCTTCAGCATCCGGGAACGGGTCCGTCACCTGGGGGGACGGCTCATTATCGAATCCGCAGAGGGAAAGGGCACCCGCGTTCGTCTCGAGGTGCCGAAGCGGAACAGGACATAGATACCGAAAAGGGGGATGCGACATGAAAATACGGATTTTGCTGGCTGACGATCACAAGATTTTCCGGGACGGCCTGCGGTCGCTCATTGAGAGGGAGCCGGAGATGGAGATCGTGGGGGAAGCCGAGAACGGGCGCAAGGCCGCCAGGCTGGCGGAGAAACTGGCTCCCACCGTGATCATCATGGACGTCTCCATGCCGGACATGAACGGAATCGAGGCGGCGCGGAACATCACCTCGGCCATGCCGGACGTCAGGCTGATCGCCCTCTCCATGCACTCGGACCGGAGGTTCGTCCTGGGCATGCTGGAGGCCGGTGCGGCAGGCTACCTGCTGAAGGACTGCGCATACGAGGAGCTTGCCGGCGCCATCCGCCACGTCGTCCGCGGGAACACTTATCTGAGCCCGAAGATCACCGACGTGGTCGTGAAAGGATACCTTTCCAAAGGCACCCTTTCCCAGCCGGAGGCGACCTCTCCCCTGACCTCCCGGGAGCGGGAGATCCTGCAGCTCATCGCCGAGGGACACTCGACGAAGGAGATCGCTTCTCATGTCTGCCTGAGCATCAAGACCGTTGAAACCCACCGTCGCAACATCATGGAAAAGCTCGGCATCCACAGTGTTGCGGAACTGACCAAGTACTCGATCCGGGAGGGCCTGATCAGCCTCGACAAGTAGCCGTCAATGTACGGGGCCCCCGGACGCCGCGTCAGGACCTTCACCGCCTCTAAGACTTTGCACCGGGAAAAATCCGTCTTTCCAGAAAAACAAATCAGGCAATTCTCGATTGAAGAGAATCCGACTTTCCTGTACACATAGCGCGCCGGGTCTTTCTATGCTCCAGGCACCTGCCCGCCGGTCATGGTCATGGCAGGGAAAGAAGGCCTGCTTTTACGAAAAGAAAGGAACCACACGGGTTATGTACGGCGGCGATATCCTGCTCATCGAGGACAACCCCCATGACGCCGAGTTGATCCTGAGCACCCTCCGGGACAAGGGGGAGTGGGGCCGGATCACGACCATCACCAATGGAGCGGAGGCCCTCGATTATTTCTTCGGTCCCGAGGGATGCCTTCAGGTGGAGGGTGCCCGCCTGCCGAAATTCGTCCTTCTGGATCTGAATCTCCCCAAGGTGAACGGCCTGGAGATCCTCAAGCACCTCAAGGCAGACACGCGGACGCGCGAAATGCCCGTTGTCGTCTTCTCCTCCTCCGACGAGGCGCAGGACCGCATCAACTGTTACGCCTGCGGCGCCAACAGTTACATCGTGAAGCCGGTCGACGCGGACCGCTTCTCCTCCACCGTGGAGGAGATCCTCTCCTACTGGATGTTTCAAAACCGAGTCAGCTACAACCAGGCATGACGGAACCCCGCCGGCCAGCCGCCCTTCATTTATCCCCGGGCGTCCCGGTTTGTCTTCATCCACGGCCCTGCCACCCCCCTTCTACTCCCTGAATGATGGTACACCGCGCGCGTCCCCGTGCATTCCTGTGGATATGAACCACCATCCGTGATAAGAGAAATCCCTGAAAAATCCGGATTATCAACAAAAACCTCTCTTCTTGTCCAAGGGCGCAGAGGCCTGATCGATGAAGACATCGCCCAAGACCAAGCGACCGTTCGTGATCAGCATTGCCATCTTCGCTCTCCTGTCCCTCGGAGTCGGCCTATCGGGATATGCCTACTATCTATCCCAGGAGAAGGAACTCCGGATGCTGAAAAGCGAGGAACTGACCACCGTCGTCAACCTCAAGGTCCACCAGATCATAAACTGGCGGGCCGAACGGATCAGCGACGCCCGGATGATCCAGGCAAGCGGACCCGTGGTTCGCATGATCCGGGAATACATTCGGAACCCCTCTGCCGGGGCGGTCCGGGACGACATCGTTGACTGGTTCGAATCATTCCATGAAATCAAAGAGTACGAGAGCATCCTGCTTCTCGACCGGGAACAGAGGGTGCGACTGGCCCTGGGCAACAAAACGGAGGCCATCGGCAGGACTGCTTCTTCTCTGGCTAAAAAGACAATGGAGTCCGGACAGATCGAGTATTCCAATCTGCGTCTGGGTGAGGTGCGGAGGGTCATCCGCTGGGACATCTTCATCCCCCTCGCCATCGAGGAAGGAAGGGTCCGGATCCCCATCGGCGTTGTAATGCTCCGGGTGGATCCGCACCATTTTCTCTACCCCCTGATCCAGTCCTGGTCCACACCGAGCCCGACGGCGGAGACCCTGCTCGTCCGGCGGGATGGGGATCACGTGCTGTTCCTGAACGAACTGCGACACCGGAAGGGAGCCGCCATCAGCCTCCGTCTTCCGCTTTCGAACAGCCGTCTCCCCGCCGCGGCCGCCGTACAGAACCGGGAGGGGATCATGGAAGGAACGGACTACCGGGGCGTCCCCGTCCTGGCGGCCATGAGGTCCGTTCCCGACACAGGGATATTCATCATCTCCAAGATCGACTCCCGTGAGATTTACGCCCCTCTGCGCAGGCACGCGTGGATGATCCTCCTGATCGTCATGGCCATGATCGGAATGGCCGGGGCCATGATCCTCGTCGTCTGGCACATCCGGCAGGCCGAGTCTTACCATCAGCTCTACGAATCGGAGAAGGCCGGGCAGGACCTGCTGGAGCGTTACAGGGTCGTCGCCGACAACACCTACGACTGGGAATTCTGGATCGGCCCCGACGGCCGCTTCATCTTCAACTCCCCCTCCTGCGAGCGCATCACCGGTTATCCGGCCGAAGAATTCGACCGGGATCCCCGCCTCATCCTGAACATCATCCACCCCGAAGACCGGACCCTGTACCGGGCCCACGTCCGGGAGGATGTGCCCGTCCATCGGCCCGGCAACATCACCTTCCGCATCATCCGGCCTGACGGTGAGGTCCGCTGGCTGGAGCATGTCTGCCTGACCATCGTCAACATCGACGGCACCAGCCTGGGCCAGCGCGGCAGCAACCGGGACGTGACGGACCGGATCATGGCAAAGGAAACGCTCAAGCGACGGACGGAACTGCTCGAGGAGGCCAACCGGGAGCTGGAGAGCTTCAGCTATTCCGTTTCCCACGACCTGCGGGCACCGCTTCGGGCGATCGACGGCTTCGCCAAGATGCTTCTCCGCGACGGTACAGGTGAACCGGAAGGGGAGACGCGGCGGAAACTCGGTATCATCCGCGAGAATGCGCAGCGTATGGGGCAGCTCATCGACGACCTCCTCGCCCTGTCGCGGCTGGGCCGCCAGTCCATGAGCTGGACCGTGCTGGACATGAAAGACCTGGTGGGGGAAGCTTGGCGGCATCAGGCCATTTCGGACATGACGACCCGGGCGGAGCTCATCCTGGGAAGCCTCCCCCCCGCCTGTGGCGACCGGGCGCTCGTCCGGGTTGTTCTGGCAAACCTTCTCTCCAACGCGATCAAGTATTCGAGAAACCGGCAGAATCCCGTCATCGAGGTCGGTGGCAGGTCTGATGAGAAAGAAACCGTCTATTTCGTGAAGGACAACGGCGTGGGCTTCGACATGCTCTACAGCGAAAAGCTGTACGGCGTTTTCCAGCGCCTCCACAATGCCGACGACTACGAGGGGACGGGCGTGGGGCTGGCCATCGTCCAGCGCGCAATCCACCGCCACGGTGGGCGTGTCTGGGCGGAAGGAACTGTGGAGGGAGGCGCAACCTTCTATTTCACACTTCCGGAAACCGGCCCGGGAAGGGTTTGAGGGCCCGGGCTTTTCCTCCACCGCCCGGTTGATCCTGCCGATCTCGTCCGCGTGCCGGCGCTCCGCCTGCTCGATGTTCCGCCACATCTTGGACTCCACCGGTCAGGAGCCGGCGCAGAGGCCGTAGAACACGGCGACGACCCGCTCCGGCGTCCGCACCACATCCAGCGTCTTCGCCACCGTTTTCCGTTCGCTCGGATGCTTACCTTCCTCCCCTTCCCGCCATGAGTATATTTGGCATGTCCCCGGTTTCCCGCCTCTATCTCCGGGATGGTTTCCGTCTTGCTGAATTTCGGGCAGCCGTGCAGCGCTCTTCCCGACCGCCGGAGCCATCCGGACGGGGAGATACGTTAGGTAATTCAATCTCTTAGCCCATCATCCTTTCCCTGAGAGACAAATAAGACATTTGGCCGGTCGGATCGGGTTCTCCCCTTATAGAAATGAGGGGGTCTCCGTTGTAACAATTTAGCCCAAAAATCAAGCTCCTCCGCGTGGTGGAGCGTCAAGCAGGGGAGTACGATGCCGGGAAGCGTATCCGCACGGCCGATTTACAGAAGAAGGAGTCGCCTTGGCTTCACCCTGGTGGAAATGCTTGTCGTCATGGTGATTCTCGCCCTCCTCGCCGCCCTCGTGGGGCCCCGCATCTTTCCCAAGCTCGGCAAGGGCAAGCAGTCGGCGGCCAAGGCGCAGATCGAGCTGTTGGGACAGGCACTGGACCATTACCGGCTCGATGTAGGGCATCTGCCTACGACCCAGGAAGGTCTCAAGGCCCTGGTGGTCAACTCCGGGGTCGAAAAATGGGACGGCCCGTATCTTAAAAAGGAGCTGCCCAACGATCCGTGGGGCAAGCCGTACATCTACCAGAGCCCGGGAACCCACGGAGAATACGACCTCTTCAGCTACGGAAGGGACGGATCGCCGGGAGGGGACGGGGAGGACGAGGACGTCGTCAGCTGGAAGTAGCCCATCGGGAGAACCGCCTTGAGCCATCGAAGATTCCTGTTCCCACTCTGCGTTGCTGCTTTTCTCCTCATCACGGCCCCCGGCCCGCTGTCTCCGCTTCCGGGCGCGGGCGGCCCGGGCTGGGCGCAAGACCAGCCGGCAGAGGCCAAGCCTGCTTCGCCTCCGGCTACGGCTCCGGACCCGGGGCCGGAGGCGGGAGCGGCTCCCGCACCCGCACCCCTGCCTGCAACGAATGTGACGGCACCCGCACCGCCCGGGACAGCAACGGTCGCACCAGCGGGATCACCGGCCCCGGCGGCAGCCCCGGAGCCGACCGGGCCTCCCGTGATGCCCGTCCCGCAGCCCCGTCCGGTTACCATGCAGCCCCCCGGGAGTCCCTCGAGGCCGCCGCCGGGCACCGTCCAGGGACCCCGGTTCGGCATGCCCGCCCGCACCGCGCCGGGCATGCCCGGCGCTCCCGGACCCCCGTTCCCCGTTCAGGGCAAAACCCCGTTCGCCCCCGTTTCCGGAGCGCCGGCGGCGCCGGGGATGATGCCGGGCGGCCCGGGCGCGATGCAACCGCCGACCGCAATGGCGGTACCGGCGGGCATGTTCGTCCTCAACTTCGACGACGCCGACGTGTACACGATCATCCAGACCATCTTCGGCGAGGCCCTGCGGGTCAATTACGTTGTCGACCCCCGCGTCAAGGGTCGCGTCACGTTTCGTGCCACCGCCCCCGTTGCGAAGGACAAAATACTTCCCCTGATGGAGGTTATCCTCCGACTCAACGGGATCGGCATCGTGGAGGACAACGGTCTCTACCGCATCGTTCTCATCGGCGACATCCCGAAGGAGCCTTCGCTCGTCAGTTTCGGCAGGGATCCCTCCAAGATCCCGACAACGGGAAAGGCGCTCCTCCAGGTGGTGCCCATCGAGTACGTCCAGTCATCGGAAGTCCTGAAGCTGATCAACCCCTTCGCGTCCACCAACGCCGTCCTCATCGACGTACCGAAGGCGAACCAGCTCATCATCGTGGACACCGATGCCAACGTGAAGCGGATGCTCAGGCTGATCGAGATCTTCGATAACGAGAGACTCCGGCAGAGAAAGCCCAAGGTCTTCGTCTACGCGGTACAAAACGGCAAGGCGAAGGACATCGCGAACCTCCTCCAGCAGATCTACATGGGCGCCAAGGGAGGCGTTCTCGAAGCCATCCCTGCCGCTGCCTCCAGCCGGACGGGAACCGGACATGCGGCCGGTGTTCCGTCATCCCTTGCCGCAACCGCCGCCCCGACGCCTGCCGCCTCCGTCGTTACCAGCGGCGAGGCGGTGCTGGCTGACTTTACCCGGATCATCCCCGACGAGATCACCAACACCATCACGATCCTCTCCACTCCGGAGGACTACGCCTCCATCCAGGAGACCATCCGGCAGATCGACATCGTGCCGCGGCAGGTGATGATCGAGGGTATGATCGCCACCGTGTCCCTAACGGACAATCTCAGCCTCGGCCTCGCGGGACTCTACAAGCAGAGCGTGTTCGGCGTGGACGCCCTGCTTTCGCTCAACCCGAAGGCCCTGAACATCAACCCCTACGCCCTCTCCACGACCGGGTTCACGGCCGTGGGCCTCGACTCGGCGGGAGCCGTCCGGGCACTCGTCACGGCCCTGGCCACCCAGTCGAAGGCTAAAGTGCTGGCGTCTCCCCACGTCCTGGTGTCCGACAACCGGGATGCCAAGATCCAGGTGGGGCAGCAGGTGCCCCTCGTGACCTCCGAGACCTACGGGACCCCCGGGGTGTCCCCCCAGCGGAACTACCAGTACCGCGATATCGGCATCATCCTGAAGGTCAAGCCCCGGATCAACGAAGGCGGGCTTGTGTCCATGGAGATCTACCAGGAGATATCGACCTACGACAAGTTCCCCATCGGAACGGAGGAGCAGATCCTCCTCAACAAGACGGACGCATCGACGAACCTGGTCGTGCAGGACGGCCAGACCATCGTCATCGGCGGGCTCAACACAAACAAGTCCCGATCGGGCCTTCCGTTCCTGACCAAGATCCCCATCCTGGGCTGGCTCTTCGGCACCACCGCGGACGACACGACCCGGCAGGAGATCATCATCCTCCTGACGCCACACGTGATCAAGAGCCAGCAGCAGGCAAAAGACGTCTCGAAGGGCTTTGTCGAGAAGCTTTCCGAGCAGAGTAAGGGTGGCATCCGTAAAGAGGAGCTCTTACGAACGAATCCGGAGCCGCCTGCGGACAGTCCTCCGCCGCAGCCGGCGGGCGGCGACGTGGAGGAACCGGCGAACAAGAAATGAGGCCGCACCGGCACCCGATCCCCACAGGGAATGCCATGCCGTTCAGGAAACTCATACCGGCCGTGATTGCGCTGCTTCTGCTGTCGGGGGCCCCCCTCCAGTCGCTGCCGGCGTGCGGATCCGCCCCGCGGGGCGGGCTTATCTGCTACTGCTGCAAGGAGGCAGGGAAACCCTGCACTCTCCTCTGCTGCGCTCCCTGCCGGATGAAAACCGGGTTCGATGCCCCGAGGTCCTCCTTCGAGATGATCCTCCCGGTCCTTTCCGGCGTAAACCCCGGTCCGGACATCCCGGCCGAAACGGTTTTCCTCCCTCCCCACACATCGGTCTATCTCGAGGTCCCCGTGCGCCCTCCCATCCCCGTCTGACAGCGGCGCGAAAACAGACGGAAAACAATTTATCCCCTGCCGGATCCGGCCGCCGCATCCCGGTTTTTGCACCTGCGGCAGAAGCAGGGTCCCGGCTTCGCGATTTCTTGAAAGGAGTCAAACGACCATGAAGAAGAACACAATCACAGCTATCGTCGTCGCATTCTGCCTGCTCACGGCAGGAATTCTCTGGGCCGTCAGCAGCGATATCCAGGAATTCCCGGCCTGCAAGTACTGCGGCATGAACCGGGAGATGTTCGCCCACAGCCGGATGCTCACCGAATTCACCGACGGGTCGCGGGAGGGCACGTGCAGCCTGCACTGCGCCGCTATCGACCTCGCCCTGAACATGGACAAGGCGCCCAAGAACCTCCTGGTGGGTGATTACGGGACGAAGGAACTGATCAACGCGGAGACGGCGACCTGGGTCATCGGGGGCAAGAAGCCCGGCGTGATGACCAAGAACGCCAAGTGGGCCTTCGCGAAAAAGGCGGATGCGGAAATGTTCATGAAGCAGAACGGGGGGCGGCTCGCCGGATTCGACGAGGCGCTGGAGGCTACCTACAAGGACCTCGCCGCCGACACGAAGATGATCCGCGAGCGGCGCAAGCAGATGAAGATGAAAAAGATGCAGGGGCATAAATCATGATTCCTGTGTCCGGAACCGGCCGAAAAGCCGCCAGGGTGATCGGGACAATCGGCCTCCTGTGCATCCTGTGCTTCCCTCTGCTGCGGACTCCCGCGGCCGCCGGGGAGGCCGGGGTGCCGGGGCCGTCGGCCCGGGACAAGTGCCCCGTCTGCGGCATGTTCGTGTCGAAGTACCCCGACTGGACGGCCGTCGTCCTCTTCCGTGACGGATCCCGCGTTTACTTCGACGGCGCCAAGGACATGTTCAAGTACCTGTTCGACATGAAGCGATACGATCCGCGGCGGGATCCGGGGTCGATCCGGTCCATCCTGGTGACGGACTACTACCGCATCACCTGGACGGATGCGCGAAAGGCCTGGTACGTGCTGGGGAGCGACGTCTACGGTCCCATGGGGAGAGAACTCATCCCCCTGGAGAAGGAGACGGATGCTCGGGAATTCCTCAACGATCACAAGGGTAAAAGAATTCTGCGATTCCCCGGGATCACCCGGGAGGTGGTCCTTGGACTCGACGAATAACCCGCTGTTGGACAGCCCGGCAGGAAGGGCTCGGTCTCCTCTCCGGAGATCGAGCCTGTGCCTGTCCATGGCAGTCCTCTGCCTTCTCATGATCGCGTTGATGTTCGTCCACGCGGATATGCGGCGGACCGCCGACGGTCCTTCCCTGAACCGCCAGGCTGCGCTCGTCCGGGACCTGGGGCTGACGGACCTGGCCCTCTTCACGGAAGCCCGCTATACACGCAACCTGTCCCAGGCAGACCTGCACTCGGCATTCCAGGACCATCCCGTCGCCCTGGAGCATTTCCCCACGGGCTCCCTGGCAGGCCCGCCGGCGGCCTTACGGAGGCTCCATGACCCGCTGGATTGAATCGCAGAGGAACATCCTCGATTACACACTCTCCTCGCTCCTGCGTCGCAAGGGGAAGAACGCGAGCCTGCTGTTCGTCTACACCCTTGTTGTCTTTATCCTGGCGTCGGCGATGTTCTTCCTGCAGGGGATGAAGAGAGAGGCGGCACTCCTGCTGCGGGAGACCCCCGAAATTGTTGTCCAGGGCATGCTGCAGGGGCGATACGACCCCATCCCGGACACCCACCTGGAGAAGATCCGGTCCATCCGGGGCGTCTTGTCCGCAGAGACCCGGCTGTGGGGGTACTACTACGACCCGGTGGCGGGAGCCAACTATACCCTTCTGGTCCCCCGGGACCGGACCATCACCGGCGATGCGATCGTAATCGGCAACGGCCTCTCGAGGGTTCGCCAGGTCTTCCCGGGGGACATCCTGTCCTTCCGGGGCCGCGACGGAACAAACCGGCCCTTCGTTGTCGAGGGGACCTTCCCGGCTGAATCGGAACTGGTGTCGGCCGACCTGATCCTGGTTTCCGCCGAGGGCTTCCGCAGCCTCTTCGGGCTCCCCCCCTCGCGGGCCACAGACATCGTCGTGACGGTGCGCAACCCCCGGGAAGTGCGGACGGTGGCCCGCAAGATCGCAGAAATGCTCCCGGAGGCACGCCCCATCCTCCGCGACGAAATAGCGCGGACGTACGATTCCGTTTTCGACTGGCGGGGGGGGATCGTCCTGGTTCTCCTGTCCATGTCCTTGCTGGCTTTCGCCATCCTGGCCTGGGACAAGGCATCAGGGCTCAGTGCGGAGGAGCGCCGGGAGATAGGGATTCTCAAGGCCATCGGCTGGGAGACCTCCGACGTGATTGCGGCGAAGGTATATGAGGGCTGGTTCGTTTCCTTCTTTGCCTTCACCCTGGGGCTGCTCATCGCCTACTGGCATGTGTTCTTCACTTCAGCGGCCCTGTTCGCCCCCGCCCTGAAGGGCTGGTCCGTCCTCTACCCGGACTTCCGGATCACCCCCTTCGTGGATCCCTACCAGGTGGCGGTCCTCTTTTTCCTGACCGTCGTTCCCTACACCGCCGCCACGGTGGTCCCGTCCTGGCGGGCGGCTATCGTCGACCCCGACGCGGTCATGAGGACATAGCAATGATCCGGCTTCTGGACGTGCGCAAGGGATTCAACCTGGGTAAGCCGAACGCGTTCGTCGCCGTCAGCGGCATCACGCTCACCCTGGAGGCCAACCGGGTCACCGTGCTGAAGGGACCCAGCGGTTCCGGGAAAACGACGCTGCTCAGCCTTGTCGGCTGCATGGCACGACCCACTTCCGGCCGGATCACCCTCACCGGCAGGTTCCCGGGATTCAACGGGTCGGCGGGGGAACCAGACCTCCGGGAAATCGAGGTCACCAGTCTTCCGGAACGGTTCCTCACGAAGGTTCGCCAGCGCACCTTCGGGTTCGTCTTCCAGCAGTTCAACCTCATCGGCGGACTCACCGTCCTGGAAAACATCATGCTGCCCGCTATCCCCCTGGGGGAGAGGCACGACGTCACCCGGGAACGGGCACTGGCGCTCCTGGATCTCTTCGGCCTCGGCGGTCGCGCCGACGCCCGGGTGGAATGGCTCTCCGGGGGCGAGGCGCAGCGGTCAGCCATCGCCCGGGCCCTCATCAACGACCCGCCCGTGGTCATCGCCGACGAGCCGACGGCTCACCTGGACAGCAAACTCTCGCTGGAGTTCATGGACATCATCGCCCTCCTGAAGGACCGGGGGAAGACCGCCATCATCGCGAGCCACGACCCCCTCGTGTCCGAGGCGGGGATGGTCGACCGGGTCGTGGCCATGCGGGACGGCCTGATCGACGGGGAGCCGGCATGATCCTCCACCCTGCCATCCTGACACTCGTGTTCGTCTCCCTCCTCACCACCGGGATGATCCTCTACAGCGCCTTCTTCGGCTACCGGATCCTCCGGTGCTGGGACATCCGGAGTGGAAGCGAGGAACAGCTCGCCCTGGAGAGAAGGACCTATCTCCTCTCCACCCTCGTCTCCCACGTGCTGGTTTTCCAGATCGGATCCCTCTTCCTGTACATTTACACAGCCGACATTCTGCACGTCCTCTTCGTCGGTGCCATGTGCGCCGCCGGCACCCTGAACGTCAACGCGTTCGGCTACCCCGCGTTCCTCTTGAAACTGCTGAACTGCATCGTCGCCGGCCTCTGGCTGATTCTGAACCATGCGGACAACCAGGCTCACGACTACCCCCTGATCCGGAAAAAGTATGCCCTTCTCATCCTCATGGCGCCCCTGATCGCCGCAGAGGCGTACCTGCAGACCCGATTCTTCCTCGGCCTCGAGGGAGACGTGATCACCTCCTGCTGCGGCAGCCTCTTCAGCGCCGAGAATCCGGGAATCAGCGGCGACCTGGTTTACGCACCACCCGCTGTGTCCATGGCGGTCCTTGCGGTATTCATGGCCCTGACATTCGGTACGGGCCTGCTCTACCGGCTCCGGGGACAGGCGGGCCCCTGGTTTTCCCTTTTCAGCGGGCTGACGTTCATTGTGTCCTGCGTTTCCCTCATCTCGTTCATCTCGGTATATTTCTATGAACTGCCGACACACCACTGCCCATTCTGCATCCTCCAGGCCGAGTACGGATACGTGGGATACCTCCTTTACGCCGCACTCCTCGCGGGGGTCGTCTGCGGACTCGGCGTGGGCCTGCTGATGCCCTTCCGGGGGATTCCGAGCCTGGCCCGCCGTCTTCCGGAGATCCAGCAGCAGCTTGCTCTTGCCGGCCTTGTTTCCTACGGCCTTTTTGCCGGTGTTTCCCTGTACGGAGTCCTGGCCACGGACTTCACCCTCGGACTCCTGTGATGGCCGGACAGGGCTGTTTGAAGGGGAAGCTGTCCCCAATCATCCATATCCTGAGGGACAATTCAGAGATTCCATGATGCCGATCCGGTATCGACCTTATAGAAAACAGGCCGACAACGTGTCAGGTTTTACACTCGAACCCGAGCAACCATCGCACCCCGCGGCGCACCGGTTCCCGTTCCGGGTACCGGCCGCCCCCAGAAACAGGAGAAGATGACAAAGCCATGATGAAAATCCGTACCGGCATCATCATTCTGGTGGTCATCGCCGTCGCGTCTTTTCTGGCCGGCAAGGGCATCACCCTCCTCGGCGGCAAGCAGGCGCAGGAGCGGAAGGTCCTGTATTACGTGGACCCGATGAACCCGGCCTTTCGGTCCGAAAAGCCCGGCATCGCCCCGTGCGGGATGCCGCTGGAGCCCGTCTACGCGGACAGTGCCGCGCCCGCCGGCGCGGCACCCCCGGGTACCATCCGTATTTCCCCCGAGAAGCAGCAGCTGATGGGCGTCAGGACGGCCACCGTCGAAAAGGCCCCCTGGACCCATACGATCCGGGTCCTGGGAAGGGTCGCCCCGGACGAAACCAGGATCTACCGGATTAATGCAGCCGTAAGCGGCTGGATCGAGGAAGTCTCACAGGTTACTACCGGAAGCCTGGTCAAGAAGAACGATCTCCTGGCCACGTCCTATTCCCTTGAATACCGATCCCTCTTCCAGAACTACATGAGCCTCGCAGTCCCGGATCATGTCGACCCGGCCCGTGCTGAACCCGGGCAGTCCGCCTCGCGTTACACAGACGCCCAGCTCCGCCAGATGCGCAAGACGGTCCAGACCCTGAACCGGGGAACCTACGACCCGCAGATGGACTACTACCGGAGGAACCTCGAGAATTACGGCATCAGCGAACAACAGATCAAGGAGATGCAGCGAACCCGGAGGATCCCGGACATCGCCGAGATTCGGTCGCCCATCTCCGGATTCATCCTCACGCGGAACATATCCCCGGGCCTGCGGTTCGATCGCGGACTCGAGTTCTTCAGGATCGCCGACCTTTCCCGGGTATGGATCCTGGCGGACGCGTTCGAGAACGAAGCGTCCTACTTCAAGCCCGGTGCGATGGCGAAAATCGACCTCCCCTACGCCCGGAAGTCCCTCCACGCCAGGATCAGCAAAGTCCTGCCCCAATTCGACCCGGCCACCCGCACCCTGCGGATCCGCCTGGTCGCGGACAACCCCGGATTTATCATGCGCCCCGACATGTTTGTTTACGTGGAGCTTTCCATAAACGGTCCCCCGGCAATCATCGTACCCGTGGATGCGGTACTCAGCTCGGGTCTGAAGAAAACTGTGTTCGTCGACCTGGGCAACGGCATTTTCGAGCCGCGGCAGGTGGAAACCGGAAAGTCGCTTGGGGAGCGGGTGGAGATCGTCCGCGGCCTCATGCCGGGAGAGAAAATTGCCGTGGCGGGCAACTTCCTGATCGATTCGGAGGCGCGGATGCAGCAGACTGCCGCCGGCATCCACGGAAGCGCAAGCCGTGACCCGGTGTGCGGCATGAACGTGGGCGAGGAACGCGCCCGCGCGGAGAAGCACGTCTTTGAGCACAAGGGAACGACCTACTATTTCTGCTCGATCGAATGCCGGGATGAGTTTGCCAGGAACCCCGGGAAGTACACCGGGGCGTCACAGGCCCCGACCGTCATGCCCGGGACCACATCCCAAAAGCAGGTGAAGAATCACAAGGATCACGCCGACATGCCGATGCCCGGACCTTCAAAAGAGTCGGGAAAGCGTGATCCCCACGGCGACATGTCCATGCCCTCGCGCTACGGAGGCAGAGGCGAGGTTCAACCGGACGCGGGCAGGGAGGGGATGAGAATGCCGCCGGCAGCGGCCCAGACGGAGATGCCCATGTCTCCCGTCGCTCCCGTCCCGGGCATAAACCCGATGACGGGGAACACTCCGCAGCCGAAAGGCTCGGGGATCTTCATGCAGCCGGGCTCGCCGGCCATGCCCGGCCCGTCTCCCGGAACGGCCGTCGCACCGATGCCGGGGAGGCCGGTCATGGGTCCACCCTCGATGAAGGCTCCGGTGCCGGGCGGCGTTGCTATTCCGGGTGCTCCCGCGGCGCCGGCCATGAAGACTCAAAAGCCCGGCGGGACCGCAGCCGCCATGCCGGGGACCTCCCCGAAAGGCCCGTCACCGCCTGGGGCCGATGAGCGCGAAGACGACCATGATTAACCGGATCATCGAGTTCTGCGCCGACAACAAGCTCATCGTCTTCCTGGTCGTCGCGGCCGCGGCCGTCATGGGCTGGTGGTCCATGAAAAACCTGCCGCTGGACGCCATTCCGGATCTTTCGGAGACGCAGGTCATCATTTACTCCCGCTGGGACCGCAGCCCCGACATCATCGAGGACCAGGTCACCTATCCCATCGTCACGGCCATGCTGGGGGCGCCGGGCGTCCGGACCGTCCGCGGCTTTTCCGACTTCGGCTACTCCTTCGTCTACGTCATCTTCGAAGAAGGGACCGACATCTATTGGGCCCGCTCGCGGACCCAGGAATACCTGGCGACGGCCCTGCAGCGGCTGCCTTCGGGCGTCCAGACCGAACTGGGTCCCGACGCCACGGGATTGGGCTGGGTGTTTCAGTACGTGATCGAGGACACGACGGGGCAGAGGACCCTGGCGGAGTTGCGCTCTTATCAGGACTGGTATCTCCGCTATTACCTGAAGGCCGTTCCCGGGGTTGCGGAGGTTGCCCCCATCGGGGGATTCCGTCAGCAATACCAGGTCAACCTGGACCCGAACAAGCTGCAGTACTACAACATCCCCATCGGCCGCGTGCTGGAGGCGGTCAGGGGCGGCAACAACGACGTGGGTGGTCGGCTCGTGGAGTTCGGCGGGACCGAATACATGGTCCGCGGCCGGGGGTACGCCCGGTCCGTCCAGGACTTCGGGAACATTGCCGTCGCCGTCAGCGAGAGCGGTTCGCCGGTCCGCATCCGCGACCTCGGCGAGGTGGTCCTGGGACCCGACATCCGGCGGGGGGTGAGCGACTGGAATGGCAAAGGAGAGGCCGTTTCGGGCATCGTCATCATGCGCCAGGGGCAGAACGCTCTGGATGTGATCGAACGGGTCAAGAAAAAGCTCCGGGAGATCGAGCCGGGGCTGCCCCCAGGGATGAAAATCGTCCCCGTCTATGACCGGTCGGACCTCATTTACCGGGCCATCGACAACCTCAAGGTAACCCTTGTCGAGATCATCATCACCGTCTCCGTCGTGGTCCTCCTGTTCCTGTGGCACATACCCAGCGCTCTGATCCCCATCCTCACCATCCCGCTGGCCGTGCTGATCTCCTTCATTCCCTTCCGATATATGGGTGTCACGGCCAATATCATGTCCCTCGCAGGGATTGCCATCGCCGTCGGAGCCATGGTGGACGCAGCCATCGTGGTGGTGGAACAGACCCACAAGAAACTGGAGGTCTGGGACCAGGAAGGACGCCCGGGTAGATATCAGGACGCGGTTCTCGATGCCATCCGCGAAGTCGGGTCGACGAGCTTCTTCGCCCTCCTGGTCATCGCCGTCTCGTTCCTGCCCGTCCTCGCCCTGGAAGCCCAGGAGGGACGTCTCTTCAAGCCCCTGGCCTACACGAAGACCCTCTCCATGGTCGTCGCCGCCGTGCTTGCCATCACCCTGGACCCGGCGCTCCGGATCCTCTTTACCCACGTCCGCAGATTCGACTTCCAGCCGTTATGGCTCTGCCGGACGGTGAACGCCATGGCGGTGGGCACGATCCGCTCGGAACAGCACCACGTCATCAGCCGCTTTCTGATCCGCATCTACGAGCCCGCCGTTGTCTGGTCCCTCCGGTGGAAGGAATACGTCATCACCGCCGCGGTGATTCTGGTCCTCCTTACGGTGCCTGTCTTCCAAAAGCTCGGTTCGGAGTTCATGCCGCCCCTGGACGAAGGGTCTCTCTTCTATATGCCCACCACGATGCCGGGCATCTCCATCACCGAGGCGGGAAAGCTCCTCCAGGTGACGGACCGGATCATCAAGAGCTTCCCGGAGGTCGATCAGGTGCTCGGCAAAGCTGGACGGGCTGAGACATCGACCGACCCGGCCCCGCTCTCCATGCTGGAAACCCTGGTGATCCTCAAACCGAAGGACCAGTGGAAGAAGGTGGACACCTGGTACTCCTCGTGGGCCCCGGGCTGGCTCTCGTCGCTCCTGGTACGGATCACTCCGGACACGATCTCCACGGCGGACCTGGTGAGCCGGATGAACGAGTCGCTGCGCTTGCCCGGACTTTCCAATGCGTGGACCATGCCGATCAAGGGACGCATCGACATGCTCACGACAGGCATCCGCACGCCCGTGGGCCTGAAGATCTCCGGCGGCAACCTGGTACAGATCGAACAGATCGGGGCGCAGGTCGAGACGGTGCTCAAGCAGGTCCAGGGGACACGCAGCGTCTTTGCCGAGCGGACGGGGGGCGGCTATTTCCTCGACATCGACTGGAACAGGGACGAGTTGGCCCGGTACGGTCTCTCTGTCGACCAGGCCCAGCAGTCCGTACAGAACGCCATCGGCGGCGACAACGTGGCCGTTGCCATCCAGGGCCGCGAGCGCTATTCCGTGAACGTCCGGTATCTCCGCGATTTCCGCAGCAGCCCGGAAGCGATCGGCCGGGTCCTGGTCCCCGCGGTCGACGGGAGGCAGCAGCTCCCCCTGTCCCAGCTGGCGGATGTGAGTATCTCCACCGGACCGGCGATGATCCGCGACGAAGACGGCATGCTTACCGGCTATGTCTACGTGGACATTGCCGGCCAGGATCCTGGAAGCTACATCGCCCAGGCGGACCGGCTCATGAAGGAGAAGCTGGAACTCCCGGCCGGCTATGCCGTCACCTGGAGCGGCCAGTACGAGGCCATGCAGCGGATCCGTGAGCGCCTCGGCATCGTGGTGCCGCTGACGATCTTCCTGATCGTCCTGCTCCTCTATCTCAACACCCGGTCCCTGGCGAAGACGGCCATCGTGCTCCTGGCGGTCCCCTTCTCCGCCGTGGGAGCCGTCTGGATGATCCACCTGCTGGGCTACAACATGAGCATCGGTGTCTGGGTAGGCTTCATCGCCCTGCTCGGGGTGGATGCGGAAATGGGGGTTTTCATGCTCCTGTACCTGGACCTGGCGTACGAGCGGGCAAAAAGCGAGGGGCGGATGCAGACCCGTGACGACCTCCATACCGCCATCGTGCAGGGGGCAGCGAAACGGATTCGACCCAAGTTCATGACGGTGGCCACGATGCTCTTCGGACTCATTCCGATCATGTGGTCCACCGGAACCGGCGCGGACGTCATGAAGCATATCGCCGCGCCTCTGGTGGGGGGAGTCTTCACCTCTTTCCTGATGGAACTGCTGGTCTACCCACCGGTTTACGAGATCTGGAAGTGGAACACCGAGTTGCGCAACAGGACGTCCCCGGAGGGCTCATGATGAATCGGCGAGACGGGATGGCGCGGAGGGAACGGATCCGGGCGGACCTTGGGCTAAACGCAAAGGCCCTTGTTGCATTCCTGACTGCGCTCCTGATTGCGCTCTTGATTGCGTGCCCATTCGCAATGGCCGGCCCCGCCCCGGGGACTCCGCGCATCGGGAGCCTTCTGCCGTCGGTCATGCTGAGTCGGGCGACCGGCGCACCCGTTCGGATTCCCGATCACTTTCGGGGGAAGGTCCTGGTGCTCCATTTCTGGCAGATCGGCTGCAGTTCCTGCCGGGCCGACATGCCGGCCATGGACGGCCTCTACCGCCGGTACCGGGGACGGGGACTCGAGATTGTCGCTGTCAACGTGGGGCAGGAGGCCGGGGCCGTGAAGGCTTATGCCGTCGGGCTGGGTGTATCGTACCCGATCGTCATGGACCCGTCGGGGAAAAGCGCCTCCGCTTACGGCGTTGTCGACGTTCCCCGGACCTACATCGTCGATCGCAGCGGTGTCGTCAGGTATCGGATCCTCGGCGGCGCGACACAGGAAACGCTGACACGGCTCATCACGAGCCTGTTTTAAGGAAAGCGGAGCGGGCGATGGACGGGATGAAGGGTCTCATGACCAGTCCGGAAGACAGGCATCCCTGCGGGATCGCCCGGAGGGACATCCTCCGCCTCGCCGCAGCGGCATGCCTGGCGATCATCGCCCCCGGCTGGGTCTCCTGCTCATCCGAGCCCGTCTCCAAAGTGGGCGACGCCCCACCCAGCCGAATCCTGGAGGACCTGGAAGGGAACCCGTTCGACGTGCCTGTCGACTTCCGGGGCCGGGTCGTACTGATCCACTTCTGGGCTGCCTGGTGCCCCTTCTGCCGGCCGGAGATGAAGACCCTGGAGGCTTTCTACCAGAAATACGGGAAGCAGACGCTCATCCCCTGCTCCATCAACCTCGGGGAAAGCCGGGAGGCCGCACTGTCGTACATAAGAAACCTGAACCTCACCTACCCCATCCTCCGGGACCCGAAATCGACTCTGGTCAGACCCTATGGCGTCTCCGGCGTTCCGACCACGTTTGTCCTCGACCGGGGTGGCATCATCCGTTTCCGGATCGTAGGCGAGATTGACAGGGACGCACTGGAGGGACTGGTCCGGACGCTCCTGGAAACAGGCAGAAGTTAGCAAGCGAGAAAAAATGCGAAGGGGGAAGGGGGAAGGGATTTCAAGTCAACTCCTCTTCCTTTTTTGTCTTTTCCTTCCCTGCCAAGACGAATATCCTTTTCTTGTGTACTCAACGCATCGGCGCGGGGGCTGCCACGGGGGCATGCCGCCGTCGCGGCCACTTTTCCGCACGGGCTGTTGAAAAATACCCGTCTGCTGCGTTTCCCTCATCCTTCGCCATTCGACGTACCGAAAAGGGTACGACTCATGGCTCAGGATTTCGGGGGCCTTGTATCCGGGCATTTTTGAACAGCCCGCCACATACTCTCGCAGGGGCGTCCCAATTGCTCCTCTGGAAACCCCCGGTCGCGCCCCCGCGAATGTCGGCCGGGGAGGGGGGCTTCCCGGAGCGCGAATAGCGGCTTTTTCGGGGTACCCTGCCGTCGCAGCGCAGCGCCCGCAAAGTCATCTGTCTGAGCAC
>PHBD01000064.1 GCA_002841865.1 Deltaproteobacteria bacterium HGW-Deltaproteobacteria-19
GCTGAGGGCGTTGTCCAGGGCGCTGTTCACCTTCTTGCCCGTGGCGAGGCGCTCCGATGTGGTGTTGAGCAGGTTGTTGGTCTGCTGAAGGCTCAGCAGGGTGTTTCTCATTCCCGTTGACAGCTGAATTGAAGTCGACATTGTTCTTTCTCCTTTTCTGGGTTTTTTGTCCGGCATTCTTGCCGGGGGTTTTTGCTTTTACGTATCTGATGATTGCTTGTTCCGGGTCCGGTCGGACCCGCTCCCGCCGCCTCTACCAAACCTCTCGGATGCCCTGTGCCGCCACCCCCTCTCTCTTTCCTTCCCAGCTTTCCGTGACCATGATTCGTTGACTCACCGTTCCTTTTGATCTTCTTATCGACATACGGCGGGCGAAACTTGAGGAATTTTTTTGAATGGGAAAATATCGAGCCGAAACGGGAACCTGGCGCGCTTCGGCGGGAGGGGAACATGACGATGCGGGTCTGTGGGGAAAGAAAAAACGAAAGGATGTGACGGGAGGGATTATTTCATGAAATCCAGGATCGAGATGTCTCCCACCCGGGAGGCCAGCTTGTAGGAGGCCTCGAGGGCAAGCTCCTGCTCGCTGAACCGGACGGCCAACTCTGCCGCGTCGGCGGTCTCGGTTTCATCCACCAGATCGGCCAGCTTTGCATCGAGGTTTGTCAGGTACGCCTCCGCCGACTCCAGCCGGTCCTGCCGGATGCCATTGATGGACTGGGCCTGGAGGACCTGGGTCTGCAGCGCATCGAGATCCTCCCCGGCCTGGCCGATGGCGGCGGAATCGCCGCTTGAGAGGGCGGTTGTGAGATCCGCCAGGATCTGGAAGACGCTCCGGCCATTCTGATAGAAAACATCGGCTCCCGTGGTGCTGTACTCCAGGGTCGACTGCCTTCCGATGGCGACGGTGAGGGCGTCGTCATTGCCTTCATAGGTGAAGGTTTCGTTGCCGAAGGCATCCGTCGTTACGGAAAAGGCGGCTTCGTCCGCCTGGGTTCCGGCGAAAAGAGAACGGTCACCGCATTTTTCGTTTGCCAGGCTCAGGAGTTCCGTCTTGATCGTTTCAATGGCGTCGGCGGCAATTCCTCTCTGCACGGAATCGGAAGAGGCGTTTCCCGCTGCGAGGTCGGCGGCCTGTCCGACCAGTTCTTCAACGCGCCCCAGGGCCAGGTCGGTCGTCCGGAGCCAGAGGTCCGTCGAGGAGATCCGGCTCTGATACTGGTCGATTTCGCTCCGGGCGGAGTTCCATTCGATCAGGTTCTTTGTCCCCACAGGGTTGTCGGAGGGGTGGTTGATCCGCTTTCCGGTACCCAGCTGTTCCACTACATCCGCCGTTCCCTTCTGGGCCGACTTCAGGTTGGTCAGGGTCGTCTGATACCGGATTCCGTCCGTGATGCGCAGGACCATGGGACTGCCTCCTATTGCACGATACCCATCAGCGTATCGAGTATTTCCTGGGCCGTGCTGCACAGTTGCCCGGCGGCGGAGTAGCCCAGCTGATACTGAATCAGGAGGATCATCTCCTCGTCCAGGGACACGCCGGACACGTTCGCCCGCCGGTTTTCGAGCTGCGTCATGACGGCGGCCGACTGCTCCGCCTTCTGCTCGCTCTTCGAGATGTCGCTCCCCACTGTCGAGACGGTGGAGGCCCAGTATTCGCTCGTTGTAACCTGCTGCGTGCCGCTCGTGATAATGCCCTGGTTCTGGAGGGCGGTAATCGCACCAGCCACCGCTCCGTCCCCCGCTGCAGCCTGGGAGGCGACGATGGTCGTGGGATCGCTGAGGATGCCGCCGGCCACGGTCATGGTCAGGGCCGCCGAGGCGCCGACGGGCGTCTCCGCAAAGAAGAGGCGGCCCACGACGGCCGCACCGGTCGCGTCCACGCCATTCCCGTGCAGCGTGTTCACCTCGCTGATGATGGAGGAGGCAAGCGTATCCAGGCTGCTCATGTATCCCGGCAGCGTCTCGTCCCGGAGCTCCAGGAGCGCTCCCAGGCTGCCGCCGGTGATCCGGTCGGTCAGCGACGTGGCATTGCCTTCGAACGTAACATCTCCCGCAGCGCTGACGGCGAGCGACCGGGACGACGTGGCGCCGACCAGCATCTCCCCGTCGGCGAGGAACACGTTGACCGATCCGTTGTCGCTGTCGATGGACTGGATCGGAACGAGCTGCGCCAGGTCCTTGAGCGCGGCGTTCCGCTTGTCGATCAGTGCATTCACCCCGACGCCGTCCGTGCCCGCGGAGACAATGCTCTGGTTTAACGTGGCGATGTCGGCCGCCAGGGAATTGATCGTCTCCACCGTCTCGGTGACGCTTTCGTTCACACCCACCAGGATGGACTGAAGGGACTGGTACTTGTCCCGGACATTGGAAGCCAGGGTATCCGCCGCCGAGACCACCGCATTCTGCTCCACCAGCCCGGACGGATTTTGCGCCAAGGCCGACCAGGAATCCCAGAAGGCCTTGAGGTCCGTCGAGAGCCCCGCATCGGCCGTCTCGTCGAAGAGAACCTCTACCTGCCCCAGGACTTCGCTCCGGGTGTTCCAGTATCCTCCCGTCGTGGTCTCGCCGGTGATCTGGTTCTCGATGTACTGGTCATAGACCCGGGTCACACTGGAGAGGTCGACGCCCGTCCCGCCCTGGACGGTCGAAAGCTGGCTGCGCGCCGAGATTACCGCCCGCTGGACGGTATAGTCGGCATTGTTGACGTTTGCGATGTTGGAGCCGGTGACCGTGATGGCCCCCTGATAGGTCATCAGGGCATCTCGGGAAATGGTCAGCAGGGAACTGATCGCCATCTCTTAACCCTCCATACGGAAGAACCGCCCTTTAAGCCCTGCCTGGGGGACGACCCCCGATTTGGCGTAACAGGGAGCGGCAGTGGCGGCATTCAGGAGAAATGTGAGCCAGCCCTTGACATACTGGCGTGAGTTTTCGATGAGGCCACGGTTGCGGGAATTGAGTGTTTGGATCTTGCCCGCCAGCAGGGCAAGTCCCTGCCGGAGGGTCAGGATCTCCCGCCGGGCCGGGCCCGTTGCGAGAGAAGCAATTGCATTGACCGAGATCTGATCGGAAGGAACACCTGAAAGGGCGGACAGTTCCATCAGGATCGGGGTACGGAGGGACCGGGTCGCCTCCAGATCCGTCAGGATCTGCTCCTTAACACTGTTGCTCTCGAGCAGGGCCTCCGGAGAACCGCCGCACAGGATCTCTTTTTCCCGAACCAGGCAGGTGTGCAGGGCCTCGATTTTCTGCAGCTCATCCCGCAGATTGGCAATCAGCAGGGGGAGAACTTCCAGAAAGCGTTTCTTCTGCCGGGCATCGTCAAGAGAAAGACCGTTCATTGTGCCATTCACCCCTTCTGTTTATTGACTCTCTTCTCCCGGACGATCTTCGGGATCCTCGGGACCTATTCGGATCATTGCAAGGGGCGTACCAGGGAGGCCGGAGGAGCAAGTCAGGACGGGAATCACGGCCGGATCAACGGTTGGGAAGGTAGGCGCCTCCCAAGACCCTGCAACTTACGGCCTCAGGAGGCGGTGGGGGGCGTTTCCGGGGAAAATTTTTCCTCAGCGAATCAGGTCTGTCAGGGAGTCACCGACGATCTTGGAGGCGATATCCCCCGCTGAGACATTATAGTTACCACTTTCGATGCGGGCCTTCAGTTCGTTCACCTTATCTTCACGGACCTCGGGTGCTTCAGTGACCGCCTTCTGCAACTGGAGAACGTCCCTGGCCTTTCCGGAAAGATCGATGCGTTCCTGGGGAACCGGCACCGTACCCTCGGTCGCTTTCTCCGGGTTGGGCCGGGCGGTCTCACCGCGGGCATAGGACGAAAGACCCTGCGTGGCCTGCATATTCGTGTCGTTGATCTTCATGGGATGCCCCTGATCTTCATTTTGACTATCTTATCGGCAGAAAGGCTCCGGGACTTTAGGAAAATTTTGC
>PHBD01000065.1 GCA_002841865.1 Deltaproteobacteria bacterium HGW-Deltaproteobacteria-19
GGCCTGCCGGACAACTGGAACAGCATGTCCTACGCGGACTACCGTCGCAGCAAGACCCGGGCACTGAGCGCCTGGCTCGACTTCAGGGCGGATGACCGCTGGAACCTGCGCGCAGGCTACGCCCGTCAGTCCTACGAGGTTGATGCGTTGTTCTCCGGCAACCTTGGCATGGCCAACAACGCCACCCTCCTGCAGGGCCGCCGCCTGAGGGGCCAGACATACACCAATGACGACGACACTTTCGGTGCCCACGCCGTCGGCAAGTACCGCTTGGGTGACACCAGCCTGCGCCTGCTTTTCGGAGGGCAATACAGCAGCCGCCGGTTCGACAACTGGGCCGCACAGGCGCCCAACGACCCGGCACTCGGCAGCGATCCCACGGCGTCGCCGCTGCCGCTGTGGGACTTGAGCGACCCTTCCACCTGGAACCGCCACGTCTCGATTCCGCTCCACGCGCTGACGGAAAACGCGACCGACACCACCACCGACTACGTCGACAAGTCGGTCTACGGCGGTTCGACTTTCGGCTTCTTTGGCGACCGCTTGCTGGTGCTCGCCGGGTGGCGCAGAACCGCCACGGAAAGCCAGCTCGACAACCACCTGACGGGCGTGTCCCAGGAAAAAATCACCGCCAGTGCCGTGACTCCTCAATACGGCGTGCTGGTCAAGTTCACCCCGGGGCTCTCTGCATTCGCCTCCTACGCCGAATCCTTTGTTCCTGGTACACAGATCCTGCGCAACCCCGACGGGACAAACAGCGCGGCCGAACCCACCCGGGGCAGGGGCCACGACATCGGTCTCAAGGCCGATCTGCTCGACGGCCGTCTGTCCGGCACGCTCACGTTTTTCGACATCCGCAACAGGAACATCGTCAACGACCTGGCCGTCACGGATGCGCAAGGCAACGTGGTCATCTACAACGTGCAGAGCGGCGAACAGCGCTCGCGCGGCTTCGAACTGGACACGACGGCCGCGCTCACCGACAACTGGCAGCTGTATGTCTCTTACAGCCGCATGAAG
Organism: Deltaproteobacteria bacterium HGW-Deltaproteobacteria-19; assembly: GCA_002841865.1. GTDB lineage: Bacteria > Desulfobacterota > Syntrophia > Syntrophales > PHBD01 > PHBD01. The sequence continues at coordinate 1,021 of PHBD01000065.1, forward strand.
GCCCGCATCACCGAGTTCAGTGGCAACGACGCCGCCATCCTCGCCCAGGACCCGGCCACGCTCGACGCGTCTGGACGGACGAATTACAAGAACGTGCTGCGCTTCCACAACGCGCCCCTGCAGATGAGCGCACCCCACCTCGCCAACCTCTGGACGCGCTACAACTTCACGCAGGGCGGACTGCACGGGCTCTACCTCGTCGGCGGCGCCAACTTCGTGCGCGACCAGACGATCCTGCCGGACGGGCCGGCCTCGTCCCGCCAAACCTACACGCTCATCAACGCCGGCATCGGCTACACGTGGCGGTCGAAAGGCCGACGGATGGGTGTCGACCTCATGGGCAAGAACCTCACGGACGAGAAGTACCGGCCCTCGCAAAGCACGCGCGGACGCCCGCGCGAGTTCCAGTTCACCTTTGTGGCGGGGTTCTGATGCGGACCGAATCCATGAAAAGCCATCTCCGTTTGTGGGCCATCGCACTGCTGTGCATGCTGTATCTGCCGGGTCTGGTCGCCAGCCAGGAACTGGCACTGGCCAACCCGACCCGGGTCAAGGCCGCCTTCCTGCGCAATTTCGCCCACTACGTCAACTGGCCGGTCGAAGCGTTTCCCGATAGCAGCACGCCCTGGCACATCTGCGTCCTGGGGCCGGATCCCTTTGGCGACATTCTGGAAACGAGCTTGAAGGGCCGCACGGAGCAGGGCCGCTCCTTTGAGGTCTTCCGCGCCGAATCGCTGGATGGGTTGCCGTCGTGTCAGATCGTTTTTCTCACCTACAAAGACGATGCCAGGCGCCGTGCCGTCCTCGACAAGTTGAAGAACAGGCCGATCCTGACCGTCGGCGACGCACCGGAATTCCTGCGCGAAGGGGGAACCATCCGCTTTCAGGTCGACGACAGGGTGCGTCTGAGCATCAACCTGGACCAGGCCCGGGTCGCGGCGCTGACCATCCAGACCCGGATGCTGGAAGTCTCCAGCGAGGTGCTCGACAACGGCATCGTCCGGAAGATGAGGTAGCCGATGTTTCGACATCTGAGCATTCATAACCGACTCGCGTTCGTACTCTGGGGTTCGGTCCTGCTGGCATTCGTCGCGGCGGGTGCCGGGTTGCTGCTGTATCAAGCCCTGACCCTGGAATCTCGCGCGCGGCAGATCATGGAGCCCTATGCGCAAATGGTCGCTGTCGGCACCGACGCAGCCGTGGCCTTCGCTGATCCCCTTCGCGCGCAAGAAATCCTCGATACCTTGCGAGCCAACCCACAGATTCTGGCGGCGGAAATTACCCTGGACGATGGGCGCAGTCTGGCCAGTTTCAACAACGTGCTGGATGCACGGGCGCAGCAGCAGTCAGAGAAGCCGGACGGCATCTACCTTGGCTCCGATGCCGCGCAACTGCTGCAGGGTCTGCCGAAAGGCGGGCGCCTGCGTATCAACATGAGCCTGGCGCAACTCAGCGCGCAAACGCATCAGGCCATGTGGATTTTTGGCGCTGGCATGCTCGTTTTGCTGGCCGCCACGCTGATCCAGATGGCGGTGTTGCGGCGAACGATCGTGCGCCCCATCGCTTCGCTGACCGAAACGACCGAACTGGTTCGCGCCCGGGCGGATTACACGCACCGCATCCCGGTCTCTGGCGCCGGCGAGCTGGCCCGCCTCGGGCAGAGCTTCAACGCCATGCTTGAAGGCATCCAGCAGCGGGAAGACGACTTGTGCCGACTGGCTGCCTTCCAGCGCACCATTCTGGCCAACGCGGCCTACAGCATCATCTCGGTCACGCCCGAGGGAGTCGTCACCAGCTTCAACCCGGCGGCGGAGCGCCTGCTGGGGTACACCGCTGACGAGGTCGCCGGCAAGCAGACGCCTGCGCTTTGGCACGATACACGAGAGGTGGCGGAGCACGCCCGGGTCCTGTCCTCGGAACTGGGCGAGACGATCGCGCCGGGATTCGAGGTGTTTGCGGCCCGCCCGCGTCGCGGCCTGATCGAAGAAAGGGAATGGACCGTCACCCGCAAGGACGGGACGCGCGTACCGGCGAGTCTTTCCGTCACCGCATTGCGAGACGAGGGCGGAAACATCACCGGATTCGTGGGTCTGATCTACGACCTCACCGAGCGCAAACAGGTCGAAGCAGAAATCCATCAGCTCAACCAGGAACTTGAACAGCGCGTCGACGAACGCACCGCTCAGCTGACCGAGGCCAACAAGGAGCTGGAGGCCTTCGCCTACTCCGTTTCGCACGATCTGCGGTCGCCGCTGAGGCACATCGACGGATTTCTCGGCCTGCTCAAGGAGCAATTGGCCGCCACACTCGATGCGCAGAGCCAGCACTACATGGACACCATCTCCAAGTCGGTCAAACGCATGGGTGAGTTGATCGACGATCTGCTGTCCTTCTCGCGCATGGGCCGCCAGGAAATGACCCGGGGTCCCGTCGATCTGGGCGCCCTGGTAGAGGAGGTCATCCACGAATTCGAGCCGGAAACCAAGGGCCGGGTGATCCACTGGCGTATCGGGGAGCTGCCGGTGGTCGTCGGCGACTGCGCCATGTTGCGCGTCGTGCTGGCCAATCTGGTTTCAAACGCCCTGAAGTTCACCCAGACGCGTGAGCAGACGGCCATCGAGATCGGCTGTTTGCCCGAGCAGTCCGGTCACGAAAATCAAACGGTCGTCTTTGTGCGCGACAACGGCGTCGGCTTCGACATGCGCTACGCCAACAAGCTGTTCGGCGTCTTCGAACGCCTGCACAGCGGCAAGGATTTCGAGGGCACCGGGATCGG
>PHBD01000066.1 GCA_002841865.1 Deltaproteobacteria bacterium HGW-Deltaproteobacteria-19
TTCGACGTGAACAAGTTATCCTCTTCTCCGCTGCCTGAAGATCTTATGACTTCAGGAACTGGCGCTATTCCCCATGAGCGGTCAGGCCGACGGTCTCCCAGTCTGACTCCCACCCGGACGACCTCAATCCATGAAATCATACTCCCGTTTCTAACAGGGAGTCCGCGCCGACGTCCTGAGGCGTATGCGCAGCCGGTCCCTCCTCCTGCTCCGGAGAAACTCCGGATAAAAGGAAGAGTGTCCCGGAATATGAACTCCAGCCAGAAAGGAGGTGAGTGCATTGATCACGAGGCTTTTTTTGATTCTGGCGTGTTCTGTAAGCGGATATTTCATTGCTTATCTGTCATTCGACGGATTATGGCAATCATTCTTGGGAGTCATAGCAGGATTATTCACAGCCCTCTTTGTAATCAAAGTAGAGCAGGACATCCGGAAAGTATCCCTGAAAGTCATCATGGGCGGAGTGATCGGAATGATCATCGGTTTGCTGATCGCGGTCATCCTGGCCTATGGCTTGAATTTTGTCGGGAAAATTCAGGAGAATCAACAGATCCTCCCCTGGGTCTATGTGATCCTGACCGGCACCCTGGGATACCTCGGACTCGTCCTTGGAACCAAGAAGGTCGAGGAATTTTCCTTCTTCGGTACCGGTGCAGCGAAGGAACCCGTTGACTACCGGATCCTGGACACGAGCGTCATCATCGACGGCCGGATTGCCGATATTGCGGAAACGGGTTTTCTGGAAGGGCGGCTCATCGTTCCACGTTTCGTCCTTGACGAGCTGCAGTATATCGCCGACTCTTCCGATTCGCTGAAGCGGTCCCGGGGACGCAGGGGATTGGATGTCCTCAACCGGATGCAGCGGACCGGCGGAATCACGATCGACGTGGTGGACCAGGATTTTCCCAAGATCAAGAGCGTTGACGCCAAACTGGTCGCCCTGGCGAAGAAGTCGGACGGCAAGATCATCACCAACGACTTCAACCTGAACAAGGTGGCCGAGCTTCAGGGCATCAAGATCCTGAACGTCAATGAACTGGCAAACGCCCTGAAGCCGGTTGTCCTGCCCGGCGAGATGATGACCGTCAAGATCATCAAGGAGGGCAAGGAACAAGGCCAGGGAGTCGGATACCTCGATGACGGAACCATGATCATCGTGGATAACGGCCAGAAGCATATCGGTTCCACCGTGGACGCGATGGTCACCAGCGTCCTGCAGACTACGGCGGGGCGCATGATTTTCTCGGAGATGAAGGCTCCGGCTCCGGACAAGAAACCCTATCCAACATCCAACCGAACGTAGAAGAAGGCCCGGGGAACATCCCCGGGCTTTTCTTCGTTGTAATATCGGCCCTGATCCGGGATATCGGACGACCCCGGACACAGCCTCTTGAAATGCCCGGAAGGGAGGCCCGTGGCTCCCGGCAAATCCCCGACAGGCGGTAAAGTGCCGCCGCAGAAGACCGTCGCGATCATTCCCGCCGGAGGTGCGGGCCGCCGGATGGGAACCGGACAGGCCAAGCAGTACCTGCGTCTCAATGGACGGCCCATCCTCGCCCACACCCTCCAGGTTTTTCAGGAATCCGGGTTCATCGATGAAATCATCCTGGTCGTCCCGGAAATGGACGTTTCCCGGGTCCGCCGGGAAATCGTGAATGCTAATGATTTCAGCAAGATCTCCATGGTGCTGCCGGGGGGCCGGGAGCGGCAGGATTCGGTGCGCAACGGCCTCGATGCCGTCGGGGAGGACTGCCGGGTGGTCGTTGTCCACGACGGTGTCCGTCCCTTTCCGCCGGCTGCGCTCATTCGCAGGGTTGTCGCGGAAGCCGGACGGGGAAGAGCCGCCATTGCCGGCGTTCCCGCCAAGGACACGGTGAAACGGGCAGACCCGGAAGGGCTGGTTCTGGACACACTGGACCGCCGGGAGCTCTGGCTCATCCAGACACCCCAGGCCTTTCCCGCGGCCATGCTGAAGGAGGCCTATCGAAAGGCCTGCGCCGAGAACCATTACGGAACCGACGACGCCTCCCTGGTGGAGCGGGCCGGTTATCCCGTCGTCATCATTCCGGGAGATTACAGGAACATCAAGATCACGACCCGGGAGGATCTGGTTGTGGCGGAGCACATCTCGGCGAACATCCGGAAGAGGAGCGGAAGATCATGAAAGTCGGCTGCGGATACGACAGCCACCGCCTGGTGGAGGGACGCCGCCTCGTACTGGGCGGGGTCGAGATTCCATTTGAGAAGGGACTCCTGGGGCATTCCGACGCAGACGCCCTGCTTCACGCCGTCTGTGACGCCCTCCTTGGTGCAATCGGGGAAGGCGACATCGGAACCCATTTCCCTGACACGGATCCGGCCTACCGGGACATCGCCAGCCTCCGGCTTCTTGAGGCCGTAGCCGGGAAAACGAAAGAGGCGGGATGCCTCGTCCACCATGTCGACGCCACGATCATCCTGGAGCGTCCGAAGCTTGCCCCCTTTCTTCCGCAGATGGCGGTCAACATCGCCCGGACTCTGGAAATCCCCGGGAACGGGGTCAATCTGAAGGCCAAGACAAACGAGGGGATGGGCTTCATCGGCCGTGGAGAGGGCATTGCCGTCATGGCCGTGATCACCGTCACGGAAAGGGAAAGGCCATGACCCCGGAAGGCCCCCGCGTCCGCTTCGCCCCTTCCCCGACGGGAGACCTGCACGTCGGAGGCGCCCGGACCGCCCTCTTCAACTGGCTTTTCGCCCGTCAGCATCACGGGACCCTGATTCTGCGCCTGGAAGACACCGATGCCGTACGCTCCACGGAGGAATTCGAGCGGAACCTGCTGGAAGACCTGGACTGGCTATCCCTCTCCTGGGACGAGGGGCCGGGCGTGGGAGGCCCGTTCGGACCCTACCGCCAGAGCGAACGCCTGCCCCTTTACCGCTCGGCCCTGGACAGGCTCCTTCGGGACGGCCTGGTCTATCCCTGCTATTGCACCGACGAGGAACTGGAGGACGAACGGGCGTCCCAGTTGGCCCGTGGACGGCCGCCCCGATACAGCGGCCGCTGCCGTGACCTGAGTGTATCGGAATGCAGGCGACTGGAGGACGGCGGCAGACGCCCCGCCTATCGATTCCGGGTCCATTCCGGAGAGATCGTCTTTGAGGACCTGATCCGGGGGACCATGCGTTTCCATGCCGGTGACATAGGAGACTTCATCATTGTCCGGTCCAACGGGCTCCCGGCCTACCAGTTCGCCGTCGTCATCGACGATCATGCCATGCAGGTCTCCCACGTCATCCGCGGCGAGGACCACCTGTCCAACACGGCTTTGCAGCTTTGCCTTTACAAGGCCCTGGGGTATCCGCCGCCGGTCTTCGCCCACCACGGGCTCGTCCTCGGAGAGGATCGGGCCAAGCTCAGCAAGCGGCACGGTTCCACCTCGGTCCGCCAGTTCCGGAAACGGGGATTTCTTCCGGAGGCCTTCGTCAATTACCTGGCCCTTCTGGGCCACTCCCCCGGTGGCGGCAGGGACGTCATGAACCGCGAGGAGCTGATCGCGTCTTTCGATCTGACGCACGCTGGAAAGGGCGGTGCCGTCTTTGACGAGCCGAAGCTGCGCTGGCTCAACGGCCAGTACCTCCGGCAATGCGAAGCGGAGCTGCTGGCCGACCGGATCCGTCCTTTCATGGAAAAGACGGGAGCCCTTCCCCGGACAATGCCAAGCCGGGAGAATCTATCCGGAATCATGGAGATCCTCCGGGACAATCTGGCCACGCTCGACGACGCC
>PHBD01000034.1 GCA_002841865.1 Deltaproteobacteria bacterium HGW-Deltaproteobacteria-19
GCCGTTCCTGGTGGACGAGTACATGTTCCGCGCCATCCTGATCCCGTTCCTGATCCTGGCGCTGGCCGCCCTGGGCGTGCGCTGCAACGCCTGCGGCGCCTGCTCGAGCGTGTGCCCCACCTGCCACTGCTTCGACATCCAGGACGAGGTGAAGGCGGCGGACGGCAAGCGCCTGAGGAACTGGGACTCCTGCATGTATCCAATGTTCACGAAGGAAACGTCGGGGCACAACCCGAGGATGAGCCAGAAGGAGCGCTGGCGTCAGCGGGCAATGCACAAGTTCAAATACTATGTGGACAATTTCAACGCCATCGCCTGCGTCGGCTGTGGGCGCTGTGTAATGTACTGCCCCGTCAACATCGATATCCGTAAAATTGTTCAGGACATTTCGACATTATAATTTCGGGAGAGCGCAATGCAGAATCCATACGTACCCTACCCCGTGGAAGTGATCAAGATCGTCACCGAGGTGGACACCAAGGACATCAAGACCTTCCGCTTCGCCTTCCTCAACAAGGAAGACGAGGAAAAGTTCCGGTACACCCCCGGTCAGTTCGGAGAGTTGTCCATCTTCGGCAAGGGCGAGTCCCCCATCGGAATCGCGTCTTCTCCCACCCAGAAGGGATATGTGGAATTCACAGTCCAGAAGGCCGGCGTTGTCACCTCAGCCCTCCACGAAATGGAGGAGGGAACCCGGATGGGGCTCCGCGGACCCCTCGGAAATTCCTGGCCCATCGAGTTCCTGGAAGGAAAGAACATCGTCATCGTGGGCGGCGGATTTGCTTTCACGACACTGCGCTCCCTGATCAATTACATGATCCATGGGGACAACCGGAAGCGTTTCGGAAAGATCACCGTGGTTTACGGCGCCCGTAACCCGGGACTCCTCATCTACAAGGACGAACTGGAGACCTGGTCCAAACGGGACGACATCGACCTCAACGTCACCGTCGACAAGGGGGATGCCGGATGGAAGGGGCGGGAGGGCTTCGTGCCCACGGTCTGCAAGGAAGTGGCGCCAAGTTCGGAAAACGCCGTGACGGTCATCTGCGGTCCCCCGGTCATGATCCGCTTCACCCTGCCGGTCTTCTTCGATCTCGGGTTCTCCAAGGAGAACATCATAACCTCCCTGGAAATGCGTATGAAATGCGGAATCGGGAAATGCGGGCGCTGCAATGTCGGCAGCAAGTACGTATGCAAGGACGGCCCCGTGTTTTCCCTGGCGGAGTTGGATAAGCTGACCAAGGAATACTGAGGCGACAGGCATTCCGGGAAAGTGTCGGCTCGAACCTTCAGCCGCAATGGAAGTCGATTCTGGGGAGCTTCAGGGCTCCCCTTTTTATGTCAAGGGGGATATACCTTGTACACAGTCGTGGCAGCGAAGCAACTGTCCGAGGCGGTTTTCCGGATGGACATCCTGGCGCCGGAGATCGCCCGGAAGCGAAAGGCCGGGCAGTTCGTGATCCTCAAGATCGACGAGAAGGGGGAGCGCATCCCGCTGACCATCGTCGATTCGGATACGGGCCGGGAGACGATCACGATCATTTACCAGGTCGTGGGAAAAACGACGGCGGCCATGTCCGCCCTGAAGGTGGGAGATGCCTTTCAGGACGTCCAGGGACCCCTGGGGAATCCTACGCACATCCAAGTTTTCGGACATGTCGTTTGTGTCGGGGGAGGCGTCGGTGTAGGTGTCATCTATCCCATCACGAAGGCCCTCAAGGAGAACGGAAACCGCGTAACCTCGATCATCGGTGCCCGGACGAAGGATTTGATCATCCTCGAGCAGGAGATGCAGGCGGCCAGTGACGAACTCGTGGTCTGTACGGACGACGGAAGCTATGGATTCAACGGGTTTGTCAGCGCCGTCCTGCAACAGATCATCGATCGCGGGGAAAAAATCGATCATGTCTTTGCCATCGGCCCGGTGCCCATGATGAGGGTGATCGCCAACCTCACGCGGCCTTATGCGATTCCGACGACCGTGAGCCTTAACCCGATCATGGTGGATGCTACCGGGATGTGCGGCGCCTGTCGGGTAGAGGTTGGCGGGAAGACAAAATTCACCTGTGTCGACGGCCCGGAATTCGACGGTCACGAGGTGAACTTCGACCTTCTTGCCAGCCGCCTCCGGATGTACTGCGAAGATGAAAAACGGTCCTACGAAAAACACAGGTGCGGGTCGAATGGAAACTGAACCGAAGAAGGAGAAGAGGGAGAAAATCCCCCGGCAGGCAATGCCGGAACAGGCGCCGGCGGATCGGATCCGGAACTTTGACGAGGTTCCACGGGGATACTCCGCCGAGACGGCAACCCTTGAAGCGAAGCGGTGCATCCAGTGCAAGAAGCCGGGGTGTATCGAAGGATGCCCCGTCGACGTCCGGATCCCGGAATTCATCAAATTGATTGCCGAAGGAGATTTCATCGGAGCCGCCCGCAAGCTGAAAGAGACGAATAGCCTGCCCGCCGTCTGCGGACGGGTCTGCCCCCAGGAGGATCAGTGCGAGAAGTTCTGCATCCTGGGGAAAAAGGGCGAGCCGGTGGCCATCGGCCGCCTGGAGCGGTTCGCCGCCGATTACGAGCGGGATACGAACCAGGTGGTCGTGCCGGAAAAGGCAAAGCCGAACGGACGGCGGATTGCCGTTGTGGGAGCAGGACCTTCGGGTCTGACCATCGCCGGGGATCTGGTGAAACTGGGATATGAGGTGACCATTTTCGAGGCCCTCCACAAGGCGGGTGGCGTTCTCGTATACGGGATTCCCGAGTTCCGGCTTCCCAAGGCCATCGTGGAGGCAGAGGTGGACTACCTTCGGGGGCTGGGAGTCAAGATCGTCCAGAATGCCCTGATCGGCCGGATCAAGACGGTGGACGAACTCTTCGAGGAAGGCTACGACGCCGTCTACCTTGCTGTAGGAGCCGGCGCCCCGGTCTTCATGAACATACCCGGCGAGAACCTGAACGGCATCTACTCGGCCAACGAGTACTTAACCCGCTCAAATCTCATGAAGGCCTACCGGTTCCCAGAGTATGACACCCCAATTGTCCGGGGAAAGAATGTGGCCGTCATCGGCGGCGGCAATGTCGCCATGGATTCGGTGAGGACGGCCCTGCGCCTGGGGGCGGAGAACGGCTACATCATCTACCGGCGCAGCGAGACGGAGATGCCGGCCCGGATCGAGGAGGTCCACCATGCCAAGGAGGAGGGGGTACAGTTCAAGCTGCTGACCAACCCGGTGGAATATATTGGTGATAAGAACGGCTGGGTGACCGGCATCCGTTGCATCCGCATGGAACTGGGCGAGCCCGACGCCTCGGGGAGAAGGAGCCCCGTTCCTGTTCCCGGATCCGAGTTTGTCATCGACGTCGATACGGTTGTAGTTGCCGTGGGGACGATGGCAAACCCCATCGTGCCATCCACGACGCCGGGCCTCGATACGAACCGGTGGGGATACATCGTCACGAAAGGGGAATCCGGGGAGACGACGCGCAAGGGCGTCTACGCCGGCGGTGATATCGTCACCGGGTCAGCCACGGTGATTCTGGCGATGGGAGCGGGCCGGAAGGCGGCTCAGGCAATCGATGCCTATCTGTCGGGAAAAAAGTAAACCCGGCGTTCGAAGGGGTGGCTGATCTGCTTGAAGAACCCGGACACCCGTCCGGCACCCCGGACGTTGAGAAGTGTGCCCTGAAGGAACGAATTTATAAAGCAGTTGCACGAATAAAAAAAGCGTCTCGAAATGAGACGCTTTTTTTATTTATGGATAATTCGTGGACGTTCTTATCGAATCAATGATGCTCTTCCATGGCCCCCGCGATGTACATCATGGACAGAAGCATGAAAACGAGTGTCTGGATGAAGGAGATCAGCACCTTTAGAATGAGGATGGGCAGTGGAATCAGAAGCGGAACCAGGATCACGAGGACGATGATCACGATGTGTCCGCCTTCGATGTTTCCGAAGAGCCGCACGGACAGGGACAGGGGGCGGGACAGATGGCTGATGAGCTCGATGGGCAGCATCAGGGGGATAAGCCACCAGACCGGTCCGAGGAACTGCTTGAAGTACTTGAGGCCTTGCGTCTGAACGCCCACTACATGGGTCAGCACGAAAACGATGAGCGCCATAGCGATCGTCATGTTCAGGCTTGATGTGGGTGAGATGAATCCGGGGACCAGGCCGAGGAGGTTCGATACGATAATGAAGAGTCCCAGCGTCGCAATCAGGGGGAAGAATTTTTTCCCTTGCTCCCCCATCGTATCGATGAGCAGTGAATTGAGGGCTCCCACGACGACCTCCATGACGTTCTGAAAACGCCCCGGGTAAACCGACAATCCACGAGTGGCCAGGAATCCGCAGAGGGCCAGAAACGCCATAATCAGCCACGAGTGCGTGACATGGTTAGCAACACCGGGAATGTGAAAAAAAAGGAATTCGCCGTGCATGTTTTATAGAACCTCCTCAACGCGATTTTTTTTTGAGAATACCAGAACCGCCGTCAGTACGATGTTCATGACCACCACGGAGAGACCGACAAGCAGGCCGATGATATCCACAAGGGACTGGCTGATCAGAATGTACAGCACCACGGCCGTGATGGCCAGGCGCAGGTAATATTTCAGCAGAAGGGCGGATTTCGCTGTTCCTGAAAGGTTGGAGAAAATCTTCCGCAGGTCCCGGTCCAGCCAGTGGAAGTTGATAATGCTGATGAAACCTCCCAGAAGAATTCCGTAGGTAAACGGCGCGGACAGCAACAGGGCGCTGATGATCAGACAAACCGCCAGAACGAGCCAATTCGTGATTTCAAGTCTTGCCTGGAGGGGGTCTTTTTCGATGCTGTTCACTTTTTATGTACCGGATGACGGGTTCCTCATCCGTCGCACTTCTCTGAATCACCAGGTAAATGTTTCGGAATCCGACGATCACGCCGATCGCCAGAAACAGGAACATGAAGTAATTGTGACCTGTTCCCAGTTTCCGGTCCAGCCAGGCGCCGAAATAGAGCCCACCGAAAATGGTCAGCACCATGGCAATTCCGATGGTGCTCGCGTAGGCCAATTGTACCAGGGACTGCTTATCTGACTTGTCCCATTTCATCGCGCCCCCTATCATGGCCACCGGGGAATGTCAACGAAAAAAAGGTCGTCAATTTGAACAGTTATTTCAGTGTGATATGAACCCAAAAAGGGGTGATGGAAAGCCCTTTGGGGGCTCGTTTCGTCTTGCCTGCATCACTTCCGTATGATATTGAGCATTTCGAGTCAACGTGTAACAAAAGCAACCAAAGTTTGATGTAAGGCAAGACCTGTAGCGGGAGGTTATCCAGGATGACTCTGCTCATTGGCGGTGCCGTTGCTACTGTGCTCGGTCTCATCGGGATCATGTTCTGGGGGCACCAGTTTCTCGTCATTGTTCAGGGCGGGTTGCCCATCGCCCTGATTATGGGCGGTATTCTTGCCATGTACGTGGGATTTGACGACATTCAGGACAAGATCAAGGAAGATCGCCATAAGCACGAGGAAAAGCTGGACAAGGCCCGTGAAGAGATCGAACTGGCCAAGGCAAAGGCCGAGCAGTACAAAGAGGAGGTAGAGCGGTTGCGCCGTGAGGTCAACCAGCAGAACCAATCCCGCACAAATAACACTTGACAGAGAACTACCGATCCCATAGGAGTGGAACCCAATTTTTTGGATATTGAGGAACCCATCGTGATTTCGGACGCTATGCCCCGAACATCCATAGAAACTCTTCTCGTCCCGCCTTATATGTATTGATGCCTGCTTCTCGCCGCCCGGCGGGAAAGCAGGCTTCTCCCAGATTCGTCGACTGTCCCTTTCTTCCCAGCAAGTTAAAACCCGAAACGGGGAATCATGGTTTCATGATGTTTTACGACATCCAGGCTCGATATTATTTCTGTTCCACATGCTACGCTTACCGGTGGCCTGCCTGTTCGTTCATCGAGCGGACAGGCAGGCCCTTCGTGAGTTGAGGCGCCAGCCGTGGCACGAGGCCCGGAAATTCGGGGACTTTCCCATGCGGCTGACATACCGTCAGGTTCTTCACCATCAGGAAGGAGAAAAATCATGAAAAAAATCGTCCGGATCGCTTTGGCAGTCCTGCTGCTGGGTGTAATCTCCGGCCTGTCCGCCGCCTGGGCAGGACCGACCCAATTGACTTACAGCATCTTTTTCCCACCGAATCACGGCCAGAAAAAGGCGGCCGACACATGGGCCAAGGAAGTGGAACGCCGCACGCAGGGTCGGGTGAAAATCCAGATCTTCGCCGGTGGATCCCTTACCCAGGCGGATCAATGTTACGACGGCGTCGTCAAGGGGATCTCCGACATGTGCATGTCTGCGTTCGCGTACACCCGTGGCCGCTTTCCCGTCATGGAGGCCCTGGATCTCCCCCTCGGGTACCCGAACGGCCGGACAGCCACAAGGGTCGCCAACGACTTTTACCGGAAGATGAAGCCCCGGGAGTTGGACCAGGTGAAGGTTCTCTATCTGCATGCCCACGGACCGGGACTCCTGCACACGGTGAAGCCGGTGCGGTCTCTCGAGGACTTGAGAGGCATGAAGATCCGCGCGACCGGTTTCAGCGCCAAAGTCATCAAGGCTCTGGGCGCCGTTCCGGTGGCCATGCCTCAGGGATCGACCTATGAGTCCCTGCAGAAGGGTGTCGTGGAGGGGACGATCGGCCCCATTGAGGTTCTCAAGGGCTGGAAGCAGGCGGAAGTGATCAAGAACACGACGGATTGCCGCGACGTGGGCTACACCACGGCGATGTTCGTCGTCATGAACCTGAAAAAATGGAACTCCCTGCCGGCGGATGTCAAGAAGGCATTCGAAGACGTCAGTGATCAGTGGATCGATGTGCACGGCAAGGCCTGGGACGACATCGACGCGGAGGGCAGGGCGTTCAGTCTCGGACTGGGAAACAAGATCATCCCGCTGTCCAAGGCGGAAAGTCTTCGCTGGCGCAAAGCTGTCAATCCCGTCATCGACGAATACGTGAATACCGTCAAAGTAAGCGGGGTATCGGGCAAGCAAGTGGTCCAGGAAGCGGAACTCATGATCAAGAAGGTGAACCGTCCGGCTAAGAAGAAATAGCGAACCGCCTCGAACGTTGCTGCAGAGGAGAGCGTCATGCCCTGGAAACGGAGATACCTGAAGACGATCGGTTATGCGAACTACGTTGCCTGTGCGGGCATCGTAGCCATGATGCTCCTGACCTGCGCGGACGTACTTCTTCGCATTGCCCGGCATCCCATTCCCGGGACCTATGAGGTCGTTGGTTTCCTGGCGACGGTTGTCACAGCCTTCGCTCTGGGGCAGACATCCGTCGACAGGGGGCATATCGCCGTGGAGTTCTTCACCTCCAAACTCCCGGTCCGATGGCAGACCTACATCGACGGCCTGGAGGCTGCTGTCGGCGCTGCCCTGTCGGGGCTCTTGGCCTGGCAGAGCGCCGTCTATGCCCGGGATCTGCAGGCCAGTGGTGAGGTGTCCCTGACCCTGGCCATGCCGATTTCGCCGTTTGCCTTGGGAATTGCCGTCGGTTGCGCTCTCCTCTGCTGCGTACTGATTGTTGATTTTATTCGTTTTGTCAGAAGGGTAGTGCTGTCGTGACTCCGATAACCGCCGGCCTTGCCGGCTTCGTTCTGCTCATCCTGTTGATGTTCCTCCGGATCCCCGTAGGGTTCACGATGGCAATCGTGGGTTTCGTCGGCTTCGGTGCCCTCGTGTCCTGGGATGCGGCCCTGAATCTCATGGCCCGGGATGTCTTTTCCGTCTTCAGCTCTTACAACCTGACGGTCATCCCCCTGTTCGTACTCATGGGCCAGGTGGCCTTTCACTCAGGGATCAGCGGGCGCCTTTTCAATGCCGCGCACAAGTTCCTGGGGCATCTGCGGGGCGGGCTGGCGATTGCCACCATCGGCGCGTGTGCTGCGTTTTCGGCCATTTGCGGTTCAACGAGCGCGACGGCGGCGACCATGTCCTCCGTGGCACTGCCGGAGATGAAGAAGCGCGGGTACGACCCGGCCCTGGCGACGGGCGTTGTGGCGGCAGGGGGCAGCCTGGGCATCCTGATTCCGCCCAGCACAATTTTTATCATCTATGGGATCATGACGGAACAGTCTATCGGAAAGCTCTTCATGGCGGGCGTCGTGCCGGGGATCCTGCTTTCGCTCTTTTTTGTTCTGGCTGTCGTGATCTGGACAGCCCTCCGGCCGGACCTCTGCCAGAAAGGTGCTCGCGCCCCGTTTCGTGAGATGATTGCCTCCCTGGCCGGTATGATCGAAACGTTGGCCCTGTTTGTCATGGTTATGGGAGGGCTGTTCGTCGGCATCTTTACCCCCACGGAAGCGGCCGGCATCGGTTCCCTGGGTACAATCCTCATTGCCGCTGTCGGGAAAAATATCACGTGGCGGAAGTTATTTCTGTCGCTGCAGGAGACCGCCCGGATTTCCTGCATGATCATGCTCATCGTGGCAGGAGCCACAGTGTTCGGCCATTTCCTGGCTGTGACGACCATTCCATCCGAAGTCGGCGGCTGGGTGGCGGGCCTTGCCCTTCCGCCGCCACTGATCATCGGCCTCATCATCCTGACGTACCTCCTCTTGGGGTGCCTGATGGATTCCCTGGCGATGATCATGCTCACCATCCCCATCTTCTTTCCCGTGGTGACCGCTCTTGGCTACGACCCGATCTGGTTCGGCGTTATCATCGTCCTGGTCACCGGCATGGGCGTCATCACACCGCCTGTTGGCATCAACGTATATGTAGTGGCCGGTGTAGCCAAGGACGTGCCGCTTCAGGTCATCTTCAGAGGTGCAACGAAATTCCTCCTGGCGCAACTGGTCATGGCCCTTCTCCTGGTCCTGTTTCCGTCCATCGCTTTGTGGCTGCCCGGCCTCACACAGTAATGAAAAAATCGGGGGGAGCCTTTTTTTCGGACTCCCCCCGTGTGTCTCTCAGCCAACTTCATGTCCATGCAGTGGAATGGCGTGTTCCCCCCGCCGCCTCAAAAGGTTTTCTTCTTGATCAGTCCCCGTTCCCGGCCGGCCTTTTCCAGCTCTTCCCGGAATTTCGGGTGGGCGATCTTGATCAGTTCCTCCGCCCGCTCCGGTTCCGACCGTCCATAGAGGTCCGCCACCCCGTATTCGGTGACGATGTACCCCGCATAATGGCGGGGCACGGTGACCCTGGAGCCCCAGGAAACATAGGGGACAATCCGCGAGACCGTGTCGTTCAGGGTAGTCGCCGGCACCAGGTTGATGGCCCTGCCGCCCTTGGACCAGAAGGAACCGATGACGAAGTCCAACTGGCCGCCCGAGCCCGTCCTCATCAGGTTCCCGACGGATTCGGAAACGATCTGCCCCGTGAGGTCCACCTCGATGGAACCATTGATGGCCACCAGGTTTTCCTCCTGGGCGAGGGTCGGGATATAGTTCGCATAAATCGTCGGCCGGAACTCCACCATGGGATTGTTCGCCAGGAAGTCGTAAAGCTCCTTGTCGCCCATTGTGAAGGCCAGGATGATCTTGCCGGTGTTCACCTTCTTGTACTTGCAGGTGATGACGCCCTTCTCGACCAGCTTGTGGGTCCCCGCTGGGGCCATCTCCGTGTGTATTCCCATATCCCTCAAGCCCGAGTGCTCCAGGAGCTTGCTGATCATGGCCGGTACAGCACCGATGCCCACCTGGATGCAGTCCCGGTCCCGGAGAAGCTTCACGACGTTTTCCGCCATCTTCGTCTCCACATCCGAGGGTGGCGGTGTGGGAACGGCAATGATGGGATTGGGGTTATCGACAAAGGCGGTGAAGCGGGAGACGTGAAAATTCGTCTGCCCGTAAGTCCGGGGCATGTTCGGGTTGACCTCGCCGATGATCCAGTCGGACTGGTCCATGATCTGCTCGGTATAGAACGTATCGAGGCCGAGGCAGACGTAGCCGTGTTCATCCGGCGGAGTCACCTGGAGGATGATTCCTCCGCGCCGCGGATAGGTCCGCTGACGGTGCATGTTCTTGATGGAGATGTCCGAGCTCTGGGCGGGCCAGAAATTGGACCATTCTGTCTTGGCGAGTTCCTGAAGATGGGGTGTGCTGTAGAACCCGCATACCAGCTTGAAGGTATCCCGGTATTCCGGCTTGAAGATCTTGTAGGGCCTGAGGACGAGGGCGAAGCAGTACTCTACGTTTTTCAGTTCATCCTTGCGGTCCGCGATCGCATCCATGATCAGCATGGAGGGCTGACCCAGAAGCAAGGGGGTCCAAAAACGGTCACCTGACTGAACGATCTTTGCCGCTTCCTGCGCCGACATCAGCCTGCTGTTGTAGATGTCCTTCCAGCTCATGCGATCCCTCCTTTATCCATTCCGATGTTGCATGGATTGGTCGACATTGATTGACTGGATGTTTCCCCCTTGAATCGGTCAGTTGGTACGATGCAGAGTCTCTGGCTTCTTCACCTCCTTTCCGATTGTGTTTGACTCCGGCAATCTCTTTTGTTCCGGGACGATTATCAAAAGATGAAATTGCAGAACACAACTCAATTTTCTCATAGCACGGGAAACTGCCGGCTGTCCAATGGAAGCCCGCAGTCCAGCTTTCTTCTGCAGGCTTCCATTCGTGGTCGTTTTGTAATACGAAGACGAGCAGTTTATTCAGTGGCCGGGAGGAACAACATGAACTTTTTCTTCGATCCCCAAGGGATTGCCGTCGTTGGCGCCACCCCGAACGCGTCGAAGGGTGGAAATGCCATCTTGAGGAACCTCATTACGGGCTTTCGAGGAGTTATCTGTCCCGTCAATCCAAAGTATGATGAAATCGAGGGCATCCGCTGTGTCCCCTCCCTTCGGGAGGTGCCCGATTCCGTGGACCTGGCGATTCTGTTCGTGCCGGCCCGGCAGGTTCTTACGGCCCTGGATGATTGTGCCGGGAAGGGGATCCGGGGAGTCATCGTCGAGTCCGGGGGATTCGCAGAGACGGGTCCGGAAGGGCGAAAGCTGCAGGACAGGATGGTGGCCAGGGCATGTGAGCTGGGAGTCCGGATCTGGGGTCCCAACTGCATGGGTGTTGTCGATGCCGTCCGCCGGCATGTCTTTTCCTTCATGGATCCCAATGCCCTCCTGCGGGGACTGGTGCCGGGAGATGTGTCCCTGGTCGTTCAGAGCGGCCTCCTCTCGGCGGGATTCCTGGTGGACCTCATGACCCACGGGGTGATGGGCATCAGCAAGGCCTGCTCCATCGGGAACAAGGCGGACGTGGATGAAAATGACCTGCTGGAATATCTGGCCGGAGATCCGGACACAAAGGTGATCGGCCTGTACCTGGAGTCCTTCCGGGACGGCCGCCGATTCCTCGAGTTGTGCCGTGCATGCCCCAAACCGGTCGTTGTGCTGAAGGGCGGGAGGAGCAGCCGGGGCGCGAAGGCCGCCATGAGCCACACGGCCTCCCTGGCTGGAAACCATGCTGTCATCGCCGGCGCCCTGTCACAGGCCGGGATCACGGAGGCCAGGGACTTCAAGCAATGGATGGATCTCTGTCGCTCCATGGCTGTTGCTCCGCCGGTGGTCACCGGGAAGGGGCGGATCGCCGTGTTAACCTTCAGCGGAGGAGCCGGAATCATGGCAGCGGATTTCTTCGATGACGTGGGACTGGAGGTGGCCGACCTGTCCGCACAGACCGCCACCGCTCTGCAGGAACTCTTTCCTTCCTGGATGCCCGTCGCCAATCCGGTGGATGTGTGGCCCGCCATGGAAAAGAACATGGGAACCGGCGTGGACGTCTACAGTACGGCCCTGAGGTCCATCCTGGCCGATCCGGGCGTGGATGGCGTCCTGCTCCTGGCCTTTGTCGGCAATTTCCGCATCACCATGGATCTGGAAGAGCTGGCTGCCCAGTCGCGGAAGGCGGGGAAACCCGTCATTCTGTGGCTCCTGGGAACCCGTGATAACGTCTCCGAGTTCCAGCAGCGGGCCCGTTCCCTCGGCGTGCTCGCGTTTCAGGAGCTATATCGCGCCGTGGAGTGCCTCGAGGCCGTTTTGCGGAAACGCCCCGCCGGTGATGCCATTGCCCGGAAAGACCCTGCCCCGGTGTTGGAAGGGCTCACACCGGAAGTCGAGAGTCTGGTTCGAGATGCCCGGGGGACCCTGGACGAGGAAGTCTCCAAACGGATTCTCCATGCCCGGGGAATTCCCACTGTGGAAGAGGCGCGGGTCCGGGGCGAGGAAGAATGCCTGCGGGCCGCGGAACGTCTTGGCTATCCTGTGGTGCTAAAGGGGCTGCAGCCCGGCCTTGTGCATAAGAGCGATGCCGGAATGGTCCGCCTCAACATCACCAATCCCGAGGGGGTCAGGGAAGCATATGGCATAATCCGTAAAGGCCTGACGGAAGAGGGGGAGATCCTGGTCCAGCGGCAGGTTCGGGGAAGCGGGGAACTGATTGCCGGCCTGATCCGTGATCCCCAGTTCGGTCCCTGTGTCCTGTTCGGTCTCGGCGGGACGCTGACTGAGGTCCTTCGGGACACGGCCTTTGCCGTGGCTCCGCTCAGCGAAGAAGAGGCTCTGCGGCTCATCGGGCGCATCCGGGGGCAGGTTCTCCTGGATGGCTATCGCGGTGCCTCTCCGGTGGACAGAAAACAACTGGCGAAGGTGCTCATCGCCCTGGGAGACCTTGGACTGTCCGTCCCTCGGATCCGGGAGATCGACATCAATCCGTTCCTGATTACCGGAAATGGTCTCTGCGCGGTGGATGCCACGATCATCCTGGATTGAGACGGCGGTCGATCTAAAAAAAGGGCGTCGACGAAGGGGGATAGGCCTGTTTGGTTGGAAAAGGGGTGTCGCAAAGGAAGGGTCTTGCCGGGATCAGGGGCCCGAGGTTCAGGGTGAACAGCCTTGCGGATGGCAGGAGCCCGGAGGAAGGACATGGATGACGATCCCTTCGGGAATCAGGAACTTGTCTTGATGGCGTTCTTTTCGCTCCGAAAGGCCAGGACGGTCAGGAGGACGGCTCCCACCGTGATGGCGGAATCGGCCACATTGAATGCAGGCCAGTGCGCCGATCCCACGTAAATATCCAGAAAATCGACAACCTCTCCGAAACGCACCCGATCGACCAGGTTTCCCAGCGCACCGGAAAGGATCAGGACCAGCGGCGCTCTCCAGGAAGCCTGGATAAACCCGGCCTTGAAGAGGGAATAAAGAATCAGGCCGATGGCGAGGAGGGTGACTGCAACGAAGAAAACCAGTCGGAGCGTCGGTGATGCGCCGGCCAGAAACCCGAAGGCCGCTCCCGGGTTGCGGACGTAGGTGATGCTGAACAGACCGGGAATGACCGGGATGGACTCGTGGAGGTTCATGGTGGCGGTTACCCAGGCCTTGGTGATCTGATCCGCCAGAACCAATAGAATGAAGATCGCCAGAAAGGGCGCCTTTTCCCTGAGAGAACTCATATCGACTGCCTTCAACCCATGAAGGGTGGCCCTGAAACTGTTTGAGGGGTTGTCCTGTCTCTATGGCAGGTTGCGCAGGCAGCGTTCGCACAGTTCGGGATGCGAGGCGACCGTTCCCACCGTGTCGCTGTAATTCCAGCAGCGGTTGCATTTGGTCCCCGTCGCTCGGACGACTCCCACCGCCAGCCCTCCGATTTCCTGGCTTTCGTAAGGAGTCGCAAGGGCCTTCCGCTCGACAAGTTCGATCTGGGAGACGATCAGGAGCGCCCGCAGATCCTCCAGGTGTGACTCCAGCAGAGTCTGGAGGGCTTCGGGAGGAGCGACCTGCACCCGTGCGTCGAGGGAGTGGCCGATCGTTTTGTTTTTCCTGGCCAGTTCCAGGGCCTTGGCGATCTCCCCCTTGACGGCGATCATGGATTTCCACTGCTCGCCGAGCTGCGACTTAAGGAGAGCCGGATCGACCTTTGGGAACTCCGTCAGGTGAACGCTGGCGGTCTTTCCGTCCCAGGCCGGCAGGGCCGACCAGATCTCTTCCGCGGTAAACGTCATGATCGGGGCCAGCAGGCGGGCCATGGCGTCAAGAATGATTGTAATGGCCGTCTGGGCGGAGCGACGTTCCCGAGATGCCGGCTTGGATGTATAGAGACGGTCCTTGAGCACATCCAGATACAGGGCGCTGAGATCCACCGTGCAGAAATTGTGCAGGGTGTAGAAGGCGACGTGAAACTGGAAGTTATCGTAGGCATCCACGACACGCTGTGTGATCTCCTGAAGTCGGTGCAGGGCCCAGCGGTCCATTTCCTCCATGTCTTCGTAAGGGACCGTATCTTTTCCACGGTCGAAATCGAAGAGGTTGCCGAGAATGAACCGGCTCGTGTTGCGGATCCGCCGGTAGGCCTCGACGAGACGTTTGAGAATCTCCTCCGAAATCCGGATGTCTGCCGTGTAATCCTCGGCGGCCACCCACAGGCGCAGGATCTCCGCTCCATACCGGTCGATGATGTCCTGGGGATTGATCGCGTTCCCGCCGGATTTGGACATCTTCTTGCCTTCTCCGTCGACGACGAATCCATGGGTCAGGACGTTCCGGTAGGGAGCCCGGTTCCTGCTTCCCACGGATTCCAGCAGGGATGAATGGAACCAGCCCCGGTGCTGGTCGCTTCCTTCCAGGTACATGTCCGCGGGAGAGTGAAGGTTGGGCCAGGTCTCAAGAACGGCGGCGTGGCTGACACCGGAGTCGAACCAGACATCCAGAATGTTGGTCTCCTTGCGGAATTCGGTTCCCTGGCAATGGGGACATACGGTCCCCGGCGGCATCAGATCCTTCGCTTCCCGCTCATACCATACATCGGCCCCGTGCTGCTGCACGAGGGAAACGATGTGGTCCAGCATTTCCTTCGTCAGGAACTCGTTCTGGCAGGCCTGGCAATAGAAAATCGTGATCGGCACCCCCCAGAGGCGCTGGCGCGAGATGCACCAGTCCGGACGATTCTCGACCATGCCGTAGATGCGATCCCGTCCCCAGGAGGGGATCCAGCGCACTGTGTCGATGGCCTCCAGGGCTTTCTTCCGCAGATCGTTGCGCTCGATGGAGATGAACCACTGTTCCGTGGATCGGAAGATGATGGGCTGTTTGCAGCGCCAGCAGTGGGGATAGGAGTGCTCGATGTTGACCAGACCGAGGAGTGCCCCTTTTTCCCGAAGCTTCTCGTTGACGGAGTCGTTGGCGTCGAAGACAAACTGACCGGCGAAGTCCTCCACGTCGGGGGTGAACTTTCCGTCCTCGTCCACGGGGGCATAGTTCTCCAGACCGTATTGCATCCCGATCTCGTAGTCTTCCTGACCGTGTCCCGGGGCGATATGCACGCATCCGGTTCCCGCTTCCAGGGTAACGAAAGGAGCGAGGATGAGCAGGCTCTCACGGTCAATGAGGGGATGGCGGCACTTGAGTCCTTCCATTTCCCGGCCGGGAAACTCGTCCAGGATCTGGTAGGGCTTTCCCTTCCAGCCGAAGGCGTCCAGGCAGTAATCCAGGAGATCTTTCGCCAGGATCAGGACTTCATTCTCGACCTTGACTGCGACATAGATGAACTCCTCGTGAAAGGCGATCGCCAGGTTGGCGGGAATCGTCCAGGGAGTGGTGGTCCAGATGACGACGCTGATCGTCTCGCCCTTGAGGGAAGGGCGAACCGCAGCGATATCGGAAATCATCGGAAACTTGACATAGATGGAGGGCGTCGTGTGATCACCGTATTCAACCTCCGCCTCGGCCAGCGCCGTTTTGCAGGAGGCGCACCAGTAAACCGGCTTCTTCCCTTTGTAGACGCTTCCTCCCAGCCAGAGCTTTCCGAATTCGGCGACGGTTACGGCCTCATAGTCGTAGGTCATGGTGAGGTAGGGCTTCGGCCAGTCGCCGAAGACTCCCAGCCGCTTGAACTGCTGCCGCTGGATGTCCACGAACTTTTCCGCGTACGCCCGGCAGAACCTCCGCTTGTCCGCCTGGGACATGTCATAACGCTTTTCGCCAAGTTCCTTGTCGACCTGGTGTTCGATGGGGAGACCGTGGCAGTCCCATCCAGGTACGTAAATGCTGTCGAACCCGGACATGTTCATCGACTTGATGACCATGTCCTTGATGATCTTGTTGAGAGCGGTGCCGAGATGGATATTCCCGTTTGCGTATGGAGGGCCGTCATGAAGGATGTACTCCGGCCGTCCCTTGGAGACATCGCGGATCCTTTTGTAGATATCCACGTCGTCCCAGGCACGGAGCATTTCAGGTTCCCGTTGCGCCAGATTGGCTTTCATCGGGAAATCCGTTTTCGGTAGGTTCAGGCTGCCCTTGTAGTCCATTATCCGCTCCTGTTTCAGGATTTTATGTCCGATGAGGCCTATCACAGAAAGGTATGGATTTTCAAGAACAACAAAGAGCCCCCGGCAGTTCGCCGGGGGCTCTTTGTTGATTAGAAAACTGTGTGTGGCAGATTTTTACATGCCCATGCCGGGATATCCGCCTCCGCCGGGCATGGGGGGCATCCCCGCGCCCTTCTCTTCCGGCTTGTCCGCGATCATGCACTGTGTGGTCAGCATGAGAGAAGCCACGGATGCGGCGTTCTGCAGCGCGAACCGGGTCACTTTCGTCGGATCGATGACGCCGGCCTGGATCATGTCTTCAAATTTCTCATTGGCAGCGTTGAACCCAAAGGCTCCCTTCTTTTCCTTGACCTTCTCCACCACGATGGAGCCTTCCCATCCAGCGTTGGAGGCGATCATACGCAGGGGCTCCTCCAACGATTTCTTGACGATGTTGACGCCGATCTGCTGGTCCCCGGCGAGTTTCAGCTTATCGAGGGCCTGGACGCAGCGAACATAGGCCACACCGCCACCGGGAACGATTCCTTCTTCAACCGCCGCGCGGGTTGCGTTCAGGGCGTCTTCGACACGGGCCTTCTTTTCCTTCATTTCGGTCTCCGTGGCGGCGCCTACGCGGATCACGGCCACCCCGCCGACGAGCTTCGCCAGGCGCTCCTGGAGCTTTTCGCGGTCGTAGTCGGAGGTGGTCTCCTCAACCTGCGCGCGGATCTGCTTCACCCGACCCTCGAGCGACTTGCGGTCTCCCGCCCCATCGATGACCGTGGTGTTGTCCTTGTCGATGATGATCTTCTTGGCCCGTCCGAGGTCCGCTACCTGGGCGTTCTCGAGCTTGGAGCCGAGGTCTTCGGAGAGCATCTTTCCGCCGGTGAGGATGGCGATGTCTTCGAGCATGGCCTTTCGGCGGTCGCCGAAGCCGGGTGCCTTCACCGCGGCCACATGGAGGGTCCCGCGGATCTTGTTCACCACCAGTGTGGCCAGCGCCTCGCCCTCTATATCTTCGGCGATGATCAGGAGGGGTCGTCCCATCTTGGCGATCTGCTCGAGGATGGGGAGCAGGTCCTTCATGCCGCTGATCTTCTTCTCGTTGATGAGGATGAAGGCATCTTCAAGGACCACTTCCATTTTTTCGGGATTGGTTACGAAATAGGGGGAGATATAGCCGCGGTCGAACTGCATGCCTTCCACGATCTCCAGTTCTGTCTCTAGGCCTTTCGCCTCTTCCACGGTGATGACGCCTTCCTTGCCGACCTTGCTCATGGCCTCGGCGATGATGTTTCCGATCCCCGAATCGTTATTGGCGGAGATCGTTCCCACCTGGGCGATTTCCTTCTGATCTTTCGTGGGTTTGCTGAGTTTTTTCAACTCTCCGACAACCATCTCGACGGCCTTGTCGATTCCCCGCTTGAGGTCCATCGGATTGCTGCCGGCCGCAACGGTCTTGGCTCCTTCGCGGTAAATGGCCTGTGCCAGGATGGTGGCGGTCGTTGTCCCGTCTCCGGCGACGTCGCTGGTCTTGCTGGCAACCTCGCGGACCATCTGGGCACCCATGTTCTCGAACTTGTCTTCCAGTTCGATTTCCTTGGCTACGGTTACGCCGTCCTTTGTCACGGTGGGTGCGCCGAATGACTTATCCAGAATGACGTTTCTTCCCTTGGGGCCCAGCGTGACCTTTACGGCGTCGGCCAGGGTATTGACACCCTTGAGGATCGACTTCCTGGCCTCCTCGTCGTACTGTAAAACCTTTGATCCCATTCTATCATCCTCCTTCTGAGCTGTATTTACTTTTCAATGATTCCCAGAATGTCATCCTCTCGCATGATGAGGTATTCCTTGCCTTCCACCTTGACTTCCGTGCCGGCGTACTTGCTGAAGAGGATCCGGTCACCGGCCTTGACGTCCAGCTTGATCAGCTTTCCATCCTCCGCGGTGCGGCCCTTACCTGCGGCGATAACTTTGCCTTCCATCGGCTTTTCCTTGGCTGTGTCGGGGATGATGATGCCTCCCTTGGTCTTCTGCTCCTCGTCTACCCTCTCGACAATGACCCGATCCTGAAGCGGCCTGATCTTCATTCTCCAACCTCTCCTTTCTTTGGTTAATCTCTTATTTTTACAAGAATTTCAGATAGGTTATTATAATTCGCCGATATATTAAACATCAATTTCCAACTGTCAAGTCGGGGCGGCAATTTTTTCCTCCATCGGCCGGGAAATAGGACTTGACATTTATGTCAACGGAGGCTAGGAATGTGTCACTCGGCCGCGAAGCACCGCTGTACAAGGGTTGGCGGCGCATCGGCAGGTCGGGAAAAAACAAAAAGGAGGTAGATGATGAGTAGAAAAAGGATGATGTATGCAGCTGTTGGTCTGTTGGTCGTATTGCTGTGGGCTCCCTTGGCCATGGCGGCGGAAGCGGCGGCTCCAGGAGCGGCAGTGAACTACACGAAGGCCATCATTATCGGTTGCAGCGTGTTGGCGGCCGGCCTTGGTGTTGGAATCGCGGCAAATGGAACCGGAACCGGTATGGGACATGGTCTCGGCGGAGCCACGAGTGCCGTCGGTCGTAATCCAGAAGCCCAGGGTAAGATCCTTCTCACCATGATGGTCGGTCTGGCCATGATCGAATCGCTGGCTATCTACGCCCTGGTTATCGCGCTGATTCTGCTTTATGCGAATCCGCTGCTGAAGCTCATTGCGTAATGCAAGAGTGATCCTGTTATCATAGAAAAAACGGGAGAAGGAGCGCCGCAAATAATGCTCCTTGCTCCCGTTTTTTTTTGCTCTTTTTTAAGCCTCCACTGCCTCCGAAGCGCTCGATCGGAGGCGTTTCTTCTCCGACCGGTGGTGCTTGTCCTGGAGCATCCTCTCTTTGGCGCGCTGGGAACGGCGCCGTTTCTGTCGCCGGATTCTTTCCCGCCTCCGTCTCTCTTCGCTGAGGACTCCCTTCTGTTTGCTCTCAATACGGTCCAGGAGAATCCGTCGGGCAAGGAAACGGTTCAGGGACTGGGATCGCTCTTCCTGGCACTTTACGGACAGCCCGGTGGGAACGTGGACCAGATGGACACAGGTGGAGGTCTTGTTGACCTTCTGGCCTCCGGGGCCCGAAGAACGGGTGAAGTGCTCCTGGAAATCACTTTCTGATACTCCGAGCCTTGCCATACGCTCGGCCAGTTCCTGGTATTTTCCCTGCCGTACGACCATGACTGTTTCTCTCCTCCGTCCGCGTGTGATCGGATTCCGCCTGGCGGGCATGCAGCCCGGGCGGTTTTCTCCCGTCTCATGATACACATTCGTGGATGGGCATCCTGCATCCTCCTTCGGCTCGGGAAGATGCAGATGCCTTGAATTCCTGTAGCATTTTCGGTTGAATTTTTGGAGCCCCCCCTGTAGTATTCCGACACTGGCGGAGTTCGCCATCCGTCGGGAACAGCGGATGGGCCGGCTGGTCCGTCAGGACCCGATCATTCTGGATGCCGCCATGGGAAGGCCCGACAACCGGATGCTTCAGCGACCCAATATCAAATTTCCCGTCTGGCTGACGACCTTTTTTCTTCTGCTTTTCCTGGTCCTCATGGCACTGACGGTGAATCATGCCCTTCGCAAAGGGGTGGCGGAGCCGTTCAGCCGGCAGGAGTTGACTTTCGCCCTCGTTGCCTCGGGACTGATTCTTGTCCTTTTCGCAGGCGGAATCATCCTGGCCTACATGACCCGGCGACGGCAGTTCGCCCGCGAAGAACTGCAGCGCCTGAAGGAAGTGGAGGCCTGGGAGGAACGCCTCCTTCGCGAGAAAAAGACCATCGAGGGAATCATCGAGGGTTCCCCCATTCCCACCTTTGTCATCGACCGCGACCACCGGATCATTCTCTGGAACAAAGCCTGCGCCGACCTGACCGGCCTGGAGCAGGCCGACATGATCGGCACGGACCGGCAATATATTCCTTTTTATGGGCCGAACGAGAAGCGTCCCGTCATCGCGGACCTGATTGTGGATCAGGACATGGCGGGATTGGAGCAGTTTTACGGCTCGAAGAAAGTTCGGCCCTCGAAGCGGGTGAAAGGGGCTTACGAGGCCAGGGATTACTATGAAAACCTGGGCGGTCGGCCACGGCACCTCTACTTTCTTGCCGCACCGATCTTCGATGAGAAAGGGCAGATCATTGCCGCCATTGAGACCCTCCAGGACGCGTCCCAGGAAGTGGAGATGGCGCAGCACCTCAGGGATTCGCAGGAACAGCTGGCCAGGGAAAAGAAAACCGTCGAGGGGATGATCGAGGGCTCCCCCATCCCCATGTTCGTGATCGACCGCTCCCACCGAATCATCTTCTGGAACCGGGCCCTGACGGAAATGAGCGGTTATGGCGGTAACGAGATGACCGGGACGGACAGGCAATACCTTCCGTTCTACAAAGAGAAGCGTCCGCTCATCGCGGACCTGATCGTGGATAACAACATCGAGGAACTGGATCGTTATTATGCGAAAAAGATGGTCCGTCCCTCCACCGTCGTCAAGGGTGCCTACGAGGCGCGTGATTATTACGAAGACCTGGGGGGACGACCCCGGCATCTCTATTTCCTGGCGGCTCCTATCTTCGACGAAAAAGGAGAGATCATCGCGGCGATTGAAACGCTCCAGGATGTGACCAGGGAAGCGGAGATGACCATGAACATGAAGGAATATGCCGAGACGCTGGAAAACGAAGTCACGGAGAACGTCAACCTCCGCCAGCAGATCGAGGCCGTTCATAACTACCTCCGGTCCATTGTCGAGAGTTCTCCGGACAATCTTTTTGATCTTGGTCCCGACGGGACGGTGAATTTCATTAGCCGCATTCCGAAATTCATGAACGGGTTGACGGCTGAACAGATGAAGGGACGGCACTTCACGCAGTTTGTCGGATTGGAGCACCGGACCGATCTCATGGCCCGGTTCGAGGATGCGAAAAGAGGCATTTATACTCCGTTTGAGATGGAGGTTTCCCTGAGCGACGGAACCAAACGGGACCTCCTTCTCACCGCCCGGCCCCTCCGGGGAACGGATCGACTCGTGGTCGTCGAGCGGGATATCACGGAATTCAAGGAACTGGAGAAGAAGTTCTATGAAAGCCAGAAGCTGGCGGCGGTTGGCCAGCTTTCGGCCGGCATTGCCCATGAAGTCCGGAACCCGCTTTCATCCATCAAGATGAGCCTGCAGATTCTGGAAAAGCGACTGCAACCCGCGGGGAACGATCTCAAGCGCTTCAAGATCGCCCAGCGGGAGGTCGAACACCTGGAACACCTGGTGAACGACGTGCTCATCTTTGCGCGTCCTGAAGAACCGAGAAAGAGGATGACGGACATCCGCCGGGTCCTGGAGAACGCCATGGAGATGGTGGAAAAATCCCTGGCGGACAAGAACATCCGCGTGGAATACCACTTCCCCGACGCGCTCCCGACCGTGGCCGTCGACGGCGCCATGCTGGAGCAGCTTTTCCTGAACCTCTACCGGAATGCCATCGACGCGATGGAGGTGGGCGGTACGCTTGAGGTGAGCGCCGGGAAACTGCAGGAGAACGGATATTCCGCATTGGTCGTGGAAGTCGAAGACAACGGCTGCGGCATCGACGACGAAGCGATGCCGCATGTATTCAATCCTTTCTTTACCCGTAAGAGCTATGGAACAGGGCTTGGGCTGACGCAGGTCAAGAAAATCGTGGATCTTCATCAGGGGAGCATCGCGATCCGGAGCCGCAGGGGAGAGGGTACCCGGGTGACCGTGACGTTGCCTCTCGGTACGGGAAACGCCGGGCCAACCGCCGCGGCGGCCGAGAGGGACGGGAATTAAGCCGGATCCAGAGGAGAGAAGGAATGGCCAAGATTCTTGTCATCGATGACGACGAATCCATCTGTGAAACCCTGGAAATGTACCTTACGGAAGAAGGGTACGAGGTTGTGACGGCCAATACCGGGACAACAGGGCTCAACCGATACGTGGAAGGTCCCACGGATGTGGTGATCCTGGACATCCGCCTCCCGGACATCGACGGATTCACCGTCCTGGAGGATCTCCGGGAAGAAAATGAAAACGTGAAGGTGATCATGATTACGGCCCACCACGACATGGACTCGACCATCAAGGCCATGAAGGGAGGCGCCTTCGATTATATTCACAAACCCGTCAACGTGGACGAGCTGGACGTGGCCATCAAGAAGGCCCTCAAGACCAACGAGATGGAAAAGAAGATCGACGGCCTCCTCATGGAGCCTTCCCGGCGCTTCAAGGTGGGCGATATCATCGGTGCGGGCCGGTTGATGAGGGACATCTTCAAGACCATCGGCGTGGTCTCGCAAAGCAAGACCACCGTGATGATTCAGGGAGAGAGCGGGACGGGCAAGGAACTCATCGCCCGGGTCATTCACAACAACACTTCTCCCGATGAGCCTTATATCGCCATCAACTGTTCCGCCATCGTGGAGACCCTTCTGGAATCGGAGCTATTCGGCCATGAGAAAGGGTCATTCACCGGGGCGTTCACGCGAAAGCTGGGAAAATTCGAACTGGCCCGGCAGGGAACGGTTTTTCTCGACGAGATCAGCGAGATGTCTATCAATCTTCAGGCCAAACTCCTCCGGGTCCTTCAGGAAATGGAATTCGAGCGGGTCGGGGGCAAGGACCGGGTGCCCGTTCATGCCCGGGTCATCGCCGCCACAAACCGGGATCTGAAAACCCTGGTGGACGATGGAAAATTCCGGGAGGACCTTTATTACCGGCTGAATATTTTATCGATCCGGTTGCCTGCCCTTCGTGAGCGCAGGGAGGACATTGCCCCTCTCGTGGACTATCTGCTGGCGAAGATCAATGTGGACCTCCACAAGCGGATCGTGAGCGTCTCCGAAGAAATGATGGATGTCTTCATGAAGTACGACTGGCCCGGGAATGTCCGGGAATTGGAAAACCTGCTGGTCCGGGCGGCTGTTGTCGCCAAGGGGCAGGTCCTGGGGAAAGGCGATTTCCCGGAGCTTCTGGAAGGTGAGAAGACCGGGGCGGGAGTTGGAGAAAAAGCGGAAAAAATGAAACTTCCGTACCGGGATTCCTCGGGGAGGATCATGACCCTGGACGGGTTGGAGGAGGACCAGATCCGGAGGATTCTGGCCGACGGAGGCCGGAACAAGGGGGAGATCTGCGAGAGCCTGGGCATTTCCCGACCCACGTTCGAGCGGAAGCTCGAGAAGTACGGTATCAACTTCGAAAAGGAATGATTCGGGGCGGTCCGAAGACCGGCCGATCGGAACAGGAAAAAACGACAGGATGAGTCAAGCCGTCTTTGCAGGAACCGCTGCCGACCCTTCTCAGTTTCCCCGGGAAGGTCTCCCCGAGGTTGCTTTTGCCGGCCGCTCCAACGTCGGGAAATCATCCCTGATCAATGCCCTTCTGAATCGCCGTAACCTGGCCAGGACGAGCAAATCTCCCGGGAAGACGCGGGCCATCCAGTTTTTTCGCATTAACGATGAGTTGCTCTTTGCGGATCTACCCGGGTATGGATTCGCCCGGGTTGCCCGGAACCTTCGGGAGGACTGGGGCCCTCTGATCGAAGAGTACCTGGCGGGAAGGGATCACCTGAAGCTCCTGGTTCTCCTCCTGGACATCCGCCGCGACGTCGCCGCAGACGATCAGGCGCTCCTGGAATGGCTTGCTCTCAAGAATGTGCCGACGCTCGTGGTTCTCACGAAAATCGACACACTGTCGCGGACGCAGCAGGTGGCGCGGGAGCGCATCATCCGTTCGGCGCTTGGATGGAAAGGGGATTCTCTGGCGATGGTTTCTGCCCGTACGGGAAACGGAAAAAATGCCTTGTGGGGGGAAATCCGCCGGCGGGTGCTCTAGACGATTGCTGAGAATGTCGTTGAAGGGGGCTTTTCCAAGGTTGCCACAGACGGGCGTTTTTCAACATCCCATTACAGGGAATAGATCTCTTCACCTACCATGCGGACCCAGTTCTGCTTCAGAATACGGGCCGCTTCATCGATTTTGTCCACTCCCAGGATCACGATGGTTTCCCTGCCGATGCGATTGATGGTCGTATAGAGGTAATGGACGTTGACATCGCTGCCGGCAAGGGGCTTGAGAATGGCGTTCATGCCGCCCGGGTGATCGGGCACCTCCGCCGCCAGAACCGCTGTCACTTCGTAATTGTACCCGAATGTCGTAAGGATGGCGGCGGCCCGCTCCGGATCGTTGACCACCAGGCGGACCATGCTGCTCTCGGCCGTGCTGGCTGTGAGCAGGGCCTTGGCGGTGATTCCCTCATTGTCCAGGATGTTCGAGAGCTTCAAAAGCGTTCCCGGGGCGTTGTCCAGGAGAACCGAGATCTGGTTGACGATCCTCATCGGCCGGTCCCCCCGTTGACGGATTCGAGAAAGCGAAAACCGGCATCGAATGCCTTCCGGTTCGATTCGGGCATCGTCTTTTTCTTGCTTCCCATGATGGTCTCCAGGCTCTTCAGGTATATCTCCGGCCGGATGATCCCCGTCTTCTGCAGAAAAGCCCCCATCATGACGACGTTGGCGGCTCTGGGATTGCCTACTTCCTCGGCCATCTCCGCGCAGGGGACGGCATAGAAGGTGATGTCCTTCCGGGTCGGTCGGGCTTCGATGATGGAAGCGTTCAGGAACAGGATGCCGCCCTTGGCGAGGCGGTTCTGGAAAGTATAAAGGGATGGTGCGTTCATGACCACCAGGTAATCGGGCTCCGACGCGATGGGAGAGGCGATTTCCTCGTCCCCCAGGGAGATCGTGCAGTTGGCCGTTCCACCCCGCATCTCGGCGCCGTAGGCGGGCAGATACGTCACATGGAAACCATGCATCATGGCCCCATGGGCGAGGCTGTAGCCCATCATGAGAACACCCTGGCCGCCGAATCCGGAGAAGATGGTCTTGACGTTCATGACTTCTTCTCCTTCCCGGCTTCTTTGGCGCCGATGTCTTTGAGGACACCCAGGGGGAATTCCTTGGTCATGACTTCGTCGATCCATTTGCAGGCGTCGACGGCGCTCATCTTCCAGTTCGTGGGGCAGGGGGAGAGGACCTCCACCATGCTGAACCCGCGCTTATCCATCTGATACTGGAAGGCCTTCCTGATGGCTCGTTTTGTCTTCATGACCGCCGGGGGACTATTGACGGTGCATCGTTCGATGTAGGCCGCCCCCCGAAGCTGGGCGAGGATCTCGCTCATCTGAACGGGGTATCCATCCAGGAGCGGCGTGCGGCCGGGGGGAGACGTCGTGGTCTTTTGCCCCAGGATGGTCGTGGGGGCCATCTGGCCTCCCGTCATCCCGTAGACGGCATTGTTAATAAAAATGATCGTGATGTTCTCTCCCCGGTTGGCGGCGTGGAAACTTTCGGCGGTGCCGATGGCAGCCAGATCGCCGTCACCCTGGTAGGAGAAGACGAGGTGATTCGGCAGAACCCGCTTGACGCCTGTGGCCAGAGCCGGTCCCCGACCGTGGGGGGCCTCGATCATGTCGATGTCGAAGTAGAAATAAGCCAGAACGGCGCACCCAGCCGGAGGGACACCGATAGAAGTGCCGCGCATGTCCATTTCGTCAATAACTTCGGCCACCAGGCGGTGGACGATGCTGTGACCGCACCCCGGACAATAGTGGGTGGGAGTGGGCTTGAGGCTTCTGGGTCTTCCGAAGATCTTTTTCATGGTTTGTCGGATCCTTGACCGGTTGGTCCGGGGATTACGGTCCGAAGGGACCTTCCACAACCTTGAACCGGAGGAAACGGTCCACGTATGCATCCTTCTGCGGATAACGGCGGGATACCACGTTGGATAGTTCCGCCGGCGTCGGGACGACACCACCGGGACGGCCGAAGAAATCGATGTTGGCAAATCCCTGGAGGGCGAGTCGAACGTCATCGAGCATCTGGCCCGTACTCATTTCAAAGACAATGAAGTGCTTGATGTGCTCAGACAGCTCCCGGAGTTCACGGGTGGGAAAGGGCCACAGGCTGATGGGCCGGAACAGTCCCACCTTAAGGCCCATGCTCCGGAGGCGGCGGATGGCCCCTTTGGCGACCCGGGCGGCGGTTCCATAGGCGACGATCACCATCTCCGCATCTTTCGCCTCGTGGATCTCGCAGCGGGTCTCCTTTTGGCTGATCAGATTGTATTTCCGGGCCAGCTTCCAGTTGTGCTCTTCCATTTCGATGGCATCAAGGATGAGCCCCCGGATGAACTTGCTTTTCCCGTTTCCGGCCCCTTTCAGGACATAGCATTCCGGATACTGCCGGGGTTTGGGCTTCCGGAACACAACCGGCTCCATCATCTGGCCCATCATCCCGTCGGCGAGAATCATGACCGGCGTCCGGTACTTGTCCGCCAGGTCGAAGGCGTCCATGGTCAGATCCGCCAGTTCCTGGCCCGTGGCGGGGGCCAGGACGATGGTCCGGTAGTCGCCGTGACCGCCACCGCGGGTCGCCTGGAAATAGTCCCCCTGGGAGGGACGGATGTTGCCCAGACCGGGTCCGCCTCGCATCATGTTGACGATCACTCCGGGGAGCTCGCAGGCGGCCATGGAAGAGATGCCTTCCTGTTTGAGGGAGATGCCGGGGCTGGAAGAGGAAGTCATCGAACGGGCGCCGGCGGCGCTGGCTCCCGCGATCATGTTGATGGCGGCAATCTCGCTTTCCGACTGGATGAAGACGCCCCCGTCCGTCTTGCGGAGGTGCTCCGCCATGTATTCCGTCAGTTCGTTCTGGGGGGTGATTGGATATCCGGCGTAGAAGCGGCAGCCCGCACGGATGGCGGCTTCGCCGATCACGCAGTTTCCCTGCATCAGGACCTTAGTCACGGTACACCTCGATGGCCACTTCCGGACACATGATGCCGCACAGGGCGCAGCCGGTACATTTACCGCCCTCAGCCGATTCGACGGGGCGATACCCTTTTTGATTGAATTCCTTGCCCGGACGGATGTTGCCCTGTTTGCAGGCCTGAATGCAGAGGTGGCATTCCTTGCACAGGTTCCGGTCAATGACTATCATTCCCTTCGGTGCCATTCCGTCTCCTGTAGGGGGGAGAGTAGGTACAAAACAGGACGGCCTTTATTCAAAAACCATCCCGAAAGTCAAGGCGAATCTTCGGCTCAAATCTTCGCCACCTGGAATCCTTCCAGCCGGATCGCCACGGAGCGCTG
The DNA here is from genome assembly GCA_002841865.1 of Deltaproteobacteria bacterium HGW-Deltaproteobacteria-19. Lineage (GTDB taxonomy): Bacteria > Desulfobacterota > Syntrophia > Syntrophales > PHBD01 > PHBD01. Next base: position 27,506 of record PHBD01000034.1, read on the forward strand.
GAGAAGTTCGATGGAGACCACGAACAGTTCCTGCTGGTAATCGACCTTCAGGACGATGCCCTCGATTCCCCGGAAAGGCCCGTCAGTGATGCAGGCCCGCTCCCCCACCTTCGGGTACTGGATCTGCTGGATCTCCACCCGGGAGGTGACCAGGCGCCGGATCGCATCGATTGTTTCATCCGGGACGGGAATCGGCTCCTGGCTGTTCGGCCGGCCGAGGATTCTGACCACTCCGGATGTCTTGAGGATTTCAAGCCGGATCCGGTTGTCCATCTCCGCCGTTTCGACAAAGAGATACCCGGGAAACATGGGAACGAGAATCTTCTTCCGCCGGTCTTTGCGCTTGCTCCACACCTCCATCTTCGGTAGAAAGGCGTGGACGGCCTTCTGAGTCAGTCCCAGGCAGACCTTGTCTTCGTGACGGCTTCTCGTGTGGATGGCGTACCAAGGCATATCCCGGATCTCCCTCCTGGCTGCCGGCGATTCATAGCGCGGTCTATATCAAAGCATCCCGTTTTGCAACGAGGATCGGATCATGAACCTTCGGATCAACGGAGTGGAGCTCTCTTTCGGCAAGCCGGAATCGTCTCTGAGGGGGGTCGTGTCGGGGCTTCTGAACGTCCCGGAAGAGGCCATCTCCCGCCTGAAAATCCTTCGCCGTGCCGTTGACGCCCGCCAGTCCAGGCCTCCCCGGTTTGTTTATGTCCTGGAAGTGGGTCTCCCGGATGACATCCGCCTGTCCCCGGTGCAGAAAAAAGGAATCACGACGGCCGCCTCTTCACCCGACCCTGTCCCCTTGCCGGTCCCGGCGATTGCCCGGGGAGGTGGTCGGCCGGTCGTCGTCGGGACCGGACCGGCCGGCCTGTTTGCAGCCCTGACGCTGGCCGGAAGCGGTCTTCCGCCCCTCCTCGTGGAAAGGGGCAAGCCCGTGGAGGAAAGAATCGCCGATGTCCGAAGCTTCTGGGAAAGGGGCGTCCTTGATCCTGAGAGCCATGTCCACTTCGGCGAGGGGGGCGCGGGGACATTCTCCGACGGCAAGCTCACCAGCCGGTCGAAAAATCCCTATACGCCATGGGTGAAAAGAGTCCTTGTCGATGCGGGAGCGCCTTCTTCGATCCTGACGGACGCCAAACCTCACATTGGTACGGACCGCTTGAGAAATGTTTTGAGCTCGCTGAGGAATCATCTGGTCGAACAGGGTTGTGAGGTCCGTTTCCGGACCGTTCTGACCGATCTGCTCATGCATCGGGGAAAGCTTGCCGGGGTCGTCTTCGGATCGGGAGAGGAGGTTCCTGCGGAGGCTCTCATCCTTGCCACCGGACAGAGCGCCCCGGACGTGTATCATTTGCTGCTGGCCCGGGGAATGCGCCTCGAAACCAAGCCGTATGCCATCGGGCTCCGCATGCAGCATCCGCAGGACGGGATCGACCGGATCCAGTACGGGAAATGGGCCGGCCATCCGGACCTGCCACCGGCGGAGTATTTCCTGGCCGTGAAAACCCCGGTGGGAGGCCGGTCCGTTTACACTTTCTGCATGTGTCCGGGCGGAGAGATCATCGGCTGCAGTTCAGAAGAGGGCGGTGTTGTGACAAACGGCATGAGCACCTGGAGACGGAACGGCCCGTGGGCCAACAGCGCCGTTGTCGTGAACGTGCGGACGGATGACTTTCGGGAATTCGGGGAAGGACCGCTGGCAGGCCTCGCCTTCCGCCGCTTCTGGGAAAAACGGGCCTACGAACTGGGTGGCGGCGGTTTTTTTGCACCGGCCCAGCGAGTTACCGAATTTCTAAAGGATGGGTCGTTCGATTCCTTGGGTGACGTTACGTATCGTCCCGGCGTTCGGGGAGCGCCTCTCCGCGAGGCCCTCCCTACGTTCGCCGTCGACGCGCTCAAGGCGGGCCTCCGGCTTTTCGAGAGGAAGATTCGCGGCATCGTCTCCGAGGAGGCCATGCTCGTCGGTGTTGAAACCCGGACGTCGTCACCGGTTCGGATCCTTCGCGGCGACAATGGTCAGTGCCTTGGCGGGGATGGAATCTATCCCTGCGGAGAGGGGGCCGGCTACGCAGGGGGAATCGTCAGCTCCGCCCTGGACGGAATTCGGGCGGCACAGCGGTTCCTGGAGACACGAGCCGGTTGATCAGGTCGCCCCGGCATCTACTGCCGACGCTTTGGGATCCCGCAGAACGCCGTCGAAGATCATATCCTCGCCCCGGCGGAATACCTTCCGCCAGGTCAGGCCGATGGCCTCTTCCATGTTGCGGATATTCAGATCGCCCACCGCCTCGATCCCGTTCCCCAGAATCTTCGGAGCCACAACAACGACGATCCGGTCGGCCAGCCGTTCCTGCAGAACAGATGTGATCACTCCGGCGCCGCCTTCCACGAGCACGGATGTTATCCCCTTCCGGCCCAGCAGCAGGAAGAGTTCCGCCAAGTCCACGCGGCTCTGCACGTCCTCCGGCACATGCAGGATGTCGATGCCGCTCCGTAAAACCTGTTGAATCTTCTTCTGGGGGGCCCGCGCGGTCACGGCCAGGACAGTCCTGGCCTCCTCCTGGTTCCGGAGCAGCTTCGCACCCAAGGGGATCCGAAGGCCGGCGTCGACGACCACCCGGAGAGGATTGCGTCCTTTGACCCGTCGTACCGTCAGTTCCGGATCATCCTTCAGAACCGTGCCGATTCCTACGAGAATTGCGTCATGGGTGCTCCGCAGCCGATGGGCGAGAGTGAGTGCGGGGGGGGAACTGATCCATCGGGAATGGCCGGTGCAGGTGGCGATCCGGCCGTCCATCGTCTGGGCGAACTTCAGGGTAATGAAGGGGCGCCCCGTTTCCATGTATTTGAAAAACCGCTCGTTCAAGACGCGGCATTGGGACTCCAATACGCCCACGGTCGTCCGGATGCCTGCCTTTTCCAAGGCGGCGATGCCGGCCCCGGCAACGAGCGGGTTCGGATCCGGGGTGCCAATGACGACGCGGGCCGGCCTCTTGTCGATGAGAGCCTCGGCGCACGGAGGGGTTCGGCCATGATGGCTGCATGGTTCCAGCGTCACGTAGACCGTAGACCCCTCGACGAATTCCGAGGCCTTGCGGAGTGCGTTGATCTCCGCATGCTCCTCGCCGCAGCATCGGTGGTATCCCTCTCCAATGATCCGGCCGCCCCGGACGATGACGGCGCCCACCATCGGGTTTGGAGTGACCCGGCAGGCGCCTCTTCTGGCCAGGGAAAGCGCCCTTCGCATGTAAGATTCATCGCTGTCCATACGCATCCAATCCTCTCTCCCGGCATGCGGTCGCCGACCTATATCATGCACCCGGTCGAAGGAAAAACGCTTTTTGTTGGGCATCCGGGGGATTTATGGTATACATCCCGCGCCATTGAAAGAACCTTGCAATGAAAGGAGATTATGCATGAAAGGCATCGTATTGGCGGGAGGGCTGGGGACCCGGATGTATCCCCTGACAAAGGTGACCAACAAACACCTCCTGCCCGTTTATAATGAACCGATGATCTATTATCCCATCAAGGCCCTGGTCAATGCGGGCATCGACGAGATCCTGATCGTGACGGGAGGCGGAAATTCAGGTGATTTTCTCCGTCTGCTGGGGAACGGCAAGGATTTCGGGCTCAAACATATAAACTACACCTATCAGGAAGGAGAGGGTGGCATCGCCGCCGCCCTGAGCCTGGCGGAGTACTTCGCTGATGACGACAGAATCGTCGTCATCCTG
>PHBD01000035.1:0-30275 GCA_002841865.1 Deltaproteobacteria bacterium HGW-Deltaproteobacteria-19
CCCGGGATCGCTGCCGGCGATGACGACGGGATGGGTGACCCGGGCATGGCTCAAGAAGCAGCACCCGAAGTGGCTCAAGGAGATGGAGCACGAGGGCAAACTGGTGGTCTCCGGCGAGGAGAAGGCCAGCGGCGGCCACTGAGAACGCTGAGAAGGACCATCGACAACCATTCGAAAATGCAAAAGGCCTGCCCTCCGGGGCGGGCCTTTTTTAGTCTTTTGTGGCGCGGGGGCTGTCACGGGGGCTTCTTCTCCTTTTGCCTTCCCCCCCGATATTGCGCCATGCTATAAGAGACCATCGGGAAAAGGAGGTGGAGCAATGGTGGGACGATTCGCGACGAAGTCCTTATTGATGTTGCTGTGCGCGGTTATTCTGTTGGGATGGAGCGGCGTTGCTTTTGCCCAGCCGCCCGTCGGCGGGACGCTTCCCGACTTCACCCTGTCCGCACCGAAGGACAGCGGCGAGAAAAGCTACCTGGGCCTTTCCTGGCTTGGCCGCTCCTTCCGGATTCCTGAACTGAAGACAAAGGTAGTGATCGTAGAGATTTTCAGCATGTACTGCCCCTACTGCCAGGCGGAGGCTCCCAAGGTGAACCGGCTCTACGGGCTGATCGAGGGCAACCCGGCCCTGAAGGGGAAAATCAAGCTGATCGGCATCGGGGCGGGAAATTCGGCCTACGAAGTGGGCGTATTCAAGAAGAAGTACAGCGTCGCCTTTCCCCTCTTTCCGGATGGGGACTTCAGGATTCACAAGCTCATGGGCGAGGTGCGGACGCCCTACTTCATCGGGGTGAAGATCAACTCCGACGGTTCCCACTCGGTGTTCTACTCGAAGCTGGGGGCCTTCGAGAGCGCGGAATCTTTCCTGAACTCAATGACCCGGCTGTCGGGACTCCAATAGCAGGAGGTGGGAACCATGTCGCACAGGAACACATTCCGGATCTGGATGGCCATAGCTGTGCTGCTGTTTGCCGCCGGGGAGGCGATGGCCCTCTCGGACGCTTACAAGGGCAACATCTACAACCCGGGGATACTGAAGCCCATCGATAGTAAGCTCAGGGTAAAGGTGGGCATGGAAGCCCCGGACTTCAACCTGCCCTCGGTGGCAGGGGAACGGGTGACCCTTCGTTCATACCGGGGCAAGAAGAACGTGGTCCTGTCGTTCGTCCCCGCCGCCTGGACGCCCGTCTGCTCCGACCAGTGGCCGGGATACAACATCGTGAAAGATCTCTTCGACGGGCACGACGCGATCCTCCTGGGCATCACGGTGGACAGCATCCCCACCCTTTTCTCCTGGACGAACCAGATGGGGAAATTGTGGTTCCCGGTCCTGTCGGACTTCTGGCCCCACGGGGCTGTGGCTGACCGCTACGGCGTCCTGCGGTCCGACGGAACCTCCGAGCGGGCCCTCTTCGTCATCGACAAGCAGGGGATCATCCGCTACATCGACGTGCATGACATCAACCAGCGTCCGTCCCTGGAGGACCTTGTGAAGGAGCTGGATAAACTGCGCTGAGGTCCGGCAGCACTGCAACGGCCGGGATGTTTCGACCGCTCGCGCGAAGGAGGATTGCATGGGGGGCGAAAAAGTGACCCGCCGGCAGAAGGACGTCTCGCGGCTCCTGCGGGAAAAGAAAAAAATCCAGCGGGACAAAATCACGAAAACAAAGAAGAAGTAGGCGCTCATGGCGAAGGATTTCTGGTCGGAGGCGGACCTGCGCCAGATGGCGGAGGCCCGCCTTTCCGTGGAAAAGGCAGAAGAACAGCTGGAACGATTCCGGACCGGGGTCCTGCCGCTCCGGCTGGACCGGCCCTGCACGGCCGGGGACGGGATCCTGGTCCTTCCGGTTCCGGAGAGGGAGCGGTGCGAGCGGGCCTTCGAGGAGCTTGTCAAGACGGGACGCGTGATGAAGTTCGTCCCGGCCTCCGGGGCGGCCAGCCGCATGTTCCGGGACTGGCACCGGGCCTGTTCGGTGAGGGCCTTCGATTCCGCCCCGGAAGAGGGATACTTCCTGAAATCCCTGCCGGATTACGCGTTTTATGAAGACCTTCGATCCCGCATATCCGCCGCCGGCCGTTCCCTGGAAGAGTGGATTTCACGGGGCAGCTGTCCTGAGATCCTCGATTTCATCCTCAAACCCGAGGGACTTGGTTACGGCTCCCTCCCAAAGGCCCTCCTGAAATTCCACGATTACCCTGAAGGCAGCCGCACGGCCCTGCAGGAGCATCTGGTGGAGGCGGCCCTGTATGTCCGCGACGAGGAATCCGTCTGCCGGGTCCACTTCACTGTCTCGCCGGAGCATCGCTCCCTTGTGGAGGCGCACCTGGAAGAGACCGTCGGGGCCTTCGAGCGCCGCTTCGGTGTACGCCTGCAGGTGGGCTTGTCGGTGCAGGATCCCTCCACGGACACAATCGCCGTTGACCTGGATAACCGGCCGTTCCGGGGAGAAGACGGTTGCCTCGTCTTTCGGCCCGGGGGCCACGGGGCCCTCCTGAAGAACCTGGACTCCCTGGACGGGGATATTGTTTTTCTGAAGAATATCGACAATATAGTGCCGGATCGCCTCAAAGTGCCCACGGTTCTCTGGAAAAGGACCCTCAGCGGTTTCCTGGTGGACCTCGAGGGAGAACTGCACCGCCGCCTGCGTCGCATTGAAGAGGGAGCTCTGGGGCCCGCGGAGATCGATGACATGGTCCGTTTTTGCCGTGAGAAGCTCAATACACACGTGCCGAGGGAGGTGGCGATCGCCCCGCCGGAGATCATGGAGGCCTGGCTGTTCGCGAGGATGAATCGCCCGCTCCGCATCTGCGGCATGGTGAGGAACGAGGGGGAGCCGGGCGGAGGGCCGTTCTGGGTATCCGAAGCCGGCGGCGGGGCCTCCCTGCAGATCGTCGAAGAGTTCCAAGTGGATCGCTCGGATCCGGGGCAGCGTGAAATCTGGGAGGCCTCCACCCACTTCAACCCGGTGGATCTGGTGTTGACCCTGCGGGATTTCCGGGGGGAGCGGTTCGACCTGAATCGGTTTGTGGATCCTGCGGCTGTGGCCATCACTCGAAAGTCGGAGAAGGGAAGGGATCTGAAGGCCCTGGAACTGCCCGGGCTCTGGAACGGCGCCATGGCCTTCTGGAACACGATCTTCGTGGAAGTCCCCCTGGAGACCTTCAACCCCGTCAAGGTGGCGGAAGATCTCCTCAGACCCCGGCACCGCCGGTTCTGAACTTTTTTTCACTTGATCTTCATCGGTTTTTTTGCCATGTTTTCGCCGGTTTCGGGGGCCGTCGGCAGTCCACTCAGCGGCTTATAAAGAAAAAGGCGCGATTCCAATGCCGATTGGCGTCATCTCGTTGTGTGCGATGTGGTATAGCGTCATGAAACGAAAAATCAGCAGAAAACGAAGTTTACCGGGTCCCGGGTGGCCGTCACGGTCGGCTTCTACGCATTGAAAAGCAAGGAGGTGTGATGGCCGAACAGGAAGGCAGGCGGATCCGGGTGGGGATTGTCATGGGGGGGCTCTCCTCCGAGAAGGAGGTGTCTCAGGAGAGCGGCCGCAACATATTCAGCAAGATCGACCGGAAGAAATACGATCCCACGGCGATCTTCATGGACAGTGAGGCCCGTTTCTGGGAGATCCCCGTCAAGCTGATCATGCGCAACAGCACGAAAGACATCGAGGAAGACCTTGCCGCGGAGGCGTCTCCCATTCCCTATGAGGCACTTCGGGAGCGCTTTGACGTCCTCTGCATCGGCCTTCATGGGAAATACGGCGAAGACGGGTGCCTGCAGGGCCTTTTGGAACTGCTCCAGATGCCGTATACGGGCTCGGGCGTCCTGGCGTCCGCCCTGGGCATGGACAAGGGCGTCTGCCGGAGGCTCCTTGCGGCCAGCGGGATCGACGTCCCCCGGACCGTAGCCGTCACCGCGGCCCGCTGGGCGGCGGATTCCGGGGCGATCCTGAAGGAAATCGGCAAGACTGCGGGTTACCCCTGCGTCGTCAAACCCACCCGGGAAGGATGCAGCACCGCCGTCAAAAAAGTGGTTTCGGAGGCGGGGATCCCGGACGCTCTCGCGGAGGCCTTCTCCTGGGACAACGTGGCGCTGGTGGAGGAGTTCCTGGCGGGCATCGAGGTTACCTGCGGCGTCCTGGGATCGGAGGCGCCCGAGGCGCTCGTGCCATCCGAGACGATCCCCACGACGGAGATCCTTTCCCTGGAGGACAAGTTCCTCTATGGGCAGGGCGAGAACAAGACGCCCGCCCGGGTTCCCGACGACGTGCTCCAGCGGATCCGGGAAACCGCGGTCATGGCCTTCAAGGCCCTGGACCTGAAGGGATACGCCCGGATCGACATGTTCGTCCGTCCCGACGGCCGGGTGGCCGTTCTGGAGCCCAACACCCTTCCGGGCATGACGCCCTCGACGGTCTTTTTCCACCAGGCAGCGGCGGCTGGAATCACGCAGGCCGGTGTCATCGATCGGATCATCCAGTCCGCTCTGCAGGACCATGCGGCCAAACGAGGGCCTCTTTGAATGAACGGCCCGACCGCCACCGTTGAGCGCATCGGCCGGATCGTCCTGGAGAACGTCGAGGAACTGGGGAGAATCCTTCTCCTCTTCCTGTCGGCCCTGTCCTGGATGGTCCGTCCCCCCCTGAAGTTGCACCACATCCTCAAACAGATGGAATTCGTGGGGGTCAAGTCGATCTTCGTGGTGGTCCTGACGGGAACCTTTACGGGCATGGTCATGGCGCTCCAGGGATATCACGGATTCCGGATGTTCGCCGCGGAGAGCCTTGTCGGATCAACCGTGGCCCTCGGGATGACCCGTGAACTGGGGCCGGTCCTGACGTCCTTGATGGTCACCGCCCGGGCCGGCTCGGCCATGGCGGCCGAGCTGGGGACCATGCGCGTCACGGAGCAGATCGACGCCCTGGCGGTCATGGCCGTGAATCCGGTGAAGCACCTGATCGTTCCCCGGCTTATCGCCGGGGTCCTGATGGTTCCCCTGCTCACCGTCGTGTCCGATTTCATGGGCATTCTCGGGGGATACTTCGTCGGGGTCCACATCCTGAACATCAACTCCGGCGCCTTCATGAAAAATATCTTCAAGTACGTTACCTTGGGTGATATCTACAACGGCCTGGCGAAAGCCGCCTGTTTCGGCCTGCTGATGTCCCTTATCGGCTGCTACAAGGGTTTCAATACCCGGGGCGGTGCCGAGGGGGTCGGCCGGGCTACGACGGAAGCCGTGGTCCTGGCGTCCATTTCGATCCTGGTGAGCGACTACATCCTGACGGCGATCATGTTCTAAAATGATACAACTTGTTGACATCCATAAATCTTTCGGAAAACAGAAGGTTCTCGACGGCCTGAACCTCACCGTCGAGGAGGGGAAGACGACCGTCATCATCGGCCGGAGCGGGGGCGGCAAGAGCGTCCTTTTGAAGCACATCATCGGCCTGATCCGCCCGGATCGCGGGCAGGTGCTTGTCGACGGGGAGGACATCACGCTCCTGAACGACAAGGACCTCAACGAGGTCCGCAAGAAGTTCGGCATGCTCTTCCAGGAGGCGGCCCTCTTCGATTCCATGAACGTGGCGGAGAACGTGGCCTTTCCCCTCCGCGAGCACACCAAGATGTCCAATGAAGAAATCATGGATATCGTCCGCAATCGGTTGAACGCGGTGGGATTGTCGGATGTGGAGGAGAAAATGCCCTCGGAGCTGAGCGGCGGCATGCGGAAGCGCGTGGGGCTGGCCCGGGCGCTTGCGATGCAGCCGCAGATCATCCTCTTCGACGAACCCACTACGGGACTCGACCCCGTTATGACGGAAGCCATCAATCAGCTCATAATCGAGACCCAGCGGGCCTTCAATCTGACCTGCGTGGTCATCAGCCACGACATCCAGTCGGTCTTTGAGATCGGCCACCGCGTTGCCATGCTCTATGAAGGCAGGATCATCGAATACGGGACGCCTGAGGAAGTCCGGGCCTCCCGTAACCCCGTGATGGTCCAGTTCCTCGCGGGGAGTATCGAGGGGCCCATTCAGATTCTGTAACGGAGCGCCGGACGGACCGCCGCGCACGGGAGGTTTGCATGACAGTCATCAGCACGGAAGCGAAAGTGGGGCTTTTCGTCCTCGCGGGCATCATCATCCTGGCCTTCATGTCCTTTCAAATCTCCCAGCCGGGGTTCGGACTGAAGCGGGGCTATACGATCAAGGTGGTCTTCGAGAACGCGGCGGGTCTCGACAAGGACGCCTCCATCCAGGTGGCCGGAGTCGAGGTGGGACGGGTCGAATCCATCGCTCTCGAGGAAGGGAAAGCCCTCATCACCCTGCGGATCAAGTCGGACGTGAAGCTCCCCAGGGATGTGACGGCCTCCATCCGGACTCATGGACTCCTGGGGGATAAATACGTCGAGCTTTCCGCAGGGACCAAGGGAAACAGCAATCTTGAAGAGGGAGAGCAGATCGCCAACGTGGAGCGCCAGGCCGACGTGGACAAGCTGATCCATCAGATCTCCGGGATCTCCGAGGATATCCGGGGCGTTACGACGACCCTGAACAAGGTCTTGGGCGGCAAGGCGGGCGAGGAGGCTGTGGGGGACATCGTCACCAGCATCCGGCAGCTGACGGTCAACCTCAACGCCGTCGTGAAGAACAACCAGCAAACCCTGCATGCCATGCTGGAAAACGGCCGCATGCTGAGCGAGAACCTCAACAAGGTGGTGACCCAGAACGACCAGAAAGTCGCCCAGGTGGTGGAGAACCTCCAGAGCGCCTCCAAGGAGATGGAGAAGACCTTTGCGTCCCTGAGCGAGGTCACCGAGGGGATCAAGAAAGGGGAGGGGACCGTCGGGAAGCTCCTGAAAGACGACGAAATGGCGGACCGGCTCAACAAGACCGTGGCCTCCCTGCAGGACGTCTCGGACAAGCTCAGCCAGGGGAAGGGTACCCTGGGAAAACTCATCAACGAGGATGAGACCGTGACCAACCTGAACACGGGCCTCGCCGGTATCAACCGCTACCTGGCCAAACAGGAGCAGTACCGGACCCATCTGGGGTACCGGGGTGAGTATCTCTTTGAGCACAACAACTGGAAGAGTTACGTGGACCTCAGGATCCAGCCGCGGGAGGATTATTTCTACATCCTGGGCCTTGTGGCTGACCCCCGGGGACGAAAGTATATCCGGGATTACACCGTCAACGGTGTTACCAGCCGGGTGGAGGAATGGGACAAGAACGGGCTCCTCTTCAACGTCCAGGTGGCCAAGCGGTATCGGGACCTGGTCCTCCGGGGCGGCATCTTCGAATCCACCGGTGGTGCGGGCTTCGACTACCTGGCCTTCAATGACCGGCTCAAGCTGACCTTCGAGGCTTTCGACTTCACCGATGACAACCGGCGGGCTCACCTGAAGGGGTTCGGCGAGTGGCGTCTCCTCAAGTATCTCTACCTGACCGCTGGCTGGGATGACTTCATCAATTCGGACAACCGCTCCCCCTTTGTGGGATTTTCGATCCGTTTCGAGGACGACGACCTGAAGTACCTCATGACCTCGGCGCCGATTCCGAAGTGACGGATTGTGGTACAGCTTGAAGAATGCGGACCTTCCGGGGATGCCGGGCGGATAATGCCGGGTCTCCCCACGTACTTTCGAAGTTGTTGAAAGAAAAGCATTTTCGACAGAAAAGGAAGGCCGGGCCGATTGCATCAAACTGCTTGACACGAGTCGGGAAAGAACTATATTAAGCCCGATTTTACAACCCTTGTCCGTATCCAGGGTGACGATTATGGGGCGGTTTTTCACTCCCTCACAGGTTCAGATTGCCGGTGGCGCTTTTTCCCAGGCGGAAAGCCTGGTGGGCCGGCACTTCCGAATAACCGGGGAAGACATGAAGGCCCACCGGTACGACGTAAAAACCCTGGCTTTCCTCGAAAACCACGAGGTGCGGGACGAGGCCTTCGCCCACCTGTGCAAGTACCAGGTCGGGCGGGAGAAGGAAGGCGTCGGGCAGGCCGCGGGGATGCACTTCTACCGGGTGTGCCTTCAGGACCACCGGATTCTCGACGCCGTGGAGCGGGGCACGTCGTTCATCCGGCTCACCCCCCTGCTCCTGTACATCGCCGCCCATGAACTGGTGCACATCATCCGTTTCGACAGGGGGGAAATCGATTTCAACGCCCCGGAGACGGACAAAGAGAAGGAAGAGGAGAAGGTCCACGGAATCACACGGACCATTCTCCAGGGCCTGCGGCAACCGGAAGTTGGGATTGTGGCCGAATGCTTTGACAGCCGGTATCGGCTGGGAGACTGGGTCAATTAAGATTTGGATGGAGGTTTGAGGAGATGCCGATCTACGAATACAAATGCAGGAAGTGCGGAAAGGTTTTCGAGATGTTCCAGCGGATATCCGATGCCCCTGCAAAGTCTTGCCAGTTCTGCAAGGGGCCGGTGAACAAGCTCATGTCCCAGACGACATTCCACCTGAAGGGATCGGGCTGGTACGTGACGGACTATGGCGGACAGAAGGCCCCCAGGACAGAGACTTCAGAGACCAAGGAATCCTCGACTGTTTCGGAAACGACCTCCAGCGATTCCGCCAAGACCGATACTTCTTCATCCTCCTCTGACGCATAAATACGACGAGGACGGGGGGTAGATTTAAAATCTGCCCCCCGTCCTTTTGTTGGACAGAAACGGGGACAGACTCAAGTCTGTCCCCGTTTCTGCTTTTTCTCATACCACCCGGATCCGACCCGGATTCTCAGCAGTCACTTCGCCGACAATGGAGGCGGCAGTGACGCCGGCGGCCCGGATCCTGTGGAGCAGATCGTCCGCCTCCCCGGCCGCAACGGATACGAACAGTCCGCCTGAACTCTGCGGGTCGTAGAGAATGTCCGCGAGCCATTCGGGGCAGGTGGTCTCGACGGCTACCATCCCCTGCCGGAAGGCCCGGTTCCGGTGGAGCCCCGCCGGGAGGATCCCTGTTTCGGCCAGGTCGCGGATACCCGTGAAATAAGGCACCTCCGACGAGCGGATCAGGATTCCCTCCTTTGCCCCTTCAATCATCTCGCAGGCGTGACCCAGGAGACCGAAGCCGGTGATGTCCGTGCAGGCATGGACTCCGGCGGTTTTCTCGATTTCCGCCGCCGCCGCTGCGTTGAGGGCGGCCATGGAGCGGACCGCCTCCCCCGCCAGTTCCGGGCTCGCCATCTCGGCCTTGATGGCCGTGCCAGCGATGCCGGTTCCCAGGGGCTTCGTCAGGATCAGCCGGTCCCCCGGTCTTGCACCGCGGTTCAGGAGCACCCGGTCGGGATGGACGACCCCCAGGACGGAGAGGCCGTACTTCGGCTCGTCGTCCTCGACGCTGTGCCCGCCCACGAGGAGCACGCCCGCCTCCCGCATCTTGTCCAGTCCGCCCCGGAGGATCTCCCGGAGGATTGTTTTGTCCAGTCTGCTCACGGGGAAGCAGACGATGTTCAGGGCCGTCAGGGGGCGCCCGCCCATGGCGTAGACGTCGCTCAAGGCGTTCGCTGCGGCGATCTGCCCGAAGGTGTATGGATCGTCGACGATGGGCGTGAAGAAGTCCACCGTCTGGATGACCGCCAGGTCCTCCCGGAGTTGATACACCCCCGCGTCCTCGCCGTGTTCCATGCCCACAATCAGGCTCGGATGGGAGGCGAGCGGTAGATCCTTAAGAACTTCGTGCAGGTCGCCCGGACCGATCTTGCAGGCTCAACCGGCCCCGCGGACCGTTTCGGTCAGGCGGACTTTCTCCTCGGTCATGCTTCTCTCCCGATAGGCGTAGGTTTCATGTTTTGCAGCCGGCCAGCTCTTGCAGGGCCTCCAGGGCCGCCGTCACGTCGTCTGCGGTGTTGAAGAAGCCGAAGGCGAAGCGGACGGCCCCGCCGGGGAAGGTCCCCAGAACCCGGTGCGCCGCCGGGGCGCAGTGGAGGCCGGGGCGGGTCAGGATGCCGAACCGCTCGTCCAGGGCCAGGGCTGCCTCTGCCGGTGACAGATCTTTCACGTTCAGCGCGACGACGGGGATGCGCCGCGCTGCTGCCAGGGGGCCGTAAACGGTGATTCCGGGGATGGAGCGGAGCCCGTCGAGAAAGGCCCCCGTCAGGATTTCCTCGTGCCGGCGGATCGTCTCCACGCCCTGCTCCAGGAGGAAGCCTGTCCCCGCTGCGAGGCCCGCCAGGCCCACAGTATTGGGCGTTCCCGACTCGAACTTGTCTGGCAGAAAGTCCGGTTGCTCCTCGTGTTCGGATCGGCTGCCGGTGCCGCCCCGGAGGAGGGGGTGGAGACGCGATTCGAGCCCTGTCCCGATGAAGAGGCCGCCGGTTCCCTGGGGGCCGAACATGGATTTGTGCCCCGTGAAGGCCAGGAGGTCGATGCCAGCCTCCTCCGCCGACAGCGGAACGGCGCCGGCAGTCTGGGCGGCGTCGATGCCCAGGACGACGCCGCGCTCCCGGGTGATCCGTCCAATTTCCGCAATGGGCAGAATGGCACCCGCCACGTTGGAGGCATGGGTCAGGAAAACGGCCCTGGTGTTCTTCCGGAGCGCCGCGGCCACGTCAGCCGGGTCGAGTTCACCCTGGGGCGAGCAGCGAACGGCCGTGATCTCCACGCCGTTTTCCTCCAGGAACCGGAGGGGCCGCATGACCGAGTTGTGCTCGATGGATGACGTGACGGCATGGTCTCCCGGGGAAAGAAGTCCCAGGATGGCCAGATTCAGGGCTTCCGTGGCGTTTTTCGTGAAGACGACCCGCATGGGATCGGACACGCCGAGGAGGCGGGCCGTGTTCTCCCGCGCCTCCAGGACAATCCGCGCCGCGGCGATGGAGCGCCGGTGGGCCGAGCGGCCCGGGCTGCCGCCGATCTCGCGGCTGAAACGGTCCATGGCCCGGTAGACCGCCTCCGGCTTGGGCCATGAGGTGGCGGCATTGTCGAGATAGTGGATGGCTGCGTTTTCGGTGTCCAAGGCGTTTCTTAATCCTCCGTTTTTCCGGAAGAGCCTGCGGTTGATGGCCTGGCGGGCGTTTCCGCCGGTCCCGCTATCTTACGGAAAGGACCCCGATTTGCAAGAGAATTCCATTGGACGGGGCAGGCCGTTGTGGTATGGGGAACCGCCAGGAAGGCAGCCCAATCAACCGGGAAACACGTTTTCATGAGTTCAAACCATTCATTTTCCCTGCGGGACGTCCTCGATTTTGCCGGTTTCTTCACCGGCCGCCTCCTCCTACGGCGAAAAACCCCCCTCCTGGCGAGTTTCAAAATCACCTGGCGGTGCAACCTCGCCTGCAAGGGCTGCCCATTCCATCGGCGGGCGAAGCGACCCGGAAACTCCATGGACTGGGATACGGTCCGCCGCTCCCTCGATACGCTGGCGGAGATGGGGACCCGGATCGTCGTCTTCGAGGGGGGAGAGCCTTTCCTCTGGGAGGACGGCGGGCGCACCCTGGATGAAGCCGTCCGCTATGCGAAAGGCCTCTTCACCCGGGTCGCCGTGACAACCAACGGGACCTTTCCGCTCGCCGGCCCTGCTGACATCCTCTGGGTGAGCCTGGACGGCCGGAAGGAAATGCACGACCGGCTCCGGAGCGGCTCCTTCGACCGGGTTCTCTTGAACCTGCGGGAGACGGAGCATCCCCGGGTTCTCGTCCACGTCACCGTCCACCGGGAGAACCGTCGGGAACTGGAGCCGCTGCTGACGATGCTCCGCGATGTTCCCTCCGTGCGGGGCGTCACGCTTCAGTTTTTCTATCCCTACGGCCAGGGGGAGGCACCCCTGTCCCTGACCCGGGCGGAACGGCGGGAGACGATCGAGGAGATCATCTCCCTGAAAGCGCGGGGTTTCCCGATCCTCAACGATGCCGGCCGCCTCCGGGCCATGGCGGCGGGCCGCTGGCGCTGCCATGACGATGTCCTGGTCAATGTCGACCCCGACGGCGCCATCACCCAGGGATGTTACGTGAGGAGCCGCGGCGAGGTCCGCTGCGAAGACTGCGGCTTCACTCCCGTGGCAGAGGCCTCGGGGGCGCTGGACCTGCTCCCCGGATCGCTACGGGCGGGCTGGTCCGTCTTTCTCTCCCGCATGTAGAGGCCCCCCGAAATCAAGTTACCCGACCGGCGTTCCCATATCTGTTCACACGAGGAAAGATGTTGCCCGGGGAGCAGGGGATGCTTATCTTCTCCTCACGGTGCAAAAGGGCGCTTCGGAGAGGCCGCAAAAATCCTCCCGCCCGGCTCCGTTCGGAGGAAACTATGAATGATTTCTGGATTGTCCTGCTTGTGATCGGGGTGTGGTTCTTCCTTCAGGCCTACCTGCTGCCCAGGCTGGGAATCAATACGTGAATGCGTCCCGCCTGCAAGGATGCAGGCACGGATGAAGGCACGGCTGAAGGCTCGGCTTTGGAGAAGGACCCTCCGTCCCGATCCGGCTGAATTTCTTCCTTGACGGCGGCCTGCTTCCGGCTGCCGTTGACTTTCTCGAAGCCCACATCCAGCAGCCGTTCCGTCTCGCTCGCCCGGAGTTTCGGCGTCCGGGCCCCCAGGACTACCGCCAGCATCCGGACGTTGTCACGCTTCGCCGTGGCGATGATGTTGTAGCCCGAGGCGCACACGAATCCCGTCTTGATGCCGTCCGCTCCGGGGTAATGGGCCAGGAGGCGGTTCCGGTTGCGCTGGGTCTTGTTGTGATAGGTGTATTCCCGCATGGAGTGGATGGTCAGGCATTCGGGGAATCTGTCCATGTAAGCGCGCGAGAGCTTCATCATGTCCCGGGCCGTCGTGACCTGTCCCTTCGCCGGAAGGCCGTGGGGATTTATGAAGCGGCTCCGGGTCATTCCCAGCTCCCGGGCCTTCAGGTTCATCCGGGCCACGAACTCAGCTGCGTTGCCTCCCCCCAGGTGCTCCGCCACGGCCTGGGACGCGTCGTTTGCCGAGAACACGGCGATACCCTTGATCAGTTCGACCAGGGGAACCTTTTCCCCCTTTTCGAGAAACATGGTGGTGCCCTTCGTGGCGTAAGCCTTCCCGCTGACAGCCACCAGATCGGTCGGCCGGACCTTGCCCTGCTGAATGTCCTCGAAGGCCAGGTAGAGGGTCATGATTTTTGTCAGCGATGCCGGGGGAATCATCTGATCGGGGTTCTCGGCGAAGAGTGTGGCTCCGGTGTTGTGGTTCACAACGACGGCCGACTTGAGGATGGGCGCCGGCGGCCCTTGCTTTGCCTTGACCCGTGCCTTCTTCGCCTTGGCCAGGGCGGCCGATGGGAGGAGAAGAAGCAGGAGGATGATGACGACGGCAATGATTCTTCGATATCGCATGGGCAGTTTCCCCTTGCATTTGAAAGATTCAGGGGCCGCCGGAGGGCGGCTGCGTGGAAACATACGGGATTAGGCGGTGCAACGCAAGTGAAAATAGGGCTCCGGAGAGGGTGAAGGGCACCGAACAGCCGGAAATAAAGGGCTCACACGTCGCTCCCGAAGCGATCCAGGTAGGGTCGCATATCAAACTTCCGCTTGAGCCCCGCGGCGTTCATATACCGGACCTTCCCGAAGATCGGGCGTTCTCCCCAGGGCCGGTCGTGCTTTCCAAAACACCAGGCAACCCCGGCGAAGCCGTTGGGGTCCCGGCCGTCCAGCTCCCAGCGGTTGTTCAGGGCCAGCGCCGTCCGGAAAGCCTCCGCGGGGGATGCACTCCATTCAAGAATCTTCTTCCCCCAGTACATTCGCATGTAGCCGTGCATCTTTCCCGTCCGGACCATCTCCCGCTGGGCGGCGTTCCAGTAGGGATCATGGGTACAGGCCTCTTCCAGGTCCCGGAAGCTGTAGGCGTACTCCCGCCGGTCCCGGCCGTGCTCCTCCAGGGTCCGCTGCGCCCAGGCCGGTACGGCCCCTTTGTACGCGTCGTAGGCCGGGTTGTAATGGACAAAATTCAGGGCCAGCTCCCGCCGGACGATCAGCTCCTCCAGGAAGGACTCCTTTGCCGCCGGATTTCCGCGCCGGGAGGCCCGGACCGCCAGGACGATCTCCAGGGGCGAGATGTGGCCGAAGTGCAGGTACGGGCTCAGGTTCGAGACGGCGTCGGAGCCGGGGACGTTCCGGTCCTTATCGTAGCGGTCCAGGGCATGGGCGAGGAATCGTTTCAGGAACTTCCGGGCCTCGCCGGAGCCGCCCCGGAAGGAATCGACGGGCGGTACACCCCGGTCCACCGGCAGGTCCCGCAGAATGGCCTCCGGGTCGTTCAGGGAAAGGCCGGGCAGCCGAAGCCCCAGGGAGTCGCGCTTCACCGGCGTCTCCTCGAGGGGATGCAGAAAATCTCCCAGTCGGGTCCGGATCTTCGGCCGCAGTGTGGCGGCGGAGAACTCTTCCTTCGGCGAGGCCGACTCCACAGGAACGATCACATCCGATTCCACCCGGATGAGCGGGCAGGGGGCCTCCCGGGCGACGGCCTCCCGCCAGGCTTTCTGGATCCGGAGGTACCCCCGGTCCGTCACGGCCAGGGCGGCGTCCCGGCACAGCTCCAGGGCGCCCTTCTCCGGAGAGACGGCCCGGATGACGAGGGCGATGCCCCGCTTGTCCAGGTCGTTCCGGACCTCCCGGAGACCCTCCAGGAGAAAGCGGCAGTGCCGCAGGTTCGCCTCGGGGAAGTCCGGCGTGAGGCCGAAGAAGACCACGACGGGAAGCCCCATCCCGTTCGCCTCCCGAACAGCGAACTCCAGGGCGTGGTTCCCCGTAGCCCGCTGGGACGCCTGCATCCAGTAGAGGACCCAGCGGCCCTTCCGGGGAGATTGCCGATTGAGAAGTGTGATGCGCTCGGGGTGGATCATGGGGTCCGGATTGCCATGGAAGCGGATTTTTTCGTCCCGGGAGAAAACACGGTCCGGGTCTGAATCGCAACAGCCGGAAGATAGATAGCACAGGCAGGCCTTCCCTGGCTACCGTCGCTTCGCAGAAGATCGAGAACCTCGGGACAGAAGGTGAATGGACGGAAACCGCTGAGGAAAAAAGGTGCATCCGGGGTGATGCCTCTCCGGAGGCGGCCGCGGGGGCAGCCTGCCGGAGAGGCGTGACTGTCGGGGAAACCCCCGACAGTCACGGATAGCGATCTGTCAGCGTTCGCTGTTCGCCTTTTGCGAAGGGCGTTTCTTTTCTTTGATCCCGGCCCATTCTCTGGCAACGCTGACAGACGCCTTCAGATCGTAATGGCTCCGGACGAAGATGTCACAGGCCGCCGGCGATCCTGCCGCATTGACGCCCCAGCCTATGAAGTATCCCGTAAACTTGGAGGAGGCGATCTCCTGGGCCAGATACAGGGCTCTCAACCGCTCTTCCGTCGTGTACTTGGAACTGCCGAAAAGGTAGGCGTCCATCCACTTTTTGGTCACGGGATTCCGGTAATCCGCCTCGACGGGCATCGTGCAGATGATGCCGCCGGAGACATCGTGCAACAGCTGGATCTGTTCGCCCGTCAGCTTCTTGATGTAGGTAACGCCGGCGTTGGTGATCGCCGTGCTGGGGATGAAGATTCCCCCGGGGTGCAGAGATCCTTCCATGGCCGCTCCCAGGGAACATCCATAGGCAACTTCAGCCTCGATCATCAACTGGGTGATCTTCTCCCGAATATGGCCGATGCGACTCGTACCGTTGACGTCGGCCACCAGGGAAGCCACGCCGCATACGAGGTCGGAGTGCCCCGCCAGGCAGGCGCATTTCGACTGGCGATGGATATTGGAAAAGAGAAGTGGAAGCTGCTGTGCCATGTCCCATTCGCCGCACATGAACACTCTTTCCCAGGGGACGAACACGTCGTCAAAGATGACCGTCCCCTCCACGATCCCGATCTCGGACCCGATCGGATTCTCCATGTCGTGGTCGGGGGCGGAACTGTCCCGGTTCGGTGCCGGCCTGACGATGAAGTGAACTCCTTTTTCATCCGAAGGCACGGCAAACGCAACGGCGTAATCTTTCTCGCCCTCCGTCAGCGCCGTGCACGGCACGGCAAACGTATACAGGGAGCAGGTCGCATATGAATTGCTGACCTTCGCCCCCCGGACGACAATGCCCTTCTTGTCTTTCCTGACAATCTTGACCCCGGGGCTTCCCTGCTTCTGCTGGTCAAGCTTCAGCGACCGGTCGCCCTTGGGGTTCATCATCGCCCAGAAGCAGTCGTAATCGTTCTTCATCAGGAACCCGGCGAACTCCTTGAAACGCTGGTGATACTCGGTGCCGTATTTCCGGTCGATATCATGGGTCAGCGTCCAGAGAATGCACAGGCTGTTGGACATGCACCACCCGCAGATGTGGTGGCGGCAAACCTGCCGGGTCAATTGGGCCTTCTTCAGGGAATCTTCCTGTGTCGTCTGGAGCTTGTGCGTGAACCGCCGGACCGGCTCGTCCACAAGCGGCTCATGGCATACGGCGAGATCCCTGTATTTTTCATCAAAGCAGATGTCGTGGTTCAGGGCGACAAGATTGAATGAAGACCGGAACCGGGGGTCTTTCTGGTAATTTTCGACTTTTTCCCCCATCATGTAGATGCTCGGCTTCATCCTCTCCATATCATCCCGATATTGAGCGCCTGTTTTTATCATTTCCTTCTTCCTCCCGATGTCGGAAACAATCCTTGCAGAGGGGAACCGGCTATTCCGGCTTGGCCGCTCCGGCCCTCTTTTCGGCTTCCTGCTGCAGGACCTTCACGTTCACTTTTCCTTCGGCCGTCGTGGGCCAGGGACCTTCCCACTCAATGATCATCTTGGGGATCTCGTAGTTCGCCATTCTTCCCTTGCATTCCTTCTTCAATTCTTCAATGTCCCGCAATTTCATGCCGCTCCGGACTCGCACCAGGGAAACCAGCTTTGCTCCCCAGTAGGGGTCCGGGACGCCGAATGTCTGGACGTCCTCGAATTCAGCCGGGAACAGCTCCAGGAGCAGCGTGGAGACGTATGTTGTGGATACGTTCTCGCCGCCCGTCTTGATGACGCCGCCCATCCGGCCCAGGAACACGAGATACCCGTTCTCCATCATCCCGAAGTCCCCGCTCTTGATATATCCTTCATCGTCGAAGACTTCCTTCGATTCCTTCTCCTGCTTGTAGTATCCCTTGAAACAGAACGGGCTTCGGTAGCGGATTTCCCCCTGTTTTCCGTCGGGAAGCTTTTCGCCCGTGCCGATGTCCTTGATTACCAGTTCGACGCCGGGCGCCGGCCGGCCGGCCGTGTACTTCTTGAGCCTGTGGACGACGCAGTCGTATTCGCCGAGCGTGACGAGCGGGCCGTTTTCGGTCTGGGCATAGAGCCTCTGGATATTCGCATCCGCCTCGTCCACCTGCATCATTTCCTGGATGATCATATCATACGACTGGGCGGTGATCGCGCCGTTGATCTTGCGGACGGTGAACCGGGTATTCCTGGCTTTCATTGCGTGTTTCATCGCCACGAAGTGGGCATCGAAGCCCAGGGTGCAGGTGCAGCCGTACTTGTCGATCATCTCGACAACCTCAAACGGATTGAACGTATCCGTCAGGAACAGTGTGGAGCCGCAGTAGGTGAGGGCCAGGTTGATCGCGTAGATGCCGCTGTTGTGGTAGAAAGGTGCGATGTTCATGTACTTGTCGTTTTCATTGTAGTCTTGGCCCTTGGCTGCAAAATGGACCGTTCCCATGGGAGGCCGGTGGTCCCAGAGGGCGCTTTTCGACAGGCCCGTCGACCCGGAGGTCTGGCAGATGAACTGGATGTCCGTGGGCTTGGCATCCATGATCTGCTTGTGCATTGCTGCCTTGTCATAACCCGCGCCGCCCTCGATCAGGCTGTGAAAATCCAGGAACCCTTCGTGCTTTTTCCCTTCTTTGCTGCAGCATATGAGGCGAGCCAGGGCGGGGATGCTTTTGGAGGAAGCGCTGTCCCCGCGAAGTTCGAGATCGGGGATGGAGTCCCTGAGGAGCTGGATATAATTCCTGCCGCCGTATTGATCGACCGTCACGATGGCCTTCGGGTCGTTCCGGCGGAGAACGCCCGTAAATTCGATCTGCCCCCAGAGCAGGTTCAAGGGATTGATGACGGCCCCGATCTGGAGGACGGCAAAGTAAAGACAAACAAAGTCCGGCGTCGGAGACGGCAACATGCAGACGCGGTCTCCTTTCCCGATGCCCAGTTTCAGGAGGGAGCCGGCAAGCCGGTTCACCCTGTCCTGAAGTGCCGCATAAGAGATGTTATCTCCCCCG
Organism: Deltaproteobacteria bacterium HGW-Deltaproteobacteria-19; assembly: GCA_002841865.1. Classification (GTDB taxonomy): domain Bacteria; phylum Desulfobacterota; class Syntrophia; order Syntrophales; family PHBD01; genus PHBD01. The sequence continues at coordinate 18,227 of PHBD01000035.1, forward strand.
TAAACGATGGCCGTCTTGTCCGGCCGATCCAGGCAGACCTCGTAGAACAGTTTCTGCACGGTTGACTTGTACCATTCATTCCTGCTGAATCTTTCCTGAATCAACATGGCTGTTCTCCTTTTGATGAAAGGTGGTCCGTTTCTCTGGAGGGCGACACCCACCGCCTCCCCAGGCTTCAGCGGCCGCGCCGCGACTTCCCCCGCGATCAGCCGAACTTCGCCAACAGCTCCCTGGCAATGATCAGCTTCTGAATCTGAGTGGTCCCCGCTCCGATTTCTATCCCCTTGATATCCCGATACATTCTTTCTATCGGGAACTCACTGATGTACCCGTAGCCGCCGAGGATCTGCAGCGCCTTGTTCACCACTTCCATCCCCACGTGGGAGTTGAAGACCTTTGCGTAGGACGCCTCGAGGGTGACCCTCTTGCCCGAGTCGGCTTCCGTGGCCGCCCAGTATCCCAGGATCCTCCCGGCCTGGATCAAGGTCGCCATGTCCGCCAGCATTTCCTGGACCATCTGGAATGAGGCGATGGGCTTGCCGAACTGCACTCTCTGCTTCGCGTAGCGGATGGCGACGTCAAAGGCGCCCTGGGCCATGCCGACCGGGAGAATCGAGTAGGTGATCCGCTCGCGGTCCAGGCCGTTCATGAGCACCTGGATGCCCTTGTTCTCGCCCAGCAGCACGTTCCGGGCGGGCACTTCGCAGTTTTCGAAGATGAGCTCCCCGGTGGGCGACCCCTTTACACCCATCTTCTTGAGCGATCTTCCCCTGGCAAATCCCGGGAAGCCGTTCTCCACGATGAAGGCGGTGATTCCGCGAGCCCCCGCTGCCGGGTCCGTCTTGGCGTACACGATCACCACGTCTGCCACGGGGCCATTGGTGATGAACATCTTGCTCCCGTTAAGGATGTAAGAATCGCCCTTCTTCTCGGCCTTCGTCCTCATCGACAGGGCGTCGGATCCCGCCTCCGGCTCCGTGATGCCGATGGCGCCGATCTTCTTCCCCGCGATCAGGTCGGGCAGATACTTTTTCCGCTGTTCGTCATTTCCGTTCCGGCACAGGTTTTCCGTGCAGAGGATCGAATGCGCCCCGAAGGTGTTGGCGGTGGCCGCGCACCCCCTGGCAAGCTCTTCCATGACGAGCTGGCAGGACAGAAGATCGACACCGCTCCCGCCGAATTCCTGGGGGATGGAAATCCCGAAGAGTCCCATTTCCGCCATGGTCTGAAAATTCTTCACGGGAAACAGCCCGTCTTCGTCAATCTCGGGTGCAAGCGGGATCACCTGGTTGTCCACGAATCTGGCGACGGATTCCTTCAAAAGCCTCTGTTCCTCATTCAACTGAAAATCCATTTGAGCCTCCTGGTCTTCTGTATTGGTCGATCAACGCAAAGTGCTTGATGTCCATAATCTTGCCGGTCCTCGTCTCTTCGAAGACGGCCTTCACCCGGGCGCCGACCTTCACTTTCTCCCGGTCGACGCTGTCGAGAAAATGCGGCAGTGCGGTGTCCGCACCGTCCAGCCGGATGAAGGCCGTCCCGTACGGAACCGGACGCGCAATCCCCGTATTGGGATCCACGAATCCGAACTCGATGATTGCGCACGCGACGATTTCGCCTTCATCCGAGACCGGGACCAGTTCCTCCATCTTCATGTGGCATCGGCCGCAAACGCTCCGCGGGGGCACGTACACCCGGTTGCATCCGGGGCATCGGGCGCCGAGGAATCTTTTCTCTTCTTTGATTGTGTTCAGGAATTCAGCCCCCAAGCGGCCCAGGGAATACGAATAGGGCTGATACATGTCTCCCGACGTTACATAGAGCAGTTCGGTCTGTCCCGTTTTGCGATCCGCCATTCCATCCTCCACGCTTCCTGCCCCCTAGAGGGGTTTATTTTTCCCGAGAAGAAGCACGTCCGCCCAGTAGCAGCCTCCAAAACCGGTCGCCATGGCGATCTTCACGTCCCGATTCAACTGGCGCAGACCTGCTTTCCCCATGATCTGAATGGCCGCTTCCCCCACGCGGATGACCCCGGTGGCGCCGATGGGATTGGAGCTCATGACCCCACCGGAGGGATTCATCGGTATTTCTCCGTCCATGTCGGTGACACCGTCCCAGAGCAGACGCCGCCCCTCGCCGGGACCGCAGAAACCGATCGACTCGATCCAGGCCAGGCCCGCATAGGAATAGGGGAGATAGAGCTCGCAGACGTCGATCTCCTTGAGCGGCTCCCTGATTCCGACTTTGGCGAAGGCCTGGCGCGAGGCGGCCTCCAGCGTTTCGTTCAGGGACCAGTCGAGGTCCCCGTAATAAACGGTATTATGCCGGTTGGCGACGGCGAGGACCCAGGCCGGGACCGGTGCGATCGTTTCGGCGACATCTTCCGATGCAAAGATCAGGGCGGCGGCGGCATCGGTCCGGGGACAGAGGTCGCTCATCCTGAGCGGGTAGGCCAGGACCTGGTTCTCCTCGGATGAAACCAGGAGATCCACGAGGGTGGCCACGTCCTTCCCGCGCATCCACTCCTGGCGAAGATGTGCGTAGGGATTGTTGAGGGCGTTCAGCCGATCCCGGACGGTGACCCTGGCTCCGTCCCGCTCCGTCACGCCGTGGTCGTGCATGTATCTGCTGGCATCGACGGCAAGGCCGCCGATGGCGCCGGCCATGTTGGGACGCTCCCAGATGGGGTCGTATGCCGTGATGATGGCGCCTGTCGTATCGGATTCGGAGTTCTTCTCCCACCCGATGGCCAGCACCCGGTCGAACAATCCCGATGCCACGTGGTAGTAGGCGCACATGGCCACTGTCGTACCCGTTGTTCCCCCCGTTGTGACCTTGATGATGGGCTTCATGACGCCGCCGGAGCCCTCGACACTCCACATGTCTACATAGTTGATGCCCTCGAAGTGATCCATGTTGCCGATCACGACGGCGTCGATATCCTCAATGCCCAGTTCCGCATCCGCCAGGGCCGCGCTAACCGCCTCATGGATCATCTCGATCCCGTTGACGTCTTTTCGGGAGCTGCTCCCTTTGGTCTGGCCGAAACCCACGATTGCTGCCCGTTTGCCCATATCGTTCTTCCCTCTCTTTATGTTCCGATCACGATGACGCCGTGTGCCTGCCCGCAGGCGCCGTTGATTCCATGCGCCAGGGCGGTTTTCGCGCCGGCCACCTGCCGTTCCCCGGCGTCACCCCGCACCTGCAGAACCGCCTCGGCCAGCCGTGCCAGGCCGGCTACGAGCACCGGATGCGCGCTGAGCACACCACCCGAGGGATTCACCGGAAGGTCCCCGCCCATGCACGTGGCTCCGGACATCATCAGCTCTGCTCCGCGGCCCTCCGCGGCCAGTCCCAGCCCCTCGTACCAGAGGAGTTCCATGTAGGAATACGCGTCGTACAGCTCCACGACATCCAGCTCCTTCAAGGGATCGGCGATGCCGGCCATGCCATAGGCTTTCCGGGACGCCGCCTGCAGTGCGCGGGTATTTGCCAGGTCACGGTAGCCAAGCGTGTAGGAGTCCGAGCAGTGTCCCATTCCCCTGATCCAGGCCGGTTTTTGCGCGAACCGCTTCGCTCCGCGCTCGTTGGCCAGCACGACTGCAGCGGCTCCGTCCGAGATGGGCGAGCAGTCATACAGTTTCAGGGGGTCCGAGATTTTTCGGGACCTGAGGACGTCCTCAATGGATAATTCCATCCCGAGGTGGACATGGGGATTGCGACAGCCGTTCCGGTGATTTTTCACCGAAACGCTGGCGAAATCCTCTTCCGTGGCGCCGGTGCGCTCCATGTAGCATCTCGCCTGCAGGGCGGCGGCCATCGTTGCATCGATTCCCAGGGGGCGCTGATAGATCGGGTCGAACATCCCGTTCGTGATCAGGTTCATCCGGCCCATGGATCCTTTCGCGTGAGCCACCACGAGCGTTGTGTCGAACGAACCGGCAAGCGTCCTCATGGCGCCGTAGATCGCCCCGAAGATTCCGTCCCCCTCGACGGTCGACACGTCCTTGTCCCAGGCCCCGGCCGCGTACATGACCGACATCGATGAAATCGTCCGGCCGTCCCAGAAATCATTGGAGACCGTGAGGACATTGTCGATATCGCCGATCTTCCCGCCGGCATCCGACAACGCCGCCTGGACCGCCTCGAACACCATCTCTTCAAACGTATCGTCCTTTTCGCGTTCGAAGGAGGTCTGTCCGACACCCATTACTGCGACCTTTTCCATGCCTGTCTCCTTACTCGCGCACCGGTGCGAAATACTTGATATCAAGAATGTTTCCCGATCGCCGGTCGGCAAAGACCGCCTTGACCCGCATCCCGACCTTCACTTCCTCCGGCCTGGCTTCCCCGATGTAATGCAGGAGCGATCCGCTGGCTTTCCCAAGGCGGATCAACCCGTAAACAACGGGGGGATCGAGCCCGAACATGGCGTCCGGACAGCGCGCGACGGTGAAGGATTCCACAACCCCGGAATCGCTGACGGGGACCCATTCGTCGAGCGGCTGGAAACACCCCCAGCAGTTCTTCACCGGCGGGACATACACCTTGTTGCACCTCGAACACCGTGTCCCCCAGATCTCGCATCGATCCCGGAGTGCGGCGAAGAAGCGGCTCCCCGTTTCGCCTACAAACCATTTGTAGGGGACTTTGATTCGTCCCTCGCAGGTCGGTTTTGCGTCTTTCATTCGGTACCTCCCGTTGTGCATTCATTGTGCGATGGCCGGTGTGCGGCCTCCCGTCAGGGGCGCTGCGGCAGCCCGAGGATTTCTCGGGCCTGGGCGACGTCGGCGATCTCTCGATTCATGTCTTCCGCAATGCGCTTGATCCGTGCGACGACCTGGGCGTTGCTTTTGACCTTTTCGCCTTTGCGATAATAGAGATTGTCTTCCATCCCGACGCGCACGTGCCCGCCGAGGATGATGGACATCACGTTCATCGACAGCTGGTAGGGGCCGACACCGATGAGCGAGAAGATCGAATTCGGGGGCAGTTCGTTGATGAGCGACAGGACGTTGGCGGGCGTGGGGTAGGAAGAGGTCTGGAACCCGAGCACAAACTGAACCATGTACGGGGCATCCAGGTTGCCTTCCCGGATGAGATCATGAATGACCCAGTATTGCCCCGGGTGGTATAGTTCGATTTCCGGCTTGATCCCCTTCTCCTTCATCGTTTTGGCGAAGGCGTTCACGTCGCTGTAGCTGGCGGGAACGCAGGCGTCGAACATCGTCCCCGGGCGGGTGTGCGGGAGCGGCGGTTTCCTCTCGTTCAGGAAGAACTTCATCATGAACGGGCCGGGATTGAGGCTCGCCATATCGGGCGCCGGATCCGCATAAAGGCAGGCCATTCTCTCCTGAAGAGACAGCCCCGGGCTCCCTCCGGTCGTATTGTTGATGATGATGTCGGGACAGCGTTCGCGAATGAGCCGGTTGACCCGCGAATAATGTTCCGCCTTGCTGGTCGTCATGGCCAGGTTGCCGGTATCGCGGGCATGAATATGAACGGAAACGGCGCCTGCCCTGTAGGCTTCGTAAACGGCGTCGGCTTGCTCCTCCGCTGTTTCCGGCAGGTTTTCGTTCGATTCCTTTCCGTGCAGTCCCCCCGTGATGGCGCAGGTGATGATCATCGGCGGAAACGTTCCCCTGTTTACCCGTTTCATCCACTCGTAGGGATCGCGGTAATCCCAAACGAAATCCGTTTGCTTCATGAGTCTCTACCTCCATCGTTCGTTAATGGCACTAACCTTCTCGTAATTCGATAAAAGCACATAATAACATATTGTTAAAAAGAACTGCTTGCTTATCGAAAGACGGGTGAGTAATACTCACTCACCAATGTCCTTGTCAAGATTTTTTTATCGTTTACCGACCGCGTCGGCTCGAATCCGGAAAAAGCTTGTCATGTCAATGGCAAACCGGTATGCGAAGACATCCAAAATTCAGATCGCAGAATCGGGAGTGGATGCATCTGCCGCCTGTCATCCTGATCCTCTGGAATCACTGAAAACAGGAGAAACGGGTGGCCTTATCGCACTGCCGAATCCATATGGACGGAGGCGAAAAAGGGGTGATAAAGTGACGTCGGAAAGAAAACAGTTCACGAAGCGCGACATTTTCGAGACCATGCCGCCGGGCAAGGTCAAGATCATCGAAGCGTTGAAATCGCTGCTGGAAATCAAGGAATACGACGCGATCACCACTGCGGAGATAGCCAGGACGGCTGGTGTCAGCGAGCCCCTGATCTACAAGCATTTCAAAGATAAACGGGACTTGTTGTATGTTGTCTTGAGGCACTACCTGGATCGTCACCTGGCGCGTTTCGAGCTGGACCTCAAGGGTATCAACGGCACGCTGAACAAATTGAGGAGGCTCATCTGGATGCATATTAACGTGTATGCATCCAACAGGATCATCGCGAAACTGCTCTCCCTGGTGGTTCGGGGCATGCCCGGATTCTACACGAGTGAGACCTATGACTGGATCGTGACGGTTTATGCCAAGACCGTTCTGAACGTCATCGAGGAGGGGATTGCCAACGGGGAGATCCGGAACGATATTCCTCCGAAATTCATTCGGCAGGTACTCCTCGGAAGCCTGGAGCACATTTGCCTGAGAGAGGTCATCTTCGACAAGGATATCGACCCGGATGAACTCACGGACAACCTGTGCAAGCTGCTGTTCCGGGGGATCGAAAACACGAATGGCCCGACCGGCGGACAGACTTGAAGCTTGGTATAAGCTGACGTCGGGAACAGAGGAGGACGACTGACATGGCGGTCAAGGACATCATCGCAACAAATGCGGCTCCCAAGGCCATCGGCACCTACTCCCAGGCCGTCCGGGCGGGGGGACTCGTGTTCCTCTCCGGCCAGATCGGCCTGGATCCGGCAACGATGGCGCTGGAGGAGGGGATCGAGAAGCAGATCCACCGGGTCTTTTCCAATCTGAAGGCCGTTGCGGAAGCCGCCGGCCTGGGCCTGGACGACGCGGTGAAGCTGACCATTTTTCTCACGGACCTGGGAAACTTCCCCAGGGTGAACGAAATCATGGCGCAATATTTCAAGGAACCTTATCCCGCCCGGGCCACCGTGGGTGTGGCAGCCCTGCCGAGGCAGGCCCTGGTCGAGGTGGAGGCGATCCTGGCGGCGGGAAAGTGAGGATGCACATGGCAGATTCGATTCTTTACTACAGCACGAACCGGGACCTGGGAGAGGCAGCCGGGATCGTGCCCTTCAAAGGGAAAGTCTCCTTCCGGGAGGCCCTCCTCCTGGGGCAGGCCCCCGACGAGGGGCTCTTCATGCCGGACCGGATTCCGTCCCTCCGGCCGGAGGAGATCCTGGCCCTCAAAAACAGACCCTACACGGAAGCCGCCCTTCTCGTGGGCTGGTCCTTTTTGCAGGGAGAGATCGGGAAGGACGCCCTCCGGCGCATTGTCGAGGATGCTTACGACTACGACGTTCCCCTGGAACCGGTGACCGGCCGCAAGTTCTTGATGCGCCTCGACCGGGGGCCCACCGCCTCCTTCAAGGACTTCGCCGCCCGCATGATGGCCCGCCTCATGAGCCATTTCCGGGACACCGGCAGCCGCCTGAACATCCTGGTGGCAACCTCCGGCGACACGGGAAGCGCCGTGGGTGACGCATACCGCGGTGTCCCCGGCATTGCCGTGACGATCCTCTATCCCCGGGACGAGGTGAGCGGCCGCCAGAAGAAGCAGCTCGACACCATCGGGCAGAACGTCCAGGCTGTCTCGGTGGAGGGGAAGTTCGACGACTGCCAGGACCTGGTGAAACAGGCCTTTGCGGATCCTGAGCTGGCGGGGCTGAACCTGACGTCGGCCAACTCCATCAACTTCGGCCGCATCCTGCCGCAGATCGTCTATTACGTGTACGCCTATGCCCGGCTCGCGGAACCGGGGGAGGAGATCGTCTTCTCCGTCCCCTCGGGCAACTTCGGCGACGCCCTGGGTTGCGAGTATGCCCGCAGGATGGGCCTTCCGGTGCGGACCCTGGTCATGCCGACCAACGAGAACGACGAGTTCCCGCGATTCCTCGAGACCGGCCTCTATGCGAAGATCTCGCCCTCCCGGGCCTGCCTCTCCAACGCCATGAACGTGGGGCACCCGAGCAACCTGGCCCGCTTCTTCGATCTCTACGGAGGCACTGTGGACCGGGGCGGCCGTGTCTGGAAGCGGCCGGACCGGGAGGAGATGCAGCGGCGGATCTTCTCCGTCTCCGTCTCGGACGAGGAGACCCGCCGGACCATCCGCCGGGTGTATGACGCCTACAAAGTCGTTTTGGAGCCCCACGGCGCCGTGGGCTGGAAGGGCCTGGAGGCCTGGCTCACGCGGCACGGCGACTTCCCCCTCTGCGTTTCCCTGGAGACCGCCCACCCGGCCAAGTTCCCGGAGGAGGTCCAGGCGATTCTGGGCATTGACCCGGAGCTGCCGCCCAGCATGCGGGACCTGGATGGACGGACAGGGGAACCCCGTGAACTGGCTGGAACGTACAAGGAATTCAGCGGATATCTGAAAAAGAGCCTGCGGGGGAAGGACTGACGAAGGTTCCATCCCGGCCATTCGGGGATCCCATCCCCGGGTGCGGGCGTCACAGCCATCCCTTTCCCGCTGCAGGCTGTTCTGTCGGGATCGGTGCGGTCCCGATCATTTGGCGAAACACGGTGCGAAATCAGGAGATCTATGGATCAGACGGATCAGAAACTGGTGCAACTGGAGCGCAAGCTGTTCGATTTGTCCAGCCTTCTGCAGGCGGGGAAGGCCTTCGACAACCTGCTGGGCGTGCGTGAGCTTTACAACGTGTTCACCAGCATCGTACAGGAGCGCTTCGGGGTGGAGACCTTCGCCCTGTTCATCATGGATGACGACAGGACACGGTTTGAGATGGTGCAGGGCCTCGGCCTGTCGGGGGAGCTCCCGGCGGATTTCTCGTTTCCGGCTGACGAGGGGTTGCTGTGGCAGGCAATCCGGCAGGGACAGCCGTTTGCCACGGTCGACAGCCTGGGGGAATCGCGCTTCACGGTTCCGTTCGAAAGGTATCGGCTGTCAGGACTCCTGAGCCGGTATTTCGTTCCTCTGGTGCACCGCGGGAAAGTCGTGGGGCTGTTGAGCGTCGGCACGAAGAAAAACGGCAATTCCTATACGGACAACGATCTGGAGTTTCTGCACATTCTGGCCGAGCAGGCGTCGGTGAGCATCATTACCGCCAAGCTTTATGAGAAAAGCGAAGCGGACATGGTCGAGTTGAACAAGACGGTCAAGAACCTGTCCATCCTGTACAACATCGGCCGGGCCATGATCCACATCGGCGACCTGAAAAACCTGCTGAAGTTCATTCTGCAGCAGGCCATCGAGACCACCGAGGCCCAGAAAGGCTCGCTGATGCTCTTCGATCAGCAGACGAGGCGATTGGTTATCCATGTCGTGAACGGCCTCCCGGACAAAAAAACGGAGGAGGCCATCAATTCCGGCGCCATGACCTGCCGGACCTTTGCCGTCGGCGAGGGCATCGCGGGCAAGGTGTTCGAGACGAAGGAAGCGATCATCGTCAATGCAGCGGACAAGGACGAGCGATACCTCGAAAACCGGGAATCCAACGTCGAATCGATCCTGTGCATCCCACTGGTGGTCGCGGACGAAGCCATCGGGGTCATCAATATCACGAATAAAATCATCGACAAAGGAATCTTCACCACAGAAGACCTGGAGCTGCTCAATGCCCTTGGCAACCAGGCGGCCGTGGCGATCAACAACACCTCTCTGTACGAGATGGCCATCACCGATGAGCTGACCGGACTCTATATCCGGCGCTACTTCAACGTGAAGCTGGATGCGGAGTTTCGGCGCGCCAGGCGTTACGGACACCGGCTCACGCTGGCCATGTGCGACCTGGATCACTTCAAAAGCGTGAATGACACCTTCGGCCACCAGATGGGCGATACGGTCCTGCAGTCCGTGGCGGGCCTGCTCAAGATTCACGCCCGTGAAAGCGACATCCCGGCCCGGTTTGGCGGGGAGGAGTTCGTCATCATCCTGCCGGAGACCAACGGGGAAGGCGGGATGATCTTCGGGGAAAGAATCCGTACCGCGGTGGCGGGAAGCAAGATCGAGGGATTCCCGAGACAGATCACCATCAGCATCGGCCTGGCTACTTTCCCGGATGATGCCGATTCGATTCAGGCCCTGATCCGCGCCGCTGATTCCGCTCTGTACGAGGCCAAGCAGAACGGCCGGAACCTGGTCCACCGATTTGTCCCGGGCGTCTCCCCGAGTTGACAGGGAACGGCTTGACTGCTCCGCCGCGGGGATGCAGGAAAGGTTATCTCAGTCCAGCGCCTCTCTGACCTTGCCGGACAGCTGTTCGATACGAAAAGGCTTCTGGAGGAACCCATTGCAGCCGCGGTCGAGGATATCCTGGGCCTGGCCGTTGATGCTGTATCCGCTGGAAAGAATGACCCTGATTTCGGGGTTGATCTCCCGGAGACGATCGAACGTCCCTCCTCCCGAGATTCCAGGCATGACCATGTCCAGGATCACCAGGTCGATCTCTTTTCCTTTAACCATGTAAACAGCAATGGCATCCTGGCCGCTTCCGGCCACGAACACCCGGTATCCCAGGGAAACCAGGAGTTCCCGGGTTACCTCGGCTACCGTCTGCTCGTCATCGACCAGTAAGATCGTTTCGGTACCTTTTGTTATCGTTTCGATTTCCTTCTTTTCCCGGACGACAGCCTTTTCCGTTGCCGGCAGATGAATGATGAAGGTCGTTCCCTGGCCGGGCCGGCTGTCCACATGGATGATGCCCCTGTGCCCCTTGACGATGCCGTAGACCATTGCCAGTCCCAGCCCTGTTCCTCTTCCTATTGCCTTGGTCGTGAAGAACGGGTCGAAGATCCGCTCTTTTGTCTTCTGGTCCATCCCGGTTCCCGTGTCGGAGATTTTAATCTTCACGTATTTTCCCGGTTTGGCATCGTAGGGGACCGTCTGTTCATCGCCCAGGACGACGTTCTCCGTTTCCAGGTCGATATCGCCTCCTGCGGGCATGGCCTGCCAGGCATTCACGTAGAGATTCATGAATACCTGTTCCATCTGGCCCCGATCAACCTCCACGCCCCAGAGGTCCGACGCGAATTTTCGATAGATGGAGATCTCCTTTTTGGTCCTCCCGAATAACGAGGAGGTCTTGGCAAGGATTTCGTTCATGTCGGAGGACTTCACCTCGTAGCGTCCCCCTCGGGCAAGTCCCAGGAGTTGCCTGGTCAATTCCGTTCCGCTTTTTACCTGTTCCTCGATTCGCCTGAGTCTTTCATAGTGGGGATGGGAAGGCTCCAGATCGAGCAGGATCAAGGACGCATATCCCTGAATGCCCATGAGCAGGTTGTTGAAGTCGTGGGCGATGCCGCCGGCCAGCGTGCCGATGGCCTCCATCTTCTGGGCCTGGCTGAGCTTCTTTTCCATGTCCCTCAGTTCGGTGATGTCCTTCATCATGCCGATAAAACCGAGGAGACGGCCTTCCGGGTCGCGATTGAAGGAGCTGTTCATGTTGAAGGTCCGCTCCTTCCCGTCCCTGGTCAGCAGGACGCCGATGTGATTGTTGACGTTTTTGTTTGCATCCCGGATGTCTTTGAACAGCTTCCGGTACGTTCTCCTGTCTTCTTCCCTTGCGAATTCCGTGAAATAACGTCCCTGCAGTTCCTCTTCGTCATGGCCCAGGATGCGCTTCCAGGAGGGGTTTGCGTAGGTGAAGGCCCCCGTCTGATCCAGGGTGTAAATGATGTCCAGTGCGTTCTCGCTCAGGGTGCGAAAACGTGACTCGCTCTCCCGCAGTTCTTCATCCGCTCGCTTGCGGTCGGTGATGTCGAACATGGACCCCATGATTGTCGGCCTGTCCGTCAGGTCGATGGTCGCCGCGGACAGTTCAACCCACTTCTCCTGCCCGCTCTTCGTGATGATTTTGAATTCATACCGCTGCGGAGGTTCTTTCCCTTCCTGGCGCCTGGTCCCTCTGCCCTTGACCATTTCCCGGAAATCAGGA
>PHBD01000035.1:30301-42200 GCA_002841865.1 Deltaproteobacteria bacterium HGW-Deltaproteobacteria-19
AGGATGGATGAAGTTCCAGAAAGGGATACCCGCCAGTTCTGGCAGGGTGTAACCGGTGATGGCCTCGAAGGCCGGATTGACATAGACGAAAATGTTGTCCTGAATGAGATAGATGCCCGCCGAAGTGCTTTCCATCAGAGCCCGGTACTTGCTTTCGCTTTCCTTCAGCGCCTTTTCCGCCCGCTTGAGGTCCGTTATGTCGAGAAGCGAAGCGATGCTCTTTTTCGTGCCGGGGATCAGATCTGCCTTGAGTGCGACATTCCGGCTGCAGCCGTCTTTATCGACAATGCAGCATTCATAATATCTGGAGGCAGCGTCCGTATCGACTCTGCGCAGGTAATGCTGTTCCAGCATTCTTTTCAAATCATTCCGTCCAACAAATTCCGTCCAGCTCCTTTTCCCCTCGATCTCCTCCTTCGAACGGCCGGTCAATTTCTCAAACTCGGTGTTGGCAAGGATGATCGTTGTATCTTCCTCGATAACGATGATCGCAGTACCCGTATTTTCGAAAATCGTTCGATAGCGAAACTCCGATTGCCTGAGCGCTTCCTCCGCCTGCTTGCGCTCCGTGACGTCGGTCAGGAGATACAGCGTCGCCGTTTTGCTTTCCTGATGCATCAGTACGGTCGCCGACAGGGAGACCCAGGTTAACCGGCCGCCTGCGCCGATGATCCGGAACTCGTAGGTGTCGGGGACAGGCTCTCCCCGGACCCGTTTCCAGTAGTTCGTCACGATGAGTTCCCGGTCCGCAGGCCAGACATAATCCGGAAAGGGGTAGCCTTCCAGCTCCTCGACCGGTATTCCCAGAAGACCCGCCATCTTTCTGTTGACGAAGACAAAGCAGCCATCCTGAAGGATGAAAATCGCCTCATTGGCGCGGTCGAACGTGCTTCGATACCTTTGAAAGAGCCTGACGTTAAACTCTTTCGGCGTTTGGCCCGCAAGGGGCGTACCCCCGTTGATGGCCGTCGTTTGCAGGTGCGGTTTCAAGGCATCGCCTGCCGGTTGCCGTCGGGGTTCCTTTTTTTCTTCCATAGCCAAACCTCAGTCTGCCGAATTGCGAAATAAAAACCCTGCCATCATGCGATTGGCAGGGATATCTGGGAGTACGGTTCAGGTCATAATAAGAGAAATCGCCTCGGTTATGTTCGGAGTGGCATATTGAGCCAGATGAGGAGAGATGTCAAGGGACAGGACGGGTCGCCTGCATGCTTCAAATCCGCCGGCACCCGGGGCCGCTCAGAATGCTGCGTCCGCCCGTCTCCGGAATGATCTGGATCTGTGTTCCGATGCGCTCCTTCAGTGCCGTCACATGGGATATGACGCCGATCAGCTTGCCGTCCTGCTTCAATCCGGCCAGCGTCTCCAAGGCCGTTTCGAGGGCATCTTCGTCGAGGGTGCCGAATCCTTCATCGAGAAAAAGAGAATCGACGGGCACGTTGCGGCTGGCCATGTGGGAGAGGCCAAGCGCGAGGGCAAGGCTCACGATGAAGCTTTCACCACCGGAAAGATTCTTCGTGGATCGGGTCTCGCCCGCCTGGTAATTATCGACCACGTTCAACTCCAGCGGTGTTGATGTGTCGCGTACAAGGAGATAGCGGTCCGTCATCTTGCCGAGTTGACGGTTCGCGTGGGCGATCATCATCTCAAACGTCAGTCCCTGTGCAAAGTTCCTGAACTTCTTCCCGTCGGCCGACCCGATCAGATCGTGCAGACCGGCCCACCGTGCACATTCTTTGCCCTGCGCCTCTATGATCTTCAGCCGATCCTGCTGCTCTTCCTTGAACTTCTCGTTTTCCTCCAATGTTTTCAACACTCCGCCACGATCCAGTCTTGTCTGCTTCAGCTCGGCATTGCATGTGCCGATGCCCTCTTTGAGTTCCTCCCCGGATTGATCCGTCAGATTTTTCTCGCGCTCCGATGCGAGACGCTCCGTTTTGTCCTTCCAGCGGGCTTCCAGCTCTGTCTTTTCCCGGTTCAGGGAATTTTCCCTGCCCGCCAGGATCTCCCGCTCTTCCTCGGCCAGGCGTGACGAAAGGTATTCCGCCTCGCCGGCAAATCCCGCTGTTTTGATCCGTTCCGCCAGGCTCCGTTCCACTTCTGCCAGCTCTGACGCCCGTTTCCCCTTTTTCTCTTGCAATGAGACGATTTTCTCTTTCAGTGAGCCGACCTCCTGCTCCGCTTTTCCGTGCTCATCGCGGGCCTTCTCAAACGTCTTGGCCGCTTGGTCCACGGCATCTGACAGCAACCTCTCTTCATTGTTGGCATCCTTGTCTCCGAACAGGTCGCGACGAGAAACACCCAAGGCCTCGTGCTCCGCCTTCAAAGCGTCACAGTTCATGCGCTTTCCTTCCAAATCCTTCTCCAGATGCGTCAACAGCGCCCCATCCTTTTCGATATCGGCCTTCCGTTCGCCGACTTTCCTTTCCAGCTCTTGCTTCTCTTCCTCCTTTGCCCGCCAGTCATCACGACGCACGGTGAGTTTCTTCAATATCGAATCGAGCTCGTCTGCGGAGATCTCGGCAATCCCATAACGTTCAATGTCCTTCAGGATAGAGATGCGCAGGGCTTTCACCTCCTCCGCCAGTACACCTGCTTCTTCTTTCAGACGCTCATGATCGAGAGTGGTGGTCTCCACTTGGTGCCGGGCTTCCTGAAGCGCTTTTGCTGCATGCTCGAATTTTTCTCTCGATTTTTCCAGGTCGGCTCTCGCCGCCTTCTCTTTTTTGCCGAGTTCCTCGGCGCTGGAGACGATCTTGAAAATTCGGGCGAGATTCGCCTGAGTACCGGCAATCATGTCCCGCACTTTTTCAGAGCGCTCTTCCGGCGGAACCTCCATACCCAGTTTCAGCAGAACTTCCGCGCAGCGTTTTTCATCTGCGCCGAGGGCCTCCTGCTTTTCCGCCAATTCTTTTTCGACATGTCCCATCTCCGCCTTCGTCCGAGCCAAGGCGGTTTCCAGGTCGCTCAATGATTTGGATGTCTTCCTGCAGGCCTGTTTTGCCTTTTTCAGTGCGGCCTCGGCCTCGTTCAGGGCCGGGACATTGCCCCGTGCATAGGGGTGATCGGTTGCACCGCACAGCGGGCAGGGCTTTCCGTCTTCGAGTCGCTTCCTTTCCTCTTCCAGGTCCCGGATGCGGTTGAGCAGTGCGACCTGTGTCTCAAGGGCGGTGATGTCATTTTCCTGAAAGTCCTTTTTTTCTCTGGCGGCCTTGATCTCCTCCGACAACCGGGCATGGTCGCCTCTCAACGCATCCAGGCGTTTTCCCAATGTGTCGGCGGCTTCGCGGGCCCCTTCCATTCTTTCGATGATTTCCTTCACCTGCATCAGATTATGCTCGCGGTCTTTCAGCCTGCCCATCTCGTCGCGCCACAGGCTGATGTCGCGATCTTCCAAAGCCGCCACGATCCCGTCCGTCAGCGTCTTGAGTTCTTCCTGCTTCTTCTCCGTTGCCAGGCGAATCTTTTCATGCCCGGTCTCAGCCTTGTCAAAAGCGCCAAGAACGGATTCTCTCTTTGTCATGGCCCCGGCGAGATCTTCCATCACCTTTTGATATTTCCGCGTGCAGCCGCGAAGCGAAGCAAACCCCTTTTCAATTGCATTCAGATCGGCCGGCAGGGATGCGTCGGCAGCATGCGTTGTTCGGTACTCTTCGACGATTTTCAGGGTGGCGTCCGCGTCCTTCCACTCCTCTTTCATGGCTGCGATGCGGCTCCGATAACTCCCTGCCTGCGTCTCACTTTCAACGATCGCCTTCGTTTTCTCCTCAAGCTGTTTTTTCTGTTCACCCAGCCGGGCATCCAGGTCGCGCACGCTCCGGATAACCTCCGCTTCCGCCGCCTGCCTGCGGCGTATCTCATTCAGCAGGGTCTCCGCGGTTTGCCTGGCCTCAAGAGCCCGGTCGACGGCCTTCTGCTTTCCCGGGATCACGGCGGCTGTGCTATCCAGTTCTTTCGTATCCTGCACCTGCAGGGTGCGCAGGCCCGCGACGGCCGTGTATTCCGCTTCCAGAACAAGCGCCTTTCTCGCTTTCTCAAGCCTTCCCGACTCCGGCTCGAATTCCTGCCGCCGCCGGTCCAGATCATTTCTTTGCCCTTCCAGTTCCGTCCGTTCCTTCTCCAGCGACCGGATCCCGTCGAGCCAGGCCAGGGCCCCGTTCATTTCCTTCAGCCGTCCATCAAGGATTCCTTCCCGGGCCTGATTTTCCTCAAGGACGATTCTCAATCCCTTTTCGTCATCCTCGCTCAATACCCGGATTCCCTTGAGACCGGCCTGCAGCGTCTCCAGTTTCTTGTCTTCTTCCACCCGGCGTTTGTGGACCTCCATGGAGATCAGGCTGTAGATCCCGGTTCCGGTGATCTGTTCGAGGATGGGCGCCCGCTCGCTGGGCGGGGCCTGGAGAAAGACGTCGAATCCCCCTTGGGCAAGGAGCATGGAGCGGGTAAAGCGCCCGAAATCCATGCCCGTGGCGTTCTCGATGAAGGCGTTGGTCTCGTTGATCTTGGATTCCAAAACGGCCCCGGATTCGGCGTCTGCGACTTCGTGCTTCGCCGGCTGCAGCTCGCCGTCGGCCCTCCGCCGGGCGCGGCGCTGGCTCCAGTGGCTGCGATAGCGGCCCTTCCGGGTCTCGAACGTCACTTCCGCGAAGCATTCGCCCGTCTGGCGCGACATGATCTCGTTGCTGTTCTTTGTCACCCGTTCCAGCCGGGGTGTTCTGCCATAGAGCCCCAGGCAGATGGCGTCCATGATGGTTGTTTTGCCCGAGCCCGTGGGGCCTGTGATGGCGAAGATGCCGTCAGACGAATAATTCGGATGGGTGAAATCGCCCTGCCATTCCCCCGCCAGGGAATTCAGGTTCTTGAAATGAACGCCGAGTATCCTCATGCCGCTTTCCTATTCCGCCATTTCGTCCTGTTCATTCAGAGAGACCAGGATTTCCCGATAGGCATCCAGCAGCGCCGGCTTCTGGTCTTCCGGGACCTCGTGTGATTCAAGGCAGCGCTGGAACACATCCGTTACGTCGAGATCATCGAGTGTTTCCTTTGCATCCATGCTACCCATGATGCGTTCCAGCGCCCGGTTATTCTTTGTGAGGAGGATCTCCAGGCCGCTCCCGGCAATGGCTTCATCGAGGCGGGTGCGCAGGTCGCCGACGATCTCCTCCCCCTCATAGATGACCTCGATCCAGGCCTTGCTCTCGCGCGATTTCAATTCCTCGATCCCCCGGGCTATCTGCTCCCAGTCTCCCCGCAGGGTCTTCAATTCCTGGAAGCGCGGAACGGGAAGCTCGGCAACGTCGGGTGCACGGTCGGAGAACTCCACGAGGACGACACTCTTTGCATGCCCGGCCTCGCCGAAGCCGATGGGCAGGGGCGAGCCGGAATAGCGGATGAAGGGCGAGCCCCCCACCGTCTGCGGGATATGAAGATGCCCCAGCGCCAGGTAGTCGATGTGCTCGGGAAAGACGTCCGTCCCGACCTTCAGGAGAGAGCCGATGTAGAGCTCGCGCACCCCGTCGCCGTCGACCGTCATGCCGCCCGCCGTGTAGAGATGGCCCATGGCGACGATGGGAACGGGTTTTTCCAGGAGGGCGCTCTTCTCTTTCGCCGCATCGTACACGCTGCGGTAGTGGGTCCGGATCCCCTCGACGATCTTTCTTTCCTTGTCTTCCATGCTCTCTCCAGCCTCGGCGGTGCGGATGTCGCGATCCCGGAGATACGGGATGGCGCAGACAATGAGGCAAGGCTTACGATCCGGCCCGGAGAGGACGACCACCTCCTCGGCGGGATCTTCGGTCACACATCCGACGACATGGATGTTCAGGAATTTCAGTAGTTCCCGGGGGGCGTTCAGGAAGGAGGGAGAATCGTGATTGCCGGCGGTCACGACCACGTGGCGATGCGGCGCGGCGGCAACCCGGCGCAGGAATCGATAATACAACTCCTGCGAACGGTTGCTCGGCGTGCCGCTGTCGAATACATCCCCCGCCACCAGGAGTGCATCGACGTCCTGCTCCTCGATGACGCCGGCCAGCCAGTTCAGGAAGGCCTCACATTCTTCATATCGTTTGCGGCCATGAAGAGCGCGGCCGATGTGCCAGTCGGAGGTGTGGAGGAGTTTCATGGAGGCATTCAGATGCGGTGCATATTCAGGAGTGCCGGTTTGTATAAAAAGGATCCCCGCAGGCAATCATTGCCCGGAAGGCAGGGGTAAATCTTCCAATTTCGAGGCCTTCACGAAGCTCGCCGGATTATTTCCTCTATCCAGGGCTTTGAAGTGGGCTTCGCCGCACTTGATTTTCGCATTGTAACTTCACGGGATGCCCTTCGATATCGCATTCAAAATCTTCAGTTTCAGAGCCTCATCGTCTTCGTCACCCTGCAGAACGGCGTTCATCCATTCGCCGAGCAACTCCTTGTTTATGTTCCCGGCGGCAACATGGTAGCTTATGTTTTCCGATTCGCGGATAAATTCCCCCACGCTTCGCAAGTAGCCGTTGAGCAGAAGCATTTGTGCACAAAGTGAAATGGCGATTCGCTTGTTGCCGTCGGCAAAGCAATGGAACTTGCAGGTGCAGAAGAACAAATGGGTCAACTTGTCGGCAAGGGATTGATAATAATCATCATTCCGCATGTGATTCAAAATGGAGTCAAGCTGCCCGGAGTCAAGGCAGCCGACCGACCCTCCGCCGCTGACGGCCACCGTCTTGCGATGCACTTCAAGAGCCTGATCGAGCGTGAGGTAGAGAATCGGCATGATTATTCACGCTCTTTGAGCCGCTTCATGACATCTTTCGCGTCCTCAAGCCTTTCTGCCAATTCCTTGCTTTTCTCACCGAGAAAACGTTCAAATTCTTCACGCCGCAGGGGGGTGACATATTCCTTGAGCTGGAGATGCAATGCATCGCGAAAGGCCAGGTCGCGGCTGGCCATTTTGTTCCGTGCTTTCTCAATAAGAGGCTTCCATAACGCCTGCTTTTCAAAATCTGTAAATAGTGAATCGACCTCCCATGAGGTCAGTTTGCGCTTCCGGGCGGCAACGTTGCTGCGCAATATGGCTGCAAAACCGTTCTCATAAGCAGCGACCAAATCCAATATCTCCGCATAGAAGGTGTCCCTTACCTTGTCTTTCTCCTGTAGCCGCAACACCTTGCGGTATTCCGTCGCTTTTTCCCGAAAGATGCTGACATAGATCTTGTCCGTGTAGAGAGGATACTTGAAGTTTCCCATATCCACACAATCATTCAGCGCATCGGTAAATACGCGTCGATAGTTTTCTTCCTCGAACCAGGATTGAAGAAAATCCTCATCCCGCTGGTTGATGTATTTGGTGCCGCCACCGGTGCGTTGATTGATCGTATCGATGACGATGTCGAGAATCGCCCGACGAAGGAGCCGTGCCCGCTCACTCTCGACGATCAGCATGGACAGGTTCAGGAATGCGCGAAAGTCAAAGATGCCGAGTACTGTCGTTTTGGTAACGAAGTCCATTTCGTCACCAAAATGCTTCCCGATCTCCTTTTTCAGTTCTTTCAACCGGTTACCGCGCAGTACCTCATACCCGTTCTGGCGCAGTTCGTCGCCGTATTTCTCGATATAGTGGTCGATTGTGCGGGGGGTGACCTCAAAGAAAGCTGCCACCTGCTCTTTCAGCACGACCGTCTTGTCTTGAAACGGAATACCCCGGATTCCCGCTGCTTTTTCGATTTCAGCAAGGGCGTAAGGGTTGTTGAGGATGTTCTGCCGGTCGAGGACGGAATTCGTCAGATCTTTCTTCACGCTGCAAGAACCTCTCTGCAGGCTGTGCACGTTTCCCAGGCCATACTGCTGGAGCATGGCGGAAAGGTTGGTTTTGGTCACATCGTCGATGAATGCGGCGTCGCGAAAAACGACCGTGCTTTCACCTGCCGGCGAAAGTACCTTGTGCCACGCCGTGATGTCCAGTGCCAAGGGTTCAAGTTCGTCGATGCTGATCTAGGGGGAAACCTGTTCCATCCCGGGCGCCTGCCTCAATTTTGGAGGTAAGAGTGTCGTATCAGGGACTGAGGTTGGGAACGTGGCGAATGTACTCGGGTTGCTTCCGGGTTGCAACCTTAAAGTGAATCCTGCAATGGATGTTTCCCATTGTAGATCGTGCAATAAACCAGGTATTTCCGTTTGAGATTGTTTTGCGGCGTAGGTCACCGTTCCGCCGGTTCCGATCCCTTTTCGAGGGCTCTCTTCACGGCCCGGGCGAGGTCGCCGAGGGAGACGGGCTTCATCAGGAAATCCCGGCAGCCGAGCTTCTGCGCCTCCTCCCTGTCCATCCGCTCGCTGAAGCCGGTGGTCAGGATGACCGGAAGATCGGGCCGGATCTTCAGCATCTCCCCCGCCAGGCGGGCGCCGGTCATGTTGGGCATCGTCATGTCCGTGATCACCAGGTCGTAGCCCTGCGGGTTTGCCCGGAACGCCTCCAGGGCGTCGAGGCTGCTCAGGCGGACGGCCACGTCATAGCCGAGGGATGTGAGCATTTCCCACCCCAGGGAGGCGATGGGCTCCTCGTCGTCGACGTACAGGATGTGCCCGGTCCCCTCGGGAATCAGGGCCATCTCCGGCCCTTCCCATTTCTTTTCGGCATCGAGTAGAGGCAGGTGAATCGTGAAGGCGGTTCCTTTCCCGGGCTCGCTTTCCACGTGAATCATCCCGCCGTGGTCCTTGACGATGCCGTACACGACGGACAATCCCAGCCCCGTCCCTTCGCCGGACGCCTTGGTTGTGAAGAACGGATCGAAAATCTTGTCCCGGACAGCCGGATCGATCCCTTCCCCGGTGTCGCTCACCACCATCTGCAGATAGGGACCTTCTTTCAATCCCGGATCGAAAACCGGGCTTTGCGCGGTGAGTACCTGCCGGCCGAGTCGCACATCGAGGACGCCCTCCCTGTCCCGCATGGCATGCAAGGCATTGGTACAGAGGTTCATCAACACCTGGTGGATCTGGGTGGGATCGGCCAGGACGGTGTCGTGGGGAGTTTCGAAGGACGTGCGGATCTCGACAGTCGAGGGAATGGACGACCGAAGCAGCTGCATGACTTCCCTGACGACAGGGGTGACGGCCATCGGCTTCATCTCCTGCTCCCGCCGGCGGCTGAAGGTCAGGATCTGTTTGACCAGGTCCCGGGAGCGTTCGCAGGCCTTGAGGATCTGTTCGAGATAGGGCTGGATCTGCGGGTCCGTCGTCCTGAACCGCGCCAGTTCCGCATAGCCCATCATCGCCGAGAGGATATTGTTGAAATCATGCGCGATGCCCCCGGCCAGCGTGCCGATGGCCTCCATCTTCTGGGCCTGCCGGAGCATCGTCTCGAGTTTGACCGCCTCGGTGATGTCCCGGTTGAGGGCAATGTAGCCCGTCAGTTCCCCCGCGGAGGTCAGCAGCGGACTGATGGTCGAATCCGCCTGGATCAGTTTCCCGTCCTTCCGCCGGTTCGTAATGCGTCCGCTCCAGATTACACCGCTCTTGAGGGTCTTCCAGAGATTCTCGTAGAATGAATGATCCTGGACGCCGCTCTTCAGGAGCGACGGAGTCCTGCCGATGGTCTCGCTGCGGCTGTAACCGGTGACTTTCTCGAAGGCCGGATTCACGTACTGGATGACCCCGTTCGGGTCGGTGATGAGGACGCTTTCCGCGGCCCGCTCGATGGCGAAATTCAGGCGCCGCAGGTCTTCTTCCGCTCTCTTCCGCTCTGTAATGTCCAACAGGACGCCGTGATAGAGAATCGAAGGGCCGTCCCTTTTCGGTGTGGCGATTGCCTGGAACCAGAGGGGTTCCCCGTCCGGCCTGACAAACCGGCCCTCGAACCTCCAGGGGGTCCCGGAAACCACCGCCTCCCGGAGAGAATCCAGGAAGCGGCTGCGGTCCTCCTCCACGACGTGATCGGAGAACGACGGGAAGAAGGTATCGAGCTCCGTGGACAATCCGAAGGTCTCCGTCAGTTTCTCGCTCACGTAGCTGACGTTGCAGGTTCCGGTGTCCGTGGCAATGAACTGGTATGCGACGCCGGGGATGTTGGTCGCGATGCTGTGCAGCAGGATCTCCCTCTCCTGAAGCGTCCGGTTCATCCTCATCAATTGATCCACATACGTGTGGATGAGAACATAGAGCAGAGACGCCGTGATCAGGATAAACAGAATGCCCTTTGATATCTGGACATATGTCATCAGGTTTGCGTCTCGGACCAGCCAGGCGAGGATGGTGTCCGAAAAGTATATCCAAAGCACGCCGAAGAATATGTAGATGCCGATGATCTTCAGGATCGCGTAGCGATTGTATCGTTGCGAGGAAGAGTTCATATGCGCATCCATCGAATGGCCGTAAAGAAGGGATCTCCTTGCCGACAGGCGGGCCCTTCCCGGTCCCGGCGCCTGTTGATGCCCTATCCTGTGTACCCCATTTCGCTTCCGATCCGGTCGAACTCCTCCTCCAGCATCAGGAAGGCGGTCACCACGACGGGGTCGAACTGGACGCCGCTGCCCTTTTCGATGAATCCGAGTGCCTGCTCCCTTGTGCAAGGCCCCTTGTAGCAGCGGCAGGAACGCAGGGCGTCGTACACGTCCGCGACGGCCATGATCCGGGCCGCCAGGGGGATCTCCTCGCCCTTGAGCCCGTCGGGATAGCCTCTCCCGTCCCAGCGCTCATGATGGCTCCTCGCGATGGAGATTCCCATGTTGATGAACGTGTTCCTGGGGTACACGTCGCGAACCGACTCCATGGTCGCAGCGCCCACAACGGGATGCTCCTTCATGATGTTGAACTCTTCCTCCGTCAGTTCGCCCGATTTCAGCAGGACCCGGTCGGGACTGGCGACTTTGCCGATGTCGTGCAGCGGGCTGGCGTTGAAGATGTTGTGGATGAAGGCCTCGTCGATCACCCGGTTGTACGGCTCCTCCCGGCCCAGTTTTTCCGCCAGTATCCCGCAGAAGATCTGGACCCGCTCCAGGTGCCTTCCCGTCTCCCTGTCCCTGGACTCGGCCAGCTTGGAGAGGGCGAAGATCGTCGATACCTGCGAGGCGGATATCTCCTGAACCTGCTCTTCCACGAGGTCCTCCAGGTGGACCTGGTAGCGCCGCAGCTTGAGGTGGGTCTCCACCCGCGCCTCGACCTCTTCAAACTGGAAGGGCTTGGTCACGTAATCGACGCCGCCGCTGCCGAATGCCTTTACCTTGTCCAGCGTTTCCGTGAGGGCGCTGATGAAAATGACGGGGATGTCCCGGAACCGTACATCCTGTTTCAGCCTCCGGCAGACCTCGAAACCGTCCATCTCCGGCATGGTGATGTCGAGGAGGATCAGGTCGGGCTGTTCGTGCTCCACGGCCTTGAGGGCGAGCTTCCCGCTGGGCACGGGTCGCACACGATGCCCCTTTTCCTTGAGCATGCCGGTGAGGAGGGTGAGGTTGGCGGGCACGTCGTCCACGACAAGGATATTGGCCTGGACCGGATCTACTTTGTTATCGTTCTTCATGCATGATGCTCCGGTGAAAAAAGCTCGATCATTGCTTCATATTCGTAACGGGCGGCCATCTGCTGCATCCGCTGGGTGAAATCCGGATGTTCCGCCACTTGCCCAACCAGTTCGTTCAAGAGGTCGAGGTCGGCGCTCTCCACCGCATCCCGCATCCGGGAGACCAGCTCCGGAGCAAGGGCGGCGATGATCCGACGCATCTCCGCGGAATCGCCCGTTTCGCGCTGTGCTGATTCAAGGTCGCCCGTCTCATCGTACAGGAACTCGGTCCCGGTGAGCCGGCGGATGTTTTCAAACAGTTCCTCTTCCTTGAACGGTTTCGACAGGTATCCGTCGGCCCCGGCGGCGAAGATCCGCTGCCTGTCCTCCTCGAAGGCGCTGGCCGTGACGGCGATGACGGTC